>NZ_JARNTV010000128.1 GCF_029433115.1 Sphingomonas sp. AOB5 | reverse complement strand
CTCCCCACCCGGCCACCCATAGAATATACTTCCGTTGGGTGGCCGGGTGGGGAGCGGGCCGGCACCGTAACCTTGCCGACGCGTAATCTGCCCCTCTTTGCCGCGTCACGCCAGCGGTGTTAGAGCGGGTACGTGCTCGAACCCCTACGACCCAGGCTGCGCCTCCTGCCCACCGCGATCCCGCGGCCCTCGATTCTCGTGCGACCTTTCTTCGAGGACAAGAGCCGCGCTTTCTGGATGCTGCAGGCGGTGGGGTGGAGCGGCTATCTCGTGCTGCGCACCGTCTCGTCGATCTCGAACGAGCTGACAGTGGTGGGCGTGATCCGCCCGATCTTCGATTCGATCATCGGCTATTGCCTCACCCTCCTGCTGGCCGCGCTCTACAGCCTGTATCGCCGCCTGCCCGCCATTCCGGGCATCGTGCTGACGCTGGCCACGCTGGCGCTGGCGACGATGCTCTATGCGGTGATGAACGCCTTCACCTTCTCGTTCTTCAATTCGAAGATGGTCGATCCGGGGATCAGCCTGCCGGTGGTGTTCGCTTCGACCTTCCTCAATTTCACCGTGCTGGCGGGCTGGTCGGCGCTGTATTTCGGCATCAATTTCTATCTGATCGTCGAGGAGCAGGCGGATCAGATGCAGGTGCTCGAGCATCAGGCAAGCTACGCCCAGCTGGCGATGCTGCGGTATCAGCTCAACCCGCATTTCCTGTTCAACACGCTCAACTCGATCTCCACGCTGGTGCTGCTCAAACAGACCGAGCGCGCCAACATCATGCTGTCCCGCCTCAGTTCGTTCCTGCGCTACACCTTGGCCAACGAGCCGACTGCGCATGTCACATTGGCGCAGGAGGCGGAGACGCTGAAACTCTATCTCGAGATCGAGAAGATGCGCTTCGACGAACGGCTGCGCACCCATTTCGAGATCGACCCACGTGTCGCCAAAGCGCGGCTGCCCTCGCTGCTGCTTCAGCCGCTGGTGGAAAACGCCATCAAATATGCGGTCACGCCGCAGGAAGATGGGGCCGATATCACCGTTTCCGCTCGGCTCGCCGGAGAACGGGTGCAGATCAGCGTATCCGACACCGGCCCGGGATTGATCGAGATGAAAGCGCGGCCGACCCTTTCAACTGGCGTGGGGTTAGCCAATATCAGGGAGCGTCTGGCGCAGGCTTATGGGCCTGACCATAGATTCGAGACCAAATCGAACCCGGGGCATGGGTTCAGCGTTGAGATCGAATTCCCGTTCCAGATCGAGGAACCGAACCGAGAGGCCGCATGACAATCAGAACCATTCTCGTCGACGACGAACCCCTGGCGATCCAGGGCCTCGAGCTTCGGCTCCAGGAGCACGACGACGTCGAGATCATCGACAAATGCTCGAACGGCCGCGAAGCGATCCGTTCCATCAAGACCCACAAGCCCGATCTCGTCTTCCTCGATATCCAGATGCCCGGATTCGACGGATTTTCGGTGGTTCAGGGCCTTATGGAAGTCGAACCGCCGCTGTTCGTCTTCGTCACAGCCTATTCGGATCACGCCATCCGCGCGTTCGAGGCGCAGGCGCTCGACTATCTGATGAAGCCGGTCGAGGAATCGCGCCTGGCCGACACGCTCGACCGCGTCCGCCAGCGCCTCCGCGAAAAGGGCGGCGCCGAGGAGATCGAGAAGCTCAAGGAAGTGCTCACCGAAGTCGCTCCGGAAGCGGCCGAGGATTATGCCGCGGCCGATAGCGGCGAACTGGCATCGAACCGGTTCGAGAAGCTCATCAACATCAAGGATCGCGGCCAGATCTTCCGCGTCGATGTCGATACGATCGAGCGGATCGACGCGGCCGGCGA
This sequence comes from Sphingomonas sp. AOB5, assembly GCF_029433115.1. Lineage (GTDB taxonomy): Bacteria > Pseudomonadota > Alphaproteobacteria > Sphingomonadales > Sphingomonadaceae > Sphingomonas. The sequence continues at coordinate 335 of NZ_JARNTV010000128.1, read as the reverse complement.
TTACATGTGCATCTATACCGGCGACAACACGCTGATCCTGCGCGAGACGATGAAGGACCTCGAAAAGCGTCTCGACCCGCGCCGCTTCCAGCGCGTCCACCGTTCGACCATCGTCAATCTCGACCTGGTCAAGCAGGTGAAGCCGCACACCAACGGCGAATGCTTCCTGGTGCTCGATTCGGGCGCCTCGGTGAAGGTCAGCCGCTCTTATCGCGACGTGGTGGCGCGCTTCGTTCACTAGAGTTTGATCCACTTGCGTGGATGCGGTTCCAGCCCGCTCCCCCACCCGGCCTCCCATCCAGCATATTCTGTGGGAGGCCGGGTGGGGGAGCGGG
>NZ_JARNTV010000127.1 GCF_029433115.1 Sphingomonas sp. AOB5 | reverse complement strand
CGATGGCGGCGTCCGCTCGGGGCTGGACGTGGTGCGGATGCTCGCGCTCGGCGCGCGCGGCGTGCTGCTTGGCCGCGCCTGGGCCTATGCGCTGGGTGCGCGGGGCGAGGCCGGCGTGACCCATTTGCTCCAGCTGATCGATGCCGAGATGCGCATCGCCATGGCGCTCACCGGCTGCACCCGCATCGCCGATATCGGTCGCGATATCCTGGTCGATGACCGCTAATGGCTCACCCGATGCGGAGATCGGCATGATCGCCCCGCCCACCCTGCTGCACATGCCGCCGCGTGTGCCTATATCGGCACGATGAGCGAGGCCCTGTTCCAGATCGATCCACGCGACAGCGTCGCCACCGCGCTGCGCGACATGGCCGCGGGCGAGTCCGCGCTCGGCGTCACGCTGGCCGCACCCGTCGGCAAGGGCCACAAGGTCGCGGTGAAGCCGATCCAGCCCGGCGATCCCGTCCTCAAGTTCGGCTTCCCCATCGGCAAGGCCAAGCAGGCGATCGCGCCGGGCGAGCATGTCCACACCCATAATGTCGGCACCGCGCTGCAAGGCGGCGGCAGCTATCGCTACGCCCCCGGCGACGCGCCCGAAGCGGCTGCCGACGCGCACAGCTTCCTCGGCTATCGCCGCGCCGACGGGCGGGTCGGCACCCGCAACGAGATCTGGATCATCCCCACCGTCGGCTGTGTCGGCCGCACCGCGCAGAAGATCGCGGAAAAGGCCGCGGCGCGTTTCGCCGGACAGGTCGACGGCATCCACGCCTTCGCCCACCCCTTCGGCTGCTCCCAGCTCGGCGACGATCTGGGCGGCACCCGCGATATCCTGGCCGCACTCGCCAGCCATCCCAATGCCGGCGGCGTGCTGATCCTCGGCCTTGGCTGCGAGAACAACCAGACCAGCAAGCTGATCGAAGGGGTGACGCATCCCAACCTCCGCACGCTGGGCGCACAGATGGCCAGCGACGAGATCGAGGAAGGCCTCGCCCTCGTCGCCGAACTGGTCGAAGCCGCATCGCAGGCCAGGCGCGAACCCGCGCCGCTGTCCGAGCTCGTCTTGGGCGTGAAATGCGGCGGATCGGACGGCTTTTCCGGCCTCACCGCCAATCCGCTGGTCGGCCGGATGAGCGATGCGGTGACCGAGGCGGGCGGCACCGCGATCCTCACCGAAATCCCCGAAATCTTCGGCGCGGAGCAATTGCTGATGGATCGCGCCACCGACGAAGCGGTGTTCGGCGAGATCGTCGCGCTGGTGAACGACTTCAAGGCATATTTCACCCGCCATGGCGAGCCGGTTTCGGAGAACCCCTCCCCCGGCAACATCGCCGGCGGCATCACCACGCTGGAGGAAAAGTCGCTCGGCGCGGTGCAGAAGGCGGGCCACGCCATCGTCACCGATGTCCGCCATTATGGCGAACGCGTCCGCACCCGCGGCCTGACCCTGCTCGAAGCGCCCGGCAACGACGCGGTGTCCTCCACGGCGCTTGCCGCCGCCGGCGCCACCGCGATCCTGTTCACCACCGGCCGCGGCACGCCGCTCGGTTTCCCGGTGCCCACGATCAAGATCGCCTCGAACAGCGATCTCGCCGCGCGCAAGCCCGGCTGGATCGATTTCGACGCGGGTCAGGTGCTGGAAGAAGGCATGGACGCCGCGCGCGACGCGCTGCTCGACACGATCTGCGCCATCGCCTCGGGCAAGGAAACCGCCGCCGAAAAGAATGGCGAACGCGAGATCGCCATCTGGAAACGCGGCGTTACGCTGTAGCGGCAGCCGCCTCCAGCGCAGCCCGATCCCGGATCGTCACGCCGCGCGCACCCGGTAACGCGATCGCACCGGCTTCCTTCAACCGGCTGAGCTGCCGGCTTACCGTCTCGATCGTCAGCCCCAATATCTCGGCCATCTCGCCGCGGGTCAGCGGCAGGTCGAACGTCACCGGACCGAAGCCCGTCGCGCGGCACCCGCCCGCCCGGTCGGCCATGTCGAGCAGGAAGCCCGCCACCTTCTCGCCCGCGCTGAGCCGGGCGAGCGAGAGCATCCGCCCGCGCGCTTCGTCCAGCGCGGCGAAGGTCCGCTGCAGCAACAGCCGCTCCATCCGCACATGGTCTTCCAGCACCGCTTCGAACGGCGCCCGCGGGAACACGCACAGCTCGGCATCGCTCACCGCAGTCACGCTGAACTCGGCTTCGCCGGCATAGGGTCGGCCGACGAAATCGGCGGGATAGAGCAGCCCGACAATCTGTTCGCGCCCGTCCGCGGTGCTTGCTTCCAGCTTGAGCACGCCGGACAGGAGGTTGGCGCAGACCGCGCTTTCCTCGCCCGCCCAGATCAGCGTCTCGCCGCGCTTCAGCACACGCCGCCGCCCCAGTGCGTTGAGCGCCTCCAGCTCGACATCGCTCAACGCGCCGCACAGCGCCTTGTCGCGCACCGCGCAATCCGCACAGATCGTCACCGCTTCCATGCCCCCGACATAGGCAGGCGAGCACAAAAAGTCGCTACCGTTTGATCCGCTCACGCGGATGGCGGCACCGGCCCGCTCCCCCACCCGGCCACCCAGCACGATAGTAACCTATGGGTGGCCGGGTGGGGGAGCGG
>NZ_JARNTV010000126.1 GCF_029433115.1 Sphingomonas sp. AOB5 | reverse complement strand
GCCCGCGCGGCGCGCCACCGCCCGGCGCGGCCAACGCGACCGCGGCGATCCTCCAGCGCTTCAACGCCACGCCCGTCGATGGCGGCTACCGCATCGGCAGCGCCGCGATTCCCGGGCTGCAGCCGGGCGATGTCCTCATGTCGGTGAACGGCACGCCGCTCAGCGACCCTACCGCTGCCGGGGCCGCCTTCACGGCCGCACAGGGCAATGGTTCCGCCACGGTTCAAGTCATGCGCAACGGGAAGCCGATGACGCTTACCGTCCCGCTGAAGTAAAGAGACAGATGTGAAAGCGATTCGCCCCAGCCTGGCCGCCCTCGCACTTGCTGCGATCGCATTCGATTCGACCGTCGCGCTGGCCCAGACGGCGCCGCCCCCGGGCGCGCAGAATGCCGATGTGGTGATCAACATGCGCGGCGTGGAAATCGCCGACGTCGCCGATCAGGTATCGCGCATCACCGGCCGCACGCTGATCCTCGATCCGGCGGTGAAGGGTCCGGTGACGGTCACCTCCGCAACGCCGCTGACGCCCGATGGCGTGTGGGAATTGTTCCAGTCGGTGCTGCGTGCAAACGGCTTCGCCGCGATCCGTTCGGGTCGCGCGTGGCGCATCGTGCCTGCCGCCAATGCGGTGCGCGAAGGCGGCGTGCCGACGCGCGGTGCTTCGGGTCAGGCGTTGGTGACGCGCATGGTCCGCCTCACCAACGTGCCCTCGGCCGAAGTCGCGCGCGTGGTCCGCCCGCTGGTCGCCACCTTCGGCAGCGTCGAGCCGCTGACCAATCCCAACGCCATCGTCGTCACCGACTATGCCGATAACGTCCGCCGCATCGAAGCGATCGCGCGCCAGCTCGACGCGGGCGGCGGATCGACCTTTGCCAGCATCACGCTGCGCAACGGCAATGCGCCCGACGTGGCACAGACGCTCACGACCGTGCTGGGCGATGCCGTCCGCGTCGCATCCGACGCGCGCAGCAACACCGTGATCGTGCGCGGCACGCCCGCCTCGGTCGCCGAAGCGCGCAAGATCGCCGCCTCGCTCGATCAGCCCGGCGGCGCCACACCGATCACCCGCATGTTCCGCCTGAGCTATGCGGATTCGGAATCGGTCACCAACGTGCTGCGCGGCATCCTCGGCCAGCAGGACGAGGTCAGCAATCCGGTCGCCCGCTCGCTCGGCCAGGGCAGCCGCCTGTCGCAGAGCGGCCGCAACAACCGCAGTTCGCCGATCAGCACGCTGGCCACCAACAACGCCAATGCGAACAATGCCAATGCCGCGCTTGGCGGCAATGCGCTGGCGGGTCCGACTCCCACGCCGGCGGCGACCGGCACCTCGTCGCAGACCAGCAGCAGCGCGCAGGGCTTCACCACGCCCGATCTGACCATCCAGCCCGCGCCGGAGCTCAACGCCATCGTCGTGCGCGGCACCCCTGCCGCCATCGCCTCGATCGAATCGCTGATCACCGATCTCGACGTGCGCCGTCCGCAGGTGATGATCGAGGCCGCCATTGCCGAGATCACCGGCGACGATGCCGAACAGCTCGGCATCCAGCTTGGCGGCGGCGGCGCGGCGCTCGGCCTGCGCAGCGGCGCCGCGACCTCATTCAGCAACAACGGCCCGTCGCTGGGCGCGATCCTGACCGTGCTGGGCGTGCCCGCCGGAAAGCTGCTGGGCGAGGGCCTGACCGCGAACATCAACGTCACCGACGATTTCTCGATCCTGGTCCAGGCGCTCGGCGTCTCGACCAAGTCGAACCTGCTGTCGGTGCCGCAGGTGACCGTGCTCGACAATTCGCCGGCCGAGATCATCGTCGGCCAGAATGTGCCGTTCGTGACCGGATCGATCCTGACCGACAGCAATTCGGTGACCCCCTATACCACCATCGAGCGGCAGGATGTCGGCATCACCCTGCGCGTGATCCCGCGGATCAATGCAGGCGATACGGTGCGGCTCGAGATCAGCCAGGAAGCCTCGTCGATCGCGACCGGCCTCAGCGTGCAGGCGTCGGACCTGATCACCAACACCCGCACGATCAACACCACCGTGCTGGCCGATAACGGCCAGACGATCGTGCTGGGCGGCCTCGTCTCGGACGATTATCTGGAAGCCAAGCGTCAGGTGCCGATCCTGGGCGATATCCCGCTGGTCGGCGAACTGTTCCGCAGCCGCCGGGAATCGCGGACCAAGCGCACGCTGTTCATCTTCCTGCGCCCGACGATCATCCGCGACAGCGATGATGCCACCGCAGTGACCTCCAGCCGCTATGCCCGCCTGCGCGCCGACGAGATGGACCAGAGCCGCAACAACAGCCTGCTCCTGAAGCCCCGCGCACCGCGGCTGACGGTGGAGATCGACGGGATCTACTGAGGCGCTGCGTCGGCGGTGGGCAACGGCACGCGCACCCGCTGGGTGCCGCGCGTGAAGAAGCCCGCGTCTATCGACAGGCTCTCCAGCTTCCACCCGTCGACACTGGCGCCCACCGCCAGCGTGCGGCTGGTGCCGTCGGCAGTCCGCACCAGCGCCACTGCGTCCTGATCGAGCCGCCCGACGATCCCGACCAGCGCAGGCGCGTCCTGCGGCGCGCTGTCGGTTTCGGCAGGCACCGCGCCGAACAGGGTCCGTTCGAACGCCGAGGACAAGGCCGGGCGTGGCAGCGGGG
>NZ_JARNTV010000125.1 GCF_029433115.1 Sphingomonas sp. AOB5 | reverse complement strand
CGGCCATGCCGCCCTGCCCGTCCGCCGCAAGCCGCGCATCGCCATCGCCGCCACCGGCGACGAACTGGTCGCGCCCGGCGAGGCGCTCGGCCCGGACCAGCTTCCAGAAACCAACCGCATGATGCTCGCGGCCCAGCTTGCCGATATGGCGGTGGAGATTATCGATCTCGGCATCCTGCCCGACCGCGCCGATGCACTGGAGGCCGCGTTCCGCACTGTCGATGCCGATCTATTGGTCACCACCGGCGGCGCGTCGGTCGGCGATCACGATCTCGTCCGCCCCGCATTGGAGGCGGCGGGTGCCACCATCGATTTCTGGCGGATCGCATTGCGGCCAGGCAAGCCGATGATGGCCGGCCGCCTTGGCGATGCGGTGGTGATCGGCCTGCCCGGCAATCCGGTCTCCGCCTTCGTCACCACGCAACTGTTCGTCCGCCCGCTCGTCGCGCATCTGGCGGGCAGCACCAGCCCCTTCCCCGCCACGCGCTCGGCCACGCTCGGCGAGCCGCTGCCCGCCAATGGCGATCGCACCGATTATATGCGCGCCGCACTGCGCGACGGCGCCGTTTTCGCCGCCGCGATCCAGGACAGTTCGATGCTGCGCACCCTCGCCCGCGCCAACTGCCTGATCCTGCGTCATCCGCACGCGCCACCCGCAAATATCGGCGACTCGGTGGAAATCCTCGACATCGCTTGACAAGCGCGCGGAACATTGCATAAACGTTCCCAGTCTGTTCCAAGAGAGGGTACCGGGCATGCTCACGCGAAAGCAGCACGAGCTGATCTGCTTCATCAATGACCGCCTGAACGATAGCGGCGTCTCGCCCTCGTTCGAGGAAATGAAGGAAGCGCTCGATCTCAAGTCGAAGTCGGGCGTGCACCGGCTGATCTCGGCGCTGGAGGAGCGCGGCTTCATCCGCCGCCTCGCCAACCGCGCCCGCGCACTCGAAGTGCTCAAGATGCCCGAGCGTGGCGTCGAGCCGAAGAAGGCGGCACCTGTCGCTGCCGAAGCCGATAATGTCGTGACGCTCAAGCCGCGTGCGCCCGAACCGGCCAATGACGTGATCGAGATCCCCCTGCATGGCCGCATTGCCGCAGGTACCCCGATCGAGGCGCTGGAAGGCGCTACGATGCTGCCGGTCCCTGCCGCGCTGCTCGGCTCGGGCGAGCATTATGCGCTCGAAGTCGCGGGTGACTCGATGGTCGAGGCCGGCATTCTCGATGGCGATTATGCGCTGATCCGCCGCACCGAAACCGCGCGCGACGGCGAGATCGTCGTGGCGCTGATCGACGAAGCCGAAGCGACGCTGAAATTCTTCCGCAAGGAAGGCGCGATGGTCCGCCTCGATCCGGCGAACCGCAGCTATGATCCGCAGCGCTATCGCCCCAATCAGGTCCGCATCCAAGGCCGCCTCGCGGGCCTTCTCCGCCGTTACTAACTTTGCTGTGCCCCGGCGAAAGCCGGGGTCCAGTTGCGACTGGGACAGCCGGACCAGTGTGAAGTTAGTGTGAAGTTCCGCGTCGCGACGGCGCGCCGGTCCGCTCTCCGCACCGGCATCCCGTCGGCGCTATTCAGGCACCTCGCGCTGCGCCCAGAAATTGATCGCGAACCGCGAGTCCGCATAGTCGCCCGATGGGATGCGGATCGGCAGCACCTCGTGCAGCGCCCAGCTCGGAAAGGCGATCAGCATGTTCTGGCCCGGCGCCAGGTCGACATGCTGCGGCTCGCCCTCGGGTGGCGCCAGCCGCGGCGAGAGGCGCAGTTCGCCGCCCGAATAGCCCTTCGGCTCGCGGTGAAAATAATAGACGATGGTCACCACCCGGTCGCGCTTGTGCCGCGCCGAGCCGGTGGCGGTGTCATGGTGCCGCCCGATGAACCCGCCATCGGGATAGACCACCATCTCGATCTCGAACCGGCTCATCTCGAACGACGCCATGCCCAGATCGGCCAGGATGCCGGGCACCAGCGCCGCGATCCGCTCGCTCGTCCCTGCCTTCCAAGGCGCGGGGCCATACAGGCTGCGCGCGTTGCGCTTCTCCGAATAGACGTGATGCGCGCCCACCTTCGACGCGACCAGCGCGTCTTCGTTCGCCAGCGTCCATGCCAGTAGCGCAGCAAGCTCGTCGGGCGGCAGCACCTCGTGGCGCACCGTGTGCGGCGGGATACGCTGGAGCGGATTGATGGCCCGGCTCCGCTCATCGCCAGACGTCGCAGCCTTCATTCGGATCACTGGCCTTTCGGGATCGGTCGCGGCAACCGTGGCGGCATAACCGTCGCCGGGTCAACCCATGGATGCTTCCCCGCCGGCCCGCTGACCGTTGTCACCCGCCCGCTGGCAAAGGTCACCGCGACCCCGCCGGTCCGCGCCAGCGCCTCGCGGTCCAGCTTCATCCATCGCGGCGTGCATCCCGGCGGCAGGCGGCGGTCGCTATCGACGATGTCGCTCGACCGGCACAGCGCGATCATCTCGCGCCACGGCACCAGATAGTTGCTCCGCGTCGCCGCCACCCGCCAGCGGCGCTCGCCCGCCACAACATCGACGATGCACAGGTCAGAACTGCACCGCGCGCCCGGCTGCTCCGCCAGCAGCGCCAGTTCCTCCTCCCCGCCATTCTCGGCCAGCATGTCGCGGGTATAGTCGCCTGCCCGGTCGCGCAGCAGCGCCATGCCGCCATCGGGCATGCGGATCGCCAGATGCCGCCCGTCGCCGGTCACCAGCAGGTCCGGCGGCGGCGTCGCCAGTGCCCAGATCGCCCCGATCGCCAACGGCACGGCTCCCG
>NZ_JARNTV010000124.1 GCF_029433115.1 Sphingomonas sp. AOB5 | reverse complement strand
GGTCGCGGCGGGCGGCTGGTGGGGCTATCGCCGCTTCACCGCGCCGGCGCACGACGGCAAGCCGCCCGAGGATGTCGCGCTGCTGATGTTCCAGGCGGGCCTCGCCATCCAGCAAAGCACGCCCGAAGGCGGCAGCCAGGCCGCCGGGCTGCTGCGCCGGGTGGTGGAAAAGCATCCCGACTATGCCGATGGCTGGGGCATGCTGGCGCTCACCTATGTCAGCGGCGCCAACGCCCGCACGCCCGAGCTGTCGCACGATCTGCGCGCCCGCGCCGACGAAGCGATGCGCCGGGCCGAGGCGCTCGATCCCGGCAATATCTATGTGAAGATCGCCCGGCTGGGCCTGCGCCCGCGCATCGGCAACTGGACCGCCGCCGAACAGGTGCTGCGCCCGACGCTCAGGAGCCACCCCGGCAATCCACTGCTCACCGGCGCGCTGGCCGGGAACATGATGAGTGTCGGCCGTTGCCGCGAGGCGGCGGCGCTGCTCGATACCATGGCGGGCAAGGTCCCGCCCACGCCCGGCGTCGCCTATACCTATCCGCAGGTCCTGTGGGCGGCGGGCCGGCTCGACGATGCCGATCGCGCCATGGCCGAAGCCTATGCGATGTTCCCCACCCATTTCGCGGTGTGGTTCACCCGTTTCTACTTCATGCTCTACACCGGCCGGGCCGAGCAATCGCTGGCGATGTTCGAGAATGTCGACGGCCACCCAGCGGGCATCACGGACAGTAATTTCGCGATGATCGTCGCGGTCGCCCGCGCGATGCAGTCGCGCAAGGACACCGATATCGACGAAGCGATGCGGCTCAACATGGCCGGCGCACGCGCCGCGACCGGTTTTGCGGAAAACACGGTCCAGTTCGCCTCGGCATTGGGCCGGGTCGATGCCGCGTTCGAGGTCGCACAGGCGTATTTCTTCGATCGCGGCTTCCGCATCTCGGACCAGCGCTTCCCCGAACAGCGCACCTACACCTCGCGCGGCAACCGGCGGACGGTCTTCCTGTTCCTCCCCTCGACCAGCGCGATGCGCGCCGATCCCCGGTTCGAGACGCTGATGCAGGGCCTCGGGCTGACGCGCTACTGGCAGCAAATGAAAGTGCTGCCGGACTACAAGCGCGGTTAGGCCGCGACCGGCGCGATCCCCAGCCGCGGGATCTCGATCGCAGGGCAGCGGTCCATCACCACTTTCAGCCCCGCCGCCTCGGCACGCGCCGCGGCTTCCTCGTTGATCACGCCGAGTTGCAGCCACACCGATTTCGCGCCCGCCGCAATGGCTTCGTCCACCGCTTCGCCGGCCGCGATCGGGCGGCGGAAGATGTCGACCATGTCGATCTCCATGCCCAGTTGGCCCAGATCGTGGAACACATATTCGCCATGGAGATGCTCGCCCGCGATCTGCGGGTTGATCGGGATCACCCGGTATCCCTGCCGCTGGAGGAACCCCATCACCCGGTAGCTCGGCCGGTCGGGCCGGTCCGACGCGCCGACCAGCGCGATGGTCCGCACCTCCTCGAGCAGCGCCTTGATATCCTCGTCGCGGGTCAGCGGCATCCTAGCCTCCATTCTGCTCCAGCCAGCCATTCACGGCACCGGCAATCTCGACGAACGCCTGCGCTTCCGGCCCGTTCCCGGTCGCGGGCGGCTCGCCTGCGTCGGACGCGGTGCGGATCGCCAGTTCCAGCGGCACCCGGCCCAGGAACGGGATGCCCAGTTCCGCCGCCGCCGCTTCGGCCCCGCCCCGCCCGAACGGATCGGAGACTTCGCCGCAATGCGGGCAGGCATAGCCCGACATATTCTCGATCAGGCCGATGATCGGCACGCCCATCCGCTGGAACAGGTCGATCGCGCGGCGCGCGTCCATCAGCGCCAGATCCTGCGGGGTCGATACGATCACCGCGCCCGTGGGCTTGTGCTTCTGCACCATGGTCAGCTGCACATCGCCGGTGCCCGGCGGCAGATCGAGGATCAGCAGATCCTTGTCGCCCCATTCGGCATCGACCAGCTGGCCCAGCGCGCTGCCCGCCATCGGCCCGCGCCACGCGATCGCCTGTCCCGGCTCGACCAGCCCGCCCATCGACAGCACCGGCACGCCGTGGCGCGAGGGGACAGGGATCAGCTTCTCGTCCTTGTGGCTCGGCCGGATGCCCTCGACATCGAGCAGCCGCGTCTGCGACGGGCCATAGATATCGGCGTCGACCATGCCGACCTGCCGTCCCGCACGATGCAGCGCGATGGCGAGATTGGCCGAGACGGTCGATTTGCCCACGCCGCCCTTGCCGCTGCCCACCGCAATCATCCGCCGCGAACGCCGCTCGCTGGTCATCAGCACCCGCACTTCGTCCACCCCGGCCAGCGCCGCGACGGCGCGTTTGGCATCGGCTTCCATCTCGTCGCGCGCGGCGGTGGAAAGGCCGGTGACGTCGAGCACGATGCTCGCCCGTCCATTCTCGAATCGCGCGCTGGCACGGCCTGCGGTGAGGGGAGCGAGGATCGCTTCGATGGTGGTTTTGTCGGTCATCGGGCCGGACATAGGGACGGATTTCGCGTCCGCCACTGTAAATCTGCGGCGGCACCCCTATAAAGGTCCGTATGGCGAAACGATTTGGCTGGCCCGCATTGGCCGGCGTCTTCAGGAACGATCCCCCGAAAAGCCCCTGGGGCAACGGCGGCGGCAGTGGCGGCAATGACGACGGCAACGGGGGCGGCGGTCCGCGTAATCCCTGGTCGCTTCCGCCCGACGGCAAGCGCGGCAATGGCCCGCGCGGCAATGTCTCGTCGATCGAGGACCTGCTGAGCCGCGCGCGGCGTGGCGGCGGCGGTGGAGGTGGCGGCTTCGG
>NZ_JARNTV010000123.1 GCF_029433115.1 Sphingomonas sp. AOB5 | reverse complement strand
CCACCAACCAGGTTTGTCCCTTGGCGACGAGCTTTTGGAGGTCGGGCGTCTTGCCGTCGCTTGCGGCCTTGTTCTGCGCGACGATTGCGCTTTCGAACGTGGGCGCGGGGTCGTCGTAGAGGACGCCGAGTGCCATCGGGAACGGCCCGAACGGCATCTCGACCAGCATGTGCGCCACGGCGCGATTGGTGACGTTGTGGACGATCACGCCAGCCGCCTGCCAGTCGCCATCGACCACATCGACCACCTTGAGCGTCAGCTTCTCGACATCGAGCGACAGGCCGCGCGTGCCGCCCGCGAACAGCAGCGGCTCGCCATCGACGCACCACATCTGGTTCGCCTGCGCGTTGGGCTTGGCCGTGAACGGCTCGAACACATCGTCATTGTAGACGATGCAGTTCTGGAAGATCTCCACGAACGCCGCGCCCTGATGCTTGTGCGCCGCCTTCAGCACGCCCGGCAGGTTCTTGTGCACGTCGATCCCGCGCGCGATGAACCGCCCGCCGCTGCCAAGCGCGAACGCGCACGGCTTGGCCGGATGATCGACCGACCCGAACGGGGTCGAGGGGCTGCGCGTGCCTTCCCGGCTGGTCGGCGAGTATTGGCCTTTGGTCAGGCCATAGATCTCGTTGTTGAACAGCAGCACCTGGCAGTTCAGGTTCCGCCGCAGCAGGTGCATCGTGTGGTTACCACCGATCGACAGGCCGTCGCCGTCGCCGGTGATGATCCACACGTCGAGCTCGGGGTTGGCGAGCTTGACCCCCGTCGCCACCGCCGGCGCACGGCCATGGATCGTGTGGAACCCATAGGTCTCCATATAATAAGGGAACCGGCTCGAGCAGCCGATGCCGCTGACGAACACGGTGTTCTCCGGCGTCCCGCCGATCTCGGGCATGGTGCGCTGCACCGCCTTCAGGATCGCATAGTCGCCGCAACCCGGGCACCAGCGGACCTCCTGATCGGTCTCCCAGTCCTTGGGCGTCGACGGGCGGATGGTGGTGATCTCGTTCATGGGTTCACAGCCTCGGTGCTGGGCAGCTGGGTATGGTCGGGACCAAGCTCTTCGGGCTTGTCGCTGTTGAGGTGACGCGTGATCGCGCCTTCGATCTCGGCGATGGTGAAGGGCTGGCCCGACACCTTGTTGAGCGGCACGGCGTTCACCAGGAACTGGTCGCGCAGCACGGTCTTGAGCTGACCGGTGTTCATCTCGGGCACCAGGATATGCTCATAGCTCCGCAGCAGGTCGCCAAGGTTCTTCGGCATCGGCCAGATATGGCGGATATGGATATGGCTCACGTCCACGCCCTTCGCCCGCGCACGGCGCACCGCGGTGGTGATCGGGCCATAGGTCGATCCCCAGCCGACCACGACCAGCTTGCCGCCGGCCTGACCCTGCTCGACCAGCTGATCGGGGATATCGATATTGGCCACCTTGTCGCGGCGGATATCGGTCATCGCCTGATGGTTGGCCGGCGAGTAATCGAGGTTGCCGGTATCCACCGCCTTCTCGATCCCGCCGATGCGGTGGAGCAGTCCGGGCGTGCCGGGCTTCACCCACGGGCGCTTGAGCTTCTCGTCGCGCGCATAGGGCAGGAACTTGCTCCCCTCGGCCGGAAGCTCGGTGTGATGCTTCACCGGGAACGGCTTGTAGGTGCTCATGTCCGGCACCTTCCACGGCTCGGCGGCATTGGCGATATAGCCGTCGGTCAGGATCATCACCGGGGTCATGTACTGCGTGGCGATCCGCACCGCCTCGATCGCGACGTCGAAGCAGTCGGCGGCCGAGCGCGACGCGATCACCGGCATCGGCGCGTCGCCGTTGCGGCCATAGACGGCCTGATAGAGATCGGACTGCTCGGTCTTGGTCGGCAGGCCCGTCGAAGGACCGCCGCGCTGCGAGTTGACGATGATCAGCGGCAGCTCGGTCATGATCGCCAGGCCCATCGCCTCGCCCTTGAGCGCGATGCCCGGACCCGAGGACGAGGTCACCCCCAGCGATCCCGCATAGGAAGCGCCCAGCGCCGAGGCGATCGCAGCGATCTCGTCCTCGGCCTGGAACGTCGTGACGCCATATTCCTTGAACCGGGACAGCGCGTGCAGGATCGCCGAGGCCGGGGTGATCGGATAGCCGCCGAAGAACATCGGCAGTTCGGCCAGCTGTGCGCCCGCCACCAGCCCCAGCGAGATCGAGTCCGCGCCGGTCACGGTGCGGTACAGGCCCGGCTCGGACGGTGCCGCCGACACGTTACGCTGAGAGATCCCCAGCGCGCCAAGCTCGGCGGTCTCGCCATAGGCGTGCCCCGCGTTCAGCGCCGCGATATTGGCTTCGGCAAGGTTCGGCGCCTTGGCGAACTTGGCCTTGAGCCACTCCACCAGCGGCGCACGGTCGCGGTCGAACATCCACAGCGCCAGACCCAAGGTCCACATGTTCTTGCAGCGCAGCGCTTCCTTGTTGCCCAACCCGAACGGCTTCACCGCTTCCACGGTCAGCGCCGAGATATCGAGCTTGAGCACCTGCCACTTGCTCAGCGACTCATCCTCGAGCGGGTTGCTGGCGTATTTGGCCTTGTCGAGATTACGCTGCCCGAACTCGCCTTCGTCCGCGATGATCAGACCGCCGGGCTTCAGCGCCTCGACATTGGTCTTTAGCGCCGCCGGGTTCATCGCCACCAGCACGTCCGGCTGGTCGCCCGCGGTGTCGATCTGGGTCGAACCGAAGTTGATCTGGAACGCCGACACACCGAACAACGTCCCTTGCGGCGCGCGGATCTCGGCCGGAAAATCCGGGAAGGTCGCAAGGTCGTTGCCCGCCAACGCTGTCGACAAGGTGAACTGCCCGCCCGTCAACTGCATCCCATCGCCGGAATCCCCGGCAAAACGGACCACGACAGCCTC
>NZ_JARNTV010000122.1 GCF_029433115.1 Sphingomonas sp. AOB5 | reverse complement strand
CGGGCGCGGGCTGACCATGGCATCGGCGCACAGCCGGCGCGAGGCGATTGCGGCGATCCGGCGGGGTGCCGATGCGCTGTTCGTCTCGCCGGTGTTCGCCACGCGCTCGCATCCTGGCGCGCCAGCGCTGGGCCGGGTGCGGTTCGGACTGATGGTGCAGGGTCTTGGCGTGCCGGTGATCGCGCTGGGCGGCATGAACGCGCGGCGGATGCGCGGGCTGCCCGCACACGGCTATGCCGCAATCGATTCCTGGCTAACGCGATCTTAAGCCGCGGCGACCATCTTCCGGCGAATTGGGATCGGGGGACATGATGGGTTGGACGGGCGGCAGCACGCGCCCCGAGGTGCCGGAGGAAGTCCGCAATGCGCTTGCGGTCTTCCAGTTCGACAGCATGCGCCGCCAGATCCCGATCCTCCACGCCATCGCGCTGCTCAACATCCTGATTGTCGATTTCGTGCTGTGGCACGATGGGCAGCCGCTGCGTTTTTATGCCTGGACCCCGATCATCGGGGTGTTCAGCCTGTGGCGGCTGATGCTGTGGCGGGGGCGGAACGGGCGCGAACGCCCGCCGCTCGAAACCATCCGGCGCCAGCTGCACGGCGTCCATGCCGCGGCGCTTGCGTCGGTCGGGATGATCAGCGGCTTCACCGTCATCACCTATCTGGGCGGCGGCTTCGGCTATCCGGTGCTGATCCCGGTCAGCCTGGCCTTTGGCACGTTCAGCATCGCGCATTGCCTCGCGCCGCTGCGCGCGACGTCGATCTCGGTGCTGCTGCTCGGCATCGCGCCTGCCGCAGTAACGATGATGGCGACCGGCAGCTTCATGGAGCGGGTGATCGGCCTGAGCATGCTCAGCGTCGCGCTGCTCAAGATCGGGTTCCTGCGCGATACCCAGAAGCACATTGTCGACCTGCTGGTGATGGAGAAGAAGGTGCGCGATCTCGCCACGTACGATTCTCTCACCGGCATCCATAACCGCCGCGCGTTCGAGGAAGCGGTGGCGGCGCGGATCGCGGCGCAGACTGCGCGTTCCAGGGACCGGTTCGCGCTGGCGCTGATCGATCTCGACGACTTCAAGGGCATCAACGACACGCGCGGGCATCATGCCGGCGACGCCGTGCTGAAGGCGGTGGCCGAACGGCTGGCGGCGCATGCCGGGGCGGAGGGGATCGTCGGGCGACTGGGCGGGGACGAGTTCGTCGCGATGCTGCCCGCGCCTGTCGATCGCGCCGCGCTGGAACGGCGGATGACCGCGCTGATCGCCGGCCTGTGCGTGCCGGCCAGCATCGACGAGGAACCCGTGCCGGTGGGCGCAAGCCTCGGCTTCGCAGTGTTCCCCGACGATGCCGACGACTATGACCGCCTGGTCCGTACGGCCGATCAGGCGCTCTATGCCGCCAAGCGCGAAGGCAAGGGCTGCGCGCAAGGGCCTTCGCGCGCCGCATCCGTAGAATATCGAGCCGCCTGAGACAGTTGCGGCAATGGACGAGCCCCCCGCTTTTCCGCTATTGTGCGGAACAGCAAGGAGAAATCGCGTGAAGGCTGGGCGTTTCGGAGCGTTGTTGAGTCTCGTGGCGATGCTGTCTGCGTGCAGCAGCGGCGGCGGTACGGTCACGGGCGGCGGTGGCAGCGGCGGTTCCACGCCCACCCCGACCAGCGGCGCTTGCTCGCTGGCCGATCGCAAGTCCTGGGTGCTGGCCCAGATGAACGAATGGTACCTCTTCCCCGAGACCCTGCCCGCCAGCCTGAACGCCGCGCCCTACACCACGGTTCAGGACTATATCGACGCGCTGACCGCGACGGCGCGCAGCCAGAACAAGGATCGCTATTTCACCTACATCACCTCGATCGCCGAGGAGGATGCCTATTATAATTCGGGATCGAGCGCCGGCTTCGGCTTCCGCCTGAGCTATGATACGATCGCGCGGCGGGTGTTCGTCGCCGAGACGTTCGAAGGCACCCCGGCGCTGACCGCTGGGATCGATCGCGGGGCAGAGATTATCGCGGTGGGCACCAGCGCCGGGTCGCTCCAGACCGTGTCGGCGCTGATGGCGTCGGGCGGATCGCAGGCGGTAGTCGATGCGCTGGGGCCGACCACGGCGGGCACGACGCGCGTGCTGCGCGTGACCAACAGCGCCGGAACGCGAGACCTGACCGTGTCCAAGGCCGATTACACGCTGACCCCGGTCTCGTCGCGTTACGGCGCGCAGATCATCACCGATGGCGGCCAGCAATATGGCTATGTGAACCTGCGCACCTTCATCAACACCGCCGATCCGGCACTGCGCGCGGCGTTCGCCAATTTCCGCGCGGCGGGGATCACCAACATCATCGTCGATTTCCGCTACAATGGCGGCGGGCTGGTCTCGATCGCCGAGCTGATGGGCGACCTGCTGGGCCGCAACCGTTCGACCTCGGACGTGTTCGCCTACACCACCTTCCGCGCTTCAAAATCGTCGAACAACCAGACCGACTATTTCGGCGTCCAGTCGCAATCGATCGCGCCAACCAAGATCGCGTTCATCGGCACCGGCGGCACGGCATCGGCCAGCGAGCTCGTGATCAACGCCTTCATCCCCTATCTCGGCACCAATTCGGCGCTGATCGGCACCAACACCTATGGCAAGCCGGTGGGGCAGATCGCGATCGATCGCAGCGCGTGCGACGACCGGCTGCGCGTGATCGCCTTCGCGGTCGAGAATCGCGACCATCAGAGCGCCTATTATAGCGGCCTGGCCAGCATCATGCCGCGCACCTGCCGCGCCGGTGACGACCTGACCCGGCCGCTCGGCGATCCCAACGAGGCATCGACCCGCGCGGCGATCGACTTCCTCGCCGGGCGCAGCTGCACCGCGATCAGCTCGAGCGGCGGCATCGGCGTCCAGTCGGTCGGCGAACGGCAGGAACTCCTCCAGCCCGAACGGCCGGGCACGCTGCAGCGCGAAGTGCCGGGGGCGTTCTAGAGTCGTTTTCAGTT
>NZ_JARNTV010000121.1 GCF_029433115.1 Sphingomonas sp. AOB5 | reverse complement strand
CGGACCGACGGCGAGAGCGCGGCGGCTTCGCCCGAGGGTGCGGCTTCAGGGGCTGGAGCGGCTGCCGGAGCAGCTGCGGCGGGCGCAGGCGCGGCGGCAGCGCCACCGGCCTCGACGGTCGCGATGGTCGCGCCGACATTCACCGTATCGCCGACCGCGACGAGCTGCTGGCCCATCACGCCTGCGACAGGCGAGGGGACCTCGACCGACACCTTGTCGGTCTCGAGGCTGGCGATGGGCTCATCGACGGCGACGGCTTCGCCGGGCTTCTTGAGCCATTCGCCAAGGGTGGCTTCGGTGATCGATTCGCCGAGGACGGGGACTTTAACTTCGGTCATTGCAGATCAGCCTTTCCGGGTTCTGCGGATTTCTTCACGGACGCTGTGTCCGAGTGCGTCGGCGACGAGTGCGCCCTGTTCGGCCTGGTGGCGCTTCATCAGGCCCGTTGCCGGCGAAGCGGCGGCGGCGCGGCCGGCATAGCGGGCGCGCTGCGGCTTGATCTTCGCGGCCTTGAGGCACTCCTCGATGAACGGCTCGACGAAGAACCAATAGCCATTGTTCTTCGGTTCTTCCTGCGCCCAGATGACTTCCTCGAGATTGGTCATCCGCGCGAGACGCAGGGTCAGCGGCTCGCTGGGGAAGGGATAGAGCTGTTCGATGCGGACGATCGCGGTGTTCTTGTCGCCTGCCGCGTCGCGAGCCTCGATCAGGTCGTACGCCACCTTGCCGGTGCACAGCACGAGCCGCTTCACGTCCTTGTCGGCAGGCGCCGAAGGATCGGAAAGGATGCGCATGAAGTGCGTGTCGCCGGTGAAGTCCGATGCCTTCGACACCGCCATCTTGTGCCGCAGCAGCGACTTGGGCGTCATCAGGATCAGCGGCTTGCGGAAAGACCGGTGCATCTGGCGGCGGAGCAGGTGGAAATAGTTCGCCGGCGTCGTGACGTTGGCGACCTGCATATTGTCCTGCGCGCACAGCTGCAGCATGCGCTCCGGCCGGGCCGAGCTGTGCTCGGGGCCCTGGCCTTCATAGCCATGCGGCAGCAGCATCACGAGGCCGTTGGCGCGCAGCCACTTGGCTTCGCCCGACGCGATGAACTGATCGATCATGATCTGCGCGCCGTTGACGAAGTCGCCGAACTGCGCCTCCCAGAGGACCAGCGACTTCGGATCGGCCAGGGCATAGCCATATTCGAAGCCGAGCACGCCATATTCGGACAGCGGGCTATCGAGCACTTCGAAGCGGCCGTGCGGGATCTCGCCGAGCGGGATGTAGCGATGCTCGTCGGTCTGGTCGATCCACACCGCGTGACGCTGCGAGAAGGTGCCGCGGCCCGAATCCTGGCCCGACAGGCGGACGCCATAGCCCTCCGACAGCAGCGAGCCGAAGCCGAGCGCTTCGCCGGTCGCCCAGTCGAAATTCTCGCCCGATTTGAACATCTCGCGCTTGGCGTCGATCACGCGGGCCAGCGTCTTGTGGATGGTCAGGCCCTCGGGGATGTCGGTCAGCGTGCGGCCGAGGCTGTCGAACAGCTTCTTGTCGATGCCGGTCTCGAGATTGCGGCGCGCGCCTTCGGCATCCGCCGGGGCATGCAAGCCCGACCAGCGGCCGGCGAACCAGTCCGCCTTGTTGGGCAGATAGGAGGCACCCGCCTCGAACTCGCCTTCGAGCAAATTGGTGAACTCAGTCACCTTGCCGTCGACGAAGCCCGCGTCGATCGAGCCTTCGGCGACGAGGCGCTTGGCATAGACTTCGCTGACCGGCGGATGCTGCTTGATGCGGGCATACATCAGCGGCTGGGTGAAGCTCGGCTCGTCGCCTTCGTTATGGCCGAAGCGGCGATAGCACCACATGTCGATCACGACGTCGCGGCCGAAGGTCTGGCGGAACTCGATCGCGACCTTGCAGGCGAAGGTCACGGCTTCGGGATCGTCGCCATTGACGTGCAGGATCGGCGCCTGGACGCCCTTCGCCACGTCCGACGGATAGGGCGAGGAGCGCGCGAATTGCGGGCTGGTGGTGAAGCCGATCTGGTTGTTGATGATGAAGTGAATACAGCCGCCGGTATTGTAGCCGCGGATGCCCGAGAAGCCGAGGCATTCCCAGACGATGCCCTGGCCCGCAAAGGCCGCGTCGCCATGGAGCAGCACGGGCAGGACCTGCTCATGCTTGGCGAGATCGCCGCGGAAGGTCTGCTGTGCACGCACCTTGCCGAGCACGACCGGATCGGCGGCCTCGAGGTGCGACGGGTTCGCGACCAGCGACATATGGACGTTGATGCCGTCGAACTCGCGGTCGGTGCTGGTGCCGAGATGGTATTTCACGTCGCCCGATCCGCCGACATCCTCGGGATTGGCCGAGCCGCCCGAGAATTCGTGGAAGATCACGCGGAACGGCTTGGCCAGCACGTTGGCGAGCATGTTGAGGCGGCCGCGATGGGCCATGCCGTACACGATCTCGCGGACGCCCATCTGGCCGCCGTACTTGATGATCGCTTCCATCGCCGGGATCATCGCTTCGCCGCCGTCGAGGCCGAAGCGCTTGGTGCCGACATATTTGCGGCCCAGGAACTTCTCCCACTGCTCGGCCTCGATGACCTTGCTCAGGATCGCCTTCTTGCCTTCCGGCGAGAACTGGATGGCCTTGTCCTTGCCCTCCATCCGGTCCTGGAGGAAGCGGCGCTCCTCCACGTCCGAGATGTGCATATATTCGAGGCCGACATTGCCGCAGTAATTGGCCTGAAGGATCGAGACGATCTCGCGGACGCTTGCCTGCTGCAGGCCCAGCGCGCCGCCGAGATAGATGGGACGATCGAGATCGGCGCCCGAGAAGCCGTGATATTCCGGCGTCATGTCCGCGGGCAGTTCCTGCCGGGCGAGGCCGAGCGGATCGAGATTGGCGGCAAGGTGACCGCGCACGCGATAGGTGCGGATCAGCATCATCGCGCGGATCGAATCGCCGGCGGCGCGGGCGATCTCGTCGGCCGAGGGCGCAGCCGCGGCGGCGGGCGCCGGAG
>NZ_JARNTV010000120.1 GCF_029433115.1 Sphingomonas sp. AOB5 | reverse complement strand
TGGTCGCCAACCTCACCCGCCTCGCCGCCGGCCATGCCGCGCAGGACGTGCTGCTGTGGGGGGCGCGCGGCACCGGCAAGTCGGCGGTGGTCAAGAGCGCGGTGGCACAGGTGCAGGGCGAAGGCGGCAATCTCACGCTGATCGAGGCGGTCACGCTCCATCTCGACCAGCTGCCCGAACTGTTCGCGCATATCGCCCCGATCCCGCGCGCCTTTGCGATCTTCCTCGACGATCTCGGCTTCGACGCAGCAGGCGACGCCCGCGCGCTGCGCTCGATGCTCGAAGGCGGCGCGGAGGCTCGTCCGGCCAACGCCCGCCTGCTGGTCACCTCGAACCGCCGCCACCTGATCCCGCGCGACCTCGCCGAGCAATCGAGCGCGATCAATCCGCGCGATTCGATCGACGACAGCCTGGCGCTGGCCGACCGGTTCGGCCTGTCACTCGGCTTCCACGTCATCGATCAGGATACCTATGTCGAGATCGTCCAGGGCTATGCCGATGCGCACGGCCTCAGCTTCGATCCCGCCGAAGCGATCAACTGGGCAACGCGCCGCGGCAGCCGCTCGGGCCGGGTCGCATGGCAATATGTCGTCGATCTCGCCGGCAGGCACGGCAAGCAGCTTTAGCCCGCCGCAGGCAGCCGCATCCGCACGAGCAACCCGCCCAGATCCTCGCTTTCCTCGAGGCTTACGGTGCCGTCGTAAATCTCCACCACGTCGCGCACGATCGCCATGCCCAGGCCCGTCCCGGGCTTGCCCGAATCGAGCCGCACGCCGCGATCGAAGATACGAATCCGGTCGGCCTCGGGAATACCGCGGCCATCGTCCTCGACCATGATCTCGACGAAGCCCGATTGCACGCTGGCGGTCACGAACACGCTGCCCCCGCCATATTTCGCGGCATTCTCGACCAGATTGCCGAGGATCTCGTCCAGATCCTGCCGCTCGATATGCGCCACCGCGTCTTTGGTCCCGTCGATATCGATGCGAACATTGGGATAGAGTCGCGCCACCGCCCGCTCGACCGCCTCGATCGAGGGCCACACCGCCGCGCGGCTATGCGCACTCCCACGGCGGCCGACCGCTCGGGCACGAGCAAGGTGATGGTCGATCTGGCGGCGCATCGTCCGCGCTTCCCGGATCACGCTGGGTGCCAGATCGGCCTGCCCCGCCGCCGCTGCGTTCATGATCACGCTCAGCGGCGTCTTCAGCGCATGCGCGAGGTTGCCGGCATGCCGCCGCGCTTCCTCCGCCTGCCGGTCGTTATGTTCGACCAGCGCGTTCAGCTCCTCGACCATCGGCGCGACTTCGGCGGGCATCGCCCCCTCGATCCGCGTCGATTGCCCGGCGCGCAGCCGCGCGATCTCGGTACGCAGCTTGCGAAGCGGGCTAAGACCGAACCAGGTCTGCATCGCGGCCATAAAGATCAGTCCGAAGCCGAGCAGCAGGAAGCTGCGCACCAGAGTCTGCCGCAGCGCGCCGATCTGCGCGTCGAGCGTGTCGCGCGCCTGTGCCACCTGGAACCGCCAGCGGACCTTGGAATTGGGCAGCGTCAGGTCGATCTCGGCGATGCGCAGCCGCTGATCGGGAAACTCGTCGCTGTCGTAATAATGGATGTCCTGATCCTGATGCGCCGGCTGCACCTTCAGCCGCCGGTCCCACAGCGATCGCGAGGGGAAGGTCTCGAACCCGGTACCGCTGATCTGCCAGTACGCACCCGAATTCGGCTCGAGGAATCGCTGGTCGGCCAGCTCGCGGCTCAGCACCACTTCGCCCGTCGGCCCCAGCTCGGACGAGACGATCATCGAATTGACCAGCAATTTCAGCTGCTCGTCGAAATTCTTGGTGACCGCGCTCACCAGAACCCGGTCGAGCGCATAGCCGCCACCGACCAGCAGCAACAGGATCCAGCCCGCCGCAATGAAGATCATGCGGCGGCTGACCGATCCGGTCACGCGGACATAGGCGCGGGGTTGCGGCTCGCTGTCGGCCACCAGAATCTCCGTTCGGCCGCGACGCGGGTCAGGCGTTGGCGGGTTCCTCGAGGCTGTAGCCCAGCCCGCGGATGGTGGTGATCACGTCGGGACCCAGCTTCTTGCGGATGCGGGTCACGAAGACTTCGATCGTGTTCGAATCGCGGTCGAAATCCTGATCGTAGATATGCTCGATCAGCTCGGTACGGCTGACCACCTTGCCCTTGTGATGGAGCAGGTAGCTCAGCAGCTTGTATTCCTGCGCGGTCAGCTTCACCGGCTCGCCGTCCTTGGTGACCTTGCCCGAACGCGTGTCGAGACGGATATCGCCCGCGGTCAGCTCGGCCGACGCGTTGCCCGATGCGCGGCGGATCAGCGCGCGCAGGCGAGCGATCAGCTCCTCGGTCTGGAACGGCTTGGCGACATAGTCGTCCGCACCCGCATCGAGTCCCGCCACCTTGTCCGACCAGCTGTCACGCGCTGTCAGCACCAGCACAGGGGCGGTACGGCCCTCGCGGCGCCAGCGGTCGAGCACGGTCAGCCCGTCGACCTCGGGCAGGCCCAGGTCGAGGATGATCGCGTCATATTGCTCGGTGCTCCCGAGGAAATGTCCCTCCTCGCCATCGGTGGCGAGATCGACCGCATAGCCCGCGCCTTCCAGCGCGTTGCGGAGCTGCTGGCCCAGAGTGGGTTCGTCCTCGACGATCAGGAGTCGCATTATGTTTTCCTCGCCCGCGCGTGCTGTGGAACGCTAGTTACCGGTCTTGCGGAGTATCCGGCCGGTGCGGCCATCGACGTCCACCCAGATCACCGATCCATTGCGCAGGAATTTGAGCGTGTAAATGTTCGTCTGCGGATCGAAGTCGAAACCGAGATATTGTGCGCCGGGCATCATCGGCTTTACCCGCGCCTCGATCACCCGCAACGGCAGCAGGCCGCCGGTCTGGCGGCGCTGGCTCGCGGCCTCCTGACCGCCATCCTGCCAGTCGCGCGCGCCCAACGCCGTCCCGCCGGCGAGCGCGGACGCTGCCAGACATGCAATCAGAACGGGTTTCACAAGCATTGCCATGGGTCTGGCATAGGGATCGGGCATTGAATAGCCCCTGAACAGCGGTGTTAGGCGGCTGTAATCTTTGGGACACGCCTTGGGATGCGGCACCGGCCCGCTCCCCCACCCGGCCTCCCATCCAGCATATTCTGTGGGAGGCCGGGTGGGGGAGCGGGCCGG
>NZ_JARNTV010000012.1 GCF_029433115.1 Sphingomonas sp. AOB5 | reverse complement strand
GGCGGCGGTGGAGGTGGCGGCGGCTTCGGCGGCGGCGTGCCCGGCCTGCCTGCCGGCCCCCTGATCTGGTATCTCGCCGGTGGCGCGCTGCTGCTGCTGTGGCTGGCGCTCACCGCCTTCCATCCGATCAGCACGCAGGAACGCGGCGTGGTCAGCACGCTCGGCCGCTATTCGGGTACGCTCGAGCCGGGCTACCGCTTCAGCCTGCCCTATCCGATCAGCACCGTTCAGGTGATCGACGTCACCAATGTGCGCGAAGAGAATTTCCCGAAGGAATCGGGTCCGAACCTGATGCTGACCAGCGATCAGAATATCGTCGATCTCGCCTATTCGGTGCGCTGGGACATCGTGAACCCGTCCGATTACGCCTTCCAGTTCAAGGACACCGACAGCACCGTCCGCGCCACCGCGGAAACGGCGATGCGCGCCGTCGTCGCCACTTCGTCGCTCAACGACACGATCGGTAACGGCCGTGCCCGGATCGAAGCGCGCGTGCAGGCGATGATGCAGCAGATCCTCGACGAATATCAGGCCGGCGTCCGCATCCGCGGCGTCGCGATCAAGAATGCCAGCGCCCCGTCGCAGGTGGACGAGGCGTTCAAGGACGTCACCGCCGCGCAGCAGGATGCCCAGGCCGCGAAGAACGACGCGAACGGCTATTCGCAGCGCGTGATCGCCCAGGCGCAGGGTGAGGCCGCCGAGTTCGACAAGATCTACGAACAGTACAAGCTCGCGCCCGAGGTGACTCGCCGCCGCATGTATTACGAGACGATGGAACAGATCCTGTCGAAGACCGACAAGACCATCATCGAATCGCCCGGCGTGAACACCTATCTGCCCCTGCCCGGCATGCAGCCGCGCCGGGAGGAGAACCCGCCCGAAGTCAAGGCGGCGCAACCGCGCGCGGGAGGCGCACGATGAGCAACAGCTGGTATCGCAATCCGATCACGCTCGGCGGCATCGCGCTGGCCGTTCTGCTGCTCGTGTTCAGCTCGTTCGTGGTCGTGCCCGAGACGAAGCAGGCGGTGATCCTGCGCATGAACACGCCCTATGGCGCGCCGATCAACGCCTATCAGCCGGGTCAGCGCTATGGCCAGACCGGCGCGGGCGTGATCTTCCGCATCCCGTTCCTCGATCAGGTGGTGTGGGTCGACAAGCGCGTGCTCGATATCGAGCTTCAGAACCAGCCGGTGCTCTCCACCGATCAGCTCCGGCTCGAAGTGGATGCCTTTGCCCGCTTCCGCGTCGTCGATCCGCTGCTGATGTGGCAGACGGCCAAGACCGAGGCCGAAGTCATTTCGCGGCTCGAGCCGCTGTTCGGATCGGCGCTGCGCAACGAACTGGGCCGCGTGCCCTTCGCCACCCTGCTCAGCCCCGAGCGCGGCCAGGTAATGGATAATATCCAGAGCTCGCTGCAGAAGCTCGCGGCGCAATATGGCGTCGAGATCGTCGACGTGCGGATCAAGCATGCCGATCTGCCGACCGGCTCGCCGCTCGACAGCGCGTTCGAGCGGATGCGTACCGCGCGCCGCCAGGAAGCCGCAACCATCCGTGCCCAGGGTTTCCGCGACGCGCAGATCATCCGCGCCAATGCCGAGGCGGAGCGTTCGCGCATCTATGCCGCGGCGTTCAACAAGGATCCGGAATTCTACGGCTTCTTCCGCGCGATGCAGTCGTACCGCTATACCTTCGTCAACGATCAGACGAACAAGGGTTCGACGTCGATCATCCTCTCGCCCCAGAACAGCTATCTGCGCGAATTCATGGGGCAACGATGAGCCTTTCGATTCGTTCATATTCAATCGCCGTTCAGATTTCCGGCGCGACACTTCGGATCGGACGCAATTTCGTCTGAGGTCCGCTTGATGAGGAATGCCACTGTGCGTTACGCCTACGCCCTAGCCACTGCCGCCCTGCTGAGCGGCGCCGCCGCCACGCTCGCGATCCACCAGCCTGCCGGCGCACAGACTGCGCAGAACGAACCCGGCGCGATCGAAGTCGCTTCCGCCCCCCGTCCGGGCGCGCCGATGAGCTTTGCCGACATGGTCGCCAAGCTGCAGCCCGCGGTGGTCAATATCTCGACCACCCAGCGCGTGCAGGTGAACACCAATCCCTTCGCCGGCACCCCGCTCGAGCGGATGGTTCCGCAACAGCCGCAGAACGGCCAGCCCGCCACGCGGCAGGCCGAATCTCTCGGTTCGGGCTTCATCATCTCGGCGGACGGCTATGTCGTCACCAACAACCATGTGATCTCGGCGGGCGCGCGCGGCGCGGTGGTCGAATCGATCAAGGTGACCCTGCCCGACAATCGCGAATTCACCGCGCGTCTGGTCGGCCGCGATCCTTCGTCGGATTTGGCGGTGCTCAAGATCGATGGCGAGAACCTCCCCTTCGTCCGTTTCGGCGATTCGTCCAAGGCGCGCGTCGGCGACTGGGTCGTCGCGATCGGCAATCCGTTCGGCCTTGGCGGTTCGGTGACCGCGGGCATCATCTCGGCGGTGCATCGCGTCACCGGCCAGGGCGGCGCCTATGACCGCTTCATCCAGACCGACGCCTCGATCAACCGCGGCAATTCGGGCGGCCCGATGTTCGATCTGTCGGGCAACGTCATCGGCATCAACTCGCAGATCCTGTCGCCCACCGGCGGCAATGTCGGCATCGGCTTCGCGATCCCGACCGAGGAAGCGCGTCCGATCATCGAGACGCTGATGAAGGGCGGCGCGGTCACGCGCGGCTATCTCGGCGTGCTGATGCAGGACGTGACCGACGATATCGCCACCGCGCTCGACGTGCCCAAGGGTCGCGGCACGTTGATCTCGCGCGTCGAGCCGGGTCAGGCCGCCGACAAGGCCGGGGTCAAGCAGGGCGACGTGATCGTCAAGGTCGGCGACAAGGACGTCACCCGCGATCAGACGCTCAGCTATCTCGTCGCCAATCTGAAGCCGGGCACCAAGGTGCCGATCACCGTGATCCGCGACGGCAAGAACGTCTCGCTGACCGTCACCGTCGGCACCCGCCCGACCGACGAACAGCTCGCCGCGAGCCAGTTCGATCCGGATGCGGAGGGCGGCATGCCCGGCGCACCGACGGTGAACGCGGCAGCTTCGCTCGGCGTGCAGGTCATCCCGCTGACCCCCGGCATCGCGCAGGAACTGCGCATCGATCCGCGTACCCAGGGCGTCGTGATCGATCGCGTCGATCCGGCCAGCGACGTCGCGGCCAAGGGCATCCAGCGCGGCGACGTGATCGTCTCGATCAACCGCCAGCCGGTCGCGAGCGCCGCCGACGTCGCCAAGATCGTCGCGGCGACCAAGGGCGCGGGCCGCAAGCAGGTCCTGCTCTTCGTCCAGCGCGGCAATTTCGGCCAGTTCGTGCCGGTCGACATCCCGGGCTGATCCAGCCCGCACGGCAAAGCAAAGGGCCGGGGCGAAAGCTCCGGCCCTTTTGGTTTTTCAGCCAATCCTCCCCCGCCAGGGGGAGGTGTCTGCGCAGCTGACGGAGGGGGAGGATTCCAGAACGGAGGTTGGGGTGTCCTCCCCCTCCGTCGCCTTCGGCGCCACCTCCCCCTTGCGGGGGAGGATTTTGTCCTCACACCTCTCGCTTCAACAGGCTCCGGTCCACCGACAGCGGTCCGCCGCCAGCCGCGGCCACCAGCAGCACCGCCAGCGTCCAGATCGCCGAGAGGAACTCGGCCTTGTGCTGCATCAGCGCCAGGAACCGCGCGCCGCCATCGGCCAGCGGCCGCGCCGCATCCGCCGTGAACAACACCGCCTTGTCGGCTTCCAGCGCCGCGATCCCCGCCTGCGTCAGGAACGCATCGCCATAGGGATGCGCCATGTGGAACCAGAGCGTGATCGCCAGCATCACCGCATTGGCCAGCGCCACCGGCCGGGTCAGCAGTCCGATCGCGATCATGAACCCGCCGACGAACTGCAGTACCGCCAGCAGCGGCGACCAGAACCAGCCCGGCCAGAAACCGATCCCCTCGACGAACCCGGTCATCGCCAGCGGATCGACGATCTTCGGCCAGCCCTCGACCATCAGCAGTCCGCCCACGCACAGCCGCAGCAGCACCCAGGCCCCCGGCATCGCGATCCGGTCGTAGAAATTCCCCATTTTGGGGATCAGCAATGTCGTCGGCTCGCTCATGGTTCGGCCCTCCCTCCAGCAAGCTTGGCGACGCAGCTGCAATGCGTAAAGCCATCCCTTGCGAGCCGCATCGCTCTGGCGCATGGCTAGGGCGTAATCGGGAGCGTGGCGATGACGGACGGGACGAGCATCTTCATCGGGCAGGGCGGCGGCAAGGCCATCGATCTGGTGCTCAAGCGCGCCAATCGCCACGGGCTGATCGCGGGTGCCACCGGCACCGGCAAGACCGTCACTATCCAGGGCATCATCGAAAGCCTGTCTGCCGCGGGCGTCCCCACCTTCGTGGCCGACGTGAAGGGCGATCTCTCCGGCCTCGCCATGGCCGGTTCGCCCACCACCAAGACGCACGAGATCTTCGCCGCTCGCGCCGCCGAGATCGGCTATGCCGACTGGACCTATGGCGACAATCCCGCCCAGCTCTGGGACCTGTACGGCCAGCAGGGCCATCCGATCCGCACCACCATCAGCGAGATGGGTCCGCTCCTCCTCGCCCGGCTGATGGACCTGAACGATGTGCAGGAAGGCGTGCTCACCATCGCCTTCACCGTCGCCGACAAGGAAGGGCTGCTGATCCTCGATCTCGACGATCTCCAGTCGATGCTCGCCCATTGCGCCGAGCGCGCGGACGAGCTGACCACCACCTATGGCAATGTCTCGAAGCAGTCGGTCGGCGCGATCCAGCGCTCGTTGCTCCAGCTGCGTTCGCAGGGCGGCGAAGCGTTCTTCGGCGAACCCGCGCTGACCATGTCGGACTTCCTCGCCACCGACGACAAGGGCCGCGGCGTGGTCAACATCCTCGCCGCCGACAAGCTGATGGCCAGCCCCCGCCTCTACGCCACCTTCCTGCTGTGGATGCTCAGCCAGCTGTTCGAATCGCTCCCCGAAGTCGGCGATCCCGACAAGCCGGTGCTCTGCTTCTTCTTCGACGAGGCGCATCTGCTGTTCAACGACGCGCCCAAGGCGCTGCTCGAAAAGGTCGAGCAGGTCGTCCGCCTGATCCGTTCGAAGGGCGTCGGCGTCTATTTCATCACGCAGAACCCGATCGACATTCCCGATACCGTCGCGGGCCAGCTCGGCAACCGAGTCCAGCATGCCCTGCGCGCCTTCACCCCGCGCGATCAGGCCGCGGTAAAGGCCGCCGCCGAGACCTTCCGCGCCAATCCCGGCGTCGACGTGACCACCGCGATCACCGAGCTGAAGGTCGGCGAAGCGCTCGTCTCGCTGCTCCAGCCCGACGGCTCGCCTGCCCCGGTCGAGCGCACCCTGATCAAGCCGCCCCGCTCGCGTGTCGGCCCGATCACGCCGGTCGAACGCGGCGTGCTGGTCCAGACCGACGCGGTCGGGGCGAAATACGATACGCTGATCGACCGCGAATCCGCCGAGGAACTGCTCGCCGCCAAGGGCGCCGAAGCCAGCGCCGCCGCTGCCGAAGCCGCGGCCAAGACCGAAGCCGAAAAGGCCGCCGCCGCGAAGCAGAAGGAAGACGCAAGGCTCGCCAAGGAAGCCGAACGCGCAGCCCTCGCCCAGCAGCGCGAGGCCGATCGCCAGGCGAAGCTCGAAGCCCAGGCCCAGCGCGCCGCCGAACGCGAAGCCGCCAACAACCCCTGGAACCGCGCCATCACCTCCGCCACCCGCAGCGCCTCGTCCGCCGCAGGCCGCGCGGTTGCCGGCGAAGTGTCGAAGGCCGTGTTCGGCAAGAAAAGCGGCATCGGCGCCAGCGTGGTCGGCGGCCTGGTCCGCGGCATCTTGGGCGGGCTGTTCAAGGGGCGGTAGTAACCCTCACCGCTCTCCTTCCCCTTCTATTTCTTCCTTCCCCAGCGAAGGCTGGGGCCCAGGCTGGCAAACGCCAGTTGGGATGTTCAGCGCATCATCACGAGAACCTCGGCAGCTGGGCCCCAGCCTTCGCTGGGGAAGGAAGGAAGGGACAGAGGATCAACCGTTCGCGATCTTCTCGAACAGATCCTCCCAATCCGGGTTCATCCCCTCGATCTCCCGGATCTTCCAGTCCCGCTTCCAGGCCTTCATCCGCAACTCACGGACCCGCGCGGACTCGGTCTCGTCATGCGCTTCGAACCACACGAGCAACTTGCATCCATGCTTCCGCGTAAACCCGGGAATCACACCATTGCGATGCTCCCATGCCCGCTTCGCAAGGTCGACGGTCGAACCGATATAGATCGTCCCGTTACGCGCGCTGGCCATGATGTAGACGAAGCCCGCCACTTAGCTCCCTCCTCTTCTCGCCTTCCCCAGCGAAGGCTGGGGTCCAGTCTGGAAAACGATGATGGCGCGCATCGCACTCCGTAACTGAAACCTCGGCAACTGGCCCCCAGCCTTTGCTGGGGAGGGGAGTTTCAGCTAGCGCAAACCCCGCGCGCCACGATCCCCGGCGACGGCGCCACCCCAACCTTCAAACTCTCGTACACCGCCCCCACGAACCCGTCCTCATTCCCCACCATCCCCGCGCGCCACTTCGCAGCGGGTTTCGCGGCCACCACCTGCGCCAGCGTCTCGCCCCGCGCGATCCGGCGGCGCACCGCGTCGCGCACGCCGACCAGCATCGCGCGATAGCGTTTCAGTCCCGCCCGGTCGGACAAGGCGCCATGTGCCGGCACGATCACCGTCTTCGCATCCGCCCGCTCCAGCGCGACATCCACTGCGCGGATCATACCCTGCACGCTGCCGCCGCTCGCGCGGTCGATGAACGGCCAGATGCCGTTGAAATACAGGTCGCCCATATGGATCAGGTTCGCGCCGCCGAACCGCACGATCGCATCGCCATCGGTATGCGCGTTCGGCGCATGGGTCAGCGTCACCACTTCGCCGCCCGCGAACAGTGCCAGCGAATCGTCGAACAACACGTCCGGCAATTCCCCCGGCGCCGCGGCAGGAATCGTGCGGTTATAGGCCGGCATGAACTGATCGGTGCTGCGGCGGATGCACACGTTGCGATGCGCGATCACCGACGCGCCCTTGCCGCGGAACGCCGCATTCCCGCCGCTGTGATCGAGATGCCAATGGGTGTTGATCACCGTGACGACCGGCGCACCGAACGCCTTTTGCGCCGCCGCCTCGATCTCGGCGACATCGCCCGGCCGCTCGTCGTCGACGATCAGCACGCCGCCCGGCACGCGCGCCATGACGACATTGCCGCTGGTGCCGGTCAGCACCTGCACGTCCGGGCCGACGCGGACCATCTGCTGCGCGGAAGCCGGCACCGCCAGCATCACCGCCGCCAATCCCGCCCAGCCGATCCGCATCATCCGCTCCCGTCAGAAAACGCTGTCCTACACCGCATTCCGCTGTCACGATATCGCCATGCACGCGCTGTCGCATCCTGACGGAGACGGTCTCGATTTACCCCGAAAGAGCAAGCAGGCGCGCCCAAGAGTCACAACAAGTGCCGGAGCAGTGCGACTCTTGGCCGTTTTGCGCCCGGAGTTTACCCGATAATGGCAAGCGCCCCTTCCCGCCCGATGATCGAGCTGACGTTCCGCGGCATCCTGCTCGGTGGCCTGATCACCGTGTTGTTCACTGCCGCGAACGTCTATCTCGGCCTCAAGGTCGGCATCACCTTCGCCACCTCGATCCCCGCCGCGGTGATCTCGATGGCGCTGCTGCGCTTCGTCTCGACCTCGACCATCCTCGAGAACAATATCGTCCAGACCATTGCGAGTGCCGCGGGCACGCTGGCCGCGATCATCTTCGTGCTGCCGGGCCTGATCATGGTCGGCTGGTGGCAAGGCTTCCCCTATTGGACCACCGCCGCGGTCTGCGCGGTCGGCGGCATTCTCGGCGTGATGTTCTCGGTCCCGCTGCGCCGCGCGCTCGTGACCGGATCGGACCTGCCCTATCCCGAAGGCGTCGCCGCGGGCGAAGTGCTCAAGGTCGGCGCGGGATCGCGCGAAGGCGATGTCGAGAATATGCGCGGGCTGAAGGTCATCGTGATCGGCTCGCTTGCCGCCGCCGCCTATTCGCTCGCCGCATCGTTCAAGTTCGTCGCGGCCGAGGCTGCCAAGAATTTCAAGATCGGCGCCAGCGCCAGCGGCGTCTCGACCAGCTGGTCGATGGCGCTGATCGGCGTCGGCCATCTGGTCGGCATCTCGGTCGGCATCGCCATGTTCATCGGCATGCTGATCGCCTGGGCGGTGCTGATGCCGATCTTCACCAGCGGCGTGCCGGGCGAGCTCGACACGGTGGTGCGCACCGTCTTCCGCAACGATGTCCGCATGATCGGTGCCGGTACGATCGGCGTCGCCGCGATCTGGACCCTGCTCAAGATCCTCGGCCCCATCGCGCGCGGTGTCACGTCCGCACTGGCCGCGTCGCGCGCCCGCGCCGGAGGGCAATCGCTCGACCTGACCGAACGCGATCTGCCCATCGGCATCGTCGCAGGCGTCAGCGTCGCCATGCTCGCGCCCATCGCCTGGCTGCTCTGGGACTTCTCCACCGGCGGCCCCGTGCACGACATGCCGCTGACCGCCATCGGCGCGACGCTCGCCTTTGTCGTGGTGGTCGGTCTCGTGATCGCGGCGGTGTGCGGCTATATGGCCGGCCTGATCGGCGCGTCCAACTCGCCGGTTTCGGGCGTCGGCATTCTCGCCGTACTGGTCGTCTCGCTGATGCTGGTCGCGCTGTTCGGCCATAGCGAAGATGCGGAGCGCACCCGCGCGCTGGTCGCCTATGCGCTGTTCTCGACGGCCATCGTCTTTTCGGTCGCAACCATCTCGAACGACAATCTTCAGGATCTCAAGACCGGCCAGATCGTCGGCGCGACGCCGTGGAAGCAGCAGTTCGCGCTGATCCTCGGCGTGATCTTCGGCAGCCTCGTCATCCCGCCGGTGCTCGACCTGCTCAACACCGCCTTCACCTTCCAGGGCGCGCCGAACGCCAAGGATACCGCGCTCGCGGCCCCGCAGGCGGCGCTGATCTCATCGCTGGCGAAGGGTGTTCTCGGCGGCGATCTCGACTGGAGCCTGATCGGCATCGGTGCCGCCATCGGCATCGGCATCATCGCGCTCGACGAGATTCTCCAGCGCACCGGCAAGCTGCGGCTGCATCCGCTGGGCGTCGGCATGGGCATCTATCTGCCGATGGCGCTCACCCTGCTGATCCCGGTCGGCGCGCTGATCGGCCATTTCTACGACCGCTGGGCCAAGCGCACCGCCAACCCGGAATTCGCCGAGCGGATGGGCGTGCTGGCGGCAACCGGCCTGATCGTCGGCGAGAGCCTGTTCGGCGTGACCTTCGCCGGCATCGTCGCGGCAACCGGCAGCGATGCCCCGCTGGCGCTGGCCCCGGAAAGCTTCGCGCACATCGCCGAACTGGCCGCGCCGGTCGCGTTCTTCGGGCTGGTCTGGCTGCTTTACCGGAACACGAAGAAGCTGATCACCGCCTGACGCGAACCAACTTTCAGCGTTGCTAGAAGAATCCTCCCCCGGAGGGGGAGGGGGACCGCGAAGCGGTGGAGGGGTAGTCTCCACAGACAACATCGCCCGCGGATAATACCCCTCCGTCAGCCTGCGGCTGCCACCTCCCCCTCCGGGGGAGGATTGGCGAAATGCCGATCGAGCTTCGCGGCACCACCCTTGCAATGTTGGATTTCGCCTGCTTGGCTCGGCACGCCGGGAAACCCGCGGCTGCTCTTTGACATCGCAAACCCCGAGCGCCGCAACGGCTCCACCACCGCCGCGAACCCCGCGATCAGTGTGAAGCCAGTGTGAAGTTCCGCAGCCCGATCGCCCATCCTAGCGCATCTGATCCAGCAGCGACTTGATCGGCACGAACGCGAACGCGACCGAGCTGTCCGCCACCCCATAGGGGATGAACAGCTTCTCGCCGTGGCGGATCGCGCCGCAGGTATAGACCACGTTGGGGACATAGCCTTCGCGGTCCTGATCCGCCGCGGCCAGGATCGGCTCCTTGGTCCGGCCGATCACCTTCGACGGGTCGTCGAGATCGAGCAAAGCCGCACCGATCGAATATTTGCGCATCGCGCCGACGCCATGGGTCAGCACCAGCCAGCCCTCGCTCGTCTCGATCGGCGGGCCGCAATTGCCCATCTGCACCAGCTCCCATGGGTATTCCGGGGTCAGCAATTTCTCGCCGCCCTCCCAATGGGTGATGGTGTCGGAGCTGTGCAGGAAGATGTTCTCGCCGTCCTGCCGGCCGAGCATCATGTACTTGCCGCCCACCTTGCGCGGGAACAGCGCCATGCCCTTGTTGCGCGCCGCGCTGCCGGTCATCGGGACGAGGCGGAACTCGCGCCAGTCGTTCGTCATCAGCAGCTCGGACTGGATCTGCGATCCGTTGTACGCGGTATAGGTCCCGATCCACTCCTCGCTGCCATCGTCATGGAAGAAGTGGCAGATGCGCAGATCCTCCAATCCGTTGGATTGCGCGCGGGTGATCGGGAAGATGACGGTACCCGACAGCGTGGAGTCGCGATGGCGATAGACCGTCACCGGCCCTTCGGGGATATGGTCCTCGTCCTCGTGCGAATCCGCCGCGGTCGCGAAGGGCGGCTCGGGTGCCAAGGTCAGCTCGTTCTTGGCGGTGATGATCCCCTCGCGGAACGCCACCGACGAGATATGGCCTTCGCCCACCGCACGCAGGCTCATCAGGATGCGCAAGCTTCCCTTGGGCATGCCCGACTGGTCGTAATGCGGCACGGCGCTGGGGTTCATCAGGGCCGCTGCGGCATAGCTGTATTCGTGGCAGAAATAGGCGCCGATCAGCTGGCGCTTCTCGTCGCCGATCTCGCTGCCGTTGAGGCCGAGCATGGTCTCGATCTCGTCGTACCGGGTCATGAACACGCGCCGCGTCTGCCAGTGCCGCGCCTCGAAATCCTTCAGCACGATCTCGAGCTGCTGGCGCGCTTCGCCGGGCGACATGTCGAGCACTTCGCGCACCAGCCGCTCGCTGCGGCTCGGCCCGGTGCCGTCGGACTGCCAGGCAATGTGGAACGGACGAACCACGACACGCGAAGGATCAGCCTTCAGCCGCAGAGCGTGGTTGAACAGTTCCAGCATTCACTACCCCCGGGAAATGGCCGCCCCGCGCCGTAGCTGATCGAGGTCAAGCGACGACGCGTTCCGGTCCTGCCACGATCGTCCGGCCCTTTGAAAGCCTCGAAATCGCGCAGCTGGCCAGTTGCAGTGCCAAAATCGACTCGGCGCCCTGATTCCGGTTCAATCCGGTGGGCATCAGCCCGTCGAAACAGCCGCCATCCTGCGCCGTCGCCAGCGGCAGATCGAGATCGTTGCCGCCCAGATACCAGCGATAGGCGCGCATCGCTTCCTCGGCCCAGCGCGCCTCGCCGGTCGCGGCCAGCGCGGCCACGCACGCGTCGATCGTCGCTTGAGCCTCTAGCGGCTGCTGGTCGAACTGCATCGGCTCCTGATAGGCGCGGCCGAAACTCTCGGTGCCGACCGCGCGGAACCGGCCCTCAGGCGAGGTTTGCAGCCCGACGATCCAGTCGAGCGTCTCCAGCCCGACGCGGGTGAAGTCGCTACGGCCCAGCGCGGTCCCGGCGCGCAGCAGCGCCTCGGGCAGCCGGGCATTGTCATAGGCCAGCACGATCTCGAACCACTGCCATTCCGGCCGCCGCGCCGCGTCGAGCAGCGCGATCAGCTCCTCGCCGAAGCGGGTCAGGATCAGCCTGGACAGGGCATGGCCCGGATGCGCCTCGAGCATCGCCGCCGCACCCAACATGGCAAAGGCATGTGCGCGCGGGCTGCCCAGTTCCAGCGCGATCGAGGCGGTATTGTCGAACATCGCCGAGGCCCAGTCGCGATGCTTCTGCGCCTTGGCGTCGCGCGCAGTGACGCCCAGCGCCCAGATCGCCCGGCCGTTCGAATCCTCCGACCCGGCATCCTCGCACCAGGTCCGGTCGAAATTCATGAAGTTGCGGAAGCGCCGCGCATCGGGGTTCCACGCATGCTGGACGAAGCTGGAGTAGACCGTCGTCCATTTGTCGCGCAGGCTCTCGTCCAGATCGGCCAGCTGGCACATCAGGATCAGCGCGCGGGCATTGTCGTCGATGCAATAGCCGTGGCGGCGGTCGGGAATCGAATAGATCGAATGCTGAAGCATGCCGGTCGCGTCGCTCATCCGCTCGACCGCGGCGATATCGGGCGCCAGCACCGAGAGCTCAGCCCTCGGCTTGACGATCCGATGGGACTTTTTTTCCACGATGCTTTCGATGGCCGTTACTACCTGTTCAGCGAGGCGCGGCCACAACATGGTCCGGCCTCTCGCATAGGCGCGCGCCGACAATTCGGCGCGTGCATTGCCGTCGCTCAACAGACGGTCGATCTCGCGGGCGAACCCGGCGCTGTCCTCGAACCCGACCAGCACGCCATGATCGTCCGCCAGGATCTCGGTCGCATGGACGTAAGGGGTGGAGACCACCGCCTTGCCCACGCCCACCGCGTAGGAGAGCGTGCCCGAGGTGATCTGCGCGGGATTGGTATAGGGCGTGGCATAGATATCCGCCGCCTGCAGATAGTCGATCAGCGCGTCATGCTCGACGAACGCGTCGATGAACTGGACATGCGCCGCTACGCCCCGCTCTGCCGCCAGCGCAGTCAGCCGCTCGCGATAGACCTCGCCCTCATGCGCCACCAGATTGGGATGGGTCGCCCCCAGTACGACGTACAACGCCCTGGGATGCTTCGCGACAATCGCCGGCATCGCCTCGATCATCGATTCGATGCCCTTGTTGGGCGCAAGCAGGCCGAAGGTCAGGATCACGTCGCGTCCCGCCCAGCCGAAGGCGGGCTTGAACGAGGCCGGGTCGGCCAGCATGCGATCGGGCACACCGTGCGGCACCGTCTCGATCTTGCGATCGTCGACGCCATGGACGCGCTTCAGGATATCGCGGCCCTTCTCGGCCATCACGATCACCTTCGACGCGCGGCGCAGCAGCGCTTCCATCACCCGGCGCTCGTCGGCGCTCGGCCGTTCCAGCACGGTGTGGAGCGTCGCGATCACCGGCAGCGACAGCCGGTCGAGCATCGCGATCAGCAGGTCGCCCGCGGGGCCGCCATAGATGCCATATTCATGCTGAACCCACAGCGCCTGCGCCCCGCTCGCCTCGATCGCGCGCGCAGTGTCGAGATAGGCAGTACGGTCGTTCTGCGGGATCGCGCCCGTCACTTCGGGCGGATAGGCATAGCGGCCCGGATGGTCGTCCATCGCATAGACGTCGACCTGCATTTCGGGGAAGCGGGCCTTGAGCGCGTTATAGGTGTCGGTGGTATAGGTCGCGATGCCGCATTTGCGCGGAAGGAAGTTGCCGATCAGGGCCAAGTGCCGGACTAGCGGAGCGTTGGGCCGAGTCGTCATCCCATTCCTTTCGCGAGCGCACATTAATTGGGCTTTTCAGCCCCTTGCGACCTCCCAACTCCTCTCAGGCAATATGGTTGCCATATTTGTGCAACGCAGCATACAGATTCGCCGAAGCGATGCAAATCGCGCCCTCAGCCGCGTCCCCGATAGCCCGGAACGTCCTGCGCGGGGACCCAGACGCCCGCCGGCGGCTCGCCTGATTGCCAGAATACGTCGATCGGGATGCCGCCGCGCGGATACCAGTATCCGCCGATGCGCAGCCATTCGGGCTTCATCTCGTCGAACAGCCGCTGGCCGATGCCCACGGTGCAATCCTCGTGGAAGGCGCCGTGATTGCGGAACGATCCGAGGAACAGCTTGAGCGACTTGGATTCGACGATGGTCTCGCGCGGCACATAGTCGATCACCAGATGCGCGAAATCGGGCTGGCCGGTGATCGGGCAGAGCGAGGTGAATTCCGGCGCAGCAAAGCGCACCAGATAGCGCGTACCGCTACGCGGATTGGGAACATAGTCGAGCACCGCCGCTTCGGGAGAGGCGGGAAGCTCGGATTGCTTGCCGAGATGCTTTGCGTCCATCGCCGCCATGTAAGCGTTTGATGCGCGCTTTGCATCCTTCTAGGACTCAAGGGATGGACGCGCTGGTAAGCACCGAATGGCTGGCCTCACAAATCGGGGCCGCCGACCTGAGGATCGCGGACGCGAGCTGGTTCCTGCCCGAGCATGGCCGCGACGCGAAAGCCGAGTTTGCCGCGGGCCATATCCCCGGCGCGGTGTTCATGGATCTGGACGCATTCGCGGACAAACGCAGCAGCCTGCCCTCCACCATGCCGCCGCCCGAACAGCTGGCCAGCCGCATGGCGGCGCTGGGCCTGGGCGACGGGTGCCGCCTCGTCATCTATGACGACAGCCCGCTGCACACCGCCGCGCGCGCCTGGTTCATGCTGACCGCCTTCGGCACACCCGATGTCGCGATCCTCGACGGGGGCTTGGCCAAATGGAAGACGGAAGGCCGCCCGCTCGAACGCGGGGTGGCGGATACCAAGCTGCGCCACTTCACCCCGCGCCACGCGGCGCAAGGCGTCCGCTCGCTGGCCGACATGAAGGCGACGAGCGACCAGATCGTCGATGCCCGCTCGCCCGCCCGCTTCGCCGGCCTCGAGCCCGAACCGCGCCCCGGCGTCGTCCCCGGCCATATCCCCGGCTCGCGCAACCTGCCCTATCGCGACTTCTTCCACGACGACGGCACCTGGAAGCGGGACTCCGCACTTCGCGCCGTGTTCGAGGGCGAAGGCATCGAGGTCGAGCGCCCGATCACCGCCACCTGCGGATCCGGCATCACCGCCGCCGTCGTGGTGTTCGCCGCGCATCTGCTGGGACACAAGGCCAGCCTCTATGACGGGAGCTGGGCCGAATGGGGCGGCGATCCCGATACTCCGAAAGCAAGTGCATGAGCGACAAGAAGGACGCCACCCGCATCGTCACGGCCGGGCGGCGCGACGAATGGACCCAAGGGATCGTCAATCCGCCGGTGTGGCGCGCCTCGACCATCCTCTATGATTCGGTCGCGGACCTGCGCGAATCCGGGGGCAAGGATACGCATCACCGCCTGTTCTACGGCCGCCGCGGCACGCCGACGCAATGGTCGCTGGCCGATGCGCTGACCGAGCTGGAGCCGGGTGCGGAAGCGACCCTGCTCTATCCCTCGGGCGTGGCTGCGGTCTCCTCGGCGCTGCTGGCGGTGCTGTCGCCGGGCGATCACCTGCTGGTGCCCGACAGCGCCTATGACCCGACCCGCAACTTCGCGGGCGGCATGCTGCGGCGGATGGGCATCGCGACCACCTATTACGACCCGCTGATCGGCGCGGGCATTGCGGAGCTGTGCACCGACAAGACCAAGGCGATCTTCATGGAAAGCCCGGGCAGCCTCACCTTCGAGGTGCAGAACCTGCCCGCGATCATCGAGGTAGCCAAGACGCGCGGGATCGTCACCCTGCTCGACAATACCTGGGCGACGCCGCTGCTGCTCCCGGCGATCGCGATGGGGATCGATTATTCGATCCTCGCCGCGACCAAATATATCGGCGGCCATTCGGACATCATGCTGGGCTCGGTGACCGCCGCGCAGGGCCGCTACGCGAAGCTGCGCGACGCGACCTATCAGCTCGGCCAGACCGCCAGCCCCGACGATGCCTGGCTCGGCTCGCGTGGCCTGCGCACCATGGCCGTGCGCATGAAGCATCATGGCGAAGCGGCGCTGAAGATCGCGCAGTGGCTGCGGACCCGGCCCGAAGTCGAGCGGGTGCTGCACCCGGCCCTGCCCGAATGCCCCGGCCACGAGCATTTCGTCCGCGACTTCAAGGGATCGGCGGGCCTGTTCTCGTTCGTCTTCAAGGGCGGCGACGAAGCCGCGCGCGCCGCCTTTATCGACGGCCTCGAGCATTTCGGCATCGGCTATAGCTGGGGCGGGTTCGAGAGCCTGGCGATCCCGGTCGATCCCGAACGCTATCGCACCGCGACCAAATGGACCGCCGAGGGCCCGGCCGTCCGCCTGCAGATCGGGCTGGAGGATGCCGACGACCTGATCGCCGATATCGACGCCGGGCTCGCCCGGTTCCGGGCCGCGCAATGAACGGCATCGGCCAGTGGCTCGCGGCGCAGGGGATCGCGATCCCCTCCAACGCGGACCTGGCCGAAGCGGGGATCGCGCTCGCGCTTGCCCTGATCGCGCTGGCGGCGGGCTGGTGGGCCGGGCGCACGCTGGGCGATTGGCTGACCCGGCTGTGGACCGAGCGGATCGGCGTGCAGGAGGACGGCGTCGGCACGCGGCTGCACGCGATCTGCCGCCACGGCACCGCGGCGATCCTGCTCGCGATCATGGCGGTCGCATGGCCATGGCATCCGCTGGCGAAGCTGGGCTTCGGCTTCGCGCTGGGATCGGCGGTGGCGATGCTGGCGGTCGCGGTGCTGCGCGGGCTGCATCTGCCGCGATGGTCGGCCTGGACGATGGCAGGGATCGCCTTCACCGCGATCATCAGCCGCGCGCTGGGCGGGCTGGCGGCGATCCGCACCACGCTGGACCGGGTGGGGCTGGAGGTCGGATCGACCCGGTTCAGCCTGCTGACCGTGCTGACCGTGCTGATCACCATCGTGCTGCTGTTCGCGGCCGTGCGGCTGATCAACCGGCTGGTCGGCCATGCCATCCTGCATTCGAAGGGCTTCGACCCGACCCAGCGGCTGCTGGCCCAGAAGCTGGCGGCGATCGCGGTGGTGATCCTGGCCTTCTTCGTCGGGATCGACGTGCTGGGGATCGACCTGACTGCCTTCGCCTTGTTCAGCGGCGCCTTCGGCCTCGCCATCGGCTTCGGCCTGCAAAAGACCATCGGCAATCTGATCGCGGGGATCATTCTGCTGATGGACCGATCGATCAAGCCCGGCGACGTGATCGTGGTGGGCGACAGCTTCGGCTGGGTGAACCGGATCGGCGTGCGCGCGGTCAGCGTGATCACCCGCGACGGCAAGGAGCATCTGATTCCGAACGAGAATCTGATGACGCAGGAGGTGGAGAACTGGTCCTATACCGACCGCAACGTCCGCGTCCGCATTCCCGTCCGCGTGGCCTATGATTGCGATCTGAAGCTGGCGCAGGAACTGATGATGCGCGCGGCCGTGGAAAGCCCGCGCGTGCTCGACAATCCCAAGCCCAATGTGTGGCTGACCGCGTTCGGCGACAATGGCGTGGAGCACGAGATCCTGGCCTGGATCAGCGATCCCGAAAGCGGCGTCGGCAATGTGAAGAGCGACGTGCTCAACCGGCTATGGCTGTTGTTCAAGGTGGAGGGGATCGAGATCCCGTTCCCGCAGAGAGTGGTGACGATGAAGGCGCCGGAAGGCGGCAAGCGCCGATAGTGCGAAAGGGATATTCAGCGGGAGCGGCGCCAGACCGGCTCGGCAAAGCCGCCGGGGACAGTCTCGATCCGCGCCTGAATGCGGAGCGGGCCGCGAAAGACGACATAGTCGTTGGTCGCAACGCACAGATAGGACCGTTCGGTCACATTGTCGGCATCCATCCGCGCCACCGGCCAGCGGCCCTCGCACGACTCGGTCTTGCACCAGCAACTGAGCAGCGGCGCGCGTTCGCCGGGATGCTCGCGCACGCTGTCCAGCCAGCTGCGCTCGATGAAGACGCGCATCCGATCCTGCCCGGCATCGCGCAGCCGGGCGTAGAGTGCGCGCGACGCCGACAGCCGCTCGAAGCGCGGACCGGATTCGGCGCGGGCCTCGCGCTTCGGCACGCCGCCTTCCTCGCCCGTTTCCGGCCAGTCGAGGAACTGGAACGCCTCGCGGTCACCCGTTGCCAACGCGTCGATCACCTTGCGCGCAGCGACGACCTGCTCAGCATAGCCGGCAAGGTCCGGTTCGGCTTCGACAAGCTGGCGCTCGCCCGGCGGCACCTCAGCTTCGGTCAGCCGCAGGATCGGCGCCGTGGAAAGGATGCGCAGTTCGGGCATGCGGATATAGGTCTGAAGCGAAGTGTGGCAGTAGCCGCCGACCATCACGATATCATCGGGCGACTGCGCCTGGATCGCGCCGATCGCGTCGTGCTCGTCGCGGCAGCTGCCGACCCGGCCGACTGCCTCGACGCGCGCCGGGTTGCGCCACGGCAGGCCCGGCTTGCCGGTGTAAAGGAACAGCGAACGGCGCAGATTCTCGCCGAACATGTCCATCGGTTCGAGCAGCGCCTTGCGGTCGGTATAGAGCTGCGCGCCGACGGCAATCCCGGTGACCCGCACGCACTTGCCGCGCCAGGCGGGATAATCGGCCTGGATCGCCTCGATGGTCGTGGCGGTTGCGGTGCGACTGGTACAGGCAGGCGCCGAGGCCGAAAGCGGTTGCGGCGCAGCGGCGGCCGCGAGCAGGAACAGGGCCAGGCAGAACAGCGTTCGCATGCCGCGATGCTGTGCATTTCGCAGGGTCCGGTCAACACCCCTCCCGCCCCGCGCTGCATCGCCCTATATTCGCAGCCGTGACGTCCCAGCCCGTAACCGCCCGTATCGCCGATGGCGTCGCCTCGATTGCCGCGGCTGACTGGGATGCGTGCGCAGGGAGCGGCAATCCGTTCGTGTCCCACGCCTTTCTCTCGATCCTCGAAGCATCCGGATCGGCGACCGCGGAGACAGGCTGGCAGCCGCTGCCGATCGTCGTCGATGGCGCGGACGGCAGGCCCGCCGCCATCGCGCCGGCCTATGCCAAGTCGCACAGCCAGGGCGAATATGTGTTCGATCATGGCTGGGCCGATGCATGGGAGCGGGCGGGCGGGCGCTATTATCCCAAGCTGCAGATCGCCGTGCCGTTCACGCCGGTGCCGGGGCCGCGATTGCTGGCGCGCGATCCGGCCATGGCTGCCGCACTGATCGGGGCGATCGAAGCGGTGACCGACCAGAACCGCCTATCCTCGGCGCATGTCACCTTTCTCGACGAGCGCGAGCTGCCTTTGTTCGAAGCGGCGGGCTGGCTGATCCGCGAGGGCACGCAGTTCCACTGGAAGAATGATGGCTATGCCTCGTTCGAGGATTTCCTGGCGGCACTATCCAGCCGCAAGCGCAAGGCGATCCGCAAGGAACGTGCGGCGGCGCTGGACGGGCTGACCGTCCGCCATCTGACCGGCGACGAGATCACCGAAGCGCATTGGGACGCGTTCTGGGATTTCTATCAGGACACCGGGAGCCGCAAATGGGGCCGCCCTTACCTGACCCGCGACTTCTTCTCGATGCTGGGCGCGGCGATGAGCGACAAGGTGCTGTTGATGCTGGCCGAGCGCGACGGGCAGCCCATCGCGGGCGCGCTGAACCTGATCGGCGCCGATACGCTGTACGGCCGCTATTGGGGCTGCCGCGAGGACGTGCCGTTCCTGCATTTCGAGCTTTGCTATTACCAAGCAATCGACGCGGCCATCGCGCGCGGGCTGGCGCGGGTGGAGGCCGGCGCACAGGGCGAGCACAAGCTGGCGCGCGGCTATGCGCCGGTCACGACCTGGTCGGCGCATTATGTTCCCGACGCCGGGTTCCGCCGGGCCGTGGCCGACTATCTGGTGCGCGAGCGCGAGACGGTGCGGCACGAGCAGGAGTTTCTGGGGGAGATGACGCCGTTCCGGCGGGGCGGGTGACCCGCCCGTTCGTCACCCCAGCAAAGGCTGGGGTCTTTCGAGGCTGGCGCGGGACAGGAGCCGCGTGAGATCCCGGCCTTCGCCGGGATGACGATTCCCCGGAGATCGTTTTCGCTTGCCTCCCTACTCCATCAATGTGATGTTACAACATCATTTGAAGGAGAGGTGCCATGCCGACTGCGTCCCGTGCCATTCCCCTCAACACCGCCGAGCCGCTCGGCGAGATGAACACCACGCCGCTGATCGACGTGCTGCTCGTGCTGCTGGTGATGCTGCTCATCACCATCCCGATCCAGAGCCATAAGGTGCCGGTCGACCTGCCGCAGTCCAATCCGGTCAAGCCGCAGGAAGTGTTGCCGCACAAGCTGCTGATCGATGCCGCGGGCACGCTCTACTGGGATGGCGTGCAGGTTAAGGACAGCCAGTTGCCCGCGCTGCTCGCGCCGCTGGCCGAGGCCGGGACCCCGCTGCACATGCAGACCGATCCCGAGGCGCGCTACGAGCGGTTCGATCAGGTGCTGGCGATCGTGAAGCAGGGCGGGATCACCCAGCTGGGCTTTGTCGGGAACCAGCCTTTCCCGAATTGAGGGCTGGTCCTCGCGGCGGAACAGGGGCATTCGGGTCCGCGTTCGGTTTGTCGCCGTAACGTTTGTTCGAGGATCGGATGCGCCTTTTCCTGCTGCTCGCCTGCCTGCCCCTCGCCGCGTGCAACGCGTCGGACGATACGCGTAACCCGGGTGCCGACGTCTACAATCTGGACGCGGTCGACAAGGAAGCGATGGATACCCGCGAAACCGCCGCGCGCGAGGCCGAGGACAAGCGCCTTGCCGAGGAACGCGCGCAGGCCGAGGCCAATGCCGCCGCCGAGAATGCAATGCTCGAAAATGCCACTGTGGCCGAGGCACCGGCGCCGGTGAATGCGCGCTATCGCTGCATGGACGGGACCAAGATCGCGGTGCGCTTCAATCCCGCCAATGGCCGTGCGGCAGTGGCGCGCGACGGCCGGGTGCTGGCGGTGCTGCAGCAGGAGCGCGCGGCGTCGGGCATCTGGTACA
Organism: Sphingomonas sp. AOB5; assembly: GCF_029433115.1. Taxonomy (GTDB): domain Bacteria; phylum Pseudomonadota; class Alphaproteobacteria; order Sphingomonadales; family Sphingomonadaceae; genus Sphingomonas. Next base: position 68,928 of record NZ_JARNTV010000012.1, on the reverse strand, counting down.
AGGGCAATGGGCATGAGCTGCGCGGGAAGGGCGACGACCTGACCTTCACCCAGCCGAACCTGCCCCCCATCCCTTGCACCGTGATCCGCTGAGCGGCATCAGGAGCGCGATGACGCGCTTCACCATGACCTTCACTGCGGCGGCAGAGGACATCGATATCCTCGGCCATGTCAACAATGCCGTCTGGGTCCGCTGGATCCAGGACGTCGCGGTGGCCCATTGGGCAAGCGTCGCCAGTCAGGCCTGGCAGGATGCGGCGTTCTGGGTCGTGACGCGGCACGAGATCGATTATCGCGGCAATGTCTCCGAAGGCGATACGGTGACGGCGGAGACATGGGTGGAAGATCCGCCGCGCGGCGCACGGTTCGACCGGCATATGCGATTCACCGGCACGGACGGTAAAGTGAGAGTGGAGGCCAAGACGACCTGGGCCATGATCGATCGCGCGTCGGGGCGACTTCTTCGCGTGCCCGAGGAAGTCGCGGCTCCATTTCTGTCCGAACGGCATGAATAGCGTAGCCGATTGCATGACGGCCGGAACAGGAATAGCCTCGCAGCCTCAGTTACGGATGGAGATGTTTCGATGCGTCACCCGATCCTCGCTATTGCGCTGGCCATGGGCAGCCTTGGCTTCGCAGGCACCGCCCAGGCCCAGCGAACCATCGCGCCGCCGTCGTTCGGCGGTTCGATCCAGCCCAGCCCGGCCTTCACCTCGGCAGGTTTTCGCATGGAAACCTCGACGCCCCGCCAGGCCGCTCCGTCCGATATCCGGAAGCGGGCGACGCTGTTCGATCGCGAAGGCCGCTATATCGGATGGGTCGAATCGGTGCGTTCGGACATCGTGGTGGTCCGCTTCTTCGGTGGCCGGGCCGAAGTCCCGATCGCCTCGCTGGGAGTCGATCGCTACGGGCTGCGGGTCTCCCTCACCCGGCGCGATTTCCTCGACCGGGCGAAGCGCACGCAAGCGAGTGGCCAGTCGCCTGCCTGAGCAGGGACGGGACTATCCACGCTACAAGGCAGGCCGGCCAGTCGATCCGCGGTCACGCGGCGAGCGGGAGGCGTGATGGCCGCGACCCCCGCCTGGCCGCCGCAATCGACGCCGCGCCTGTTCGTCGAGGATGAACTGACGCAGGGGCAGCAGATCCGCATCGATGGCGGGCAGGCGCATTATCTCGTCTCGGTGATGCGGACGAAGATCGGCGATCCGGTCAAGCTGTTCGACGACAAGACCGGCGAATGGCTGGGCGTGGCAGCGCATGTCGGCAAGCGCGACCTGATCCTCGACATCGCGCAACAGCTTCGCGAGCGCGAGGCGGTGCCCGACCTGTGGCTGTGCGCCGCGCCGATCAAGAAGGGACGGATCGACTGGGTCGCGGAAAAGGCGTGCGAGCTGGGCGTCGACCGGCTGCGCCCGGTGCTGACCCGACGCAGTGTGGTGGACAAGCTCAACCTCGACCGGCTGCGCAGCCATATGATCGAGGCGGCGGAGCAATGCGGGCGTACCGCCCTGCCCAGCCTCGATGAGCCGGTGAAGCTCGCCGCCCTGCTGCGCGACTGGCCCGCGGATCGCGCGCTGTTCTTCGCCGACGAGGCGGGCGGCATGCCCGCGGCTGAGGCGATGCGCGCGCGGCCCGGGCCGGCTGCGATCCTGATCGGGCCGGAGGGCGGCTTCGACGATGCCGAACGCGAAGCGATCCGGGCGTGCCCGCAGGCGGTGGGGATTGCGCTGGGCCCGCGCATCCTGCGCGCGGAGACTGCTGCTGCGGCGGCGGTGGCGGTGTGGATGGCGGTGGCTGGGGATTGGTGAGCTCCGATCCTCCCCCGCAAGGGGGAGGTGGCGCCGAAGGCGACGGAGGGGGAGGACTCTTCCACGCTCATTCTGGAATCCTCCCCCTCCGTCAGCTGCGCTGACACCTCCCCTTGGCGGGGGAGGATTGGGTTGATGACGCTTATGCAATCATAAGGGCGTGGCCTCTGGCGGAGCGCGTAGCCAATCGCTAAATGCGCGCAATGAGCACGAAGACCGTTTCGAACAGCAACTCGCCGGTCATCGAGGACCGTGCTCAGTTGATCGCCTATTTCGCGCGCGGCGAGAAGCCGAAGGAGCGCTGGCGGATCGGCACCGAGCACGAGAAGTTCGTCTATTGGAAGGACGGCAGCTATCGCGCCCCTTCGTACGAGGAACGCGGCGGCATCCATGCGCTGTTGATCGGTCTGACCAAATATGGCTGGAAGCCGGTCTATGAGGGCGAGAACATCATCGCGCTCTCCGGCCCGGATGGCGCGATCAGCCTCGAGCCGGCCGGCCAGTTCGAGCTTTCGGGCGCGCCGCTCGATAATCTGCACGAGACCTGCGCCGAGACCGGGCGCCATCTGGAGCAGGTGAAGGCGATCGGCGACCAGCTCGGCATCGGCTTTCTCGGCCTTGGCATGTGGCACGACAAGACCCGCGCCGAACTGCCGATCATGCCCAAGGGCCGCTACGAGATCATGCTGAACCACATGCCGCGCGTGGGTTCGCTGGGCCTCGACATGATGCTGCGCACCTGCACGATCCAGGTGAATCTGGACTATGCCAGCGAAGCCGATATGGCGAAGAAGTTCCGCGTGGGCCTCGCGCTTCAGCCGCTGGCAACGGCCTTGTTCGCCAACTCGCCCTTCCTCGAGGGCAAGCCGAACGGCTATCTCTCGTACCGCAGCCATATCTGGTCGGACACCGATCCGGCGCGCACCGGCATGCTGCCATTCGTGTTCGAGGACGGGTTCGGGTACGAACGCTATGCCGATTACGCCCTCGATGTGCCGATGTACTTCGTCTACCGCGACGGCAAATATATCGACGCGGCGGGGCTGAGCTTCCGCGACTTCCTCAAGGGCAAGCTGGCGGTGCTGCCGGGCGAGCTGCCGACGATCGACGACTGGGCGGACCACCTTTCCACCGCCTTCCCCGAAGTGCGGATGAAGCAGTTTCTCGAAATGCGCGGGGCCGATGGCGGACGCTGGGGGCGGATCTGTGCGCTGCCGGCTTTGTGGGTCGGACTGCTCTACGATCAGGCCGCGCTGGATGCGGCATGGGATCTGGTCAAGGACTGGGACATGGCCGGGCGGCAGGAGCTGCGCGACTCGGTGCCGAAGCTGGCGCTCGACGCGCCGCTGCCGGGTGGCGGCAAGCTGCGCGATATCGCGGGCGAAGTGCTGGATATCGCCGGTGCAGGTCTGGCCGCACGCGCGCGGCTGAACCATGCGGGCGACAATGAGAGCGGCTTCCTCGATCCGCTGCGCGAGATCGTGCGGACCGGCAAGGTGCCGGCACAGGCGCTGCTCGACCGGTTCAACGGCGAATGGGCCGGCGACATCACCCGGGTGTACGAAGAAGCGAAGTTCTGACGTTCATTGTGCTCCGGCGCAGGCCGGAGCGCTGGACGTCGAAGTGCATCGCTGGTGGCCGACGCTCCGGCCTTCGCCAGAGCACAGCGGTGGTTATTTTCCGATGCCCACAACCCGCCCGGCCCAGGCGAATGCCCGCGGCACCGGGCCATTGCGCTTCATCCATTCGTCATATTCGACATAGGCCGGGTCTTCGCGCAGGTGGCGTTCCTCGGTCTTGGCGCGCCAGTAGTAAACGCCGCTGACCAGCGCCATGATGAAGCTGTTTGACGCCGCGTCGGCCCAGCTTCCGGTCGTCGCCAGGAACGGCAGGGTCGAGATCCACCAGAAGCTGTTCTTCGCCAGATAGGCAGGATGGCGGCTCCATGCGTAGGGACCATGGGTCAGCACGCCGCGATGGGTGAGGTTCGAGAAGCGCATGCCGAACGCGATCGTCGCCCAGGCATAGATGCCAGTCAGCACCACCAGCACCACGCCGAACACGCTCAGCACATAGGGATGACCCGCGAACCAATAGGCCCAGTCGGCAGTGCCCTCATGATAATCGAGCGGACCGCCATCGCCCATCATCAGGAAGGGCGGATAGCAGATCAGTGCCGCCATCCAGCCCGCCGCATAGGGATTTGCCGTGCGGATATGGCTGTCGAGCGGGCGGAAGGTGAGGATGTAGCCCGCGGTCGCGAAAGCCACGTCGATCACGAACATGAAGGTGATGCAGAAGCTGGCCAGCACCACGGGATTCTGGAAGATCACCGCGCTGTCCCACCGCACGAAATCGCCAAAGCCCGGCGGCACGATCGAGACCATGAAGGCCAGGAAGAAGCCCTTCACCGCCCAGCTGCGCAGGTGATTGTAGATGGCAGGCTTGTCCGCCTCGCCATTGCCCATCGCCCAGCTGCCCAGCGCATAGGCGCCGTCCTTCGGCTGGACCAGTCGCCGGTCGAGCCATAGCACATAGGGGATCGAGGCGAGGAACAGCCAGGGCGCGATCATTTCGAAGCACCACATGGCGAAGGGGAAATTGGCGTAGCGCGTTTCCCACCAGAACTTCCCGCCGGCATAGATGATCGCGATGCCGCCCCAGGTGAGCCAAAGCCCGGCGAGCTTGGTACCGCTGATCTCCAGCGTCTCGCGCCACGGACGGACATTGTTCCAGTCGATCCCGGTCGAGGGATTGCGGTGCACCTTATCGACGAAGATCGACCACAGGATCATAGGGATGCCGACCGCGGCCACGTTGACCAGCGCCGAATAGGGGCCGTCCAGCCCGTAATGCCGGGCGACCAGCAGCCAAGCGACCATGCCAGCGAGACCCACGAACCCCACCGCACCGCTGACCGCCGACTTGGGTCGCGGATCGGCCTTTGCCTGAAGGGCCAGTTCGGGGTCGTGATACATGGCCGCAAGTCCTAGCCCCGAATGGTTAGGGAGCCGTGAAGGATTGGAGCGCTCGCACGAACTCTGGCGGGATGGGACGAGTTGGTGCGCCCAAGCTTTACCTCCCCCAAATCAATTGCCTATGACCCCCGGTCATCTCCCCATTTCGCCGAAAGGCCATTCCCATGTTCCGCCCCAGCCTCATCGCCGCGCTTCTCGCCGCCGTATCGGCGCCCGCCTTCGCCCAGAACGTTCCCGGCAATTCCGCGCCGAACGCGGTGCCCTTCCGCGACACGATCCCGAAGCCGCGCGATGTCGCCTATCCCGGCACGATGATGCTGCATGTCGACGCGACGAACGTGCAGCAGGGTATTTTCCGCGTGAAGCAGACCATCCCCGTCGCCAAGAGCGGGCATATGGTGCTGCTCTATCCGAAATGGATTCCCGGCAAGCACGGCCCCCGCGGCGAGATCGACAAGGTTGCGGGCCTCGAAATCTATGCCGATGGCCAGCGGCTGGCATGGACGCGCGATCCGGTCGACGTGTTCGCCTTCCATATCCAGGTGCCGAAGGGCGCCAAGGCGCTGGAGGTCCAGTTCCAGTTCCTCTCGGCCACCAAGTCCGATCAGGGCCGGATCGTGATGACCCCGGCGATGATGAACCTGCAATGGTATTCGCTCGCGCTGTACCCGGCCGGTTATTACGCGCGCCGCATCCCGGTGATCGCCAGCGCGACCTATCCCGAGGGCTGGACCGCGGCCTCCGCGATCCCCGCCAAGACCGATGGCGCGACCTACACCTATGACAAGGTCGATTTCGAAGTTCTGGTCGATTCGCCGGTGTTCGCCGGCCGTTATTATCGCGAGTTCAATCTGGGCGAGCGCGTCGACCTGAACGTCTTTGCCGACTCGCCCGAGGAGCTGGAAGCCAAGGACGATCAGATCCAGAAGCACCGCAATCTGGTCGATCAGGCGATCAAGCTGTTCGGATCGCAGCATTACGACCGCTACGAATTCCTGTTCGCGATCAGCGCGGAGATGGGCGGCATCGGCGTCGAGCATCACCGCAGCTCGGAAAACGGCGTGGGCCTCGGCTATTTCGCCAAGTGGGACGAGCAGAACACCTCCCGCAACCTGTTGTCGCACGAATATACCCATAGCTGGGTCGGCAAGTATCGCCGCGGCGCGGACCAGATCGTGGTCGATTTCCGCCAGCCGATGCGCAATTCGATGCTGTGGGCCTATGAGGGGCACGACCAGTTCATCGGCTATGTGCTGGGCGCGCGTTCGGGCCTGATGACCAAGGAAGATACGCTGGAAGTGCTGGCGAGCTATGCCGCGCTTCAGGACACGCGGCCGGGCCGCCACTGGCGCTCGATCCTCGACACCACCAACGATCCGATCATCACCGCCCGCGCGCCCAAGGGCTGGCTGAGCTGGCAGCGTTCGGAGGATTATTATGTCGACGGGCTGATGACCTGGATAGCGATCGATTCGATCCTGCGCGAGAAGAGCGGCGGCACCAAGTCGATCGACGATTACGACCGCGCATTCTATGGCATGCGCGATGGCGATTACGGCGTGCTGCCCTTCACCATCGACGACATCGTCAAGACGCTGAACGATATCGTACCCTATGACTGGCGCACGCTGCTCAACGAGCAGGTCTATTCGACGACCGAGCATGCGCCGCTCGATGGCTTCGTCCGCAACGGATACCGGCTGATCTATAACGACAAGCCCAACAAGGCGACGCCCAAGACCAGCCTCGACCTGATGTACTCGCTGGGCCTGATGATGGGGCCCAACGGGATCAGCCAGGTGATGTGGGACGGCCCGGCGTTCAAGGCAGGGATCGACCTGGGCGACGAGATCGTCGCGGTGAACGGGCGCGGTTATACGCAGGACCGGCTGAAGGCTGCGGTGGTGGGCAACAAGGACGGCAAGGAGCCGATCCGGCTGCTGCTGAAAAGCGGCGACAGATATCGCGAAGTGGTCATCGACTATCGCGAAGGCCTGCGCTATCCGCACCTCGAAAAGATCGGTGAGGGAGAGGCTGGTCTCGACAGGTTGCTTGCACCGCGCTGACGCGGGCAACACCACATCCAGCAAGGTGACTGATGCGTATTGATATGATTCCGGTCGGCGACGACGCGCCCAACAGCCTGAACGTCATCATCGAAGTGCCGACCGGCGGCGAACCGGTGAAGTATGAGTTCGACAAGGCGAGCGGCGCGCTGTTCGTCGATCGCATCCTGCACACGCCGATGCGCTATCCGGCGAATTACGGCTTCGTGCCGCACACGCTGTCGCCCGATGGCGATCCGCTGGACGCGCTGGTCATCTCGCGCTCGCCCTTCATCCCGGGCTGCGTCGTGCGCGCGCGTCCGATCGGCGTGCTGAAGCTGGAAGACGAAGCCGGCGGCGACGAAAAGCTGATCTGCGTCCCCGTCGACACCACCTTCCCTTATTATTCGGACGTGGGCGAGCGGCAGGATCTGCCCTCGATCGTGCTCCAGCAGATCGAGCATTTCTTCAAGCACTACAAGGACCTGGAGTCCGAGAAGTGGGTGCGCATCGGCCAGTGGGGCGATGCCGAAGAAGCCAAGCGGATCGTGGTGGAAGCGATCGAGGCGGCCAAGGCCGCCAAGGCAGAAGCCGCCTGACCCCGGCGCTGGCCTGGCGCGTCTGCGCACTCGCCGGGCTGGCGACCACTGCCGCGTCCTTCGGATTCGGCGCGATCCCGCACCTCGGCACGGCCTGCGGGCCGACCGGGGGTGCGGGACCGATCATCGCGTTCGAGCTGGTCCGCTCCTCCGCCGACATGCTCTCGCTGTTCGGCGAGGAGCCGTGCCGCGCGACGATGATCACCGCCCAGCGTGCGGGCCTGTGGCACGACATGCTGGCGTTCATTCCAGCCTATTCCGCTTTCCTCGCATTGGCTGCATGGGCGATGCGCGGCGCGGACCGCAGGCTGGCGCTGGCGGCGATGGCCATGCTGCTGCTCGCGGGGCTGCTCGACGAGATCGAAGGCGTGGTGCTGTTCAGGCTGCTCAGCGGCTTTCCGGGCGCGGGTGGCTGGTTCGATGCGCTGTTCTGGACCGTCCGGCCGAAATTCCTGCTGCTGGGATTGGGCGAGATCGCGATCGCCGCGTTGCTGGTTCGCGGCACATGGATGGCGAAGATCGGCGCGGTGCCGGTGGCGATCGGCGGCGCGGTCTCGATCTGGTTCCTGCTCGCCGATCCGCGCAATGCGCTGATGATGCAGGGGCATCGCTGGGCATGGACCGCGCTGCTGCTGGTGGCGATCCTCGGTGCGATCCGGCACACTCTGGTGATGCGGCCCAAGCAGGCGTAGACTGGCCGCCATGGCGGCACGTGAGCATCGCTGGAGCATCGGCAACCTGATCGCGCCGCCGCGCTTCATCCTGTTCATCCTTGCGCTGGCCGGGGGCTGCTACCTTGCCATTCCCCTGTTCGGTATCCGCTATGGCGTGATGCTGGCGTTCGACGGGGCGGCGCTGATCTTCATCCTCGCCTGCCTGCCGCTGCTGGGCCATGAATCGGAGCGGATGCGCGTCTCGGCGTGCCGCAACGACGCCAATCGCGTGCTGCTGTTGCTGCTGACCGTCGCGGTGAGCCTGGTCGTGCTCGCTTCGGTCGCGAGCATATTGATGGAGGGCGGGCGGCCGACGCCGCTGGCCATCGGCAAGATCGTGGGGACGCTGGCGATCTGCTGGATCTTCTCCAACCTGATCTACGCGCTGCACTATGCGCATCTCTTCTATTCGGATGCGGACGGCAGCGACGCCGGGGGTCTCGAGTTCCCCAAGACACCCGAGCCGGATTATTGGGACTTCATCTATTTCGCCTTCTGCCTGGGCATGACCTTCCAGACGAGCGACGTCTCGCTGACCGATGGCCGCATGCGGCGGGTGGTGACGCTACACTGCCTGGCGGCGTTCGTGTTCAACCTTGGCGTGATCGCGTTCACGATCAACGTGCTGGGCGGGGGCTAGGCTTTCGGCTTCTTGGGCCGCTTCTTCACGGCAGCACGCTGGCCCGCGGCAACGGCGATTGCCGCCCATTCACGCATCGCTTCAGCATCGTCGTACACGTCCGACGGCGCGCGGCGATAGTTCATCACCTGTGCCTGTCCGTCGCTGCCGGTGAAGGTGAAGCGGTCGCACCCGGCTTCGTCCCAGATCGCTTCGCTCTCGGCATCGCCCTTCAGCCAGACCTCGCCGTCATCGACCACGGCGAAGACCACGCCGTCGAGATAGAGCACCGCGCCGCCCATCATCTTGCGGAAGGTGACGGTGCCGACCGGCTCCATCGCCTCGATCACCCAGTCGACAAGGCCCGCGTCGAACGCCATCAGCCGGCCAGGCTCCGGATCGCCTCGCCTTCCATCCGCCAGCGTTCCCAGCCCTCGACCGGGGCCGCGCCGATGGTGCGGTAGAAGCCCTTGCCCAGCTCGTTCCAGTCGAGCACCGCCCATTCGAGCCGCGCGCCACCGCGCTCGACCACCAGTTGCGCCAGCTTCGACAGCAATGCGCGGCCAAGGCCCGAACCGCGCGCATCGGGTTCGACGAACAAATCCTCCAGCCAAATGCCCGGCCGCCCTTCGAAGGTGGAGAAGGTCTGGAAATAGAGCGCGAAACCCTTCGGCGCGCCGTCGATCTCGCCGATGATCACTTCGGCTGCGGGGCGTTCGCCAAAGAGATGGCGGCGCAGCGTCTCGTCGTCGAACACGACTTCGTGGGCGAGCTTCTCATAGTCGGCCAGCTTACGGATGAAGCCCGCGACGATATCGAAATCCTGTGGCCCCGCCGCGCGAATATTGATCATTGCAGTCCCGCCTCCGCTTCGGGCGCACCCGATTGTTTCTTCACCGCCAGCAGGCAGCCCGCGACGATCAGCAATGTACCCGCGATGGTCGCCAGCGTCAGCGGCTCGTCGAACCAGATCCAACCCATGATCGCCGCCCAGATGAAGGCGGTATATTCCACCATCACCAGTATCTGCGCCTCGGCCCGGGCATAGGCCCAGCTGAGCAGCAGCAGCGATGCGGTGGCCAGCAGCGCGCAGGCGCCGATGCCGGGCCAGTGCTGGGCCGCGGGCACTTCGAGCCACCATGGCGCGGCGACGCTCAGCAGGCCGAGCACGAACAGGTTCTGGAAGAAGGCGATCTCGAGCGGCTTGGCGAGCTGCGCCTGATGCCGCGCGACGACGAGGTTCACGGCGTAGAACACCGCCGAGAGCAGCACCGCGCCGATGCCGAGCAAGGTGTCGTCCGAATAGGTGCCGCCGATCCGCCCGGCTACGACCACGCCGACTCCGGCCAGGCCCAGCACCGATCCCAGCACCGAGCGCGTGCCGATCTGTTCCTTCAGGAACAATGCCGCCAGTCCCAGCGCGATCAGCGGCGCGATGAAGGACAAGGCAATCGCCTCGGCCAGCGGCACGCGGACGATGCCCCAGAAGAAGGAGAGCGCCATCACCGCGACCAGGATGCTGCGCCCGAAATGGACCTTCATCGTGCTGCGTACGGGCATCTTCGGCCGGGTGAAGCCATAGATGGTACCCACCAGAATGACCGCCACGCCCAGACGCCAGACCAGCGCATTGTACGCACCAATCTCGATCGACACGGCCTTCATCACCGCGTCCATCACCGAATAGAGCGCGATACCGGCGCACGCCGCGAGGAAGGCAGGCGCGACCTGCGAACGATCGGGCATCAGCTCTGCCCCGAACGCGTGGAAACGAGGCGCGTGATCCAGTGATCGGCGGCGATCAGCGCGGCACCCGCAAGCAGGGTCACCAGCGCGAAACCGCTCACCTGCCCGGCAATCTCCGGCCGCGCCGCCGCAATGCTGGCGAGGCGCAGCGCAAGGATCAGCACCGCGACCGCGGACACGCGCCGCAGCCATGTCGCGGACCAGCCCCACCACCCCAATTCGCCCCGCAACGCAACGATCGCGTAGCGCGCCGCCATCAGCGCGGCGACGAGCATCAGCGTGTCGCCGAACACGGCAATGGGCTGGAGCGTGGGCATGGCGGCCAGTTAGCGCGGGCGCGTAACAAAGGCGAGGGTCAACGCGCCATTCTCATACGCGTCACCCCGGCCGAAGTGCCGGGGTCCACCGGGAGGCGACGGCAAGACAAGAGGCGCAAAGTTCAACGCGGGAGGCACAGTGGACCCCGGCACTTCGGCCGGGGTGACGAGCTACTCCGAACCGCCGAAGCCTTCATCCAGCCGAACAATCCGGCCGACTTCCAGTTCGTCGATGCGCAGTTTGCCGATATGTGCGCGGCCGATCCACAACCGGCCGATGGCGAAGGCGCCTACTGCCAGCGCGCCCATCGCGAAGGCGCCAACCGCGACCGCAGTAGTCGTGGAAATGCCCGTTGCCGAAGCCCCGGTGGCCGATGCGCCCACTGCCGTCGCGCCGATCGCCCGATCCCCTTGCAGGTCGTCCTTCACCGGCAAGGCGGGCTTGTCCTTCACTCCGCGGCCTGAACCGCCGCTTCGTCGGCCGCTTCGATCTCGGCGGCCTTGGCTTCGACCAGCTTGACGATGTGATCGATCATCCCGGCGTCCTGCACATGGTGATCGGTCACGCCCGAGAGATAGACCATGTGCTTGCCGTTGCCGCCGCCAGTGATGCCGATATCGGTTTCGCGCGCTTCGCCGGGGCCGTTCACCACGCAGCCCAGCACCGAGAGCGACATGGGTGTGCGGATATGCTGGAGCCGTTCCTCCAGCGCCTGTACCGTGCGGATTACGTCGAAGCCCTGCCGCGCGCAGCTGGGGCAGGAAACGACGCGAACGCCGCGATTGCGGATGCCGAGTGCCTTCAGGATTTCGAACCCGACCCGGACCTCCTCTTCCGGCTCGGCCGACAGGCTGACGCGAATCGTGTCGCCGATGCCGTACCAGAGCAGACTGCCGATCCCGATCGACGACTTGACCGTGCCGCCGACGAACCCGCCGGCTTCGGTGATGCCCAGATGCAGCGGGCAATCGACCATCTCGGCGAGTTGCTGATAGGCCGCGACCGCGAGGAACAGGTCGCTGGCCTTCACCGCGACCTTGTATTCGTGGAAGTCATGGTCCTGGAGCAGCTTGATGTGATCCATCGCGCTTTCGACCAGCGCCTCGGGACACGGCTCGCCATATTTTTCGAGCAGGTCCTTTTCGAGGCTACCGGCGTTCACGCCGATGCGGATCGCACAGCCATTGGCCTTGGCCGCATCGACCACTTCCTTCACCCGCGATGCCGATCCGATATTGCCCGGATTGATGCGCAGGCAGGCCGCGCCCGCATCGGCTGCTTCCAGTGCGCGCTTGTAGTGGAAATGGATGTCGGCGACGATCGGCACGCGGCTGGCGCGGACGATCTGCTTGAGCGCCGCGGTCGATTCCACATCGGGGCAGCTCACGCGGATGATGTCGACGCCGGCATCCTCGCAGCGGCGGATCTGGTCGATCGTCGCCTTTGCGTCGGAGGTGGGGGTATTGGTCATGGTCTGGACCGTCACCGGGGCATCGCCCCCGACGGGGACGTTGCCGACCATGATCTGCCGCGAGGTGCGGCGATGGATATCGCGCCAGGGACGGATGGACATGGGTGGCGCTATACCCTCGCGAAGCCCCCAAGGAAACGCCTAGCTTGCGCCTGCACCGAAAGCGGACGCGATCCGGATATCTTCCTCAACCGTGCGCAACGCGGCGGATATCGCCGGGACGAACCAGCGGCGCTTCGGCTTCGGCGGCCACGCCCAGCATATGCTGTTGCGCCGCGACCAAGGGCATCGGGCGGCTGAACAGATAGCCCTGCCCATAGGTGACGCCCAGATCGCGCAGCACCGCATTCTCCTCGGGCAGCTCGACGCCTTCGGCGACGATGCTGGCGTTCACCCGCCCGGCAAAGCCGACCATCGCGCTGGCCAGCGCGCGACGCGCCGGATCGAGATGGATGCCGCGGACAAGGCTCATGTCGAGCTTGAGGATATCGGGTTCGAGCGAGATGATGTGGCGAAGGCTGGAATAGCCCGCGCCGAAATCGTCGATGGCGATGCGGCCATAGCGGCGCAGCTCGAGCAATGCGTCGCGCAGCGCCTGATAGTCCTCCACGCCCGAATGCTCGGTGACTTCGAGCACCAGATTGGACCGTCCAGCCGCCTCCAGCATCGGGCCGAGCTTCCCCGACAGCGCCGTTTCGGGCGAGACGTTGATCGAGACATAGTGATCGGCCGGCGCATAGGCCGCCCCGGCAAGCGCGTTGCGGATCGCCGCCAGCTCCAGCTCGGTGCCCATGCCGACTTCGAAGGCTTCGTCGAACCACTCGTTGGGCGGACGCTTGCTGGCATCGGTGAAGCGGGCCAGCGCCTCGCAGCCCGCGCTGCGGCCGGTGTCGAGCCGGTGGATCGGCTGGAGGAAGATCGCGGGCTGGCCTGAGTCGATCGCATTCTGGATGCGGTCGATCATCACCTGACGGCGCGCGTCGGCGTCGCGATCACGCTCGATCTGCTCCATCGCCAGATCGGCGAAGACGCGCATGGTGTTGAGATCGCGCTGGGTCAGCGTGGTATCGACCGCGCGGCTGAGGCAGCAGAAGCTGCCATAGATGCTGCCGTCCTTGTAGCGCAGCGGAACGTTCAGATGCGCGCCGACCGGCAGTGCGTTGACGATCGGCACCGAAGCGGCGAGCTCATATTGGCGCGCGTCGTGGATCAGCTCGGGCAGGCGGCCCTGAAGGACATAATAGCAGAAGCTCTGTTCCAGCGGTTCGCGGTCGCCGGGCGCGGCGGGGAGCTGGAGGTCGGAACTGATATGGGTGAACTCGCGCTCATCGCCGACGTAACGCGAGGTGTAGGCGATCTCCATGCCGAGATGGAGCCGCACCGCTTCGAGGATCGCATCGATCTGGGAGCGGCCCTGCGGTCCGCTGGCGACGTCGGCCGTGCTCAGAAATTCGGCTAATGGACTGGCGCTCATGCGAATTTCCTCCCCGCAACTCCGCACCGGTCTGGGCGGAAAGCAGTTGCGAAAGGATGAAGCTAGGGGAATCTACCTAAATCGGGGCCGTAACGCTTCCCTTACGTGAGCGCGCTATGGCGAAACGATGGGCAATATCGCCGCCAGTTCCGCGACCCCGACAAGCCAGCGCCATTACGGGTTGGACTGGCTGCGCATTGCCGCGTTCGCCCTGCTGATCTTCTACCATATCGGCATGGCCTTCGCGCCGTGGCAGTGGGTGATCCACACCGCCTATCGCTTTCCCGAACTGATCGTACCGATGGCGCTGGTGACGCCGTGGCGGCTGCCCTTGCTGTTCGCGGTCTCGGGCTATGCCTCGCGCGCCTTGTTCGTGAAGTCGGGCGGCGCGGGGCCGTTCGCGCGATCACGGGTCAAGCGCCTGCTGATACCGCTCGGCTTCGGCATGGCCGTGCTGGTGCCGCTGGAGATGTGGGTGCTGGTGATGGAGGGCGGCTACACCGGCTCGTACCTCCACTTCTGGACCAGCGACTATTGGCGCTGGGGCGAATATTACGGCCGCGAGTTTCCCAGCTGGGAGCATCTGTGGTTCGTCGCCTATCTGGCGGCCTATACCTTCCTGCTGGCCGCGGCGCTGGCGTGGCGCGGCGCGCTGGTCATGCGTGCGTTCGATGCCGCCGCGGCCTGGCTCGGCCAGGGCTATCGCATCCTGTGGGCACCAATGCTGGTGCTGGTCGGGCTGAAGCTGGCCTTGCTGTTCGTCGTGCCCGAGCGGCAGGGACTGCTGCGCGACTGGTCCGGGCATGCGCAGTTCCTGCCGATCTTTATCGCGGGTTTCGTGCTGGGCGGGGCGCCGTCGCTATGGCCGGCGATCGCGCGGGTGTGGAAGCCGGCGCTGCTGCTGGCCGCCATTGCCGGAGCGATCGACGTCACCATGGAGCTGACCTATCCCGGCGCGACGCCGATCGGGCATGGCGCGATGGCGATCGACCGGGCGGCGCGGATCGCGATGGGATGGGGCATGATCCTGCCGCTGTTCCATATCGCCCAGACCTGGTGGAACCGCGACCATCCGTGGCGCGCGACTTTGGCCGAGGCGGTGTTCCCCTTCTACCTGATCCATCATCCGGTGATCGTGCTGCTCGCTTGGTACAGCCTGCCGCTGAACCTGAGCGCAGGCGCCGAGTTCGTGCTGCTGCTGAGCGGCACCGCGGCAGCCTGCCTCGCCTTCTACCTGATCGGGCGCGACATATCGTGGCTGCGGCCGTTCATCGGCCTGTCGTCAAAGCCCCTCTCGAAACCTGCGACTGCCGCGCAGCTGGGTCCCGCTCGCTAGGGTCACGGAGAAGTCACCACTGCGGTCGGTCTCGACCGCGCGGACCGCGGCGCGGCGGACGAGGCGGCCCCGATGGATGCGCGCAAAGCCGGGTCCCAACTGGTCTTGCAACGCCGCCAGCGTGCAGCGATGCAGTAGGGTCCGCGGGCCCCAGGCGATCTCGACATAATTGCCGGCCGATGCCGCCCAATCGATCTCGTCCACCGGCACCCGGTGCGTGATGCTGCCATCGGGCACTTCCAGCACCGCATCGACGCGCAGCTCGGGCAAGGGGCGGGACAATAGCCATTGACCGAAGCCGACAAACGCCAGTCCCATCGCATAAGTCGCGACGTCCTTGCGATATTCGTAGAGCAACCCCATCGGCCAGTCGTCGAACGCATAGCTCTCGCCGCCCGCCGCGTAGATCAGCTTGCGTAGCGCCACCATCGCCAGCACATGCGCCAGCGAGACCGGCACCGTCGCGAGCGCGTGGAACAGCACAGCCATGCCCCAGGAACAGCGCGGCGGCCGCAGCCGCGCCGTCAACCACCACAGCATCGGGATCAGCGCGAGCCAAACCGCGACGCTGGTCAACTGCCAGGTCCATACATGCACACGCGTCTCGGCCACGCCCAGCTTGGCCATGTCCTCGATCGTCGATTCGACATTGGCGACCGACTGGATCGCGATGAAGGCAATGCCTGCGGCGATCAGCCACAGCAGGTGCCGGCGGCGCAGCGCATCGTCGCTCGCCCCGCCTCGCCCGCCATTCGTCCCTGCCGCCCGTTCCGCCATCCCGCGCCCGCCGCCGCTCCTCCCTCTTCGATAGAGGCAGCGCGGGCCGCCCGCTAGCCATCGCCGCAATCGGCAATGGGAGCGATCGGATGGACCGGCATTACGGGATGGACTGGCTGCGGATCGGCGCGTTCGCGCTGCTGATCCTCTATCATATCGGCATGTTCTTCGTGCCATGGGACTGGCACGTGAAGACCGCACAGCCGCTCGACTGGGTGGCGGTGCCGATGCTGGCGGCGAATGCGTGGCGGCTGCCCTTGCTGTTCGTCGTCGCGGGCTATGCCAGCGCGGCGCTGTTCGGGCGGGAGAGCGTGCGGGCATTCATCGTCTCGCGCGCGGCACGGCTGCTGGTCCCGCTCGTGTTCGCGATGATCTTCCTGATCCCGGTCCAGCCCTGGATCGAACTGATGTTCAAGCATGGCTATACCCATGGCTATACGCATTTCTGGACGACCGACTATTTCCGCTTCGCCGCGATCTACGGGATCGTCGTGCCGACGTGGCAGCATCTGTGGTTCGTCGTCTATCTGTGGGTCTATACGATGCTGGCGGTGGCGATCCTGGCGCTGACCCCGGCGCGCGCGCAGGAAAGCTTCGCGCGCTTCATCGACGATCTGCTGAGCGGGCCGGGACTGCTGATCGTGCCGATCGCCTGGCTGGGCGTGCACATGGCAATCAGCGGAACCGACGCGAAGGAGACCCATGCGCTGGTCGACGACATGGTCGCGCACCGCATGTATTTCCCGGCATTCGTCTTCGGCTTCTTCCTGCGCGACGCGCCGGGGACATGGGGTGCGATCCGCTGCTGGTGGAAGGTCGCGGCGGTCATCGCGCTGGCTGCCTATGCCGTCGTCGCGGGGATCGAGATCGCATGGCCGGGCAATAGCCGCGCGCCCATCGAATTGGCGATCCTGTTCCGCGGCGCGCGGCTGGTGCAGGGCTGGTGCACGGTGGTGGCGCTGATCGGGATCGCCGACCGCTACTGGAACCGCGACCATGAATGGCGGCCGATGCTGACCGAGGCGGTGTTCCCCTTCTACATCATCCATCAGTCGATCATCGTGCTGGCGGGATGGTGGCTGCTGCCCTTCGCGCTGTCGCCGGGCGTGGAGTTCGCAATCCTCGTCGCCGCAACCGTTGCGGGATGCTGGGCATTCTATCTGACTGGCCGCGAAGTCCCGTTACTTCGTCCGCTGATCGGGCTGCGGCTGGCACGGAGCAAGCGATCTGCTAAGGCAGCCGCGCAACCCATGGGAGTGCCGTGATGCGCCTCTTCCTGTTTCTGCTCGGAGCCTTGCTGATGACGTCCCCCGCAAATGCGCAGGAGCGCCCCAAATGGACCCTGGTGATCCATGGCGGCGCCGGGATCATCGAGAAGAGCCGGGTTACGCCCGAACAGGAAGCCGGGGTCCGCACGGGACTCGAGGCTGCGCTGGAGGCGGGCAGCAAGGTGCTGGCCAATGGCGGCAGCGCGCTCGACGCGGTGCAGGCGGCGGTTCAGGTTCTGGAAGACGATCCGCATTTCAACGCCGGACGCGGCGCGGTGTTCACCTGGGACGGGATCAACGAGCTGGACAGCTCGATCATGGACGGCCGCACCCGCGCCGCCGGATCGATCGCGGGTTCGACCACCACGAGGCATCCCGTAGCGCTCGCCCGCGCGGTGATGGAGCATAGCCCCCACGTCATGCTGAGCGGCGCAGGCGCGGACCAGTTTGCGCGCGAACAGGGGCTGGAGCAGGTCGAGAATAGCTGGTTCGGCACGCCCGAGCGCCGCCGCCAGCTCGACGAACTCAAGGCGCGCCAGGCGAACTGGTTCGATGTCGATTTGAAGTACGGCACGGTCGGCGCGGTCGCGATGGACAGTCAGGGCAATGTCGCCGCCGCCACTTCGACCGGCGGGCTGACCGGCAAACGCTGGGGCCGGATCGGCGACTCCCCGATCATCGGCGCCGGCACCTATGCCGACAATCGCGCCTGTGCGGTCTCGGCCACCGGCGCCGGCGAATATTTCATCCGCGAAGGCGTGGCACACGAGATCTGCGCACGCGTCCGCTTCAAGGGCGAGACGCTGAAGCAGGCGGCCGACACGGTGATGGCCGAGACCCGCGAGCTGGGCGGCACCGGCGGCGTGATCGTCACCGGCCCGACCGGCGAGATGGCGTGGAGCTTCAACACGCCCGGCATGTACCGCGGCAAGGCCTCGTCCAATGGCGAGCGCGTGGTCGAGTTCTACGGCGAGCAGTGAGCCGCCGCTGAAACGCAACGGAAACGCGTCGCGGCTTTCGCGGCGCAGAAGAGGAGAGTAGCGGGAATCGCATGATTCGCGCCCTTCTCCCGCTGTTCGCAGCACTTGTCGCCCTGCTCCCCACCCCGGCCTTCGCCTATTGGGAATATGGGCACGAGACGGTCGCGCAGATCGCCTATCGCAATGTGACGCCCGAGACGCGGGCCGAGATCGCGCGGATGCTCGCGCGCTCGTCGATGCTCGACACGCCCGAATGCCCGGCGCGTACTGTCGAGGAAGCCAGCGTATGGGCGGACTGCATCAAGAAGCTGGGCGCGCGCTTCAGCTATGCGAGTTCGTGGCACTATCAGAACGTCAATGTCTGCAAGCCGTTCGACCTGAAGAGCGCGTGCCGCGACGGCAATTGCGTGTCGGCGCAGATCGATCGCGACGTGAAGCTGCTCAAGGACCCCAAGGTGCCGTTGCGCGAACGCATTCAGGCGCTGGCCTTCCTGATCCATTTCGTCGGCGATGTGCACATGCCGCTGCATGCCGGGGATCATGACGATCTGGGCGGCAACCGCGTCCGCGCCGCATACGGCCTCTACGCGCCAGAGCGGCTGAACCTGCACAGCATCTGGGACGGCTGGCTGGCCGAGCGCGCCATCTCGACCCCGCCTTCGCTGATCCGCCTCTACACGCCCGCCGAGCGCGCCGCGATCAATGGCGGGACGGTGGAGGACTGGAGCCGCGAAAGCTGGGCCATCGCCCGCGACGTCACCTATGCGAGCGCTCTGGGCGGCGATCCGTGCGGCCCGATCCCGCAGCGCGTGAGGCTGGACGACGCCACGATCGAGAAGCTGGTCGAGCCTTCGCGGCTACAAGTGATCCGCGGTGGCCTGCGCCTTGCCCGGTTGCTGGACGAGACGCTGGGCTAGCCGCCCCAGCGCCAGCGCCACTCGCCATCGGTCTTCGCCCGGCACAGCAGGAGGAAGCCGAGGACCAGCGGCACCAGCAGGGCGAAACGGATCATGCCCAGCCCCTGCGCATAGCTGCCGATCAGCACCGCCGACGCGATCAGCGCGAACGTCGCTGCCCAGCCCTGCCACGTCACCGGGGTCGCGCCCCAGCCATAGCGTTTGGGCCGGAACCAGTAGCCGGGCCGCGCGCGATACCATTCGCGCATCTCGCGCACGCTCACAGGAACATCACCCCGGCGCCGATCCCGATCATCGCGACCGCAATCGCCGCCAGCAGCTTCACGCGCTCGGGCTTCGCATGGACCGTCATGAACATCATCACTTTCCTCCTTCCGGTTTCTCGGGTTCCGACAGGCGATAGGCGGTGACGACGAAGACCAGCGTCAACGCGGCAATCACCACTGGCCAGACCCAGAGCAGCGCCCTGGGCGCGGACTTGACCACATTGGCGAGCAGCAGCACGATCCCGGCATAGAGCGCGGTGATCAGCCAGCCCTGCCAGCGGCGCGGGCGGATCGAGATCAGCCATCCCCTGCCGCGGCGGACGAACCATGCATCCTCATTCATCGCTGTTCCCCCTTTCCGCGGTCGGCTTCAGCCCTTCGCGTAATTTTCGAGATAGCCGCAGCGGGTGCAGCGCCAGCTCTGGATCTCGTGCGTCACCCGCTTGCCCAGCTTCACCCCGAACCAGCCCTTGACCGGCGAGCCTTCGACCCAGCTGCTGACCGTCTTCATCCCCTGCGTTTCGGCGAGCACGAAGCCCTGGGTCATCGATCCCTGGCATTTGGGGCATGCATTCGAACGCATCTCATTCCTCCTTCGATGCGGCGTCCTTGGGCGGCCGTCCGCGCTTGGCGCGCACCGGGTCGCTCAGCTTCACGCCGCGCTTGCCCAGCGCCTCGCGCAGCAGGCATTCGACCTGGGCGTTGACGCTGCGCAGATCGGTCGCCGCCGACCGCTCGATCGCCGCGTAGAGCGCGGGATCGAGGCGGAGCGGAAACGCCTTTTTGGGGGGAGCCGACACCTGTCCCGCCTTACTGGTAGAGCGACCCGGCGTTGACGATCGGCTGGGTGTCGCGCTCGCCGCACAGCACCACCATCAGGTTCGAGACCATCGCCGCGCGGCGCTCGTCGTCGAGCTCGACCACATTCTTCTCGCTGAGCATCGACAGCGCCATCTCGACCATGCCGACCGCGCCTTCGACAAGCGTCTGGCGCGCCGCGACCACGGCTTGCGCCTGCTGGCGGCGAAGCATCGCCCCGGCGATTTCCTGCGCATAGGCCAGATGGGTGAAGCCGCATTCGTCGACGGTGATGCCCGCCACCTTCAGCCGCTCGATCAGTTCGAGGCGAAGCTCGCCGCCGACCTGATCGTGATTGCCGCGCAGCGTCACTTCCTGATGCTCGAAATCGTCATAGGGATAGCGCGAGCCGATGGTGCGGACCGCAGCCTCGATCTGGACGTTCACGAACGCCTTGTAATCGTCGACGTCGAACAGCGCCTGCGCCGAGTCCGTCACGCGCCACACCACCTGCGCCGCCATCTCGATCGGATTGCCGCGCAGATCGTTGACCTTGATCCGCTCGGAAATGATGTTGTTGGCGCGCACCGACAGCTTCTTCTTGATCATCCACGGCCAGGTCCAGCGCAGGCCGGTGGTGCGATCGGTGCCCTTATAGTCGCCGAACAGGGTGATCACGACCGCCTGGTTGGGCTGCAGCAGATAGAAGCCGACCGAGACGAAGGTGAGCACCAGGATCGCCGGGATCATCACCCAGGGCGCCCAGTCCTGTTCCCCGACATAGACCGCCGAAAAGGGGATCGCGGCCAGCGCGATCAGCATCACGGCGAGCATGCCGTAACCGCTGGTGGTGCTGGCGGAACTTTCGCTGCTCTGCCTGAGCGCAGGTGCGCCGCCCTGGATATCCGTCATCATAACCTCCCGTAATTATGATATCGTATTTATATCGTTCCGGGCGCGGGTCAAGCGGAATCGCAGGGGGAGGAATGCAGAAACGAAAAGGCCGCCGGAGCGGGTGCTCCGGCGGCCTTCCAGTTGTTCTGACCAAAGGGATCAGTTGACGACGATGGTCACCGCACGGCGGTTCGCCGCCCAGCTCTGCTCGTCCGAGCCGAGCGCGATCGGGCGTTCCTTGCCATAGCTGATCGTGGTGATCCGGCTCGGCGAGACGCCGCGCGCGGCAAGATAGTTCTTCGCAGCGTTCGCACGGCGATCGCCCAGCGCGAGGTTATACTCGCGGGTGCCACGCTCGTCGCAATGACCCTCGAGGGTCACGCGTGCCTGCGGATTGGCCACCAGCCAGCGTGCCTGGCTGTCGAGGATCGAACGCGCCTCGGGATCCAGGTCATACTGGTCGAGCCCGAAATGCACGGTGTCGCTGGCAACTTCGCGCTTGAAGCGATCGTTGAGCGGTCCCGCAATATCGTCGCCATTGCCGCCATTATCGACGACCGGGCCTTCCTCGCTGGGCGGTACCGCCGTCACCGGCGGCTTCTTGGTGCATGCTGAAGTCGCGATCAGCGCGACGCCCAGCACCGCGCTGGTCAGGATCTTGGCCATTTTCGTCTCCTCTTTGGCTATATGGTCAGAAGCCCGTCTTCGGTGGGTATAGCATGATTGCTACAACGTTTCAGGGGCGAATCGGTCCCCAACTGGGATCGGATCCGTCAATCGGGGTCGGAATCCGCCGCGAATGGCCCGCATTGACGTCGACCGACCACAGATCGGGACGTCCCGAACCCTGTGCGGAGCGGAAGAACATCAGCACGCGTCCGTTCGGCGCCCAGCTCGGGCCTTCGTCGCCCCAGCTGTTGGTCAGCAGCTTTTCGCCCTGCCCGTTCGGGCTCATCACGCCGATGCGGAACGCGCCGCCACCCATCCGGGTGAAGGCGATCAGGTCGCCGCGCGGCGACCAGGCCGGGGTGCCATAGGTGCCGCCGCCGAAGCTGATCCGGTTCTGGTTCGAGCCGTCGGCATTCATGATGTAGAGCTGCTGGCGCCCGCCGCGATCGCTCTCGAACACGATCTTGCTGCCATCCGGCGAATAGCTGCCGCCGGTATCGATGCCCGGCGCATTGGTCAGCCGCTGCGGCGTGCCGCCCCCGGCCGAACTGACGCGGTAAAGGTCGACATTGCCGTTCACCGCCATCGAGAACAGCACCCAGCGCCCGTCCGGCGAGAAGCGCGGCGCGAAGTTTAGGTTCACGTTCGACGCGACGAGGTGCGAGCGCCGCGTGCCCATCGTGTAGATGTAGATCGCCGGCTTGCGCTGCTCATAGCTCATATAGACGATGCGGCTCTGGTCCGGCGAGAAGCGCGGCGTCAGCACGATCGTCTGGCCATTGGTCAGGAATCGGTGATTGGCGCCGTCCTGATCCATGATCGCCAGCTGCTTGATGCGGCGGTTCTTGGGGCCGCGCTCGGCAACATAGACGACCTGGCTGTCGAAATAGGGGCCGTCGCCGGTGAGGCGCGAATAGATGGCGTCGGCGCATTTGTGCCCCGCGCGGCGCCACTCGCCGGGCGACACGACAAAGCCTTCGCGGATCAGTTCGCGCTGCGACGCCACGTCATAGACATAGCAGCCCACAGTCAGCGTGCCGTTGCCATTGGCGCGGACATAGCCCTGCACCAGCGCCTGCGAAGCGTACGCGCTCCAGCTGTCGTAATTGGGCGAATTGACTTCCGAATAGGCGATCGGGCGCGCCGCGGTCGGCCCCACCGTCTTGAAGATGCCGGTGTTGCGCAGATCGTCGTCGATCACCTTGGCCAGCTGGCGGCCGAGATCGTCGGTGCTGCCCGCGGGGGTGGAGACCGATGCGTTGGTCGGCATCACCGGGATGATGATCGGCAGCTCGCTGCGCTGGCCGCCGCGCAGATCGATGATCGGGCCTTCGTCGTCGCCCGGCGTGGGCGTCGGGGTGGCGACCGGCGGCGTCTGCGCCTGCGCATGGGCCGCACCGGACAGGGCGAAGAACGCCGCGCCGATTATCATGAGCTTTCGCATCGTCATCTCCACACTTATCGGGTCAACTGGTATCGGAAGGTCAGCCGGTTCCAGCCGTCCTTTACATCATAAAGCTCCGGCGGAAGGCCGCGGAGCGGGGTACAGCCCTTGAAGATCGCCTCCACCGCATCGTCGACGCGGGTGACGTAGCGCTGGTTCGCATCGTTGACGCCTTCATGACGCAGGATGCGGATGCTCTCCAGCGCGCCGGTGGGCTTCAGCCGCAGCTGGACGATCGCGATGATCGATTCGGCTTCGGCCGCGGGGATATTCTGCCGGTCCGCGCAGGGCTGGACCTGACGGAGTACCGCCGAGGTGATGTTCTGCAGCGCCGGGCCGGTCATCGTCGCCTGGGCCTTGCTGCCCTTACCGTCGGTCTTCTCCTCGGCCGGACCCGAGATATCGAGGCCTTCCAGACCGCGCGTGTTGCGGCGGTTGTTCTGGCGCTGGCTGTTGCTCGACGAATTGGTCGACGGACGGTCCGGGCGCGAGCGTTCGCGCGGATCGGGTGCGGGCGCGGGCTTGGGCTTTTCCGGCGCAGGCTTGGCCGGTTCGGGCTTGTCCTCGGGCGGTGCGATCTCGCTATCGTCGGGCTGCACGACTTCGTCGCCCGCCTTGGGCGCAGGCGGTTCGGGACTGGGATCGGGCGCGGCGCTGACCAGCCCGACCTCATCGGTCAGCGACACTTGAATCGGATCGTTGCGCGGCTTGCTTTCATCCTCGCTCGAAGCAGCGAAGAACAGCAATAGCGCCGCCAGACCGACATGACCGACGATCGCGACCGCGAGGCCGCCCCATTCCGAACCGCGGATCAGGTCACCCTCCGCATCACTTCTTGGCGTCCTTGGGCGCGTCGGCACCGGCGGCCTTCGGGGCGCCCGCATTGGCGTCCTTCGACGCAGACGCATCCGCCTTCTTCGAGCTGCTCGAATTGGTGACCAGCGACACGCGGTTCAGCCCGGCGCGGTTCAGCTCGCCCATCACGCGCATCACCTTGCCGTAATCGAGCGCCTGATCGGCACGCAGGAAGATCAGCGGCGGCTTGCCGTCCTCGTTGGGCTGCTTGGCCAGCCGCTCGAGCTCGCTACCCAGCATCGCATCCGCGACCGGCACCGAATCGATATAGACCTGGCCGGTGGCCTCGACGGTGATCTGCACCGGCTTGGCATCCTGCTCCAGCGCCTTGGCCTTGCTCTCCGGCAGGTTCACCGGAACGCCGGCGTTGAGCAGCGGCGCGGTGACCATGAAGATGATCAGCAGCACCAGCATCACGTCGACCAGCGGCGTGACGTTGATTTCCGCCATCGGCGAGCGCCGGCCGCGGCCGCGCTTCGAGGGAAGGTGCATCCCCATCGCGGCTTACGCTTCCAGCTCGAGCCGGCGGCTGAGCGTCGCGTGGAACCCGTCGGCGAAGCGGTTCAGCCGCTGCTCGACGCGATTGATGCGGTGGCTGAACGCATTGTAGGCGATGACCGACGGGATCGCCGCGCCCAGACCGATGGCGGTGGCGAACAGCGCCTCGGCGATGCCCGGCGCCACCACCGCGATCGACGAGCTTTCCGCGCCCGCGATGCCGATGAAGCTGTTCATGATGCCGACCACAGTGCCGAACAGGCCGACGAACGGCGCGACCGCGCCGACGGTGGCGAGGAAGTTCAGCCGGTCCGCCAGCCGGTCGATCTCGTTGGCGATGGTCGCACCCATTGCGGTCGCGAGACGCTCACGCGTGCCTTCGCGGTCGATCGCCTTGCCCGAGGTCGAGCGGCGCCATTCGGTGACGCCCGCCGAGAAGACGCGCGCGATCGGCTGGTCCCGGCCCGCCACGCGGCGGTGGAACTCGTCGATATCGTCGGCCTCGCGATACTCGCCGTCGAACTTCTCGATGGCCTTGCGGACGCTGGCGATCTTGAAGCCGAAGCTGACGATGATCGCCCAGCTCCACAGGCTGGCCAGGAACAGTCCGGCCATCACGACCTTCACGATCCAATGGGCCTGCAGGATCAGGCCGGTAAGCGACATCGGGTCGGCGTTGTTCAGAAAATCCATGTCCGGCTCAATTCCCCTTGCCCACCAGTGGCGCGAATGCCGCCATCCAATCGGACGGCTGACGCCGCGGCCGCCCGGTCGGGGAGACGAACGCCGCCTCGACCTCTGCCTCGGCCACTATGGTATCCCTACGCATGACTCGTTGATGAATATCCACCGAAGCGGCGCGCAAACGCTTCAGGTGGCTGACGACCGTGAGTTCGTCGCCGAGACGGGCCGGCACGCGATATTTGATGGCGAGCGTGGCGATTGCGTAAGCGCCCTCGCCTGCCTCGAACACCGCGCGCTGATCGATCCCGGCAGCCAGCAGCATATCGGAGCGGGCGCGCTCCATGAACCGCAGATAATTGGCGTGATAGACCACACCGGTCAGATCGGTGTCCTCGAAATAGACACGCAGGACAAAATGATGCTCGGGGCCGTGGAAGCGGCCTAGGGCTTGCAGAACGTCCATATGACCTGCCCCTAACGGCGGATCGTTTCGGATGGAAGGCAAACGGGCGTAAAACTCAGTCGAACAGCCCGTCCTGCGCGGTTGCGGGCGGATCGAGGCCCAGATGCTTCCACGCCATGCCGTTGAGGCAGCGCCCGCGCGCGGTCCGCGCGATCATGCCGATCTGGATCAGGTACGGCTCGATCACTTCCTCGATCGTGTCGCGCGGCTCGCTGAGGCCCGCGGCCAGCGTCTCCACGCCCACCGGCCCACCGCGATAGATGTCGGCGATCATCATCAGATAGCGCCGGTCCATCGCATCGAGGCCCAGCGCATCGACTTCGAGCCGGGTCAGCGCCGAATCCGCAACCTTGGCATGAACGGTCGGCTCACCGAGTACGTTGGCGAAATCGCGGACGCGGCGCAGCAGGCGGCCGGCGATGCGCGGGGTGCCGCGCGAGCGTTTCGCGATCTCGCGCGCGCCATCCTCGGCGACATGCAGATCGAGCAGACGCGCGGCGCGGCTGACGACATGTTCCAGTTCGTCGATCGTGTAGAAATTGAGCCGCACCGGGATGCCGAAGCGATCCCGCAGCGGTTGCGTCAGCAGCCCCTGCCGCGTGGTGGCGCCGACCAGCGTGAAGCGCGGCAGATCGATGCGGACGCTGCGCGCCGACGGCCCCTCGCCGATCATCAGGTCCAGCGCACGATCCTCCATCGCCGGATAGAGCACTTCCTCGACTGCCGGATTGAGCCGGTGGATCTCGTCGATGAAGAGGACGTCGCCATCCTCGAGATTGGTCAGCAGCGCCGCGAGATCGCCCGACTTGGCGATGACCGGACCCGAGGTGGCGCGGAACCCGACGCCCATCTCGCGCGCGATGATCTGCGCCAGCGTGGTCTTGCCGAGACCCGGTGGGCCAAAGAAGAGAACATGATCCAGCGCCTCGCCACGCGACTTGGCAGCCTCGACGAACACGCGGAGATTCTCGCGCGCGGCCTTCTGCCCGACGAATTCGTCGAGGGTCTTGGGGCGCAGCGCGGCGTCCATGTCCTCGGCACGGCGCTGGGGGACGATGAGGCGGTCGGTGTCGGTCATGCCCAAACCCCACCGTCATGCTGAACTTGTTTCAGCATCCATTGCGCAACCAGCGACATCAAAGCGGCTCCAGACCAAGCGCCACCGCTAGGTCCACCCATTCCGGATTCTCGCTTTCGATCAGATTGATCTTCCATTGCCGGTGCCAACGCTTGAGCTGTTTCTCGCGCGCGATCGCTTCTTCCATCGTCGCGCAGAACTCGTAGCGAACGAGGCGATGAACTGCATATCGCGCGGTGAAGCCGGGAACCGCGCCAGTTCGATGTTGATACAGGCGCGCGATCAGATCCGAAGTCACGCCGATATAGATCGTACCCAGCCGCTGGCTCGCGAGCAGGTACACGCAGGGCTGTTTGGCCATCGACACCCTCTCCCCTCACCGACGATGCGCGCGGACAGATGGATGCTGAAACAAGTTCAGCATGACGGAAAAGGAAAGGACTCACTTCGCCGCCTTCCGCAGCGCCAGCCGCACCAGCGCGTCCAGCGTCGCGCCCGGGCCCAGTTCATCGTTCGCGGCGCTCACCGCCCCGCTCGCCTCGGCGGGCTTGAAGCCCAGGTTGAGCAGCGCCGACACCGCATCCTTCGCTGCGCCAGCCGTGGGCGCCGCCGCCGCACCAACCCCGCCGGTCGCAATGCCGCCGGCCTTGTCGCGCAATTCGTTAGCGATGCGCTGGGCCAGTTTCGGGCCGACGCCGTTGGCGCGGGCGATCATCGCCGAATCCGCGCGGGCGATGGCGGTCTGGAGCTCCGCAGGCGCGAAGATCGAGAGGATGGCCAGCGCCACCTTGGCCCCTACGCCCTGCACCGAGGTCAGCAGCTTGAACCAGTCGCGCTCCTCGGCGCTGGCAAAGCCCATCAACCGGATCGAATCCTCGCTGACCAGCATCTCGGTATGCACCGTCACCGCTTCGCCAACGGCGCCCAGCGCGTCGAGCGTCTTCGCCGAGGCGCCGACCAGATAGCCCACGCCGTTCACGTCGATCACCGCGTGATCCATGCCGGTCGCGGCGAGCTTGCCATGAAGATGGGCGATCATGACACCGGCTTAACCCCCTTTTGTTCCGCCGTCATCCCCTCCTCTGGTAATCGCGGCGATCCTTCCCATTTCGAGGGAAAGGGAGGGTGGACGCATGACGTTGCTGGCGGGGATGATCGCATTGTGGGCGGCACTGGCCGCCGCGCGCGGAACGCCGGTGGGCGACGTGCTGCACCGCTGGCTGGTGGCGAAGCCCGCCGCCACGCTTTCCCGCATCCGCCGCCAGACCGTGCTGGCCGCGACCGTGCTGATCGTCACCGCGTTCGCCGCATGGTGGGTGATCGGGCACGAAGGCGTGCTGATCTACAGCATGGCGCTGCCCGAGCTGACCGCCGCGCTGGCGATGATCGACCTGACGGTGATGGTCGATGTCGCCATCGCCTTTGTCGCCGCGGCTTCGGCCGGGGGATGGCGCGCGGTCCGCACGACGCTGTCGCACTGGCTTGCCCGCGCCCGCACACCTCGCACGCGCCGGACCCGGCGCCCCGGCAAGCCGGCCGCCAATGACGATGGCGAGGGGCCAGTCTTCGCGCTGGCCGCCTGAGACCCCTCGACGGCGGGGACAGCGATGCTAGGCTGAGTGCCGCGCAAAAGGGGGATGCGGCATGGCACTTTGGGATACCGATCTGACGACCGAGGACGGCGCGCTGGGCGCCGCGCAGACGGGCAGCTTCGCCTGCTTCATCGCAGCGGGCTTGGCCGGGATCAGCCTAGCGACGACTTGGCCCTTCATCCAGAACGGCAGCGTTCCTGCGCTGGTGGGCCTGCTCTCGCTCACCCAACTCTCCGTCTCGCTGTTCGCGGGCATCCGCATGCGATCGGGCAAGGGGCTGATCTCGGGAAGCGCCACCGCGCTGATCCTGCTGCTGATCCTTCTCGGCAGCGTGATGTCGGTCTCGATCGGCGGGATCATCATCAACGCTATTCTGCTGGTCGTCGTGATCAACGGCATCCGCGGTGCCGCGACGCTGCGTACAGGCAAGTTCGACGCCGAAGAGACCGCGGAGATCTTCAACTAGGGCGTCAGATCACCAGTCGCCGCGCGCTCGCCATGTGATGCGCGTGGCAGATCGCGACGGCCAGTGCGTCCGCAGCATCGGGGCCGTCGATCTTCACGCCCGGAAGCAGCCGCGCGACCATCGCGTGGACCTGTGCCTTCTCCGCATTGCCGTTGCCGACCACCGCCTTTTTCACCAGCCGCGCGGCATATTCGCCGACATCGATCCCCACCCGCGCCGCCGCGCAGATCACCACGCCGCGCGCCTGACCCAGCTTCAGCGTCGATTGCGGGTTGGAATTGACGAACACTTCCTCGACCGCGGCGGCATCGGGATTGCGGTCCGCGATCAGCGCGGCAAGCTGCGCGTCGAGATGCGCGAGGCGGCGCGGGAGCGGCGCTGCGGTCTCGGTCTTCAGCCGTCCATTGGCGATATGGCTGAGGCGATTGCCATCGGCACGGATCAGCCCCCAGCCCGTGGTACCGAGCCCGGGATCGAGGCCGAGAAGGATCAAATCCCCCCTCCCGCTTGCGGGAGGGGTCGGGGGAGGGCGTGAGAACGGGCGATGACGGGGAAGGACAGGCCCTCCCCTAACCCCTCCCGCAAGCGGGAGGGGAACCACATCAACCCAGCTTCTCCATCACTTCGTCCGAGACTTCGTAATTGCCCCACACGGTCTGGACGTCGTCATCGTCGTCCAGCACGTCGATCAGCTTGAGCAGAGTACCCGCATCGCCTTCGTCGACCGCGACCATCGTCTGCGGGCGCCAGGCGAGCTTCGCGCCTTCGGCTTCGCCCAGCACCGGCTCGAGCGCCTTGGCGACTTCGTGCAGGTCGCCCACCGCGGTCCAGATTTCGTGGCCGTCCTCGCTCGACGAGACATCCTCGGCACCGGCTTCCAGTGCCGCTTCGAACACCTTGTCAGCGTCACCCGCCTTGGCCGGATAGTTGATCAGGCCCATCCGGTCGAAGGCATGGCTGACCGAACCCGGCGCGCCGAGATTGCCGCCATTCTTGGAGATCGCGGTGCGCACGTTCGTCACGGTGCGGTTGCGGTTGTCGGTCAGCGTCTCGATGATCAACGAAACGCCGCCCGGGCCGAACGCCTCGTAGCGGATCTCCTCGTAATTCTCCGCGTCGCCCTTGGTCGCCTTGTCGATCGAACGCTGGATATTGTCCTTGGGCATCGACTGCGCCTTGGCCGCGTTGACCGCGGCGCGCAGGCGCGGGTTCATGTCCGGATCGGGCATGCCCATCTTCGCCGCCACGGTGATTTCGCGGCTCAGCTTCGAGAACAGGTTCGAACGCTTCTTATCCTGCGCACCCTTGCGGTGCATGATGTTCTTGAATTTGGAATGGCCTGCCATTGGAAACTCTCTTGCCCGTTCAGACGCCGCTGACCGTCACCGCGGTGCCCGATGCGGACACCATCAGCATCGATCCGTTCTTGCCGATCACTTCATAGTCGAAATCGATCCCGATCACCCCGTTGGCGCCCAGGTCGCGCGCTTCGGCCGACAGCTCCTCGAGCGCGGTGCGGCGCGCATCGCGCAGCGGCTTCTCATAGCTGCCCGAACGCCCGCCGACGATGTCGCGGATCCCCGCGAACAGATCGCGGAAGATGTTCGCGCCCAGGATTACCTCGGCGGTGACGATGCCGTGATAGCGCGTCACCTGACGGCCATCGAGCGTGCTGGTGGTGGTCAGGATCATGCCGCCTCCCGTCGCTTCGGGCTCAGCTCAGGCCGAGCGCGTTCTTGTAGGTTTCGAGCAGCGCCTCGGCCTCGTCGCGATGATGCTTTTCCATCTTCCGCAGGCGGACGATCGAACGCATCGTCTTCACGTCGAACCCGGTCGACTTGGCTTCGCCATAGACGTCCTTGATGTCGTCGGCGATGCCCTTCTTCTCTTCCTCCAGCCGCTCGATGCGCTCGATGAAAAGACGCAGCTGCTCGGCCGAAATATTGTCGCTCATGGAAAGTCCGCTCTCGAATCTATGTGGAAGGATGGCCGTCTAGGCGATTGGCCCGGACGGCTCAACCTCACTCCACCGGAAACACCTGCCGATGTCCGCCCAGCTTGTGGACAACCCCGCGGCGCATCACGAAATCGACACGCTCCAGCCGGGTCACGTCGGTCAGCGGATCGCCGGTCACCGCGATGATGTCGGCCCATTTTCCCGGCTCGATCGATCCGATCTGGTCCTTCCGGCCCAGCGCGTCGGCAGCGTCGATGGTCGCGGCACGGATCGCGCCCATCGGCGTCATCCCCGCATCGACCATCAGCTTGAACTCCTGCGCGTTGATGCCGTGGCGCGACACGCCGGTATCGGTGCCGAAGGCGATGCGTACGCCCGCGCGGATCGCCCGGCGGTGGCTGTCGATGGCCGCCGCAGCCGCCGATTCGGCCTTGGGCACCGTCGCCGGGGGCAGCTTGCCTGCGCGGGCATTGGCAAGGGCAGTGGCAGGCGCCAGCATGGTCGGTACCAGCCAGGTGCCGCGCTGCTTCATCAGCGCAATGGTCTCGTCGCTCAGGAAGGTACCGTGATCGATCGTGTCGGCGCCCGCGAGGACAGCGGCGCGGATCCCCTCATCGGCATGGGCATGGACAGCCACGCGGCGGCCGAAGCTGTGCGCGGTCTCGACGATCGCCTTCATCTCGTCGTCGGTCATCTGCTTGCCCAGGCCGCCCGCGACATTCGACAGCACGCCGCCGGTCGCCGCGAACTTGATCACCAGCGCGCCGCCGCCGATCTGCTGGCGCACCGCGCGGCGACAATCGTCGGCGCCGTTGCAGGTATTGATCTGATGCTCGGCCACGGTCTCCGCCCAGGGCTCGGCAAGCCCGTTGGTGCCGTCGCCATGCCCGCCCGAGACCGAGATCATCCGCCCGGCATTGACGATGGTCGGCCCGGCCACCGCGCCGCGATCGATCGCATCACGCAGCGCACGAACCGGCTCGGGATCGCTGCCCAGATCGCGCACCGTGGTGAAGCCGGCTTCCAGATCGAGCCGGGCATTTTCCTGCCCGATGATCATCTCGTCGCTGCCGGTACGGGTCAGCGCTTCCATCCGCGCCTTCACCGGATCGCCTTCCATGAAGAGATGGACGTGCATGTCGATCAGGCCGGGCAGCACGAACGAGGTCCGCAGATCGACAACCGTCGCGCCATCCTCGGGCGGCACGAAGCCATCGCGCACGGCGACGATCTTGCCGTCGCGGACGATGATCGTCGAATTGCCGCGCGGCGGCTTGCCCGGCTGATCGAGCAGCGTGCCGGCATGGATATAAGTCGTCTTCGCGGGCGGCGCGGTCTGGGCCAGCACGGGCGCAGCGAAGAGCAGCGCGAACGCAGCGATCAGGTTGCGGATCATCCTCTTTCCCCTTTTGCCGCCAGCCTAGGACCCATGGCCGGGCCGCGCAACGATGGCGCCGAATCCGCATCGAAAGCGCGTGCAATCCTGTGCGGCCCGCGCATCATCCCTCCGCGAAGGGGAACGGGTATGCAGGTCATCGCACGCGAACTGTGGAACGACACCGGGATCGACGTGGCGCCGGGCGACCGGTTGCGGATCACCGCCAGCGGCAAATGGGACGACTGGTTCGAGAAGACAAATGCGGGCGGCTATGAGCGCTGGCACATGGCGCCGTTCCGCTTCATGCGGCGCTGCCGTCCGGCGAAATGGTTCGAACTGGTGGCGTCGGTCGGCAAGGATGGCGGCGAGTATCACCGCATCGGCCATGGCGCCGAGCTCACCGCCGCGCGCGCAGGCCGGCTCTATCTGTTCGCGAACGACGCACGGATCGCCTATTGGAACAATGACGGCGCGATCGAAGCGGCGATCGAGCAGCTCTAGCGCCCCGGATCGGTCATCGAGGGCGGATCGCTGGCCGGGAAGCTGTCGTCCAGCGCATCGTCGAGCAATGCCTCGCGATGGTTCTTCGCAACGCTTTCGTTCATCCGCGCGATCTGCTCAGGCGTCGCTTCGCCCTGATACGACGCCTTCCACTGCGCATAGGGCATGCCATAGACGATCTCGCGCGCCTCGTCCTTGCCCAGCGCCGGATCGGCTTCCGCGATCCAGT
This sequence comes from Sphingomonas sp. AOB5, assembly GCF_029433115.1. GTDB lineage: Bacteria > Pseudomonadota > Alphaproteobacteria > Sphingomonadales > Sphingomonadaceae > Sphingomonas. The sequence continues at coordinate 36,108 of NZ_JARNTV010000012.1, read as the reverse complement.
CCGACAGGCAGTTGCGGCAGAAGCCGGCCAGACCCATCAGCTCGATATTCTCGGCATCGGTGCGATGGCGCAGATGGCGCACCAGCCGGCGGAAGGCCGCCGCGGCGGTTGCATCGTCGAGCGTTTCGAGGGTGGTCATCTTCGCCTCCGCGGTTGATCCATTTTCATATGTGGCTAGAGGCGGACACGCACAAGCTGAGCGGTGTTTTTGAGGATGCGACAACGATGACAAAGGCGATCAGCCCGCGCTCGCGAAAGGTCCGCGTGCTCGCGACCCTGGGTCCGGCCAGCAATTCGCCCGAAATGATCGAGCGACTGTTCGATGCGGGCGCCGACGCGTTCCGCGTGAACATGAGCCATGGCGATCAGGCGTCGAAGGTGCCGGTGATCCAGGCGATTCGCAGCCTCGAGAAGAAACTGGGCCGGCCGACCACGATCCTGGCCGATCTCCAGGGGCCGAAGCTGCGCGTCGGCAAGTTTGCCGAGGGCAAGGTGACGCTGGTCACCGGCCATGAATTCATTCTCGACCGCGATCCCACTCCGGGCGACGCGACCCGTGTCGAGCTGCCGCATCGCGAGATCTTCGAAGCTGCCGAAGTGGGCGCCCGCCTGCTGCTCGACGACGGCAAGCTGGTGCTGCGCGTGATCAGCCATGCGCCCGACCGGATGACGACCATCGTCGAGGTCGGCGGACCGCTGTCCAATTCCAAGGGCCTGAACGTGCCCGACATGGTGCTGCCGATGGCCGCGCTGACCGAGAAGGATCGCAGCGACCTGGCCTTCGCGGTCGAGCAGGGCGTGGATTGGATCGCACTCAGCTTCGTCCAGCGGCCCGAGGATCTGATGGAAGCGCGCCGCCTGATCGGCGGCAAGGCGGCATTGCTCGCCAAGATCGAGAAGCCCTCGGCCATCGCCCGGCTCGACGAGCTGCTCGAGCAGTGCGACGGCGTGATGGTGGCGCGCGGCGATCTGGGCGTCGAGCTGCCGCCGCAGAGCGTGCCGCCGCTGCAGAAGCGCATCGTCGAAAGCGCACGCCGCCTCGGCCGCCCGGTGATCGTCGCGACGCAGATGCTCGAGTCGATGATCACCTCGCCCTCGCCGACCCGCGCCGAAGTCTCCGACGTGGCGACGGCGGTCTATGACGGCGCCGATGCGATCATGCTCTCGGCCGAAAGCGCCGCGGGCGACTGGCCGGTCGAATCGGTGGCGATGATGAACTCGATCGCCGATGCGGTGGAGCGCGACCCCACCCATGGCGACCGCGTCCACTTCACGGTTACCCGGCCCGATCCGACCACCGCCGATGCACTGGCCGAAGCGGCAAAGAACATCGCCCACACCGTCAGCGCCGCGGCGATCCTGTGCTTCACCACATCGGGTTCAACGGCGCGGCGGATCGCCCGCGAGCGGCCCAACGTGCCGATCATGGTGCTGACCCCCAAGATCGAGACCGCGCGACGGCTCGGCCTGCTCTGGGGCGTGCATGCGGTGCATACCCGCGACGTCGGCTCGTTCGAGGAGATGGTCGCCAAGGCCAAGCGCATGGCGCTGCGCCACCATATCGCGGCGGCAGGCGACCGGGTGATCGTATGCGCCGGCGTGCCGTTCGGGACGCCGGGATCCACGAATGTGCTGCACGTGGTCCGCCTGCTCGGCGACGAGTTGAAGACCTATAAGGGCAGCGATTCGGCGGGTTGAGCTTTGCCGCCCAAGCTGCACCGTGCTCCGGCGAAGGCCGGAGCCTTGGCAGCCGAAGCCGATCCGGCCACCGCTCCGGCCTTCGCCGGAGCACGGTTACTGCGATCAGGCCTGGAGCAGCCCCAGCCGCTCCAGCTCAGCCCGCAGGCTCCCCGCATCGGTGAAATGCACCGTGTGGATACCCATCGCGCGCGCTGACTCGACATTCGCCAGCACGTCGTCGACGAACACCGCCTGCCCCGCCTCCAGCCCGAATCGCTTCAGCGCCAGCGCATAGATCGCCGGATCGGGCTTCACGAGCTTCTCGTCGCCCGAGACGACGATGTCGCGGAACCGGTCGAAGATCGCCGATTCGCGCGCCCTGAAGGGCGGCCAGAACTCGCCCGAGAAATTGGTGATGCCGAACAAAGGTACGCCGCGCGCATCGAGTTGCTCGACGATCGCCTGCATGCCCTCGACCATTCCGGGCAGTGTCTGGTTGAACTCCGGCCCCCACAGCGCGATCAGATCGGCATGTTGCGGATACTGCGCGCTCAGCTCGGCCGCGCATTCGGCGAAGGGGCGCCCGGCATCATGCTGAAAATGCCAGTCTTTCGTGACGACATTGTCCAGAAACGCGTCGAGCGCCAGATCGTCTCCGATCAGGCGCTCGTAGAGTCGTCGCGGTTCCCAGCGGTAGAGCACGTTGCCGACATCGAAGATGACGGCATGCGGCGTGCTCACGCGGAATTCAGCCCTGGCGGGCCTTGAACCGGCGATTGACCTTGTTGATCACGTAGATGCGTCCGCGGCGACGGATCACGCGGTTCTCGCGATGCCGGTCCTTGAGCGACTTCAATGAATTCACGATCTTCATGACCGATTCGCTTCTCGATATCTGGATGTTCGGAAAAGAGGCGCTCGCCTAGATGCCAAGGCACGCCAAGTCAAGGCGCGGCGCCATGTAAATCCGTTACGGAACCGACTCGGCCTGACTCTTGTTTCAGCCGGGAGGCCAGAAGGAGGCGGATATGCTGAAGGGTACGGGAATCGCAATGCTGGGCGCGGCGACGATGCTGAGCGGCTGCATGACAGGGCCGAGCGTCGGCCCGGTGGATGTCACGCGATACCATCTGGGCAATCCGGTCGCGGCCGACAGCATCATGGTCGAGCCGCTGACCGGCTTTGCCGGCGCCAGCCCGGAGGACAAGGTCTATGCCGATGCGATCGGCGCCGAACTGACCCGGCTGGGCTTCGCGCCGGTCGCGGGCTCGCCTTCGGCCTATGTCGCGGCCTTTTCCTACACCCGCACCTCACGCGGCCATGTCCGCCGCGAATCGCCCGTTTCGATCGGGTTCGGCGCAGGCGGCTATAGCGGCGGGCGTCGCGGCGGCGTGGGCCTGGGCGGCGGCGTGAGCGTGCCGGTCGGCAAGGGCCGCTCCGACGAAGTGATCGCGACCGAACTGCGCGTTCAGCTCAAGCGGCGCAGCGACATGAGCGTCGTGTGGGAAGGCCGCGCCGTCACCGAAACCGCGGGCAACAGCCCCGCCACCCAGCCCCGCGCGACGGCGGATCGTCTGGCCCGGGCTTTGTTCAAGGGCTTCCCCGGCGAGTCCGGCATCACTATCACGGTCAAATGACCATCCAGATCAATGCCGGCTTCGACAGCGGCAATATCCGCCTCGTCGCCATCGAAGGCGATCGCGTCGACCTCGAGATCGTCGCCGATCACCTGTCCGATTTCTATCAGTGGTTCCACTTCCGCGTTTCGGGCGCGAAGGGACGGACCCTCACCTTCCGCATCCTGAATGCGGGCGGGGCGGCCTATGCGTTCGGCTGGCCGGGCTACAAGGCGCGTTGGAGCGCGGACCGCGAGGCGTGGCGCGTCACCGATTCGGCTTATGCCGATGGCGTGCTGAGCTTCACCAAGGCGATCGACACCGATCTCGTCTGGTTCGCCTATTTTGCCCCCTATTCGATGGAGCGGCACCACGATCTGGTCAGTCGCATCGCGCTGAAGCCAGGCGTGACGCATCGCCAGCTGGGCACGACGCTCGACGGCCAGCCGCTCGATTGCCTGACCATGGGCAGCGGCGAGAAGCAGGTGTGGATCTATGCCCGCCAGCATCCCGGCGAATCGATGGCGGAATGGTGGGCCGAGGGCGCGCTGGAGAAGCTGACCGATCCGGATGACGCCACCGCGAAGCTGTTGCGCGAAAAGACGACGCTGCACGTGGTGCCCAACATGAACCCGGACGGATCGCGCCGCGGCCATCTGCGCACCAATGCGGCCGGCGTGAACCTCAACCGCGAATGGCATTCGCCCACGCCAACGCGCAGCCCCGAAGTGCTGGCCGTGCGCAATGCGATGGACGAGACCGGCGTGGCCTTCGCGATGGACATCCATGGCGACGAGGCGATCCCGGCCAACTTCCTTGCCGGCTATGAAGGCATTCCCAGCTGGACCGACGCATTCGGCGAGAAATTCTATGAATATGGCCGCCGCCTGGCCGCCGCGACGCCCGAATTCCAGATCGAGCAGGGTTACGAGAAATCCGCCCCCGGCACCGCCAACCTCTCGATGTCGACCAACCAGCTCGCCGAACGCTTCGGCGCGGTGTCGATGACCTTGGAAATGCCGTTCAAGGACCATGACCCCAACGCGGATCCGGAGTTCGCGTGGAGCCCGGCGCGGTGCAAGGTGCTCGCGGCGGCGTGCCTGGATACGCTGGCGGGGATGATCGACGAGATTTAGGAGGCGTCGGGGTCCTCCTCCTGCGGTTTGAGCCAAATACCGCGCCGGACGACACCCGGACGAGGAAAGGTCACCGCCAGCTCCGCGACGCGTTCTTCAGATTCGACATTGATTTCTTCGAGCGATTCGAGACCCCCGATTGGTGAGAGGTCTGTCACAGGGGTGGCGACAATATCGATCCGTTTGAGCATGCTGTGCCCAGCCAGAGTAGACAGGTCGTCCACACCGGTTCCATCAAGATCGATATGTTCCAATGATATGAGTGACCCAAGAGGCGAGATATCACTCAACGCTGTATTCATAAGATATAGTGACTGTAGCGTTATAAGACCCGCCAACGGCGACACATCGCTTATGCCGGTGCGCGACAGATAGAGATGCCGCAGCTCATTCAAACCTGACAAAGGCGACACATCTTTTACTTCGGTATTCGCCAGGTCGAGACTTTCGAGCAAGGTTAGATGCGACAGTGGCGACGCATCACTTACTCCGGTACGTCGCAATTCGAGATTTGTTAACGCAGTTAGCTCCGACAGCGGTAATGCGTCACTTACCTTGGTTCCGGATAGGATAACGCTCTCCAGCGCAGTTAGACCCGACAGCGGCGACGCGTCGCTTACCCAAGTGTCCGACAGGTTGAGACTTTCCAGCGCAATCAGGCCCGACAACGGCGACGCGTCGCTTACCCGGGTGTCCGACAAGTTGAGACTTTTCAGTGCCTTCAGTCCCGACAACGGCGACGCGTCGCTTACTTCCGTGTAGGACAGATGGAGACTCTCTAGCGCAGTCAAGCCCGACAGCGGCAACGCGTCGCTGACCCGCGTGGAGGACAGATTGAGACTCTCCAGCGCAGTCAGGCCCGACAGCGGCGACGCGTCGCTTACCTCCGTGTAGGACAAGTTGAGGCTTTTCAGCGCGGCCAAGCCTGACAGCACTGACGCATCGCTTACCCTAGAGTGCGACAAGTTGAGATCTTCCAGGGCAGTTAGGCGCGTCAGCGGCCGCAAGTCGGATAGGATGCTGAACCGAAAATCCAAACTCACAATCCAAGGCCACCAATGCTCCGGCGGAGCCTCGCCGCGCAGGACCATCTCTCGCGCAACATCGATGTCGAAATCCGCGGGCGGCGTTTGCGCAACGGCTCGCCCCTCGGCCCGCAGTGTCGCCTGCGCAATCGTCCCCACGCCACGCACCAGCTTCCCAACCGGCCGCCGCATCATGCCGGCACCCTTGCGCAACGCCGTCGTCGCCCGGCTCACCGCGCTCGTAACCGTCGCATGGAAATCGCGGGTCATCCGCCCCATCCGCACCACCACGCGCTCCAGTGCGGAGAGGTCGATCCGGTCGCCGGACGACAGCGTCACGCCGAACAGGGTCAGATTGCGCCGCATCACGTTCACATAGTTGTTCACCTGGATCAGCTGGGCGATCGCCCGACCCTCACCGGGCTGGCCTTCGGGGACGATGCGCTCGCGCAGCATGTCCTCGATGGCCTTAAGCCGCGCATTGATTGCGTGCAGCCCGACCTGGCGCCGGTCGACCAGTTCGGAGTCCTGCAGGGTCAGCGCCACCTTTTCCGGCAGCATGTTCAGGTCGCGCGCCGCCGCCAGCACCGCGTCGATCGCGAGGTACAGATTGCCTCGCGCGCCATCCAGCGCCTCCCAGCGTTCGCGGACATTCTCGTCCTCGAACGCGTCGGGATCGATCCGGTACTGACCCAGATCGCTGCGTAATGTCGCGAACTCGGTCGCCAGTCCGGGATCGGGGTCGCTGCCATGGATGCGCGCAAACTCGTCGATCGTGTCGAGCAGCCGCTCGAAATCGGGCGCGTCGTTGATCCGCCGCAAGGCCACGCGCATCTTCGTGACCCGGCCCGGCAGCTTGCCGATTGCGTCGGTCAGCCGCTCATAGGCGTTCATGCCGCACCTCCGATCAGCTTCGGTTGCACGCCGAAATGGTCCTCGATCGATTTCTGAAGCTGCTTACGCGCCGTGCTGAAGCCAAGGTTGCGGTCCCTCCATCCCTTGATCGGGCGCAGCCGGAGATCGTCGTCGAGCGGCGCCACGACCCAGGACCCCGCAACCAGTTCCCAGGCGCAATGATCGAGCACGATGCCGAGCACCAGATCGCCCTTGTCGCGCTTCTTGCCATGGATCAGCGGGAGCTCAGTCTCCATGATATAGTCGGACCAGAGCAGGTTGGTGCTGAAAAGGATCACGTGAAGCTGCGCATCCGCGATCATCTTCCTGATCTTCGCGTCGAAGTCCTGACCGATCCGGTTGCCATGATCGCTGTGAAACTGGATGCCGAAAGCGTCGCCAAGCGGGCGCAGATGCTTGCGAAGCTCGCCGCAAGCCTTCTGGTCGTCATGCGAATAGGAAACGAAGCCCTGCATCCCGCCTCATCTTGGCAATTCTACTTCATATCGGGTGCGCAATGCTTGGCTTCAAGCAAAACCGTTCGCCCTTGCCTGATGCCCCCGCCCGGATAGAAACGGGAGGCAACCAACCGGGGGAACCATGCAGATCCGCGAAGGCCATCTCCGCGACCCACGCACCATAGAGCTGCTCGAAGTGCATGCGGCAGGGATGCTCGCCAGTTCGCCTGCCGAGAGTTGTCACTTCCTCGATTTGTCGGGCCTTGAAACGCCGGACATCAGCTTCTGGACCGTGTGGAACGGTGAGGAACTGCTCGGCATGGGCGCGCTTAAGCAGATCGATTCCGGGCATGGTGAGATCAAGTCGATGCGGACCGCGGAGGCGCATCTGGGCAAGGGCGTGGGCGCGGCGATGCTGGATCATATCGTCGCCACCGCGCAGGCGCGTGGTTATAAGCGGCTGAGCCTCGAAACCGGATCGACCCCGGCGTTCGAGCCTGCCCTGCGCCTCTATGCCGGGCGCGGGTTCGAGCCGTGCGGTGCGTTCGCCGACTATCCCGCCGACGATCCGTTCAGCCGGTTCATGACGCTCGCACTCTAGCTGCGAATTCCTGCATTTACCGCGCCGCAGCATTTATCTGCGACCCCTGCGTGACAAATTCGATTCACTCACGTTACGATTGCGCATCGATTGCCGGGGGGCAGCACGCATAATGATCTTCCAGACGCTTCCGCATGCCTGCGCGCGAGCCAGCGCCTCGTGACCGAAATCCGTGACGGGGGCCTGGACGATCCGCAAGTGATCGACCTGCTGCGCGTCCATCTGGAGGAGGTCCGTGCCAAGCCGACGCCGGGCGGCGCGCATGTGCTGGATCTGTCGGGGCTGAAGCGGCCCGATATCAGTTTCTGGAGCGCATGGCGCGATGGCGCCCTGCTCGGCTGCAGCGCGATCCGCGAGCTCGATTCCACTCATGGCGAGATCAAGTCGATGCGCACCGCGCCCGATCAGCTGCGCCGCGGCGCGGGCGCGGCGCTGATGGCGCATATGCTCGGCGTGGCGCGGCAGCGCGGTTATCGCCGGCTGAGTCTGGAAACCGGCGCAACGCCCGAGTTCGAACCGGCCCAGGCGCTCTATCGCCAGCTCGGCTTCACCTGGTGCGATCCGTTCGGCGACTATGTCGCGCACCCGCTCAGTCGTTTCATGACCAAGCCGCTGTAACACGCCCGATAGTTCCGCTCCGGTTGCGCTCTCCCTCCGCACGGCTAAGAGGGCCGCGAAAAGGAGACCCGCATGCCCACGCTCGTCCTGATCCGCCACGGCCAGTCCGAATGGAATCTCGAGAATCGCTTCACCGGCTGGTGGGACGTGAACCTGACGGACAAGGGCATCGAGGAAGCCAAGGCCGCCGGGCGCCTGCTCGCGGAAAAGGGCTTCGACTTCGACCAATGCTATACCAGCCTGCAGACCCGGGCGATCAAGACGCTCAACCTGGCGCTGGAGGAAATGGGGCGGCTGTGGCTGCCGGTCACCAAGGACTGGGCGCTGAACGAGCGGCATTATGGCGGGCTGACCGGACTGGACAAGGCCGAGACCGCGGCGCTGCACGGCGATGCGCAGGTCAAGATCTGGCGCCGTGCTTTCGATACGCCGCCGCCGGTGCTGGAGCCGGGCGGCGAGTTCGATCTGGCCGCCGACCGCCGCTATGCCGGGATCGCAATCCCCAATACCGAGAGCCTGAAGGACACGATCGCGCGCGTTCAGCCCTATTGGGAATCGACCATCGCGCCCGACCTGAAGGCGGGCAAGCGCGTGGTGATCTCGGCGCACGGCAATTCGCTGCGCGCGCTGGTCAAGCATCTGTCGCACATTCCCGACGACGAGATCACCGAGCTGGAGATCCCGACCGGCCAGCCGATCGTCTACGAGCTGGACGACAATCTGGCCGCGACCGACCGCTATTATCTGAGCGAGCGTTGATCTGAGGATGCCCTCCCTCTAGGGACGGCGCTTCCTCCAAGGGGACGGGACGAATGACCAACCCGGTTGTCGGCATCATCATGGGCAGCACCTCCGATTGGGAGACGATGCGCCATGCCGCCGAGCGCCTGTCGGACCTGGGCATCGCGCACGAGACCAAGGTCGTTTCCGCGCATCGCACCCCGCAGCGGCTGTACGATTATGCGCAGGGTGCCGCAGAGCGCGGCCTGAAGGTCATCATCGCGGGCGCGGGCGGCGCGGCGCATCTGCCGGGCATGGCGGCGTCGATGACGCACCTGCCGGTGCTGGGCGTGCCGGTCGAATCCAAGGCGCTGAAAGGCCTCGATAGCCTTTATTCGATCGTCCAGATGCCCGCGGGCATTCCGGTCGGCACGCTGGCGATCGGCAAAGCGGGCGCGGCAAATGCGGGCCTGCTGGCCGCGGCGATCCTCGCCACCAGCGACGAGGCGCTATCGCAGCGGCTTCAGGCGTGGCGCGCGGCGCAGACCGACGGCGTGGCGACCGATCCCGAGTGAGTTGACCGGATGACGACGATCCCTCCCGGCGCGACCATCGGCATCCTCGGCAGCGGCCAGCTCGGCCGGATGCTGGGCGTGGCCGCCGCGCAGATCGGCTATCGCATCCATGTGTTCGCGCCCGAAAGCGGCCCGGCCAACGATATCAGCTCGGCCTTCACCCGCGCGGGCTTCCACGAAGCGGACGAACTGGCCGCCTTTGCGCGCGCCTGCGACGTCGTGACCTATGAATTCGAGAATGTGCCGTTGGCGGCGCTTTCGGCAATCGCGGACAAGGTGCCGGTGCGGCCGGGCCTGAAGGCGCTGGAAGTGGCGCAGGTGCGTCATGTCGAGAAGGCGTTCGTGCGCGATCTGGGCGGGCGAACCGCACCCTTCGCCACCGTCGACAGCCTCGACGAACTGGTTGCGGCGCTGGAGATTATCGGCACGCCCGCGATCCTGAAGACGGTGTCGCTCGGCTATGACGGCAAGGGTCAGGCGCGGATCGACGATCCCGCTCAGGCTGCCGAGGCGTGGGAAGCGGTCAAGGGTCAGCCTTCGATCCTCGAAGGCTTCGTCACCTTCAGCCATGAGTTTTCGATTATCCTCGCCCGCGCGCCGGACGGCAGCACGACCAGCTATCCGCCGCCCTGGAACCAGCATCGCAGCGGCATCCTGCATCTCTCCAGCATCCCGGCCCCGGCCGAGATCGCATCGCAATGGACCGAAGCCGCGGCACTGGCCGGGCGGGTGGCCGAGGCGCTCGACTATGTCGGAGTGATCGCGCTGGAATTCTTCGCGACCGCGGACGGCCCGGTGTTCAACGAGATGGCGCCGCGCGTCCATAACAGCGGCCACTGGACCATCGAGGGCGCCGAGACCTCGCAGTTCGAAAACCATATCCGCGCGATCTGCGGCCTGCCGCTGGGTAGCACTGCGCCGACCGCGCTGCGCGTCGAGATGGAAAATCTGATCGGCGACGATGCGACCCGTTGGGCCGATTATCTCGCCGAACCGGGCGCGCATCTGCACCTGTACGGCAAGCACGAGATCCGCCCGGGCCGCAAGATGGGCCATGTGACCCGGCTGGAGCGCTAAGCACCCCAGCCCTCTCCTCAGGGGAATGAAACGAAAAAGGCCCGCCTCCTCATCGGAAGCGGGCCTCTTCGTTTCACGTCGCGTCTGGGCTTCAGCCCACGCGCGTTCCCGTCAGCGGGAAGGCGCCGAACGCACCGGCGGTGACGGTGCCGGTGATCGCATCGCCGTCCACCGTGGCTTCGGCGTCGAGGGTCATCGGCATCGGCACGGTGATGTCGAGCTTCCAGGTCAGCTTGTCACCATCGACCTTGCCTTCCTTGATCTCGGCATTGCCCATCGCACCCGAATAGGTGCCGGTGAAACTGTCACCGGCGCTGGCGATGGTCAGGGTCGCCTTCTGATCGCCCATCGGCGAGCGAACCAGCGTGTCCCAGCTTCCGTCAACATTGGCCATTTCGTCTCTCCCTTGGTTCTTACTTCTTCGCAGGTGCCGGCGCGGCCGGAGCCGGCGACGGCACGACTTCGATCGGCAGGCCCAGCCCTTCGAGCTGCGGCCGCACCACTGACGCATCGCCGACCACGATCCACACGAACTTGTCTGGATCGATCGCCGCACGCGCCGCCGCGTCGAGCTGCGGCGACTTCATTGCACGATAACGCGCGGCGATGGTGTCGTAATAATTGTCCGGACGCTTGAACATGTCGTTCGACTGCATGGCGCTCAGCACCGAACCCGAGGTTTCGAACGTACCGGGCAGTTCGCGGGTCTCGCCGTTGATCGTGCGTTCGAACTCGGCCGGAGTGATGCCCTGCGTCGTCAGGAAGTTGCGCACGTCGTTGCGCAGTTCGGTGATCGAGGCACCCGTCTTGTCGGCCTGGACCGGCGCGCTGATGATGTACGGCACCGTGCCTTCATAACGGCTGAAGCCGCCGCGCACGCCGTACGACCAGTGCTTGTTCTCGCGCAGGTTCATGTTGATGCGCGACAGGAAGCCCGAGCCGAGCACTTCGTTGGCGGTCAGCACGTCGAGCAGATCGGCGGTGCTTACCAGCGGAGTGAGCTGCGCCCCGATGATCAGCGACTGCGGCGACTGCGGACGATCGACCAGGACGATCTTCGGCGACGACTGGGTCGGTGCCACGTCGAGCGCCTTCACGCCCGCCGTGCCGGTGCCCTGCCACTTGCCGAAGCGCGCTTCGAGCGCCGCGGTGACTTCGGCCAGCGGACGATCCGAGACGACGAAGATCTTGGCCTTTTCCGGACGGATCCATGCCTGATGGAAGCCGACCAGATCCTCGCGCGTCAGCGTCTTGATCGCTTCGGGATCGCCGCTGCCCGCTGCCAGCTTGGCATAGGGCGAGTTGCCGTACAGCACCTTGGGCGTGGTGCGCTGGGCCAGACCCTGCGGGCTGGTCAGCTCCTGCTGAATGCCCGCCAGCACCTGGCCGCGCACGCGCTCGACCTCGGCCGGAGCGAAAGCCGGGTTCTTCACCACATCGCCGAGCAGATCGAGCGAGCCGCCAAGGTTCGGGCTGGGGGTGAACAGCGTCACATAGGTGCGGTCGGCCGAATTGCCGGTGCCGATGCGCGCGCCGAGGCGCTCCTTGGCTTCCGCGATCTGGATCGAATCGAGGTGCGTCGTGCCTTCGTCCATCACCGACAGCGCCAGCGACTGCAGGCCCAGCTTGCCGTCCGGATCGGCGACGACGCCCGCGTCGAAGCTGATCACCACCTGGGTGATCGGCGCTGCCTTGCGCTGGGCGTAGATCACCTCGACGCCGTTCGACAGCTTCGCGCGCTGCACGTCCGGGAAGTCGAGATCGCCGATATTGCCGACGTCGGGCAGCTTCTCCGCGCGGGTGTTCATCGACACTTCGGTCTTGGGCGCTGCGGCCTCGGCCGGCTTGGCCGCGGGCTTCGCGGCTTCGGCATAGGCGCCTTCACGCGCGCCCGGCTCGACCGTCAGCGTATAGGACGGCTTGCCCAGCCAGCGGCCGGCGGCAGCGCGGACCTGCGCCGGGGTAGTGGTCGCCAGACGGTTGAGCTGCTTCTTGTAGAAGCCCGGATCGTTCGAATAGAGCGCGCCCGAAGCCAGCGCCACGGCCTTTCCGCCGAAGCCGCCGACCGATTCCAGACCCGCGATGCGGCCCGAGATGTTGTTGGTGGCGACGCGGGTCACTTCGTCCGCGGTCGGGCCGTTCTTGAGCAGATCGGCCATGATCTCGTCGAGGCGCTTGACCGCCACCGCCGGATCGACGCCCGGGCGGACATCGAGCACGACCAGGAACATGCCGCCCTGCGAAAGCGACTGGATGCCCGAGCTGACATTCACCGCCAGCTTCTCCTTGCGCACCAGCGCATTGTCGAGCCGCGACGAGGAAAGCCCGCCGAGCACGCTGGCGAACACGTCGAGCGGCACGGCATCGGGATCGTTGAGGCCCGGCACCGCCCACACGCGATAGACGCGGGTGGTGGCGACGCGATCCTTCATCGTCTCGGTCTTGGGTGCCGCCAGCGGCACGACCGGCGCGTTGGGCAGATGGGTCTCGGGGCCGCGCGGAATGCCGCCGAAATATTTCTCGACCAGCGGACGCGCGGTGGCGACGTCGATATCGCCTGCCAGCACCAGCACCGCGTTGTTCGGGCCATAGTGCGACTTGAACCAGTTCTTCACGTCATCGATGCTGGCCGCATCCAGATCGGCCATCGAACCGATCGGCAGGTGCGCATAGGGATGGCCTTCGGGGAAGACATTCTCGACGATGCGGTAAAAGGCCAGACCGTAGGGGTTGTTGTCGTTCTGGCGCTTTTCGTTCTGGACGACGCCGCGCTGCTCGTCGAGCACCGCCTGATCGATCGCGCCGAGCAGATAGCCCATGCGGTCGCTCTCGAGGAACAGCGCGCGCTCCAGCGCCGGGGTCGGCACCGTCTCGAAATAGTTGGTGCGATCGAAGCTGGTGGTGCCGTTGAAATCGGTCGCGCCGACCTGACGCAGCGGCTCGAAGAAGTCGCCGGGGGCGTTTTCCGAACCGTTGAACATCAAATGCTCGAACAGATGGGCGAAGCCGGTCTTGCCCTTGGGCTCATGCTTGGCGCCGACATCGTACCAGGTCGAAACCGCGACGATCGGGGCCTTGCGATCGGTATGGACGATCACGCGAAGGCCGTTCGACAGCGTGAATTCCTCGTACGGAATGTCGACCGACTTGGCGAGTTCGGAAACCGGAGCCGGCTTCGCTGCAGGAGCCGCCGCCTGGGCAGGCGCGGCCGGGGCCGCAGCGTTCTGCGCGAAGGCGGGAGCGGAGATGGCGAGCGCGCAGGTGGCGGCGCCGAACAGGAGGAAGGATTTCAAGACGGGGGTCCTTTTCACCGGATGGTGGATGGGCGCGACCATAGCGCCGCGAGAGGCGGCTGCAACCCAAACCGTGTTGCCGGGACAAATCACTTGCGACATATCTTTATGTGCAAATCCTTTTGCACTAGCCTGCCTGTTCGATCCTGGTTCCGGGGGAAGATTTTCATGCGCATCCCATTGTTTTTGACGGCACTTTCGCTTGGGCTGGCCACGCCGGCATTTGCCCAGACCGCACCGAAGTCGGAAGAACCGACCTTCTCGGCAGCGGCAGTGAAGGCGCATGTCGAATTTCTGGCGGACGATCTGCTCGAGGGCCGCAACGCCGGCACCCGCGGCTTCGATATCGCCGCACGCTATGTCGCGACTCGTTTCGAGGCGCTGGGGCTGAAGCCGGGCGGCACCAATGGCGGCTGGTACCAGCAGGTGCCGCTCGCCGAGTTCTCGCTGGATCCGGCGGCGCCCGCATCGATCACCGTGGGCGGCAAGAAATTCGCCAATGGCGAGGATGTGCTGATCGGCGCCTCGCCGCGCTATGGCAGCACCGCGCAGGTGCTGACCGGCAATGTCGTGTTCGCGGGCTTTGGCCTGAACGACGATTATGCGGGCCTCGACGTGAAGGACAAGTTCGTCGCCGTGCTGCTCGGCACGCCGCGCGGCCTGACCGGTGCCGCCGCCGAAGCGGCCGGCGCCGAGGACAAGGGCGCCAATGCCGGCAAGCGCGGCGCACTGGGCGTGATCTATCTGGTCAGCCCCGAGAATCTCCAGCGCATGTCCTGGGCCAGCGCGCGCGGCTATTTCCTGCGCTCGCAGATGACCTGGCTGGGGCCGAACGGCGCGCCGGGCGGCGAGGATCCGGGGATCAAGATCGGCGCCTATACCAATCCCGCCGTGGCTGCCGCGCTGTTCGCGGGTTCGCCGCAGACCGCCGAGCAGGTGTTCGCCGCGGTGACTGCGGGCGAGCGGCCCAAGGGCTTCGCGCTGACGCCCAAGGTCACCACCGAGCGCACCAGCAAGGTGAAGATCGTCAACAGCCCGAACGTGATCGGCATCCTGCCCGGATCCGATCCGCGCCTGTCGGCCGAATATGTCGTGCTGTCGGCGCATCTCGACCATGACGGCGTCGACCCCAACCTGCCCGGGCCGGACAAGACTTATAATGGCGCGATGGACAATGCCGCGGGCGTCGCGACGATGCTCGAGGTGGCGCGTGCCTTTGCCGAGAGCGGCAAGCGGCCGAAGCGCTCGATCCTGTTCGTCGCGCTGACCGCCGAGGAAGACGGGCTGCTCGGCTCCGAATATCTCGCCAAATATCCGGTGGTGGGCAGTGGCAAGGTGGTTGCCGACGTCAATCTCGACATGCCGATCCTGCTCTACGACTTCACCGATGTGGTGGCGTTCGGCGCCGAGCATTCGACGCTTGGCCCGATCGTCGAGCGCGCGGGCGCGCGGATGGGCGTGACCCTGTCGCCCGATCCGATGCCCGAGGAGAATCTGTTCGTCCGCTCGGATCACTACAGCTTCGTCAAGGCGGGCGTGCCGTCGGTTTTCCTGGTCACCGGCTGGGCCAATGGCGGCAAGGAAGCCTTCCAGAAGTTCCTGGCGACCGATTACCACAAGGTCACCGACCAGACGAACCTGCCGTTCAACTGGGAGGCCGGGGCCAAGTTCGCCAAGATCAACTATCTGATCGCGGCCGAGATCGCCAACGCACCCGAAGCGCCGCGCTGGTACGAAGGCAACAAATATGGCGACCAGTACGCCCCTGGCCAGCCGCGTGCACCGCGGCCTGCGCCGAAGCCGGCAGCGGCTCCGGCGAAGAAGTAAGCGCTAAACCCCTCTCCCCTCCGGGGGAGAGGGAGAGACGGACCGCAGGTCCGGCGACGGGTGAGGGCTAAGTGCGGGACGGCCCGTTACAGACCCTCATCCTTCCCACTCGCTTTGCGAACGGGCCCCTTCCTTCTCCCCCGATGGGAGAAGGAGTCAGGGACGATACCTTCTCTCGGTATGCCCGCGCAGCCCGGCGGGATCGAACCACACCGGCTTGAACTTGTGCGCGACGAACAGCCGCGCCTGATCGGTATAATGTTTCGATCCCGGCCGCGTGCTCGCCGATCCGAAGGGCTGGATCGACCGCGACGAGACCTTGCCCGGCTTGTCCCAGCTCACGAACATGATGAAGCTGTCGCCATGCCGGATCGCGAGGCGGCCGTCGGGCAGTTCGTCGTAACTGGTCGCGGCGCGCAGCGAGTCCGGGCCGCCGTCCAGCGGCAGATCGACATTGCCCTGCCGCAGCCGGATGAACTCGCCCAGCGGCAGATCGAGCCGCCCGAAATGCTTCTCCAGATAGCCCGCCGCCTCGGCCAGTACCACGCGCGGATCGGGCTTTGGCTTACGCTCGTAATGCCAGCGATTGGGCACGCGCAGGATCGAGTAAGCGAGTGAATCCGCCGGCCCCTTGCCGTCGAAATTCCAGTCCCATTCCGCCAGCAGATCGCGCGCGCGGGTCAGCAGCTTGTCGCCCTTGGGATCGACCTTGAGGATCTCGTCATACCAGCGCCCGAGATAGCCGGTGCGGCTCACCCCGCTGTCGAACTTGATCCGCACCAGATCGTCGTCGCTGATCGATCCGTCCGCCGACAGCAGCTCCAGCGCGCGCGTCCCGCGATTGGTGGTGTCGGTCTCCACGCCCAATAGAGGCGGCTGGACCGGGATCTCAGACCCCTCGCCCGCCGCCTGATAGGGCGAGTTGTTGGCATTCTGGAGGAAGCCCGACCCCGGATTCACGTTCCGCGGCACCATGTTCCACGGCACCGTTCCCGGCGCATAGGCCGCGGACGTATCCCCCGGCAGCACCTTCGAATAATCATAGCCCGGCTTCCGGTTGGGAAAGCTGGCGTTGTAGAAATAGGCGATGTTCCCGGCCTTGTCGGCATAGAGGAAGTTGGTGCCCGGCACCCCCTGGATCGCCATCGCCGCCTGCCACTGATCGAAATCCTGCGCGCGGTTGATACGGTAATATTGCTCGACCATGCGCAGCTGGTCCGCGCCGCCATAGCGCAGCGCAAAGGCGCCGCCCTTGTTGCGCATCACCGGCCCCTGCACCGCCCGCTCGACGCTGCGCGGCACCGGCAGCACAAATGGTCCCCACAATTTCACCGGCAACCAGACGGTATGTTTCTCCAGCGGCCGCCACTGGCCGTCATAGCGATACTGGTCGCCGGTTTCGTTCAGCACGAGCTTGTAGACATCGACCATGTCCGGCCGGTTGACGGTGTTGGTCCACCCCAGATGCTCGTTATGGCCGAGCAGCGGATAGGGCGCACCGGGGAAGGTCGCGCCCGCGAAGTTCCAGCCGCTCTTGGAATGCACCACCAGCTCATACCAGGCCGCCGCCCCGCGCCAGGGCTGGTGCGAGTTGGACACGAGCCGCGTCGCGCCATCGGCCGAGCGCTTCGGCGCGACCAGAAACGCGTTCGATCCCGCTTGCCCCGGTTCGGCCCCCAGCGGGGTGAAGTTCGGCGCGTCCAGTGCTCCCGCGCTTTCGACGGGCAACGGCTTGTCCCCGCCCAGCGCGCCCAGATAGGCGTCCAGCCCGAAGAAGAAGGGCGATCGCACCACGAATCCGGTCGCGACATCCTCGCCATTGACCGGGAACAGCTTGGCGAGGCGGACCTCCTGCGGATGCTTCTCGGCGTAGCGGTTCAGCCCCGCCGCATAGCCATCGAGCAATGCCCGCACATCCGCCGGCTGCTTCATATAATCGCGCGCCACCGTCGCCCGCGCGCCGAGCAGGTCGACGACATAGTCGGTCTTCGCGCCGTCAGCCCCGCTGATCGCGCCGAGCCGCCCGCGGGTCATCGCCAGCACTTCCTGCAGCGTCGAGAAATCATCCTCGGCATGGGCATAGGCGATGCCGTACGCCACATCGGGATCGGTCTTCCCGAAGATATGCGGCACCCCGAAATCGTCGCGGACGATCTCGACATCGTATCTATGATCCGGCGGCGGCGCCATGCGCTTCGCCAGCAGCGGCTCCCATGTCGCAAGGCCAAACGCGGCCACGAAGATCAGCGCGAGCAGCGACAGGCCGATGCGGCTGAGCCATTTCATTGGCCGTCCTCCGCCGGGTCACCTGCGGCTTGCTCGTTCCCGATGAAACCGAGCTTGGTCGCATTGTGCTGCCTGAGCACGGCCAATGTGCGATCGACGCACTCAAACTCACTCTTGGGGTCGGGCTGGAAATGAATCTCGGCCTGGTTGCGGCCCCATTCCGCAGCCAGCCGGTCATATTCCGCAAAGCTCACGATCCCGCCATTGACCGTAATCTCGCACTTCGCAGACACGAACAGCCTGATCGTGGCGTAGAAGCGCATCCTGAAGCCCGGCGTAAATCCGGCATCGAAATACTGGCTGAACCCAGCCTTTTGCAGCACGAAAATCAGGCCCCCGATACAGCGGTAGGAGGCGTTCTCGTCTCCACTGAGTTCGGCACCTCGCCCGGTCAGCGCCCAGTCCACGGCCCGCTTCTCGAGATCGGCCCAGTCGATGGGGGCACCATCCACCATTGCGGCGCAATCCTTGTCCGATCGCTTGAGCACGATCTGCACCGGCTCGGCGGGCGCAGCCTGCACCGACATCAACAAGGCTCCGAACAGCGACATGCCTCTCCCCTTTCGCCCGAGGCTAGCAGCCGCCCGGCCAACGCCCAAACCGAAAAGGGCCGGAGCTTTCGCCCCGGCCCTCCCGCGTACGGCAACCGATATAGGGGATCAGTAACCGATCTTGAGCGTCACGAAGAACTGCTGCGGCGCGCCGACCATCAGCGTCTGGTTGTCGCCCGAATTGCCGAAGCCATTCGTGCCGATCGTCGAGACGTACTTCTTGTCGAGCAGGTTGGTCGCATTCGCCTGGATCGCCACCGTGCGGCCGCCCAGATCGAATTCATAACCCAGCGTCGCATCGAAGATCACCCGGCCGTCGACCGACTGGTCGTTGGTGTAGGTGAAGTAGCGCTTGCTCATGTAGTTTGCGCCAAGACGCGCGGTGAAGCCCTGGTTCGCGTAGCTCACTTCGCCCTTGAGCAGGTGACGCGGGGTATCGACGACGGTCTTGTCCTTGGTGGGGATCACCACCGCGGTCGGCACGCCGCCCACGATCACCGTGTTGACCACGTTATCGCGATAGGTCGATTCATTGTAGCTGTACGAGGCGAACAGCCCGAAGCCGGCCGGCAGGCGCAGCGAGCCGGTCGCTTCGAAGCCGAGCGAGCGGACGTCGCCGACATTCTGCAGGATCGGCGGGTTGCCGACGATGCCTGCGCCGGTGGTCACCGCCAGGATGCGGTTGCGGAAGTTGACATAATAGCCCGCCGCCGAGCCGGTGAACGGGCCGGCGCGGAAGCGGCCGCCCAGTTCGAACGTGTCCGACGATTCCGGCTTCAGCTCGGTCGCACCGCCCAGCAGGGCGTTGAAGCCCGCCTGCGTCGTGGCGAACGGACCGGTGGTGGCCGATGCGGTGAAGGCGCGGGTCACCTGGGTGAAGCCGCCGAACAGCTCGGCGTTCGGGGTGATCTGATAGGCGATGCCGGCATGCGGCTGGAACCAGTCGGTCGCCTTGATCTTGCCCGAGGCGAGGCTGGCCGCGACCACCGGATTGGCCTTGTTGCGGACCTCGAAGCCCTTCGAGCCGAGGTTAAGCGTCAGATCGCCGAACGTCAGCTTGTCCTGCACATAATATTGGAAGGTGTCGGTGGTGTATTCGAACTCCCACTGGGTCGCGAACGGATTGCTCTGGAAGTGCAGGCTGTCGCGGCCGGGGTTGGAGCGGCTGAACAGGCCGTAGAAGCGGCGGGCCTGACGGAATTCGTTCCGCTCGTACCAGGCGCCGACGGTCACGTCGTTGAAGCCGAACGTCGTGCCGACCGAAGCGAACACGCCCTTGCGGTCCATGTCATATTCGGTGGTGCGGATCGAGATCGGCGATGCGCTGACGCCCGGGGTCGGGACATAGGGGGTGAACCACAGGCCCTGGCCGTGATTGTCGTGATAATAGCCCTTCACCGCGAAGCGGATATCGCTGCCCGCTGCGCTTTCCACGCCGAACGAAGCCAGCCAGTCCTGACGCAGGCCGGCGGCGTCGAAATAGGCATCGTCGATGGTCGCGATCGGCGAGGGATAGACGGTGCCCGCCGCCGGGTTGCTCACCGGCGCGCCGGTATCGCCGCGATTGTTGCCGATATCGGCAATGCGCACGGCCAGCGCATAATCGTTCGAGATATTGTCCCAGTCATAGCCGAGGCGGGCGATCATCCCGAGCGACATGTCCTGATAGTCGTTCTCGCGGCGGTCCGAATAGGCCAGCGTGCCGACGATGCGGACATCGCCGACCGGGGCGACGAACTTGCCATTGACCTGCTGGGTGCGCTGCGAACCGGTGCCCTTCCACTTGTCCATGTCCGAATAGACATAGGAGACATAGGCCGAGACGCCGCCGCCCAGATCGCCGGTGTCCAACCGCGCAAAGCCGCGCACGGTGCTCTCGCTGCCATAGGTGCCTTCGGCGCGGATGCCGAACTCGGCCTTGGGCTCGCTCGAGAAGAATTCCAGCGTGCCGCCCAGATTGTTGGTCGCCTGGGTGCCGATCGAGCCGGCGCCCTGCGAGACGCGGACCTCGCCGATATTCTCGCTGGTGATCGCGCGGCTGATGTGCAGGCCGTTGACGTTGCCATAGGTCGCATCGCCCAGCGGAATGCCGTCGAGCGTGAAGCCGAGCTGGTTCTGGTTGAAGCCGCGGATCGAGACGCGCTGCGCCCATTCGTAATTGCCGAACGGATCGGCCGACTGGAAGTTGACGCTCGGCAGCTTCTCGATCGCCTTGAGCGGGCTGGTGCCCGCGGCCAGCACGCCGATATCCTCGCTGCCCAGCTGCTGCACCTGGCGGGTTTCGCCACGGCCGATGACGACGATCTCGTTACCTTCATCGGCCGGAGCGGCGACCGGCGCGGCATCCTGCGCGGCGGCGGTGCCGGCGATGAACATCGAAGTGCCGGCCAGAAGCCAGGCTGCAACCTTACGCATGAGCGTGTTTCCCTGAAAGCGCGCGAACACTGTTGTCCGCGTCAGGGCCGCCGCTAGGCGTTGTGCGTTGCAGCATGGCGATGCAGCCATGTCGGTTTGGAGACGGTCGCGTGACTCGTTACGGACAAGGGCCGGGCCGTAGCGGAATGCGGAACTTGGGGACCGGCGCGGTCACGCCTACATGTGCGAAATAAGCTGGGGAGGCGCCCTTGTGTTGCAATATTGCAACACTATCTCGCGATGCAGGACTGAACAGGGACACACATGAACCTCGAGAAATTCACCGACCGCGCCAAGGGCTTCCTGCAATCGGCGCAGACCGTCGCCATCCGCATGAGCCATCAGCGGATCTCGCCCGAGCATCTGCTGAAGGCGCTGCTGGAAGACGAGCAGGGCATGGCATCGGGCCTGATCGCGGCCGCGGGCGGCGATGCGAAGAAGGCGCTGGCCGAAACCGATGCGCTGCTGGCCAAGGTGCCGGCGGTGTCGGGCGGCGGCGCGCAGCAGACGCCGGGCCTCGACAATGATCTGGTCCGCGTGTTGGATCAGGCCGAGCAGGTCGCGCAGAAGGCTGGCGACAGCTTCGTGCCCGTCCAGCGGCTCCTCCTTGCCATTGCCTTGTCGAGCACCGCCGCGGGCAAGGCGCTCGCCGCCGCAGGCGTGAAGCCGCAGGCGCTCAACGCCGCGATCGACAAGGTCACCGGCGGCCGCGCCGCCGACACGGCCGGTGCCGAGGATCGCTACGACGCGCTCAAGAAGTTCGCACGCGACCTGACCGCGGACGCCCGCGCGGGCAAGCTCGACCCGGTGATCGGCCGCGACGAGGAGATCCGCCGCACCATCCAGATCCTGGCCCGCCGCACCAAGAACAATCCCGTGCTGATCGGCGAACCCGGCGTCGGCAAGACCGCCATCGCCGAGGGGCTCGCGCTGCGCATCGTCAATGGCGACGTGCCCGACGGGATCAAGGACCGCACGCTCATGTCGCTCGACATGGGCAGTCTGATCGCGGGTGCGAAATATCGCGGCGAGTTCGAGGAGCGCCTGAAGGGCGTACTCGACGAAGTGAAGGCCGCCGAGGGCGACATCATCCTCTTCATCGACGAGATGCACACGCTGATCGGCGCGGGAAAGACCGAAGGAGCGATGGACGCGGGCAACCTGCTCAAGCCGGCGCTGGCGCGCGGCGAACTGCATTGCATCGGCGCGACCACGCTCGACGAGTATCGCAAGTATGTCGAGAAGGACGCCGCACTCCAGCGCCGCTTCCAGCCGGTGTTCGTCGGCGAACCCACGGTCGAGGATACGATCTCGATCCTGCGCGGCATCAAGGACAAGTATGAGCTGCACCATGGCGTGCGGATCGCGGACGGCGCGATCGTGGCGGCGGCGACCCTGTCGAACCGCTACATCACCGATCGCTTCCTGCCCGACAAGGCGATCGACCTGATGGACGAGGCCGCCAGCCGCATCCGCATGGAAGTCGAGTCCAAGCCTGAGGAGATCGAAAATCTCGATCGCCGCATCATCCAGCTCAAGATCGAGCGGGAATCGCTGAAGAAGGAAAGCGATGCCGCGTCGAAGGACCGGCTCTCGACCCTCGAGGGCGAGTTGGCGAACCTGGAGCAGCAATCGAGCGAGCTGACGACGCGTTGGCAGGCCGAGAAGGACAAGATCAACGCCGAGAGCAAGCTGAAGGAGCAGCTCGACGCCGCGCGCATCGAGCTGGAGCAGGCGCAGCGTCAGGGCGATCTCGCCAAGATGGCCGAGCTCAACTACGGCACGATCCCTGCCCTCACCAAGCAACTGGAAGAGGCGCAGGTCTCAGCCAAGGGCGCGATGCTGCGCGAGGAAGTGACCGCCGACGATATCGCCGCGGTCGTCGCCCGCTGGACCGGCATCCCGATGGAACGGATGCTGGAAGGCGAGCGCGAGAAGCTGCTCAACATGGAGGAAGTGCTCGGCAAGCGCGTCATCGGCCAGTCCGACGCGGTGAAGGCCGTGTCGACTGCCGTGCGCCGAAGCCGTGCGGGCCTTCAGGACCCGAACCGGCCGCTGGGCAGCTTCCTGTTCCTGGGGCCGACCGGCGTCGGCAAGACCGAGCTGACCAAGGCGCTGGCCGAATTCCTGTTCGACGATCCCAACGCGATGGTCCGCATCGACATGAGCGAGTTCATGGAGAAGCATTCGGTCGCCCGGCTGATCGGCGCGCCTCCGGGCTATGTCGGTTACGAGGAAGGCGGCGTGCTGACCGAAGCGGTGCGGCGGCGGCCCTATCAGGTCGTGCTGTTCGACGAAGTCGAGAAGGCGCATGGCGACGTGTTCAACGTGCTGCTGCAGGTGCTCGACGACGGACGGCTGACCGATGGTCAGGGCCGCACGGTCGATTTCTCGAATACGATCGTGATCCTCACCTCGAACCTCGGCTCGCAGTTCCTCACCAATCTGGGCGAGGGCCATTCGGTCGATGAGGTCGAGCCGCAGGTGATGGAAATCGTCCGCGCCCATTTTCGCCCGGAATTCCTCAACCGGCTGGACGAGATCATCCTGTTCCACCGGCTGGCGGCGGATCACATGGCACCGATCGTGGACATCCAGATCGCCCGTCTCGGCAAGCTGCTGGCGGACCGCAAGATCCGCATCGAGCTGACCGACGGCGCCCGCGCCTGGCTGGGCCGGGTCGGTTACGATCCGGTCTATGGCGCACGTCCGCTGAAGCGGGCGGTGCAGCGCCATCTGCAGGACAAGCTGGCCGACAGGATCCTGCGCGGCGAGGTTAAGGACGGATCGACGGTGAAGGTCGACGAAGGTGATGGCGAGCTGAAGCTGACCGTCGTCTGAGGGTCGGCTTCGGCCCACGCACTTGCGTGGCTTGCCGAAATCTAGGAGAGGTGCGGCGTGCGCTGCACCTCTCCCGCCTCGAATAGCTGCGACCTCGTACCATGTACCTGACCGAACCGCTGCTGCGCTTGCCGATCCGCTTCGACGCCGATGCGCTCAAGGCCGAGATGGACGCGCTGCCGCCCCGTGCCTGGGTCGCCCATCCCAACCGCCTGCCCGGCAACGAAGCGGTGCGGCTGGTCACGCCCGACGGCGCGGCGTCGGAAGGGACCGAGGGCAATATGGCGCCCACCGAGTTCCTGCGCGCCAGCCCCTATATGATGCAGGTGATGGCCGAGATCGGCGCGGTGTGGGGCCGCGGACGGCTGATGCGGCTGGCGCCGGGCGCAACCGTGCCGCCGCACATCGACACCAATTTCTACTGGCGCAAGCATCTGCGCATCCATGTGCCCATCGTCACCTCCCCACAGGTCGCCTTCACCTGCAACGGGCGCACGGTGAACATGGCCGCGGGCGAATGCTGGGCGTTCGACACCTTCTCGGTCCATCAGGTCCGCAACGACTGGGACCAGCAGCGCACCCATCTGGTGATCGACACGGTCGGCAGCGACGGGCTGTGGGACCTGATCGCCCGCGCGCGCCGCGGCGAGAACGAGGCGCCACGACTGGCCGCGCCCGACAAGGCCAAGATGGCGGCGCCGCGGCTCGCTTTCGAACAAGCCGATCCGGTCGCGATGATGTCGCCCTGGGAACTGCGCCACCATGTCGGCTTCATCGAAACCCTGGCACAGCCCGATCCCGAACTTCCCGCGCTGCTGGCGCTGCTCGACCGGTTCGTCTGGGGATGGACCGGCGCCTGGTCGGCTTATGGGCCGCAGGCATCGGGCAGCGGCGAGTATAACCGCCTGCTTTCCCATCTCGAAGGCGAACTCCGCAGATTCCCGCTCGACCGGATGCGGCTGCGCAACACCCAGGCGCTGGGCCGTCATCTCGCCGAGCTGATCTTCAACATCCGCGAGAAGCTCGACCGGCTGGGTCAGGGCCAGCCCGCCGCGCCTGCCCGCATCCAGCCCAAGCGCATCCAGGATCATTTCAAGCGCCCGCTGTTCATCGTCAGCTCGCCACGGTCCGGATCGACCCTGCTGTTCCTCACGCTGGCGAAGGCGGCCGGCGTGCACACGGTCGGCGGCGAGAGCCATGGGCTGATCGAGATGATCCCGGGCCTGCATCCGCGCGATCGCAGCTGGTCGTCGAACCGGCTGACGGCCGAGGATGCCACGCCCGAACTGTCCGAGGAACTGGCCTCGCGCTTCTATTCGGGCCTGCACGATCGTGACGGCAAGCCGCCCGCGGGCGCAGTGACGATGATCGAGAAGACGCCGAAGAACAGCCTGCGCGTGCCGTTCATGCATGCGATCTTCCCCGATGCGCGCTTCCTCTATCTGTACCGCGATCCGCGCCAGACACTGTCGAGCATGCTGGAGGCCTGGGGGACCGGCAAGTTCCTGACCTATCCCAATCTGCCGCAATGGCCGGGGCCGGTCTGGTCGCTGCTGCTGGTGCCGGGATGGAAGGAGTTGCGCGGCAAGCCGCTGGCGGAGATCGTCGCGCGGCAATGGGCCGAAACGACTTCGATCCTGCTCGACGATCTCGAGGCGCTGCCGCGCGAACAGGTCTGCGCGGTCGCTTACGACACGCTGCTGGCCGCGCCGCAGGAAACCATCGAGTCGCTGTGCCGCCAGCTCGACCTCGACTGGGATCTCGAACTCGGCGCGACGCTGCCGATCTCGCCGACCACCGTCTCCGCGCCGCATCCCGACAAATGGCGCCGTCACGAAGCCGAGATCGAGCGCGTCTGGCCGATCATCGAGCCCGTGGAGGCCCGCGCCCGTGCGGCGCTGGCGCGCTTCAGCGTGTAGGCTGCGCCGCTAGCGCGGCGTTTCTGCACCAGCCCGCTCCCCCACCCGACCTCCCACAGGATATGCTGGATGGGAGGTCGGGTGGGGGGAGCGGGCTGGTGCCGCCAATCAACAGAGCTACCCGATCCGGCGTACCTTGATCGCCGGGCCGCCATCGACGTTCATCTTGTAGCTGCCCAGCGCCGCGCGCCGGATCACCACCGTCGATCCCGGCTTCGGGCTGCGTCCGAGCATCACTGCATCGGTCTGCTGCCAGACCGCACCGCCTTCCAGCGTGATCGTCCAGCCATCGCTGCCGCGGCGGGCCGAGACGACCTTGCCGGTGAGTTCCGCAAGTTCGTCCCCGCCTTCCTTGTCGCCGCCGAACAGCGAGATGCCGGGCAAGCGGAAGCCGAACAGGCCGCGCCGGGTCTTGCGGACCTCCTCGCGATCGACCACCGCCAGATCGCCACGCTGCCGTGCAACATCGAAGCGCGCCGAAGCGGCATCGAAACAAGCCAGACGGGCGGCATTGTCGGTAATGCCGCGGCATTCCAGCAACGCCCGCAGTTCGGCCGGCTCGGATCCTGCCGACGGCGCGGTCTGTGCCAAAGCGGGCGTACAGCCGACTGCGCCAACCATCGCAACGAACAGGATTTTTACGGAAACATTCTGGAAACATTGCATGGCATCACCATCATTCTCAGGCAGTAGAACAATAACTTAAGTCATTGCCTTCACGGTCGCAAACCTTCGGACGGTGTGGCTATTTTGTTACAAGTTTCAACGCAATGCTGCATTCGCTCAGTGGCGATTGAAAACCGTGTCAGCCGTCTGATAGGCTTCGAAAATTGCACCGTTTCAGGTGTAATTTCGATTGAAATATAGGGGATCGAAAACATGACAACTTTTAACATGAGGAAGCAGCTGCTCGCCTCGTCGGCCATTGTCGGCCTGGCGTTGCTCAGCACGCCCGCTTTCGCGCAGGATGCAGCACCGCAAGAGGATCAGGGCGAAGAAATCCTCGTCACCGGTTCGCGCATCCCGCAGCCGAACCTGGAATCGACCAGCCCGGTCACGGTGATCGGCGCAGCCGAAGTCAAGCAGTCGGGCACGACGCGCGTCGAGGATCTCGTCAACGCGCTGCCGCAGGTGTTCGCCGGACAGGGCGGAAGCATCTCGAACGGCTCGACCGGCACCGCGACCATCGATCTCCGCAATCTGGGCGCCGCGCGCACCCTGGTGCTGATCAACGGCCGCCGTCTCGTCCCGGGCGATCCGCGCTCGCCGCTGTCTGACGTCAACATCATCCCCGCCGCGCTGATCAAGCGCGTCGACGTGCTGACCGGCGGCGCTTCGTCGGTGTACGGCGCCGACGCCGTGACCGGCGTCGTCAACTTCGTGATGGACACCGACTTCGAAGGTGTGAAGATCGACTCGCAGTACAGCTTCTACAACCACAACAACCGCGCTGGCGGCGACATCACCCGGGCGCTCGACGCGCGCGGCTTCCCCTATCCTGACGGCAGCGTCACCGACGGCGGCACCTTCGACATCACTGCGGTGATCGGCGCTGGCACCGACGACGGCCGTGGCCATGTCACCGCCTATGCCGGCTATCGCAAGATCAACCCGGTCACCCAGGACAAGCGCGACTATTCGGCCTGCTCGCTCTCGGCGAACACCGCTGCAAACACCTCGCTTCTCGGTCGCCAGTACAATTGCGGCGGTTCGGGCACGTCGGCTCCGGGTTCGTTCTACGCGTTCGGCACCTATTATTTCGTCCAGGGCAACCAGTTCGTCCCCGGCCAGGTGCTCTACAACTTCGCGCCGACCAACTACTTCCAGCGCCCTGACGAGCGCTACACGGCCGGCCTGTTCGCGCACTACGAGGTCAACGACTCGTTCAAGCCGTATCTCGAGTTCATGTTCATGGATGACCGCACGGTCGCGCAGATCGCGCCGTCGGGCAACTTCTTCAACACGAACAGCCTGAACTGCGACAACCCGCTGATGTCGGCGCAGCAGATCGCAACCCTCTGCGTTCCCGGCAACACCTTTGTCGGCCCGGCCGGCGAAACCCGCGCGAACGTCTATATCGGCCGTCGTAACGTTGAAGGCGGTGGCCGTCAGGACGACCTGCAGCACACCACCTATCGCGGCCTGTTCGGCGCGCGTGGCGATATCGCTTCGGGCATCACCTACGATGCGTCGTATCAGTATAGCCGCGTGAACTTCGCGCAGACCTATCGCAACGACTTCGCGGTCTCGCGTATCGCCAAGTCGCTCGACGTCGTGTCGGGCCCGGGTGGCGTGCCCACCTGCCGCTCGGTCATCGACGGCACCGATCCGGCCTGCGTTCCGTGGAACATCTTCACCACGGGCGGCGTGAGCCAGGCATCGCTGAACTATCTGCAGCTGCCGCTCTTCTCGCGCGGTCAGACCAGCGAGCAGATCGTCAACGCCTCGATCACGGTTCTGGGCGGCAACTATGGCGCCACCCTGCCTTGGGCAACCGAAGGCTTCGCAGTGAACTTCGGCGCGGAATATCGTCGCGTCGGCATCAACTTCGAGGTCGACTCGAACTTCCTGTCGGGCGAAGGCGCCGGTCAGGGCGGCCCGACCACTCCGGTGGCCGGCACGTTCGAAGTGAAGGAAGGCTTCATCGAAGGCTCGCTGCCGCTGGTTCAGGGCAAGTCGTTCTTCGAGGACCTCCGTCTCGGCGCAGGCTATCGTCGTTCGAGCTACAAGGTTGCGGGTCTCGATCCGGCAACCGGCGTTCAGACGTCGAACCAGTTCGACACCGACACCTGGAAGGTTGAAGGTTCGTGGTCGCCGACGCGCGACGTGAAGTTCCGTGTCAGCTACAACCACTCGGTGCGCGCACCGAATGCGGTCGAGCTGTTCGGCGCACGTTCGTTCGGCCTCGACGGCTCGACCGATCCGTGCGCGGGTCCGGCTGTTGGCGGCACCGTCAATGGTTTCACCCAGGCGCAGTGCGCACTGACCGGCGTGACGCCGGCCCAGTTCGGCAACGTCTCGGCCAACCCGGCGGCGCAGTATAACGGCTTCCTGGGCGGCAACGCGCAGCTGACGCCGGAAATCGCCGACTCGCTGACCATCGGTGCGGTCTTCACGCCCACCTTCTTCAAGGGCTTCCAGGCCACGATCGACTTCTTCGACATCCGTCTGAAGAACCAGATCTCGACCTATGGCTCGGACAGCATCCTCAACCAGTGCCTGACCACCGGCAACTCGTTCTACTGCTCGCTGATCAAGCGTAACGCAGCAGGCAACCTGTGGCGCGGTACGCCGACGCTGGCCGGCGGCGGTTATGTGTTCGACGTCAACGTCAACGCGGGCGAGCTTTCGACCCGCGGTGTCGATATCGGCGCGAGCTACTCGACCGATCTGGGCGGCTCGGGCTCGCTGGCGTTCTCGATCGCCGGTACCTGGCTCGACTCGCTGCGCGTCAACTCGTTCGGTCCGCCGGACTTTGACTGCGTCGGCTTCTATGGCTCGCAGTGCGGCATTCCGACCCCGGAATGGCGTCACAAGGCTCGCCTGACCTACACGGCACCGTTCGGCGTGAGCGCGTCGCTCGCATGGCGTTACTTCTCGAAGACCCATGCCGACACGTCGAGCACCGACACGGATCTGGCCGGCGTCACCCGTCCGGGTAACGCGACGATCAGCGCCTATAACTACTTCGATCTGGCGCTCACCGCGTCGGTTGGAGACAATTACACGTTCCGCCTCGGCGCGAACAACATCCTCGACAAGGCTCCGCCGACCAACGGTCTCGGCCTTGGCGTGGTCATGAACGGCAACACGTTCGCCCAGGTGTATGACTCGCTTGGCCGCTATGTGTATGTCGGCGTGACGCTCGACTTCTGATCCCAGCGATCAGCAACGAAAGGGAACGGCGGGCCGAAAGGTCCGCCGTTTTCTTTTGCGGGGGACTTTGGCATGATTTCACCGATGGCCGATCCCGAACCCGCACCCCAATCCGACGATCTGGAATCAGCCGCAGACCGGCTTGCGTCGCAGGGTGATATCGCGGGCGCCCGCGCACTGCTCGAACAGGTCGTGCAGGCTTCTCCTGAACGGCTCGACACCTGGCTGAAGCTGGCGGCCGTGCGGCGGGCCGGCGGGGATTCCCCGGGCGCGCAGGCCGCGATTTCCAGCGCGCTCTCGGTCGATCCGCTCCATCTGGTCGCGCTGCTCAGCCGTGCCCGCCTGCTCGAATCCGATGGCCAGCGCCTCGAAGCAGCCAAGGCCTATACCCGTGCGCTGGCACAGCTTCCCGATGACGATAGCGAGCTGCAAAGCGGGTTGAAGCCGCTGGTCGCCCACGCCCGGCAGGTCAGCGGCGCATGGATGGCGCGTGCGAACGCGGTGTGGGACGCCGCGATCGATGCCGATCCCTCGCTCGACAATCGTCACCGCGCGCGGCTGAGCCGGTTCAAATCGAACGCGCTGCGCGAGACGCGCTACTATCATTCGGAACCGACCCATTATCATTATCCGGGCCTGCGCGAGCGCGAGTTCCACGAAGTCGAGGATTTCCCCTGGCTCGCATCGATCGCCGCGGCCGCCGGCGACATATTGGAAGAGCTGCACGCCCTGCTCGAGGACCGCTCGGCGCGCGCCGAGCCCTATATCCAGCAGCCGAACGACGTGCCGCTGCGGCAATGGACCGCGCTGAACCATTCGCTCGACTGGACCGCCTTCCATCTGCTGAGCGGCGGGCATCGCGTGGCGGAGAATGCCGATCGCTGCCCGCGCACCATGGCGGCGCTGGCACAGGTCACCCAGCCGCAAATCGCGGGCCGATCGCCCAATGCGATGTTCTCGCTGCTCAAGCCACATACCCATATCCCGCCGCACACCGGGATCGCGAATACGCGGCTGGTGTGCCACCTGCCGCTGATCGTGCCGCCCGATTGCTGGTTCCGCGTCGGCGCGACCAAGCGGCGCTGGGTGGTGGGCGAGCCGTTCGTGTTCGACGACACGATCGAGCATGAAGCCGCCAACGAGAGCGACCTGCCCCGGATCGTGCTGATCTTCGACAGCTGGCATCCCGATCTCGACGCAGGCGAGCGCGCCGCGGTGCGCCGGGTGATGGAAGCCGATGAAGCGGAGCATGGGGCGCCGCTATGACGGCAGGGACGGCGGCCGGCCTCGATGCGATGCTGGCGGCGCTGAAGGCTCCCTCCCCCCGCGCCGATCTGGCCGCGGCCACCGGTTTGCGCGCACTGCAGGAACGCCGAGAGGCAGATGCGATTCCGCTGCTCGCCGGGATCGCGGCACAGCGCGGCAATGACGCGCAGCTGTGGCACATCCTCGGACTGCTTCACCGCGCGACCGGCGATATGGCCCCGGCGATCGCCGCGCTGGACCGCGCGCTTGCGATCACACCGAACGAGCCGCGCCTGATCCATGCCCGTGCCCGTACGGCGCTGGAGGGCGGTCAGGGCGGGATCGAATGGTTCGCCCGCGCCCGCGCCGCCGATCCCAATAATGGCGACGTCATTCTGGGTGAGGCATCCGCGTTGCTCGACAGCGGCGATGTGATGCGCGCCGACGCAACGCTCGCCGCGATGCTGGCGCAGCATCCGGGCTGGATTCCGGGTCATGCGGCCATCGCCCGCCTGCGGTTCGCCGATGGTGAGCGCCAGCGTTTCACCGCCACGATCGATACAGCGCTGGAGGGTGCGCCCGGCGACCTTCGCCTGCACCATCTCAAGATCGTCGTCCTGCTCCGCGCGAGCCTGTTCGACGAAGCGGCACATGCTCTCGCGCAGGCGCAGCGCGTGCTGGGCGACGTGCCGGCCCTGCGTGCGCTGACGGCGATGCTCGCG
This sequence comes from Sphingomonas sp. AOB5, assembly GCF_029433115.1. GTDB lineage: Bacteria > Pseudomonadota > Alphaproteobacteria > Sphingomonadales > Sphingomonadaceae > Sphingomonas. The sequence goes on along the minus strand of NZ_JARNTV010000012.1, from coordinate 4,733 downwards.
ACCGAACGGGGCCAGCTCGACGCAGCCGATGCCGCCTTCGCGACGCTCGATCCATGGTCCGACGGCGATCTGGCAGTGCATTTGCTGCGCCACCTGTTGCGCCGGGGACGCGCGGCGGAAGTGGCGGCCCTTGCCGATCGCCTGCCCGACGCGATCCGGCCGCTGGCATGGCCCTATCTCTCGCTCGCATGGCGATTGATGGACGATCCCCGCGCGGCATGGCTGGACGATCCGCGGCTGATCCATGTGGTCGATCTGGGCGAGGATCTGCCCCTGCTCGAACCGCTGGCAGCACGGCTGCGCGCGCTGCACCATGCCCGGCACCAGCCCGCCGACCAGTCGGTGCGCGGCGGCACCCAGACCGACGGGCCGTTGCTGTCGCGGATCGATCCCGAACTGGCCACGATCCGCGCCGCGCTGAAGGGGGCCGTGGCCGACTATATCGCGAAACTGCCGCCGCCCGATCCGCGCCATCCGCTGCTCGGCCGCATCCCGCGGCACCCGCGCTTTATCGGCTCCTGGTCGGTGCGGCTGCAAGGACAGGGATTCCACGATCCGCATGTCCATACCGAGGGCTGGCTCAGCTCGGCTTTCTATGTCGACCTGCCCGATTCGATGCGCGGCGCGAGCGAAGGCGACGGGTCAGGATGGCTGACGCTGGGCGCTCCGCAGGCCTCGCTCGGCACCGGTCTGGAGGCTATGAAGCTGGTCGAGCCGAAGCCGGGCAGGCTGGTCCTTTTCCCCTCGACCCTGTGGCACGGCACCCTCCCCTTTTCCGAGGGTGAGCGGCTCACGATCGCGTTTGACATCGGTTAGCCGGCAAGGCAGTCTTACTGTCATAAGACCGTAAGGCCGCCCCCTTCACCTTTGGGAAAATGCACCATGATCACCACGATCATCAGTCTCGCGCTTACTTCCATGTCGACCCCCGCCATCGCGCAGGACGGCAAGCCCGCCAAGGACGCCCGCGATCCCAACCGCATGATCTGCCGGACCGAGGACGTGATCGGCAGCCGTCTCGGTTCGCGCCGCGTGTGCCTTACCGCGTCGCAGTGGGAAGATCTGCGCCGCGACACGCGCCAGACCACCGAGCGCGTCCAGACCTTCCAGTCCAAGAACTGAGCTGCGGGCGGGCCTGACCCGCTCCGTCAGCCTCATTCGTCGTCGATCTGATACCCCATCCGCTCGATCCAGGGCGCGAGGATGGGCAGCACCGGCGCCATATGCTCCCTGTACCGCAGCCAGCGCCCCCGCGCGCGGGTGTAGATCGGCTGCGCGACCTGCGCATAGCTGGGCGAGCCGATATAGGATCGCGCCACGGCATTGGCCTCGTGATCGAGCAGCTGCGGATGCCATTCCAGCCCCGCGAAGTCGGCAAGCCCGCGCAACTCGGTCTCGGGATCGGCGATCAGCCGCTCGTAGCGGACCTGCTGCACATCGATCGGCAGCACTTCGCAGCACCGCGTCCAGAAGGACAGGACATGGTCATATAGCTCGGCGGTGCTGACGAAATCGAAGAAGCTCGCCATCTTCGCATTCATCTGTGAGCTGGTGATGAAACAGCTCAGCACCACGTCGCACGGATGCCGCTCGGCAAAGACGAACTTCGCGTCGGGGAACAGCCGGTGGAGCAGCATCGTCGCGCCGAGCCCCAGCGGGTTCTTGTCGACGATCAGCCGACCATCGACATCGGCATGGCGCGCGACTTCGCGGAAATAGAGCGCACGCAGATCGGCGATATCGGCATCGCCCAGCCCGGGCAGCCGTTCCATCGGCCCCATCGCTTCTGCGACGCGATCGATCACCGGCTCTTCCTCCAGCACCACCGTGTCGGGATGCCCGCTCATCATCGTGTCGATCAGCGTGGTACCCGAACGCGGGAAGCCGAAGATGAACAAGGGCGAGCGCCGGGTGACGGGCGGCGCGGGCTGCGGCCAGCGGCCATACCATTCGGGCGTCAGCATCCGGTCGAGCCGGGCATAGCGATCGCGATACTCGTTGGCCTGTTCGTGCCAGGCCTCGGCATTGGCAGCGAGCAGCGCCTTGGCTTCGGAGAAGGCAGCAAACGCCGTATCGGTATCGCCGAGCCGGTCGGCCAGATCGCCGATCAGTTGCGCGCGCTCCGGCGCATCGACATCGGCCGGCGCCGACCGGGCGGCGGCGAGCGCCTCCTCATACCGCTTCTCGTTGCGCAGACCGCGCGCGCGGAACAGCGCGGTCGCGTCCGGCGCGATCCCGGCATGCTCCGCATCCATCACCAGCGTCATCAGCTCGGTGGTGCGGTTGAGCCGCTCGAGCAGCTTGCTCAGGCCGTGCCACGCACGCTCCAGATCGGGCCGCAACGCCAGCGCGGCGCGATAGCTGCGCTCGGCATCGTCCATCGCGCGCGCATCGAACTGAAGATCGGCGATCTCGCAGAGGATCGCCGGTCTGTCGCCCACCGACTGCCCGGCCGCGGCAAGCGCGGGCAATGCTTCGTCGCGATTGTCGGCGGCCAGCAGCGCACGGCCCAGTTCGAGCTGTGCGGCGGTGTCGCCCGGCGCCAGCGCAACTGCACGGCGTGCCGCGTCGACCGCGGCGGGGCCGTCCTTCAACAGCACATGGACACGGGCCAGGTCGGTCCAGTGGGTCGCGGCATTGGGCTGAAGCTGGGCTGCACGTTGCAACGCAGGCAGCGCGTCAGCGGCGCGTTCCAGTGCGAGACGGGCCACGCCAAGGCCATGCCAGGCCTCGAAATCGACCGGATCGGCGCCGGTCAGATCGGCGAACGCAGTCTCCGCCTGTGCCGGGTCCTGCCCGCGCAGCAGCGCCTGTGCGCAGATCCGCAGCATCTCGCGGCCCAGCGGGCTGCCGAGCGACGCCAGCGGCTGGGCGACTTGCATCGCATCCTCGAATGCACCGGTCGCGAGCAGCGCGCGGGCCAGTTCGGTGGCGACTGCAGGCTGGCCCGGTGCAAGCGCCAGCGCGCTGCGCAGATGGGCGATGCCGCGCGGCATGTCGCCATGGCGGCAGCTCAGCACGCCGACGAACATGGTCAGCCCCGGATCGGGCGCACCGGCCAGCAGCAGTGCCGCTTCGCCGACGCGGATCGCCTCTGCCAGATTGCCCGCCTTGGCCAGCGCGAGCACCTGCGCGCCCGGGTTGCTGTTGCTCATCGTGTCCCGCCCGCTCGCATCATGCCAACCGGAAAGCCGCCCGCTCAGCCGCCGTCAAGTAGATTGCTCAGATATGCCCGATAGTTGCGCCAGCGCCCCGAGGACTCGCGGTAGAGCGGCTGGCGCACCTGCCACACGCTCGCGGTCTGCACCGCACCCGCGCCGCGATGCGGCTCCAGCACGGCGTCTTCCCAATCGAGCCCGAGGAACGCCAGCAGCTTGCCGATCTCCGGACGCGGATCGGCGACCAGCGCGTCATAATCGAGTTCGTGAATGTCGCCCGGCCACAGCGATTTCCAGTGCGCCATCAGCCGCACCTGCTGATCGTGATAATGCGCGATCTCCGCCAGATCGGTCGCATAGGGGATCGCGGCGCCGGCATGGAGGTACCAGACCGACAGGATGTTGTCGATCCGGTTGCGCACGCTGTGCACGACCTTCGCCTTGGGAAACAGCGACTTGATCAGGCCGATATGCAGGAAATTGTCGGGCCGCTTGTCGGTCAGCAGCGTGCCGGGCGCGCGGCGCGGTTCGGCTTCGGCCAGATAGGCTACGGCCATCTGTGCGAGCAACGATGCCGAAGGCGCAGGCCCCGGATAGGCGATTGCCGCGCGGCCGATCAGCGCAGGCAAGGTATCGAGTTCGCCGCCCGCCGATATGCCACTGTGCCGCGCAAGGATTCGCTCTGCCAGCGTCGAGCCCGAACGGAACATGCCGCAGATGAAGACCGGCGCGGCATCTTCGTCCGTCGCAGGCCAGGGAAAGCTCTCCAACGCCCGCGCGACGAACGCTTCGACTGCTTCGGGGCGATAGCGCACGCCCTGCGCGGCGAGCATAATACGGCTCGCGCGATTGGCTTCGCGATAGGCCGCGAACGCCGCATCATAAGCACCCACCCGGTCGAGCGCCGCGCCCAGCGCGAACCCCAGATCGGCGCGATCCTCGTCATGCGCGCGCGGATCGGCGATCGCGGCACGCGCGCGGGCGAGCAGCGGATCGTCCGCACCCGGCTGAGACGCCCCGATCAGCCGCGCCAGCGCCAGCGCGTCCGCCGGATCGGCGGCACAGGCACGCGCATAGGCCGCGCATGCAGCGTCGCGATCGCCCAGATCCTCGTGCAGATTGCCGAGATTGAGCAAAGCCGGGACATAGTCGGGATCGAGCGCCAGCGCCTGTTCGAGTTCGGCTCGCGCATCGCCGCTGCGTCCGAGATCGTCCGAGAAGATCAGCGCGCGCTGAAGATGCACTTCCTCCGGCCCGGTGATGCCCAAGGTCAACGCGCGGGCGAAGGACGCCAGCGCATCGTCGAATTGCCGTGTGCGCCGCTCGGCGATGGCCCGGTTGAACCAGCTGTCTGGCAGATCGGGCCGGACATCGAGCAGGTCGCGATAGGCACGCGCGGCTTCGTCATAGCTGCCCGCGCGGAACAGGGAGGAGGCACGCCGCAGCAGTGCGTCCGCGTCCTGCATCCGCTCAGTCCGCGGCGGGCATGGGCCCTGCGAGCAGCAGCGGATCGATCCGCGCGTCGCGCCACTTCATGCCCCAGTGGAGGTGCGGGCCGGTGGCGCGCCCGGTGGC
>NZ_JARNTV010000119.1 GCF_029433115.1 Sphingomonas sp. AOB5 | reverse complement strand
CGCTGCCCCGCAACGCGCCCGGCGCAACGCTCGCCCATGGCTATCGGCCGCTGGGCGCACAGGCGGTGCGCGTCGATCTGGTCGAGCGCATCGCCCGCGCCGCGCATGACAGCCGGAAGGGACGGAAACCCTTCGCCCCCGATCCCGCGCTCGCCACATCGATGGGCATCCAGCCCGAGACGCTGGCGCGGCTGATGGCACAGCTCGGCTTCCGTACCGCGCGCGGTGGCGCCGGAGAGAATGGGGGCCAGCCGGTCCGCTGGATCTGGCAAGGCCTGACACCGCAAGCGCCGCCAAAGGCCCCGCCAAAGGACAACGCCTTTGCCGCGCTCGCCGCGCTGGGGATCGGCAAATGAGCGAGACGATGCGCATCGATCGCTATCTTTGGTTCGTCCGGCTGGCGAAAAGCCGCAACGTCGCGCAGGACCTTGCCGAAGGCGGTCGCTTGCGCATCGACGGCCGCCGGATCGACCGTGCGCATGCACCGGTGCGCGTGGGCAATATCATCGCGTTCGTGGGCGCGGATCACCACGTCAGGGTGATCCGGGTGGAGGCGCTTCCGGCCCGCCGCGGGCCGCCTGCAGAGGCACAGGCCTGCTACCAACGGCTGGTGACGAGCGACTCCGCTAAAGCTGAGAACGTCTCGCAGGAAGGTCCTATTGATTGACGCGTCGGAACGCCAAGCATAGCAGGAACCTGTTTTCCGCGCTTTAGGGGCCTTTTTCCATGACCTACGTCGTCACCGATGCCTGCATCCGCTGCAAGTATATGGACTGCGTCGAGGTGTGTCCGGTCGACTGTTTCTATGAGGGCGAGAACATGCTCGTCATCAATCCGAACGAGTGCATCGATTGCGGCGTGTGCGAGCCGGAATGCCCGGCCGAGGCGATCCTGCCGGATACCGAGAACGGCCTGGAAAAGTGGCTCGAACTCAACCGCACCTATTCGGAAGAATGGCCGAACCTGACCCAGAAGGGCGATGTTCCCGCCGATGCCGATGCGATGAAGGGCGTCGAGAACAAGTTCGAGCAGTTCTTCTCGGCCGAACCCGGCAGCGGCAGCTGATCCGCGTCGATTCCGTCCAAGACGGACGCTGATCAAACTGCAATCCTGCCGCCGCTGTATCCTGGCGGCCGCAACGGTGCAGCACAGACAAGTCGTGGAAACGAAGCGCAGATTTCTGCGCCTTTTTGCGTCGCAACGCTGGTAATTTTGTTTCAATCGTGTTAAATACCCTGTGACGGAGGTAGATTCGCCCTCCGCCCGGAGAACGCAATACAAATGCCTCGTTCAGCACGCTCGCCGCGCTTGCCGCGTCCGGGCTTCGCTTCATTCACTCGAGGCCTGTAATTCACGGAAAGGCTGTACGCATTATGGCTGCCAAGGCGCTGTCCTTCGACGTCGGCGATTATGTCGTTTACCCCAAGCACGGCGTTGGCCGTGTGATCGAGCTTCAGAAACAGGAAATCGCGGGCATGCAGCTTGAGCTGTATGTGCTCCGCTTCGAAAAAGAAAAGATGACCCTGCGCGTTCCGACCAACAAGGCGGAGAGCGTCGGCATGCGCAAGCTTTCCAGCGACAAGACGCTGAAGGAAGCGCTCGAGACGCTGAAGGGCAAGCCCAAGGTCAAGCGCACCATGTGGTCGCGCCGTGCGCAGGAATATGAAGCGAAGATCAATTCGGGCGACCTGGTGTCGATCGCCGAAGTGGTCCGCGACCTGTTCCGTGCCGACGACCAGCCCGAGCAAAGCTATTCCGAGCGTCAGATCTTCGAAGCGGCCGCCAGCCGCCTCGCCCGCGAACTCGCGGCGATGGAAGAGACCGAGGAACCGGCCGCGCTCGAGAAGATCCTCGACATCCTGCGCAAGGCCGCGGTGACCTGGAACAAGGACAAGGTGCCCGCGTAACCGCGCGGTCCCGCTGGACTTTGAAGAGGGGCGACGGAGCAATTCCGCCGCCCCTTTTCTTTATCCTCTATGGAGTGTATTGTATCAGCAATACACAATGGAGGGATGACCCATGCGCACTCTGCTTCTCGCGCTCGCCGCGCTGCCGCTGTCGGCCTGTCATGCGAGCTGGGACAATGACCATGCCAACAAGCAAGGCCCCGGCCAGGCATCGGCGGACGCGATTCCGCCGAGCGGCAGCGGTGGCTCGCGCAGCTTCGATGCGAAGGACTTTACCGAAGTCGAGCTGTTCGGGCCGGACGATATCGAAGTGAAGTATGGCACCGCCTTCTCGGTCCGCGCCGATGGCGATCCAAAGGTGCTGGACGAGCTGGACATCACCGTTCGCGGCGGCAAGCTGCGGGTCGGGCGCAAGAGTCAGGGCTGGGGCTGGCACAGCTCGAGCGATGGCGGCGTGAAGGTGCAGGTGACCCTGCCCCGCCTGACCGCGGCAAGCGTGACCGGATCGGGCGACCTGACCGCCGACAAGGGCGAAGGCGATTTCGAAGCCGAGCTGACCGGATCGGGCAATCTGACCATCGCGGCGCTGACCGGCGGATCGGTCGAGTTCAAGGTGGTCGGATCGGGCGACCTGAAGGCTGCGGGCACCGCGAACCGCCTCGACGGCGAGATCATGGGTTCGGGCGATATCGACGCCCGCGGCCTGACCGCGACCGGCGCCAAGATCAGCATCATGGGCTCGGGCAATGTCTATGGCACGGTGAAGGGCGACGCGAACGTCTCGATCATGGGCTCGGGCGATGCCGAGCTGACCGGGGGCGCCAAGTGCAAGATCAGCGCGATGGGCTCTGGCGAGGCCAAGTGCAGCTAAAGCGTTTTTGATCCGGGCGGTGCCAGCCCGCTCCCCACCCGGCCGCCCAACGCCAGTATCCTATGGGTGGTCGGGTGGGGGAGCGGGCTGGCACCGTTGCGCAAGGCATTGCGCCAAACGCGTGGCAGTGCGAATCTGGCGCATGCGCTGGATCGCCTCCCTCTTCCTTTTACTGCTGGTCGCGTCAGCGGCGCCCGAGGAGAAGCGCTTCCTCGTTTCCGGCTTCGACCGGGTCCGCGTCGACGGGCCGTTCGAGGTCGAGATCCTCGAGGGCGGCACCCGTGCCACGGCCGTGGGTGAGAGCAAGGTATTGCAGCGGCTGTCGCTGCGCGTCGATGGCAGCACGCTGGTGATCAGCGCGGGCACCGCGGGCTGGTCGCAACCGACCGGCGAGACGCTGGCAATCCCCAAGATCACCATCGCGACCCCGGCCCTGCGCGCGCTGCTGGTCAATGGCGGCGGGCGGGTCCGCGCCGCGGCGATGAAAGGCGCGCGCGTCGATATCGGGCTGAACGGCGGCGGATCGGTGAGCGTCGGCGCGATCCAGGCCGAGGATCTCAACCTGACGTTGAGCGGCACCGGCGCGATGACGCTGGGCGGCACGG
>NZ_JARNTV010000118.1 GCF_029433115.1 Sphingomonas sp. AOB5 | reverse complement strand
CCTCGGGCCGGGTCGCGGTGCAGGACGGGGTGGAACTGGGGCCGACCTATGGCTGGCCCGAGGCGCGGACCGTCTATCTGATGGCGGGCGGCCCCAAGGCGCTGACCGACGCGGTTGAGGGCGCCGAAGCCGATGCCGATGCGGCGCGGACCGAGATTGCGGCGGCCGGTGTGGGTCCGGACGATGTGGTGATCGGTGTCGCGGCGAGCGGGCGCACGCCCTACACGGTTGCTGCCGTCGAAGCTGCGCGGGCCGCGGGCGCGCTGACGCTGGGGATCGCCAACAATCCGGACACCGCATTGCTGGCCGCTGCCGAGCATCCGGTGCTGATCGAAACCGGCAGCGAGATCGTCGCCGGCTCCACCCGGATGAAGGCCGGGACGGCGCAAAAGGCTGCGCTCAACCTGTTCTCGACCGCCACGATGATCCGGCTGGGCGGGGTCTATCGCGGGCGGATGGTGGGGATGCGCATCTCCAACGTGAAGCTGCAAGCGCGCGGCGAGGCGATGGTGGCGGAACTGGCCGGAGTGGATCGGGATACCGCACGGGCGGCGCTGGACGCGGCCGGTCGCGATATCCGCAAGGCGGTGCTGATCGCGAGCGGGATGAGCGCCGAAGCGGCGGCTGCGGCGCTGGACGCGGCGGGCGGGAATCTGCGCGAAGCCTTGCGGGCGTAGCAATTATGCTCTTCTCTCCACCGCGAACAGGCGGGGAGTGGGGGGCAATGGCCGGATTCTGGAGTTGGCTTGATCGATGGGGCCTGGCAATCGCGTTTGTCGCGATCTGGGCTCTCGGAACGCTCGGCTGGCGCTGGACGGATCCAAGTCTCGACTGGCCTGAGGCGATTTACCGGGCGCTTCAGCTTTTCTCCCTGAATTTCGAGCAGACGGCCGATATCAATATCTGGCTTCAGCTGGCGCGTTTTCTGGCGCCTGCCTTCCTGATCTACACTCTGATTATCGCGTTCAGCCGGCATCTGGGGATGTGGATGTGGGCGATCAGCAAATTGTTTCGCCGCCGTATCACGGTCGTCGGTTTCGGGTCGGTCGGCAAGGCAGCGGCGCAGCGGCTGCGCGAGCGGCACAAGCGGGCGAGGATCGTGGCGATCGATCGCACCGTTGCGCCCGCCGATCGGCGGGCGGCTGACAATGCCGGGGTGAAGCTGATCGAAGTCGATGCGCTGGATGCGGTCGGCCGGGACCGGTTTCCGGTCTCGTTGCGCCGATCCGACGACATCGTGATCGCTTGTGGACCCGACGATATCACCCTGGCCATAGCCGAGGATATCCGCAGTGACCTGCGTAGCCGGGGCGAAACGGATACGAACATCTGGATGCATCTCGGATCGCATAGCCTGGCCGAGCGGTTGCGCGACGCCGACACCGCGACCGACCCGCCCAGGGCAGAGCCATTCGAGCTTGCGACGACGACCGCCCGGGCACTGATGATGGAGCATCCGCTGTCGCTGGAAGCGCGCGCGGCGGAGCTGAAGCGCGTTCATGTCGTGATCCACGGGTTCGGCGAGTTCGGCTGGGTGATGGCCGAGGAAGTGCTGCTCAATGGCGGCTTTCCTGCGCCGACGTTCAAACCGCCACTGGTATCGGTGGTGGTGGCGAATTCCGCGGAGGCGAAGGCGCGGTGGCTGGCAAGGCATCACACGGAGCACGACGTCCCGGAGGTCGAGTTCTTCGATGCACCCAAGGGTACCCTGGGAACCGACGACACCGCACTCGAGCCGCTCGACGAGATCGAGAAGCTGGCGCCGCCAAGCCTGCATGTGATTGCGATGGGCGACGACACGGTGTCGATCGCCGAAGGGCTGGCGCTGCGTGCCGCGATGCGCCGGGGCAAGCGTATCACCGCGCCGATCGCGATCTTCACCGAAACGCGCTCGCATCGCCCGTTCGATCTCGCAAAGCCGAGCGGCGTTCGCCAGCATTCGCTGATGATGGTCGGCGATGCGCTGGGTGCCAGCGGGCAGGCGAGCTTCGTCGATAGCGAGATCGAGACTCTCGCCCGGACGATCCAGAAGGGATATCATGACAAATGGGGCGGCCCCGAGTTCAAGAAGGAGCCGTTCACGATGCAACTCAGCAACCGTCGTGCGGCGGCGCATTTCCTCCATAAATTGCGTGTGCTCGGCTTCGAAAGGCTCGACCCGCAGGCAATCGCTTTCGGAATCGGTGACAGCGGACTGGGTTGGCTCGAGAGCTTGCCCGAAACGAAGTTGCTCGAAATCGACCGGTTCGAGCATGAGCGCTGGCGCGTCGATCGCGTGCTGGAGGGATGGCGGCCCGGAAAGCGCAATGACGAGGCGCGGCTGCGTCACCAGCTCGTGCCGGGCTGGTTCGCCGCGCTGGCTCCGAATGCCACCGATGGCAAGGATCGGGCGCAGATGGCGGCGTTCCTCAAGGACGGGCGAAAGCGGTTGCGTGGCGCGATGCTCACGCTTCCCTGGGGTTCGATCAAGCTGCCCTGGGGCTGGAAGAAGACCCGGGCGAAATATCCGCGCACCGTCGATCGGGTGTGGGAAGGCGCGCTACCGGTCTGGACGGTCGGCAAGAAGAGCCTGAAGCTGGCCTTTGCAGAGCCGGTCGACTGGTCTGCTTTCGCTTCCGCGGATGGCGAGGAGGTGCGGTTGCGCATCCTGCTTCCCAAGCAGCCGCCGCTGCGGCTGAAGGATCCGGCGGACGACAAGGACAAGGATGAGAGCTGGGAGCTGAGGCTCGAGCTGATGCGTCAGGCGCTGGCCGATTTCGCCGGGCAGATACTCGATCCCAGGCAGCGGACCGGAATTTCGCAGGTGCGGTTTCTGCGCTGTGCCGATGGCAGCTGGGATTGGCTGGCAAGGGATGCCGGGGATCGGATCGACGGTATCACATTGCCGCATCTGCGGATCGGCTTTGCCGGGCATATCGATCTGGCGCGACTGGGCGATGTGGAGGCGGTGAAAGCCAGGCTGCGCGACGAAGTGGCCGCGCTGGCGCCGGAGGATCGCATCTCGCTGATGACCGGCCTCGCTCCGGGATCGGACCAGTTGATGATCGATGTCTGGCCCACGCGCGAGACCGTGACCGGCGTCTATCCGTTCGCTGTGAATGGCAAGCCGGCGAGCGATGATCGGGATACGGCAGTGATCCCGGACGCGCTGGCGGCGCGGGTCGGCACGCTCGCCGGGCCGATCGGTAGCCACGATGCGCTTGGCAAGGCGATCCTCGACTGGGCGAACCTGCTGATCGTCGTCTCGGACGGTAATGCCAATGGCGATGGTGGAACCGAGAATCTGGTGGAGCAAGCCCGCGCGCGCGGCATGCTGGTCCGCTACATCAAGGTGCCGCTCTAGCGCCGCTTGAGCGCGACCAGCGCGGTGTCGAGCGCCTGCAGGAAGCGCGAGCGGTCGGCCTTCGAGAAAGGGGCGGGGCCGCCCAGCTGATCGCCACCCGCGCGCAGGTCAGCCATGATCGCGCGGACCGCGACCGCCGATCCGATCGAGCTGGTGGTAAAGGGTTTGCCCGCGGGCGATAGCACCGTCGCCCCGGCCTTCAGCGCGCGATCGGCCAGCAGGATGTCGGCGGTGATCACCACTGCGTCCGGCCCGGCCTGCTCCGCGATCCAGTCGTCTGCCGCATCGAACCCGTCGCTGACCGTCACCCGGCTAAGCAACGGATGCTGCGGGATTCGCAGGAAGCTGTTGCTCACCACCGTGACGGGCGCCTCGTGGCGGAAGGCGACCTTGTAGATCTCTTCCTTCACCGGACAGGCGTCCGCATCGACCAGGATGCGCGGGGTCACCGCTTCGGCGGCCCCTTGCGGAACGGCTTGGCGTGATGGCCGCCGGGGCCACCCGGGCGCGGACTGGACGGACGATGCGGGCGGGGTCCGTCATGGCGCGGGCCATC
>NZ_JARNTV010000117.1 GCF_029433115.1 Sphingomonas sp. AOB5 | reverse complement strand
GCGGCAGCCGCCGCCGCGCCCTCCGACCGGATCGAGCGTGCCACGCGGCAAGCCAGGACGCGCGGTCTCTGGCAGCCTTGTCAGAGGCGCCAGTGCACGCTCATCTGAACCGCGTTCCACTGGCCGGCGCAGCCCGGCACTGCATCATGCGATCGTCATCCGAACGGACCGAGACGCCGCAGAGCGACTCGGCGACGCGCAGCGGCGTAGAGCGCGGTCACGCCGCAGGCGTGAGATGCCGGCTCAGGACTGGATATCTCCACTTACGCCAGAGCATGTTTTTCTACGCTGGAGCACTCTGACGGGCCCTGGCGGCTTTGGGCCGCTTGCCGTTGCCACGTCTTGCGCTCAGCCTCTGCCCACGGGGCACCATGCAAACGCAATCGATCTAGGGTGATGCCAAGATGCAGACCGAAGCTTCCGACCGTATCCTCCGCATCAAGACGGTGCTGGAGAAAACCGGCCTCAGCCGCTCCACCATGTATCGCCGGATGCAGGAGGGCAGTTTTCCAAAGAGCGTTCAGATCAGCATTCGCTGTGTTGGTTGGCGTGAAGCGGACGTGATCGCCTGGTGTCGAAGCCCAATGTACTACGACGCCCATCACCAGCCGTAGCTTTTCGACAGCTTTGCGCCCCACTGCGGTCGTTCGTGACTGACACAGCCGTTCCGACAAGCTGCCGTTTGTTCATGCGGTCGAACGGAGGCGCTGGGTGGTGAGAAGTGGCGCTCGCAAGGCTTACGGTGATCCGATAACAGTTGGCAACCGCGGGGGGAGCGAAGGGTGGGTGCGTTGCGCAATTGGAGTTTAGGGGAGCGACAAAAAAAGTTCGCTCGAGAGGTAGGTAGTGTGGTCCTGGGCGTGTTGATCGCGCTCGCTTTGGGCGAGGTTGCCTCCGACATACGGTGGCAGTTCGACGCTGCGGATGCCCGGCAGGCCTTGGTGAGTGATTTCGAGCGCGACGCGGGAGTCATGCACGAGCGGCGTCTCGCCAAGCGGTGCATCGACCGGCGACTTGGTGACGTCGAGACGCTGCTTAAACAGGCAGCGCGGACAGGCGTGCTACCGCTCATCGGCTCGATCGGGCGGCCGCCTACCCGTCCAATGCTGACGGCAGCTTGGGACACAAGCATTTCCTCGGGCGTGTTACCGCATCTCCCTCGGCGCGAGGTCAGCGGCATTTCGGCGAACTTCGATCAAATTAAAGAGATGAAGGCTGAGCTAAAGACACAGAGCGTGTTGTGGGCGAGGTTAGCTGCGTTGGAAAACGCGCCGGGTCCCGTTTCCCAGGAGCTGCTCGCCACATTGATGATCACCACTGCCGAACTCCGCAAGAGTAGTGCCTATGTTGACACCGTGGCGGGGCAGGTCGTGGCCGTCGCCAGCGACATCGGCAAGCTCGACTATTGGCTCATCCTCGACCGAGAGAACGGAACCGCGACTGATGTGATCACAGGCTTGCGCGCTCTGCCGATCTGCTCGCCATTGTTGGTCGATGGTAAGCCAGTGTCGCGACGACGCGGCTGAAAAAGCGATGCCGTCGCCACGTTGCTTGTAGCCATTCGGGAGGGCATTCGGCCGCGGTCTCGGCGTCAGCCGGGGTCAGCCAAGCGCCGCTAAATGGCCATTCTGCACGGTTCCCGGTGATCCTTAAAGCGGCCGTTAAGCGCGTCGGCCCGCGTTGTCGTCGGCGGCTGCCCGACCTCTCAGGTTTTCTACCGGCGATGCTAACGACTCGCAACTGGCGCGCGGACGGAACGCACTCAGTTCGCCGTGGTTTATCGCTTACAATTCAGGGAGATAAATTGTGGCTGACGCGAAACAGGATGCTGTGGCTTTGCTCAAGGCCGATCACCGCTCGGTCGAGGCGCTGTTCGAAAAATTCGAAGGCGCCAAGGGCGACGGCAGCAAGCAGAAGATCGCGCTGCAGATCTGCATGGAACTGACCGTCCACGCCAAGATCGAGGAAGAGATTTTCTACCCGGCGTGCGAGGGCAAGATCGAAGAAGATCTTCTCGAGGAAGCCTATGTCGAGCATGACGGCGCCAAGGTCCTGATCGCCGAGATCGAGGCGGGCTCGCCGTCCGACGACTTCTACGACGCCAAGGTGAAAGTGTTGTCCGAACAGATCGAACACCACGTCGAAGAGGAAGAAAAGCGAATGGAGGGCATGTTCGCGCAGGCCAAGAAGGCCGGGCTCGACATGGATGCGCTCGGCGAACAGCTGCTTGCGCGCAAGACAGAGTTGCTCGCCGATTACAAGGCAGGCGGCTTGCCCAAGCCAGAGCTGACCACGCTCAAAGCGACGACGATCTAAAATGATAAGTTGGACGATGGCATTGCCGGTAGGTTGGTCTAACTGCTCGCACGCAACCGCCCGCTTAGCGCCCTAAAAGTCGCCGTTCGCGGCCGTTTCCGGCGTTCCCAAAAGCTGCCAGCGGTGAAGAAGATAGGATTCGCGCGTGACAGAAAGGCGGCCGTTGCCGACCGCCTTCCTCAGCTGTCCTTGATCGTGGTGCTAGGGCTGCGCTTGCCGTGCGCGGTCGTCACGAACCGGCCGCTGATCGCGCTCCGGTAGGTGCCGCCCGTGCTGCCGCCGCCCGACCGCTCGAACACGGTCGTGCGCGGCGATGCCTTGCCGTGCTTCGCCGTCACGAAGCGCCCGCTGATCGCACTGCGGAACGAGCCGCCACTTCTGCCTTTTGCCATCATGCACTCCTTACGGTTGGGGCCGCGCGGGTACGCGGCCCCGGGGTCGTTCAGCCGCGCGGCGGGAAGGGATCGCCGCCAAAGCTGTCGCGCTCGCGGATCTGGCCGTTGCGGCCATGGATCAGCAGCTCGCTGTGCTGGTTCTGCGCGATGCCGCGTGCCGCCTCGATCGCAGCAGCCTGCGTCTCGTGCACCGACGTCGCGCGCTCGTTGCCCGCTCCGCGAACCGCCCAGCCGCCTTCGTGCGGCACCACATGCTGGTTCTTGCCCATGTTCGTCTTCCTCCTTCCTCGCGCTGTCGGGTAAGCCGGCTCGCGACACCGCTCCCGAACCCCATGATTGGCGTTCAAGGGAGTAGGCCGAGCGCGGCGACGCTCGCGGACATCTGAAAAATATTTTATCTGCTTGTCCGAGGCGGCGCACAGAGTCAGCCTACGTCCCAAGGCAGCTCTTGGGAGTGACGTGAACCGCGACGCATTGGACCCTGACGAAATCAGCGCGGCACTTGATGGTCTCGCTGCCATCGATCTCGCCCGTTTGCGCCGCGCCGGCCGTATCTATGCCCTTGGTCTCGCGTGCGGGGCCGACGATCTGATCGGCGAGGCCGTTGCTGCGACACTGTCCGGCGCGCGGACCTGCCCGCGGACGATGGCGCTGGTGCCGTTCCTGATCGGAGCGATGCGCAGCATAGCCTCGGCGGCACGTGGTTCCGCAGGTCGCGTCAAGGCGACGGTCTCGCTCGATGCCACCGGCACCGACGGGCGGCTGCTTGTCGTTCCCGTCGATCCTGATCCCGACGCTGAAACACGCCTGTTGGCCGCAGAGGACATGTCGGCGCGTATCGCGGCTCTCGAGGCGTTGTTCGCGGACGACGAGCAGGCGCTGCTGATGCTGATGTGCGACCTGGAATTTTACTCGAAGGAGGAAATCATGACCATGAACGACCTGGACGATAAGGCCTATGCCACCATTCGACGCCGCATGCGCCGGGCGATCAATGGGAGGTATCCAGCCGGGTGGACTGCGTGAGCGGCGACAAGCCCGATCCTGCGCTCCGCCGACTACTCGACGAACTGGCCGACGATCTGATGAGCCTCAGCGATGCCGAGCTGCTCGCTGAGCTGGCCACCGATGGTTTGGATGTCGACGCCGAGGCGGCGGCCGCGCGGAACGCGATCGCCGGTGGCGTTGCGCGTGCCGGCCAGG
>NZ_JARNTV010000116.1 GCF_029433115.1 Sphingomonas sp. AOB5 | reverse complement strand
CCGGCGTCGCGGCGCCGACCCTGCGCGGGCCGGTGTTCGATTCATCGCTGGCGATGGCCGAGGCGGCGATGCAGGGCGTCGGCGTGGCGCTGGCGCCCGCGAGCATGCTGGCGCGGCGGATCGAGGAGGGTGCGCTGGTGCGGCCCTTCGCGAACGAAGTGACGACCGGACGCTATTGGCTGACTTGGCTCAAGTCGCGCCAGGTGTCGCCCGCGATGACGGCATTCCGGGAATGGATTTCCGCCGAAGCCTAGCGCGGCGGCAACAGCTTCGTGGCGACCCTGAGCAACGTGATGCCCGCAAGTGCGAGCGGGATGAGGATCGTCAGTGTGTCGCCGAGCGACATGAATTCGCCGCGATGGCGGATCGCCTCGCCCTTTACGATCAGCAGCCAGAAGCCGCCGCCCGAAATGATCAGCAGACCGGCAGCGAAGGCGGCGGCGAGATAGCCGAGCTTCGCCTTGTCGCGATCGCCGGGCTGGCCGCTCAATCGCGCCGCCGCTTGACCGGCACCACGCGCATGCCCGCCACCACCAGCGCGCCGAGGCCCGCGATGATCGCGCCGCGGGTCACCCACACGCTGTTGTCGACCATGAAGCTGGATGCCGGATAGCGGATCACACCCAAGCCCTGCAGCATGAAGATCAGGCCGAAGATCACCGCGACGATGCCGGCGAAGGTCAGGATCGAATGGCGCATCAGCTCGTCTCCGTCTCGCCCCCGGCGGGTGCCGGTGGTTGAGTGGTTAAAGCGTCACTAGCCGATTTTGATCCCGAATTCGATCCGGGATGCGGTGCCTCAGCGCTGGCCGACGGGCACGTAATCGCGCTGGGTCGGGCCGGTGTAGAGCTGGCGCGGACGGCCGATCTTCTGCTCGGGATCCGAGATCATCTCGTTCCACTGCGCGACCCAGCCGACGGTGCGGGCGAGCGCGAACAGCGCGGTGAACATGGTGGTCGGGAAGCCGATCGCCGAGAGGATGACGCCCGAATAGAAGTCCACGTTCGGGAACAGCTTCTTCTCGATGAAATAGGGATCGTTGAGCGCCATTTCCTCGAGCTGGAGCGCGACCTCGAACACCGGGTTCGAAACGTTGAGCTCCTTGAACACTTCGCGGACGGTCTGCTGCATCACGGTCGCGCGCGGATCGTAGTTCTTGTACACGCGGTGGCCGAAGCCCATCAGGCGGAACGGGTCGTTCTTGTCCTTGGCGCGGGCGATGAACTCGGGAATGCGCTCCGGACGGCCGATCTCGTGCAGCATGTTGAGCGCTGCTTCGTTGGCGCCGCCATGCGCCGGGCCCCACAGGCAGGCGATGCCCGCCGCGATGCAGGCGAACGGGTTCGCGCCCGACGAGCCGGCAAGGCGCACGGTCGAGGTCGAGGCGTTCTGCTCGTGATCGGCATGGAGGATGAAGATGCGGTCCAGCGCCTTTTCGACCACCGGATTCACCAGATAGGGCTCGGCCGGCACGCCGAAGGTCATGCGCAGGAAGTTGCCGGTGTAGGACAGGTCGTTCTGCGGATAGAGGAACGGCTGACCCACGCTGTACTTATAGGCCATCGCCGCGATCGTCGGCATCTTCGCGATCAAGCGGTGCGACGCGATCATGCGCTGCTGCGGATCGGTGATGTCGGTCGAGTCGTGATAGAAGGCCGAGAGCGCGCCGACGACGCCGCACATGATCGCCATCGGATGCGCATCGCGACGGAAGCCGCGATAGAAGGTCGCGAGCTGCTCGTGCAGCATGGTGTGGCGGCTGATCGTGTAGCTGAACTTGTCCAACTCGTCCTTCGACGGCAGCTCGCCGTTGAGGAGGAGGTAGCTGACTTCCATGAAGCTCGACTGTTCGGCGAGCTGGCCGATCGGATAGCCGCGGTGGAGCAGTACGCCTTCGTCGCCGTCGATATAGGTCAGGCCCGATTCGCAGCTGCCCGTGGAGGTGAAGCCGGGATCGTAGGTGAACATGCCGGTCTTGGCATAGAATTTCCGGATGTCGACCACGTCGGGGCCGACGCTGCCGGAAAGGACGGGATAGTCGTGATCCCCGATCTTCAAGGTTGCGTCGGTCATGGTCTGTCCTTTCGTTCGTTCAGGCGGGGACGCCGATCTGATCGGCAATCCGCCCGAGGCTTTCTTCGCGGCCCAGCAGCACGAGCACGTCGAAGATGCCGGGGGATGTCTTGCGTCCGACCAGCGCAGCCCTGAGCGGCTGCGCGACGGCGCCAAGCTTGACCCCCGCATCCTCGGCGACAGCACGTACCGCCGTTTCGAGCGCTTCCGTATCCCAGCTTTCCGCTGCGTCAAGCGCCGCGTGAATCCGAGCCAGAAGCGTCCTTGCGTCGCCCTCTAGCAGAGCCTTTGCCGCTTCGTCCAATTCCAGTGGGCGAGTGCGAAAAAGGAATGCTGCCCCATCGGATAATTCGAGGAGATTCGCGGCGCGCGGCTTGAGCTCGCCCATGCTGCGGCGCAGAAGATCGCGCTGCGAGTCGCTGAGTTCGAAACCCATCCGTGCGGCGACCAGAGCGGCCAGACGATCGTCTTCCGCGGCGCGGA
The DNA here is from genome assembly GCF_029433115.1 of Sphingomonas sp. AOB5. GTDB lineage: Bacteria > Pseudomonadota > Alphaproteobacteria > Sphingomonadales > Sphingomonadaceae > Sphingomonas. The sequence goes on along the minus strand of NZ_JARNTV010000116.1, from coordinate 1,414 downwards.
TATATTGACCGTTCAGGTTCTCGAGCTTTTTCAGATCGAACCTGGATGGTGATTTTCCGACTGCGTCCAGATCGAACCATTCGATCGCCTGTTCGCGGCTGATGATCTCGTCATCGCCATGGCCCCAGCCGAGGCGGAGCAGATAATTGTCGAGCGCTTCGGGCAGGATGCCCATCTCGTCGCGATAGGCATCGACGCCCAGCGCGCCGTGGCGCTTGGAGAGCTTTGCGCCGTCCGATCCATGGATCAGCGGGATGTGCGCATAGACCGGCTCGGGCCAGCCCATCGCGCGATAGATGGGCAGCTGGCGGAACGCGTTGTTCAGGTGATCGTCGCCGCGGATCACATGGGTCACGCCCATGTCGTGATCGTCGACCACCACCGCGAGCATATAGGTGGGGGTGCCGTCCGAGCGGAGCAGCACCAGATCGTCGATCTCGGCATTCTGGACGGTGACTTCGCCCTGGACGAGATCGCGAATCGTGGTGGCGCCCTCGGTAGGCGCCTTCAGGCGGACGACGAAGGGCTTGCCATCCTCGTTCGGCACCTTGTCACGCCAGGGCGAACGGATGCGAAGCGGCTTCTTGGCCGCTTCGGCTTCGGCGCGCATTGCGGCCAGTTCGTCCTGAGTCAAATAGCAGCGATAGGCCGCGCCCTTCTCGACCATTTCGTGTGCGACCGCGGCATGGCGATCGGCGCGGGCGAACTGGAATACCTCGTCGCCGTCCCAGTCGAGGCCGAGCCAACGCATTCCATCCAATATGGCGTCGATCGCAGGCTGTGTGGAACGGGCGCGATCAGTATCTTCGATGCGCAACAGGAACTTGCCGCCGTGATGGCGGGCATAGAGCAGGTTGAACAGCGCGGTGCGCGCGCCGCCGATATGGAGGAAGCCCGTGGGGGACGGCGCGAAACGAGTGACGACAGGCTTGCCGCCGGTATCAGATGATGCGCTCAACCGCGCCTGCTCCCAGACTTGAATTCATTGGCCGGATCAGCCGCCGAGGCCCCTAGCACGGGGTTATCCTCCCTTCAAATGGGGTCGCCGACGCTGATTTCCCAGTGCCGCGACGCATTGGAACGCTGGCTGGAGCGCGAGCGCGAACAACTGGTGCTGTGGCTGCCGGTGATGTTCGGGGCAGGCATCACCGTGTGGTTCGTGCTGCCGGAGCGGGACGGGTGGATCGCCTTCCTGATCGGGGCGGGCGCGCTGGCGGCGATCGGGCTGGCGATTTCGGGGCATGGGCGATTCGGGCGGATCGTACTGGTCGCGGCGCTGGCGATGGGGATCGGCTGTGGTTGGATCTGGTGGCGCGCGGAACGGGTTGCGGCGCCGGTACTGGCGCGGGCGGCGGTGGTGGCGTTCGACGCGCGAGTGGCGCGGGTGGAGCAATTGCCGGCGCGGGGGCTGGTG
>NZ_JARNTV010000115.1 GCF_029433115.1 Sphingomonas sp. AOB5 | reverse complement strand
CTGCGCGACCGGCGCGGGCCGGACCGAGGCGCAGCGGCTGGGCATCGCCGCCGGTGCGCCGTGCCTGCAGATCGAGCGCTGGACCTGGCGCACGGGTGCGCCGGTCACCCACGCGGTCCAGATATTCCCTGCGGATCATTACGATCTGGTCGAGGACTTCACGCCGCGGGGGTGATCCATCGTGCCGGGGCGCGACAAGTCATGCATTTCCGCTACTTGGCAATGGCGGCGCGGCGGCGCAGTATCGCGCCGCTTCCCGGGGGAAAACGAATCATGTTGAAGCGAGTATCGGTGTGCGTAGCAACTCTGGCCACCGCCTTCTGGTCCAGCACTGCCGCGGCCGCATTGGCGGATCCGGCGGGATCTGGTCCGATCGTCGGCGCGGTGCGCTGGCTGGAAGGCACGCTGCTGGGTACCATCGCCACCGTGGTGGCGGTGATCGCGGTCGCTTCGGTCGGCCTGCTGATGCTGACCGGACGGATCAACTGGCGCTATGGCGCGACGGTGATCCTGGGCTGCTTCATCCTGTTCGGTGCGGCCAGCATCGTCGGCGGTATCCAGTCCACCGCGCAAGTGGCCCAGTAAGCCGATGAACGGGCTTGAGCGCGATACGCTGTTCGTGGCGCTCACCCGGCCGCAGATGTTCGCGGGGGTCACCTATAGCTATTTCATCGCCAATGCGGTGATCGCGACCGAGCTGTTCCTGATCTTCAAGTCGGCTTGGGTACTGCTGGCCGCGCTGGTGATCCATCTCGCCGGCGTGCTGCTGTGCGTGCGCGAGCCGCGCTTCTTCGATCTGTGGCTCACCAAGATGGGCCGTTGCCCCCGCGTGAAGAATTATTCGGTGTGGAAGTGCAACTCCTACAGCGCCTGAGCGCGGACCCGAAAGTCGCGGCACGCGAAACGCCGGCGGGGAAGCACCTTCCCTATGGCCGGCATGTCGACGATTCCACGATCGAGACCCGTGACGGGCTGCTGATCCAGGTGATCCATCTGCGCGGCCTGTTGTTCGAGACCGCGGATACCGACGAACTGAACTATCGCAAGCGACTGCGCGACGCGATGTTGCAGGCGGTCGGATCGTCGCGGTTCGCACTGTATCATCATATCGTCCGCCGGCGGATCGATGCCGATATGGCAGCCGACTATCCCGATGCCTTTTCCAGGGGGCTGGACGAAGCCTGGCGCAAACGGCTGGCGGGCAAGCAGCTTTACGTGAACGACCTGTTCCTGACGCTGGTGCGCCGTCCGTTGCAGGGTCGCATCGGCGTACTCGATCGCATCCGCGAGATGCTGGGGCGGCCCGCCAATGGATCGGGCGAAGGCGAAGGCCAGAGCGCCTATGAGCGGCGCCAGCTCGATGTTGCCCGCGATGCGCTGATGGCGGCGATGGCGGCCTATGCCCCTCGCCTGCTGACCGTCTACCAGACCGAGCAGGGTCCGTGTTCGGAGACGTTGGAGTTCCTGTCCACGCTCTACAATGGCGAAATGCGGCCAGTGCTGCTGCCGATGCAGGATCTGGGCAGCTATATCCCCTATCGCCGGGTCAGCTTCGGACAGGAGACTGCCGAACTGGGTCCGGCGGGCGGGACCGAGCGCAGCTTTCTGGGGCTGGTGTCGATCAAGGATTATCCGGGGCAGACCGCGCCGGGCATGCTCGACGAGCTGCTGCGCCTGCCGTTCGAGCTGACCGTTTCGCAGAGCTTCGGTTTCGTCGAGCGGCAGGCGGCACTTTCCAAGATGAACCTGGCGCTGCGGCGGATGAAGGCAGCCGAGGACGAGGCGGTGTCGCTGCGCGGCGATCTGGCCAACGCCAAGGACGAGGTGGCTGCAGGGCGCGCTGGCTTTGGCGAGCATCACATGACCATTGCCGTCAGGGGCGACAGCCCGGCGCAGGTCGATGAAGGCGTCGCGGAGGTGCAGGCAGCGCTGGCCGATCTGGGCATCCTTGCGGTGCGCGAGGAGATCGGGCTGGAACCGGCCTTCTGGGCGCAGTTCCCCGGCAATTTCCGCTATATCGCGCGGCGCGGCATGGTTTCGACCAGCAATTTCGCCAGCCTTGCCAGCGGGCATAATTTCCCGCTGGGCGAAGCCGACGGCAATCATTGGGGCGATGCGGTCACCCTGCTCGAGACGACCGCCGCCGGGCCCTATTATTTCAACTTCCATCAGGGCGATCTGGGCAATTTTACCGTCATCGGGCCATCGGGTTCGGGCAAGACGGTGGTGCTCAACTTCCTGCTGGCGCAGGCGCGCAAATTCCGTCCGCGGATCATCTTCTTCGACAAGGATCGCGGCGCCGAGCTGTTCATCCGTGCGATCGGCGGGCGCTACGACCTGTTGCGGCCCGGTTCGCCCTCAGGGCTGAACCCGCTGCAGCTGCCCGATACGCCGGTGAACCGCCAGTTTCTGATCGACTGGGTCGCGCTACTCGCGGGCGGCGCGGATATCGACGAGGTTGCGCGGATCAAGGACGCGGTGGACGCGAACTTCCAGCAGCCGGTGGAGCATCGCCGCCTGCGCCATCTGGCCGAGCTGTTCCGCGGCGGGCACCGGCCGCATGCCGCCGACCTGTGGGCGCGGCTGCGGCCATGGTGGGGCGAAGGCGAGCGCGCCTGGCTGTTCGACAACGAGACCGACCTGACCGATCTGACCGCCGACGCGGTCGGCTTCGACATGACCCAGATCCTCGACGATCCGGCGCTGCGCACCCCGGCGATGATGTATCTGTTCCATCGCGTCGAGGACCGGCTGGACGGGACCGCGGCGATCATCGTGGTGGACGAGGGCTGGAAGGCGCTGGACGACGATGTGTTCGTGCGGCGGATCAAGGATTGGGAAAAGACGATCCGTAAAAGGAACGGCATCGTCGGCTTCGCGACCCAGAGCGCGCAGGACGCGCTGGAGAGCAAGATCGCCAGCGCGATCATCGAGCAGGCCGCGACGCAGATCTTCATGGCCAATCCCAAGGCGCGGGCTTCGGATTACATTGACGGGTTCGGGCTGACCCAGCACGAATATGAACTGGTCCGCACCCTGCCCGACAATGCCCATTGCTTCCTGGTCAAGCATGGCGCGGACAGTGTGGTGGCGCGGCTGAACCTGACCGGCGAGCGCGATATCCTGACCATCTTGTCCGGCCGCGAGCGCACCGTGCGGCTGCTCGACGAGATCCGCGCCGAGAAGGGCGACGATCCGGCCGACTGGATCCCGCGCCTGCTGGCGGTGGCGTGATGGCGGCGTGCCAGGCCCTCAGCTACGAAAGCGGCTACGTCACCGGCGTGCTGAGCTTCGTCGATTGCCAGGCGCAGAATATCGGCGCGGGCGGATATCAGGCGCTTGCCGTGCCGGGATCGACGCTGTCGCTGGTGGTGACGGCGTTCCTGACGCTGTTCGTGGCGCTGTTCGGATACCGGATACTGTTCGGCTACACGCCCAGCGCGCGCGACGGGGTGATGGCGCTGGCCAAGATCGGCATCGTGCTGGCACTGGTGTCGAGCTGGCCCGCCTATCGCGCGCTGGCCTATGACGTGGCGCTGCGGGGACCGGCGGAGATCGTCAGCGGTGCGGCGGGACCTGCCGGACTGCCCGGATCGAACGGGGGCATCGTCGCGCGGCTGCAGGGTGCGGATATCGGGATGATCGAGCTGGCGCGCGCCGGAGTGGGCGGGGTCGAGCAGCAGGACAAGACCACCGTCACCCGCGTGATCAACGGCCAGCCGCAGACGGTGGTCCAGCCGACGCGCCTGCCCGACAGTTTTGAGCCGACCGCGCTTGGATGGGCGCGCGTGCTGTATCTCACAACGGCGCTGGCGGGGTTCGCCGCGGTACGGCTGGCCGCGGGACTGCTGCTGGCGATCGGGCCGTTCTTCATCGCCTTCCTGCTGTTCGATGCGACGCGCGGACTGTTCGAAGGATGGGTGCGCGGGCTGGCGGCGGCGGCGCTGGGCGCGGTGGCGGTGACGATCATCCTTGGCGTCCAGCTGGCGCTGATCGAGCCGTGGATCAGCGAGTTGCTGGCGCGCCGTGCGGTGGGCCGCTCGATCACCGGGGCGCCGACCGAATTGCTGGTGACCATGCTGGTATTCGCGCTGGCGATGCTGGGCACGCTGGCGGCGACGACGCGGCTGGCGATGGGATTCCGCATGCCGCAGACGCTGCGCGCCGCAGGCCAGCGCTTTGCCGAAACGTTGCGCAACGAGCAGACGCCCTATCGCCCCGCTTTCGCCGGGCCGCAGGT
>NZ_JARNTV010000114.1 GCF_029433115.1 Sphingomonas sp. AOB5 | reverse complement strand
CGACCAGCCTGTTGCCCAACGCCGCGCCGCTCAGCCGCGCCACGCTGATGCAGGCCGCCGCGAATTTCGCCGAGCGCGCCGATGCGGACGGCCGTACGCCCGAGCGATTCGAGATCGTCTATCTGACCGGCTGGGCGCCCGACGCCTCGCAGCCCAAGCCCGCCCGCCGGGGCAGCGGCACGACGTCGCTGGCGGCGGCGCTGAAAGGCATCGCGCCGAAGGACGAAAGCTAGAGCAACGCCTCCAGCAGCCCGATCAGCGGCTTGTCCGCCGGCGGCATGTCCAGCCGGTGCAGTTCCAGCGGCTTCACCCATTTCAGCGCAGTCGCGTGCCGCGCCTCGGGCACACCCTTCCACTTCCTGAGCGCATAGAGCAGCAACAGCAGATGACGGTCGCCCAGCGGTTCGCTGGCGAAGGTCGCGGGCGCCAGGCATGCCGCCTCGACATCGATCCCCAGCTCCTCGTGCAGCTCACGGATCAGCGCCGCTTCGGGCCGCTCGCCCGGCTCGATCTTGCCGCCCGGAAACTCCCACAGACCCGCCATCGGCTTGCCCGGCGGCCGCTGCTGCACCAGCACGCGACCGTCTGCGTCGACCAGAGCTGCCGCTACGACAAGCAGGGGATTCGGAACCATAACGGAACGATCACTAGACACTTCGTTAATGCTCTTTCTCTACCTTTCAGGGACCTTTGGGGGAGTTCCTGCTCCGATGCGAGCGATTGTGCGTCTTGTTGGTAAGCTGTTCCGCGATCGCCGCGCGGCGACTGCGGTCGAATATGGCTTCATCCTTGCGCTTATCGTCATCGCCATGATCGCCACCCTGCGCGAGCTCGCCGGCACCACCACCACCCTGTGGAACAATGTCAGCACCAAGGTGCAGGCGACCAACTAGGGTCCGGAAATCGGGAATGATGGTTACGACCGTGTAACTTTCCGATTTAGAGGTTTCTTTACTTCCCCTCTCTAGGTTCAAACATGCCGCAACGGTTTTCCGAAGCGGTCGGGTGAATGAAGACACTTTTGAACGTGGAGACCGTTATGACCAAGATTCGCAACTTCCTGAAGAATTCCAAGGGCGCCACCGCGATCGAGTATGGCCTGATCGCCGCTCTCATCGCCGTCGCCGCGATTGCCGCGATGCAGGGCCTGGGCAACCAGCTCAACAAGACCTTCGGCAACGTCTCGTCGAACATGAAGGCTTCGTAAGCTTTCATACGACACTGAATTCCGGATCGGGCGGCGAAACCATTGGTTTCGCCGCCCTTTTCGCGTCAACTTTTTATCAACCACATCCCCTTAAGATCGATCTGCAAGCTATTGCTTTAGATCAACTTTATGTCTGGGGGATCGGACCGTGATGAATTTCCTGAAGCGCCTGCGCGAAACACGTGCGGCCACCGCAATCGAATATGGCCTGATCGCCGCGCTGATCGCCGTCGCCGCCATCGCCGCGATGCAGGGCCTGGGCAACCAGCTCAAGAAGACTTTCGGCAATGTCTCGTCGAACATGAAGGCATCGTAACGACCGACGCGAACCGGAAAACGAAAGGGCGGCGCAGCTTCGGTTTCGCCGCCCTTTGTCGTTGGACCGGATTTCGTTGCGAAAACGAAATGAGAGTAAACGCGGCCTTCGCCCTCACCGTTACACTTTCGTAATTATCCCAGGCGGCAAACATGGATCGAGCCAACCGGCTCGCAGAACGGGAGGGATCACATGTTCCGCAAGCTTATCAAGAACAGCAAGGGCGCGACCGCGATCGAATATGGTCTGATCGCAGCGCTCATCGCCGTCGCCGCCATCGCCGCGATGCAGGGTCTGGGCAATCAGCTCAACACCACCTTCGGCAACGTCGCATCCAACATGAAGGCCAGCTGAGACCTACAGATCGAAGCGATTCGGCGTCTTCGCCGAAACCAGGCCCCGGCCTTTGCCGGGGAACGATTTGCCGTGATGGGACAAGTGGCGAATCGGGAAGGCGGTGCGGTTTCGGCCGTGCCGCCTTTTCTCGCCGCCTTTACTCAGTGCGCCGCAGCACTCGAGAACAGGTTCATCACCGCCACGCCCGCAATGATCAGCGCCATGCCGATCATCGCAGGCAGGTCCAACCGCTGCCCCTGGAACACCCAGGCGACCGTCGCGATCAGCACGATCCCCACGCCCGACCAGATCGCATAGGCGATGCCCGTTGGGATCGTCTTCAGCGTGAGCGACAGGAAATAGAAGGCGATCAGATAGGCGGCCACGGTGACGATGCTCGGCACCGGCCTGGTGAAGCCGTCGGACAATTTCATGAACGATGTGCCGATCACCTCGGCAACGATCGCAATCGCCAGGAAAAGATAGTTCATGCTTCGCGCTCCGGCCTGATAGCGCCCGCCGCGCGTCAGATCCGGCCCATCGCCAGGAACTTCGCGCGCCGCATCTGACGCAGATTCTCCGGCGCCAGCCCGTCGAGACCCGTCAGTGCGGCCGCGATCGCATCGCCCAGCGCGGCGATCGCCGCGTCGGCGTCACGGTGCGCGCCGCCCAGCGGCTCGGGCACGATCGTGTCGATCACGCCCAGCTCCTTCAGATGCTGCGCGGTCACCTTCATCGCCTCGGCCGCATCGGCAGCCTTGTCGGCGGTGCGCCACAGGATCGAGGCGCAGCCTTCGGGCGAGATCACCGAATAGACCGCATGCTCCATCATCAGCACGCTGTTGCCTGCCGCCAGCGCCACCGCGCCGCCCGAACCGCCCTCGCCCAGCACCGCGGCGACCAAAGGCACGCCAAGGTTGAGGCACTGCTCGGTCGAACGTGCGATCGCTTCGGCCTGGCCGCGCTCCTCGGCCTGAATGCCCGGGAACGCACCCGACGTATCGACCAGCGTGATCACCGGAATGCCGAACCGGTCGGCCAGCTGCATCAGGCGGATCGCCTTGCGATAGCCCTCGGGCTTGCCCATGCCGAAATTATGCTTGAGCCGGCTGGCGGTATCGTCGCCCTTCTCATGGCCGATCACCATCACGCGGCGTCCGCGGAACCGGCCGAGGCCGCCGATGATCGCCTGATCGTCGGCAAAGGCACGGTCGCCGCCCAGCGGAGTGAAATCCTCGATCAGCGCCGAGACATAGTGATTGAAGTGCGGCCGCTCGGGATGACGGGCGACCTGCGTCTTCTGCCACGGCGTCAGCTTGGCATAAGCCTCGCGCAGGAATTTGTCGGACTTGGCCTGAAGCGGCGCGATCTCGGCTTCGAGATCGTGGTCGCCGCCCTCGGCGGTTTCGCGCAGTTCGTCGATCCGGGCCTGAAGCTCGGCGATCGGCTTTTCGAAGTCGAGAAAGCTAGCCATTGGTCGGTCCGGTAAGCGCGGCGGGGCTTCGCGTCAACGCGGGCCTGCGTCCATGGCTCCCAAAGCGTTCCGCCGGCGCCTCCACCACCCGCGCACAACGGCCGATGTCAGGCCGAGGGTAAAGCCGCCCGCAATCGCTACCAGCAAACCGGCAATTCCGAACCACTGCCAAGCCAGCACGGTCACGATCGTCAGCACGATGTGCAGGGTGAGATCAGCGATTCTGTACGCCATCGCCATGCCAGATAGCATGAACTGGTTCCCACCCAAATCCTCCCCCGCAGGGTGACCAGCGAAGCTGGTGGGGTAGTCTCCACGAGCAGACCGTTTCGCTTGCGGAGACTACCCCTCCGTCAGGCTGCGCCTGCCACCTCCCGCGCCGGGGGAGGATTTACCGCCCAAAGCCTCACCCAAAGGATGCCGCTGGTTCACCAGATCGACCAGACGGCGGCTGTCGACATGGGTATAAATCTCGGTCGTGGCGATGTCGGCATGGCCCAGCATCGATTGCAGCGCGCGCAAATCCGCCCCGCCTTCAAGCAGGTGGGTCGCAAAAGCATGGCGCAGCACGTGCGGGCTGACCCGGTCCGGCGGGATGCCCGCCGCGGCCGCCAGCGCCTTCAGCATCTGATAGAGCCGCACCCGCGAAAGATGCGCCTTGCCCGAGGGGAACAGCCAGGGCCGCCCCGAATCGACATGCTCGCGCCACAGCGCCACCGCTGCCCGTGCCCGGTCGCTGATCGGCACCAGCCGCTCGCGCCCGCCCTTCCCCTTCAGGATCAGATAGGGCCGGTCGGGATGGATCGCGTTGCGGGGTAGCGAAACCAGCTCGGTCGCGCGCAGCCCCGATCCGTAGAGCAATTCGATCAGCGCCGAGAGCCGCAGGTCGAGCGGATCGGCCGGAACGCGCGCGATCCGCGCCGCCACCGCTTCGAACAATTTGTCGACATCGCCGGTGCTCAGGATCTTGGGCAGGCCGCGCGCCGAACCCGGCCGGGGCAGCGCCGCGCCCGGATCGCCTTCGCGCAGCCCCTCGTCGGCGAGAAAGGCGAAGAAGCGCCTGAGCGCCGCCGATTTGCGCGCCACC
>NZ_JARNTV010000113.1 GCF_029433115.1 Sphingomonas sp. AOB5 | reverse complement strand
GCACCGGGGCATAGCCGGGCGCGGAGCGGTACGCACCCTCGTCGCGCACCATGCGGCAGCGGACCGGCGAGCGATCCTGGCGTGACTGGGCACGCTTGCCGTCCTGCGCTGCGGCGGGCGGCGGTGGCGGTGCGGCGGAGGTGAGAAGCAGGGCGGAAGCCCCGAGCATCAAGGCGGAACGCGGCATGTGACTCTCCCCTATGGCGCCCTTGGGACATCCAGAGTCGCGAGTGTCCGCCTTTGCGCCTGACTGGCAGATGAACAGGATATAACATATCATTCCTGTGGCTTCGCCGGGGCGGGGATAATGTGTAGAGGGTGCGGATGCCCTCACGCCTGAAGGTCTTTTTCGACGGTGGCTGCCGCCCTAACCCCGGCGCGATGGAGCTTGCGGTTGTGGCGGGCGGGCGCACGCATATCCGGCGCGATCTGGGGCAGGGGACCAGCGCCGACGCCGAATGGCTGGCGCTTATCCACGCGCTGGAAGTGGCGCAGGCGGCGGGCGGCGCGTTCGTGCTGATGGGCGATTCGGCCAATGTCATCGGACAGGCCGGCGGCACCGCGAAGCTGCGCGGGGCGGGGCTTCGCCATATCGATCGGTTCCGCGTGCTGGCCGGGAGCACGCCGCCGCCCATCCGCCATATCAAGCGGACGCAGAATCTCGCGGGGATCGCGCTGGCAAGGCTGCACGACCGGTGACGCTGATCCTGCTCAACAAGCCGTTCGACGTGCTCTGCCAGTTCACCGACGACAGCACCGGGCCGAAGCGCCTTACGCTGGCGGACTTCGTCGATGTGCCGGGCGTCTATCCGGCGGGGCGGCTCGACCGCGACAGCGAGGGGCTGTTGCTGCTGACCGATGACGGGCGGCTGCAGGCGCGGATCGCCGATCCGAAGTTCAAGATGGCCAAGACCTATCTGGCGCAGGTCGAAGGCGATGCGGACGAGGCGGCGCTGGCCCAGTTGCGCCGCGGCGTGCGGCTGAAGGACGGCATGACCCTGCCTGCGCAGGCCGAGCGGATCGACGATCCGGCGCTGTGGCCGCGCGATCCACCGGTGCGGTTTCGCAAGACCGTGCCCGATTGCTGGCTGAAGCTGACGATCCGCGAAGGGCGCAACCGTCAGGTGCGGCGGATGACCGCGGCGGTCGGCCTGCCGACGCTGCGGCTGGTGCGCTGGGCGGTCGGGGAGTGGAGTGTCGAGGGGCTGGCACCGGGGGAGTGGCGCGAAGCATAAATGTTACCCTTCTCCCTTGATGGGAGAAGGAGGGGCCCGCCGCGCAGCGGCGGGAGGATGAGGGTGACCTCTCCTCATTCGACAGCATTATGAGGAGAGGTCACCCCCACCCAACCCTCCCCCATCAAGGGGGAGGGCTTTCTGGGTCAGCCTTCCCGCTCCACTTCGCGCCAGCCGATGTCTCGGCGGCAGAAGCCCGTCGGGAAGTCGACCGCATCGACCGCGCGATAGGCTGCGGCCTGAGCCTCGCGGACCGTACTACCCGTCGCGGTGACGGTCAGCACGCGCCCGCCGCTGGCCACCAGCTTGCCGCCGTCCAGCTTCGTGCCCGCGTGGAACACCTTGGCGCCGGTCGCTTCCGCCGCATCGATCCCGTCGATCGTCCCGCCGGTCTCGGGCGTGCCGGGATAGTTGTTCGCCGCCATCACCACCGTCAGCGCGGTGCCGTCGGCAAAGACCGGCGCGGGCATGTCGCCCAGCGTGCCCTTGTCGCAGGCAATCATATATTCGAGCAGGTCGCCCTGAAGCCGGGTCATCAGCACCTGGCATTCGGGATCGCCGAAGCGGGCGTTATATTCGATCAGCTTGGGTCCATCGGCGGTCAGCATCAGCCCGGCATAGAGCACGCCCGAATAGGGATGCCCCTGCCGCGCCAGCGCCTCGACGGTGGGGCGGACGATCTCGTCGATCGCCTGCTGCTCGAGTGCGGCGGTGAGGACCGGGGCGGGGCTGTACGCGCCCATGCCGCCGGTGTTCGGGCCGGTATCTCCTTCGCCCACGCGCTTGTGGTCCTGCGCCGATCCGAACGGCATCAGGCTGGTGCCGTCGGTCAGCACGAACAGGCTGGCTTCCTCGCCGGTCAGAAATTCCTCGATCACCGCGCTGCCGCCATGGCCCGAGAAGATGTCGAGGATCGCGGCCTCGGCCTGCTCGCGCGTTTCGGCGACGGTCACGCCCTTGCCCGCGGCGAGGCCATCGGCCTTCACCACCACCGGCAGCCCGAAATCGTCGAGCGCGGCGAGGCCGCCTTCCTTGGTCTCGACCCGGGCATAGGCAGCGGTCGGGATATGCTCGCGCTGGCAGAGATCCTTGGTGAAGCCCTTCGATCCCTCGAGCTGCGCGGCGAAGCGGTTCGGCCCGAACACGCCGACGCCCATGGTGCGCAGATTGTCGCCAAGACCCTCGCACAGCGGCGCTTCGGGGCCGACCACGACGAACTGGATCGAATGGCGAATGCAGAAATCGATCAGCGAGCGATGGTCGCCCGCCGAAATGTCGGCAATCTCGGCGACCTGAGCGATGCCGGGGTTGCCCGGCGCGGCATAGAGCGTATCGAGCAGGGGCGATTGCGCCAGCTTCCAGGCCAGCGCATGTTCGCGTCCACCCGACCCCACCAGCAGGACGTTCATGCCCGATCCCTTTTCTGAAAGCTCATCGGGGCGGCTGGTAGCCGAGGCGGTGCCCGGCGACAACGCCGCGCCGCTCAGCATCAGCGAAATGTCTTCGAAGCTGAAGCGGATGGTGGAGGGCGAGTTCGGTCATGTCCGGTTGCGCGGCGAGATTTCGGGGTGGAAGCGTGCCGCGTCGGGCCATGCCTATCTGGCGCTGAAGGACGCCGACGCAGTGATCGACGGGGTGATCTGGCGCGGTGCCGCCAGCGCGCTGCCCTTCCAGCCGCAGGACGGGATCGAGGTGATCGCGACCGGCAAGCTGACCATCTATCCCGGCCGTTCGAAATACCAGATCGTGATCGAGCGGATGGAGCTGGCCGGCGAGGGCCAGTTGATGGCCCTGCTCGAAAAGCTGAAGGCGAAGCTGGCGGCTGAGGGACTGTTCGATTCCGCGCGCAAGAAGCCCTTGCCCTATATGCCCAAGGTGATCGGCGTGGTGACGTCGCCCACCGGCGCTGTGATCCGCGACATTCTCCACCGGCTCGAGGATCGCTGCCCCAGCCATGTGATCGTCTGGCCGGTCAAGGTGCAGGGCGATGGCTCCGCGGCGGAGATCGCCAATGCCGTTCGCGGCTTCGATGCGATCCAGCCCGGCGGCAAGGTGCCGCGGCCGGACCTGCTGATCGTCGCGCGCGGCGGTGGTTCGATCGAGGATCTGTGGTCGTTCAACGAGGAAGTGGTTGTTCGGGCCATCGCCGATTGCGCGATCCCGGTCATCTCGGCGGTGGGGCACGAGACCGACACCAGCCTGTCCGATTTCGCCGCCGATCTGCGCGCGCCGACGCCGACCGCGGCGGCCGAGATCGCGGTGCCGGTGCTCGCCGATCTGCGCCACACCATCTCCAGCCTGGCGCTGCGGACCGAGCGTTGCGCGCGGCGCTATCACGAGCGCGGCGGCGAGCGGCTGGCGGCCTTGGTCCGCGTGTTGCCGAAACGCGATGCGCTGCTCGGGCCGCAGCGGCAGAAGATGGACGATCTCGGCGCACGGCTCGATCTGGGGCTGGAACGCAAGGTGCAGCGCTCGCGCGGCGAACTGGACCGGGCGGGCGGGGCGCTGCGGCCCGCGACGCTCGAACACCGGCTGACGGCGGCGCGGCAGCGGCTCGACGGGGCATCGCGGCTGCTCGATTCGGTCAATCCGGACAATCTGCTCCAGCGCGGCTATGTCCGCGTCGGCGCAAGGGCCACCGGCAAGGTGGTGATGACCGCCGCGGACGCGCGTGCGGCCGGTGCCATTACGCTCCAGTTCAGGGACGGTCCGGTAGACGCGCGGGTTGAGCGTGCGGGCGGCAAATCCTATGAAGGCGACAAGCCCGAACAGCCCAGCCTGTTGTAACCCGAGTAGCGGAATCCACCCATGCTGATGTCGAACAACACCCGCGCCGCCAGGCTCCATTACATGGCCAACGGATTTCGTGTGCTTTCGACCGGCGATCATGTGGTGTGCGCGGTGAGCGGCGAGCGGGTCCCGCTCGACATGCTGCGCTATTGGAGCGTCGCCCGCCAAGAACCCTATGCCAGCGCGGAACTCGCCGCGAAGGCGAGCGGATACTGATGGGCTTCTACGTTCGCCTTCATGCGGTTTCGGCGGTGTTCGTCCTGCTGGGCAGCGCGCATCTGCAGGTGCCCGGCGTGCCGGTGGTGGCGCAGGCGGTTGCGGCCCCCGCGCCTGAAGCCGCACCCGAACAGCCTGCCGCGCCGCTCGGGCCGTTCCGGCTCGAAGGACAGCTGGTGCAGGGCGGGGTGGTGATCGGCGTCGCGCCGCGCGACACCACGATGCTGACCTTCAATGGCCAGCCGGTCAGTGTCGCGCGCGACGGCAAGTTCCTGATCGGTTTCGATCGCGACGCGGGCGCCAGCGCGACTTTGGTGGCGACGCTGGAGAGCGGGCAGCAGGTGACGCAGGCACTCAGCGTCGCGCCGCGGGCGTGGAACATCTCGCGCCTGCCGACCCTGCCCAAATTCCCGGTGCCCAGCGCCGAGTTCCAGCGGCTGCGGCCCGCAGAGCTGGCCGAGATCAACGGCGCGCGGCGCATGCAGACCGATGCCGAGGGCTGGCGCCAGCCGTTCCTGTGGCCGGTCACCGGGCGCATCTCGACCCTGTTCGGATCGCAGCGCATCTATGCGGGTGAACCCGGCGCCTATCATTCGGGCGTCGATGTCGCGCGGCCGACCGGCACCGTGGTGATCGCGCCCGCCGATGGCGTGGTCATCCTCGCCACAACCCGGCCGTTCACGCTGGAAGGCAATCTGTTGCTGATCGATCACGGCAACGGGCTGAACAGCGCCTTCATGCATCTGTCGCGGATCGACGTGACCACCGGCGCGCATGTCCGCCGCGGCCAGCCGATCGGGCGCGTCGGCGCCACCGGGCGCGCCACCGG
>NZ_JARNTV010000112.1 GCF_029433115.1 Sphingomonas sp. AOB5 | reverse complement strand
GGCCCGCTCCCCCACCCGGCCACCCAACGGAAGTATATTCTATGGGTGGCCGGGTGGGGGAGCGGGCCGGCACCGCGCTTCAGCGCAGCTGAGAGCACTACTTGAACGATCGATCAACAAATCGCTTGACCGCGTTGGTTGAATGATCAATCAAGCTCGAGAAGGAACGGAATCGAGATGAGCAGCGGACGCAGCGCAAAGGAGCGGATCGTGATGGCGGCGATGGAGCTGTTCTGGGCGAAGGGCTATAACTCCACCTCGGTGTCGGACATTCTCAGCCGCACCCAGCTCAACTCCGGCAGCCTCTATCACGCCTTCCCGGGCAAGCAGGATATCCTGATCGCTGTGCTCGAAGCCTATCGCGACGGCATCTATCCGATGCTGATCGATCCGGCATGGGAAGGGGTGGAGGATCCGGTCGAGCGGATCTTCGCGCTGCTGGCGCGCTATCGCGGGCTGATCCTCGAAACCGAGTGCACCTATGGCTGTCCCATCGGCAGCCTCGCGCTCGAACTGCACGAAGCCGATCCGGTGGTGCGCGAGTTGATCGCAGCCAACTTCAACGCCTGGACCGGCGCAATCGAACGCTGCCTGACCGAGGCCGGCGACCGGTTGCCCGAGGCGACCGACCGCAAGGCGCTCGGCGAATTCGTCCTCACCACCATGGAAGGCGGGGTGATGCAGGCACGGACGCACCGCGACGTCGCGGCGTTCGATCGCAGCATCGCCGCGCTGCGCGACTATTTCGAGATGCTGCTGGCCCGGGCCGCGAGGGAGCGCGCGCCAGCCTAGACGGGGGAAATGACATGGCTGAGATCAACTGGCTCGCGGTGGTCGCCGCGGCACTGGCGGCGTTCGTCCTTGGCGGATTGTGGTATTCGCCGATGCTGTTCGGAAAGACGTGGCAGAAAGCCGCGGGCCTCAGCGACGAGACGCTGAAGGCAGGCAATCCCGCGATCATCTTCGGTGGATCATTCGTTCTGGCGCTGATCGCCTCGGCGACCTTCGCGCTGTTCCTCGGCCCGATGACCGCGGGTCCCGCGACTGCCGCCGGTCTGTGCGCGGGTCTATGCTGGGTCGCGGCGAGCTTCGGGATCAACGGCCTGTTCGAACGCAAGCCGCTGGCGCTGATCCTCATCAACGGCGGCTATCACACCGTGCAATTCACGCTGATGGGGCTGATCCTGGGGGCGTGGCACTAGGCCGCTAAAGCGCGCCGATCCCGCGCACCAGCACCGTCCCGAACCGCGCTTCGCCGCTGGCGATCCGCAGCCCGTCGCCGGTCGGCACGGCGTCGAGCGGACCGGTCAGCCGCCGCGCCGCGATCCGCGCACCGTGCATCTTGAGCAGGGCGAAGCTGCCGTCGCGCCCGCGCACGATCGCGGCCTGGCCATCGCTGCCGATGGTGGCGCTTTCGCCGTCGAAGCCCGACAAGATGTCCTCAGCCGCGCGGATCGCCTCGGTCTCGCCGCCGATGCGCCCGCCGCCCAGCCCAAGCAGCTTCGCCGCCAGCGCCAGCGTCAGGATCGCGACAAGCGAGGCGCCAAGGACGATCAGTTCCTTCACGCGCGGGCGGACAGCGCGTCGAGCAGCGGGCGGATGCCCGAAATGTCATAGCCCGCACCTGCCGCCTTGGCGGTCAGCGTATCGGGATCGCCGCCGGTGCTGGCCGCGGCCAGCGCCCAGAGATTGCACGAGCGCGTGCCCGAGCGGCAATAGGCCAGCACCGGGCCGTTCGCCGCGCCCAGCGCCGCCGCCATCGCCTCGACCTGCGGCGCGGAGAAGCCCGCATGGGTCACCGGAATCGCGACATAGCTCAGCCCCGCCGCCTTGGCTGCGGCCGCGACGGCATCGCCTTCGGGCTGGCCGCCCTCTTCCGCATCGGGGCGGTTGTTGATGATGCCGGTGAACCCCGCCGCCGCGAACCCGGCCACGTCCTCGGGAAGGATTTGCGGCGCGACCGAGATGCTGTCGTCGATGGTACGGATCATTGGGTTTCCTTCACATTCCGATGGAGTCGAGCTTGGCGAGCGCCGCGGCGACCACGGGGTCGCCTGCATGGCGGGTGCGCAGCGTGGCGGTTTCGGCGTCGAGGCCCGCGCAGAGCTGGTTCACGTTGCGCTCGATCTCGGCCTTGCGGTCGGCATCGTACGGCTCCTCGCCGGACCAATGCTCGCAATCGGCACGACGCACGAGATAGCGCTGCACGTCGGCGGGCATGCCCCGTGCCTCGGGATAGACCGCCAACTCATTCTCGGTAAGCGCCGCATCCGCGACCGGCGCCGGGGCTGGTGCCGCAACCGGCGTTTCGACCGGCGCGATGGCAGCGTTCATCGGCTCGACCGGCACGCTCGCGACATTCTCGACGACCACGCTGCCGCCGCTGCCACAGGCCGCGCATGCCAGCGCCAGCGCCATTCCCCCCAGACGGATCATGCCTCCACTCCCGCGCCTTCGCGGATCACCGCGAGGAAGGCATCGCCATACGCCTCCAGCTTGCGCGCGCCAACGCCCGAGATACGGCCCAGCGCATCGATGCTCTCCGGCCGCGCCGCCGCCATGTCGCGCAGCACCGAATCGTGGAAGATCACATAGGGCGGCACCTGCGCCTCCATCGCCAGCTCACGCCGCTTCGCGCGCAGCGCCTCGAACAGCGGATCGCCGACCGGATTGGGCGCACCGCCCGCCTTCCCCTTGCGGCGACGCTCGCGCTTGGGCGGCAGCACCAGCGAGACTTTGGCGCCTTCCTTCAGGATCGCCTTGGCCGCCGGTCCGAACTCCAGCCCGCCATATTCATTGGCCCGAAGCGCATCCTTCAGCAGCAGCGCCCGCGCCACCGGCTTGATCAGCGCCGTTTCGTCGCCCTCGACGATGCCGAACACCGACAGCGATTCATGCCCGTTGGTCATGCTCCGCTCGGTCGACTGGCCCAGCAATATGCTCTCGATATAGCCCACGCCGAAGCTCATGCCCGTGCGGAACACCGCCGAGAGGAATTTCTGCGCGGTCACCGTCGCGTCGATCGCGCTGGGCGGGACGAGGCAATTGTCGCAATTGCCGCAGGTCTCGGCGGCGTCCTCGCCGAAATGCTTCAGGAGAATACGCCGCCGGCATCCGGCGGTCTCGACCAGCGCGCCCAGCGCGGTCAGCCGCACCCGCTCGCCGGCCTGACGATGCGGCTCGACTTCGCCGATGCGCTGGCGGGCGCGGGCGAAATCCTCCGCACCCCAATAGAGCTGCGCCACCGCTGGATCGCCGTCGCGCCCCGCACGGCCAGTCTCCTGGTAATAGGCCTCGATCGATTTCGGCAGCCCGGCATGGACGACGAAGCGCACGTCGGGCTTGTCGATCCCCATGCCGAAGGCGACGGTGGCGACGATCACCATGTCTTCGCTCGCTACGAACGCCGCCTGATTGCGCCGCCGCACATCGGGTTCGAGCCCGGCATGATAGGGCAGCACCCGCCGCCCGGTCGACGCCAGCTTCTCGGCCAGCTTCTCCACCCCGTTACGCGTCTGGGCATAGACGATGCCCGGTCCGGTCTGCCCGGCGATGAAATCCACCACCTGCGCGGTCGTGTTCTCGCGCGGGCTGATATCGTAGCGGATATTGGGCCGGTCGAACCCGGCAACGATCAGCCCGTCACGCGGGATACCGAGCTGGTCGAGGATATCGGCCTGGGTATGCGCGTCGGCCGTGGCGGTCAGCGCCAGCCGCGGCACTTCCGGAAACGCATCGAGCATCGGCCGGAGCAGGCGATAGTCGGGGCGGAAATCATGTCCCCATTCGGACACGCAATGCGCTTCGTCGATCGCGAACAGCGCCAGCTTCGATTGGCGGAGGAGGTTGCGGAATCCCTCGCCCGAGGCGCGTTCGGGCGCCACGTACAGCAGGTCCAGCTCGCCCGCGCGGAACCGCGCGATGGTCTCATCGCGATTCTCGTCGACGCTGGTCAGGGTCGCGGCGCGGATGCCCACGGCTTCGGCGGCGCGAAGCTGATCGTGCATCAGCGCGATCAGCGGCGACACGACCAGACAGGTGCCGTCCAGCGCGACCGAAGGCAGCTGGTAGCAGAGCGACTTGCCCGCACCAGTCGGCATCACCGCCAGCGTGTTCTGCCCCTCCAGCACCCGGCCGACCACGCGCGACTGCACCCCGCGAAAATTGGGGAATCCGAAGACGGTGTGGAGGATATCGAGCGGATCGGCGGTCACGCCGCTGGCCTAGGCCCCGTGGCCCATGTTAGCCAACCCCATGGACAGCGAAATTGTGAACAACGCGGCCGATCTCCGCTACGAAACCCATGTCGAAGGGCACACCGCCTTCGCCGCCTACAAGCTGCATGGCGAAGTGATCACCTTCACCCACACCATCGTGCCCGAGGAACTGGGCGGCCGCGGCATCGCGTCGCGGCTGATCAAGTTCGCCCTCGACGATGTCCGCGCACAGGGGCTGAAGGTCATCGCCCAATGCCCGTTCGTCGCCGCCTATATCGAGAAGCATCCCGATTATCGCGACCTGCTGGTCTAATCCCCAGCTAATCGACCAACCGGGCATTTCCGGTCTTGCCCCTGCCCCGGGGCTTCCCCAAGGATTCCCCCATGACGGTCGCCGTGGATATGGGCGTCGACGGCGCCAACAATGCGGTGCCGATCGACCTTGAGGAGCTGCTCGCCACGCGCCTGCTCGTCCAGGGCAATTCGGGGTCGGGCAAGTCGCATCTGCTGCGCCGCCTGCTCGAAAAAAGCGCCGGCCATGTCCAGCAGGTGGTGATCGATCCCGAAGGCGATTTCGTCACCCTGGCGGATCGCTATGGCCATGTCGTGATCGAGGCGGTCGACTATTCGGAGCGCGAGGTCGCCCGCTTCGCCCAGCGCATCCGCGAACATCGCGCCTCGGTGGTGCTCAGCCTGGAAGGGCTCGAAGCCGAAGGCCAGATGAAGTGCGCCGCCGCCTTCCTTTCCGGCCTGTTCGATGCGCCGCGCGACCATTGGTATCCGGCGCTGGTGGTGGTCGACGAGGCCCAGTTGTTCGCGCCCGCAGGCGGCGGCGAAGTGGCCGAGGAAGTCCGCCGCGCCTCGCTATCCGCCATGACCAATTTGATGTGCCGCGGCCGCAAGCGCGGGCTGGCCGGGGTGATCGCCACCCAGCGCCTCGCCAAGCTGGCCAAGAATGTCGCGGCCGAAGCGTCGAACTTCCTGATGGGCCGCACCTTTCTCGACATCGACATGGCCCGCGCCGCCGATCTGCTCGGCATGGAGCGGCGCCAGGCCGAGGCGATCCGCGACCTCGACCGTGGCGTGTTCCTCGCGCTCGGCCCCGCCGTGTCGCG
>NZ_JARNTV010000111.1 GCF_029433115.1 Sphingomonas sp. AOB5 | reverse complement strand
ATCGCAGCCGGGACCGCCACGCTCCTTCTGGCGGCCGAGGCTGCCGGGGCGGGCAATGCCATGGATGAGGGCCAGCAACTGACCTTCGTCTCCCCGATCGCGGGCGTGTCGGCGGTTGCCACGGTGGCCGTGGACGGGATCGGTGGCGGCAGCAACGCGGAGGCCGACGACGCGCTGCGCGCGCGGCTGCTTCAGCGCATCCGCAATCCGGTGCGCGGCGGCGCGGCGACCGACTATGTGGCATGGGCACTCGAAGTGGCCGGCGTGACCCGTGCATGGGTGTACGAGAATTGGGACGGCCTGGGCACGGTCAAGCTGCTGTTCGTGTGCGACGGCCGGGCGGATATAATCCCCGAGGCGGGCGATATCACGGCGGTCGATGGTTGGATCGCCGATAGGCGCCCGGTCTGCGCCGACGTGACCGTTGCAGCGCCGACCGCCTCGCCGCTCGCCTATACGATCGATCTGACGCCCGACACGGCCGAGGTGCGCGCCGCCGTGACCGCCGCGCTCGATGATCTGCATGCGCGTGAGGCGGTGCCGGGCGGGACGCTGTTGATCAGCCATATCCGCGAGGCGGTCTCCGGCGCTGCCGGCGAGACCGACAGCACGGTGACCTTGCCCAACGCGAACGTCACCGTGGCGGCCGGGCTGATCTCTACCCGCGGGGCGATCACGTGGTCCTGATCCGCGACGCGCGCTCCTATCTCGGCCAGATGCAGGCGCTGCTTCCCACCGGCGCGGCATGGCCGCGTGAGCGCACGTCCTGGCTGGCGCGGTTGCTACGCGGCATGGCCGAGGAACCGGCCCGCCTCGATGCGCGCATGGCGCAGCTGGAGGACGAGGCCGATCCGCGCACCGCGTTCGAGCTGCTACCCGATTGGGAGCGGGTGCTGGGCCTGCCCGATCCCTGCACGCCGGCCGAGACCACGATCGCCGCGCGGCAGGCGGCATGCTGGCGCAAGCTGGCCTTCCAGGCCGGGCAGACGCCGGCATTCTATATCGAGATGGCGGCGACGCTGGGCTTCGACATCGAGATCCACGAGTTCGATCCGGACGTCGACGATTTCGACGGCGCGCTGACCGCGCTGATCACCGATGGCCGCTGGCGCTATGTCTGGCGGGTGCATGTGCTGAACGCCGGCACCTTCAGCGTCTTCCGCATGGGCGATCTGTTCGGCGGCCGCTTCGTCGAGGGCGATGCCGCGCTGGTGCTCGAATGCGTCTTCCGCGGGGCCAAGCCCGCGCACACCCATGTCATTTTCAGCTATCCCGAGGAGTAATCATGCGCGACTTTGACGGCGTCGATGGCGCATCCGGCGGCAACGCTATCGACAACACCCGATGGACGCCTGCCGTGGCCAATGCGATCGTTCAGGAGATCTCCAACGTCATCACCGATCCGGATGGCGGCAACGTTGCGCTGAACCCGGCCGACAACACGCAGCTGCTGACGGCGATCCAGACGATGATCTCGGCGGCGACCGACACGGTCGAGAGGAAGCGGGGCCGGTGGACCAGCACCGTCAATGCCGGCAGCTCGTACCTGGTGGCGTTCGAGGCGCCGTTTCCCGATGGCACCGATTATGTGGTGACGCTGACGCCGCTGAACCTGAGCAGCTCGGCCGCACGCGACAACTGGTGCCAGCGCGGACCGTCGAGCGAGGCGGGCTTCTACGTGATCATCCAGGGCACGGTGACGGGCGGGAACAACACGCTGGACGGCTTCGACTGGGTCGCCGAAGCGATCGCTTAGCGGCCGCTGAGAGGCTTCTTATTGAGCGTCCGCGATTATGAAAGTGCTCCGGATAGTTCTGTCGCACACCCCGGAAAGTTTTGTCGCGCTACAACGGTCATGCGGTATCTCTCCCTTGATGATGTTCTCTCTATGTTCTATAGAGCGATGGCAATGCAGGTGCAATTCGGCTTTTGCGGGCATGACGATATCGCGCGTTGGCGCCGCGCGCTAATGCCTGATGGGCGTCCGCCGAAATTATGGACGCGGCGGCGCCCGGTGGGGCAGCTGGTCAAATCGATGATCAGCGGGCGGACGCGCGATGCGGTGTCGCTGGCGGCCTATGACCGGCTGGTCGAGCGCTACCGCTCGCCCCGGCACGTGGCGCATGCGGCGCCGCGCGAGATCGCCCGCTGCATCCGCGACGTGACCTTTGCCGGCGACAAGGCCGAGCATGTCGTCCGCACGCTGCGCGGAATCGAAGCCGAGCAGCACGACTTCGCGCTCGATTTCCTTGGGAGCACGCCGCTGCCCGAAGCGCTGGCTTGGCTCGAGCGCTTCCCCGGCGTCGGCCGCAAGGTCGCAGCCTCGACCCTCAACGCCAGCACGCTCAACCGGCCGGTGTTCATCGTCGACAGCCATGTGCTGCGAATCTTCCGCCGCCTGGGCCTGGTCCGCGCAGGGGCCGATGCCGCGGCTGTCAGCGACGCGGTGACCGATGCCATGCCCGACTGGACCGGCGACGATTTCCTCCATTTCCATGTCGCGACCAAGCGGCTCGGCCAGACGCTGTGCCGGCCCGACGCAGCGGATTGCCCGCGCTGCCCGCTCCGCAACGTCTGCCCCGGCCGATTGACGAAATAGCGGCGCTTGCCCCATCCCGGGCACATGGCCGACGTCAAACTGCATCCGAGCTGGCTCGAACCGCTAAGACCTGAGTTCGACAGCCCCTATATGGCGGCGCTGCGCGAATTCCTCGTCGCCGAAAAGGCCGCAGGCAAGCGCATCTTCCCGGCGGGCAGCGAATGGTTCCGCGCGCTGGACCTGACCCCGCTGGATCAGGTGCGCGTCGTGATCCTCGGTCAGGATCCCTATCATGGCGAGGGTCAGGCGCATGGCCTGTGCTTCTCGGTCCGCCCCGGCGTCCGCACCCCGCCTAGCCTAGTCAATATCTACAAGGAGATGCAGGCCGATCTGGGCATCGCGCCCGCGCGGCACGGTTTCCTCGAACATTGGGCGCAGCAGGGCGTGTTGCTGCTCAATTCGGTGCTTACGGTGCAGATGGGCAATGCCGCATCACATCAGGGCCGCGGCTGGGAGAAGTTCACCGACGCCGTGATCCGGCAGGTGAATGCCAGCCCGAACCCGACGGTGTTCCTGCTGTGGGGCAGCCATGCGCAGAAGAAGGCGGCGTTCGTCGACACCAGCCGCCATCTGGTACTGAAATCGCCGCATCCCTCGCCGCTGTCGGCGCATGCCGGGTTCTTCGGCAATCACCATTTCTCCAGGGCCAATGCCTTTCTCGAAAGCCATGGCCGTACCCCGATCGACTGGGAGCTGCCGCCGCTATGAAACCGCTCCTGCTTCTCGCGCCCCTGCTGCTCGGTGCCTCCGCACCGCAGGACGCGTTTCTGTCCCGGCTCCAGTCGCTGTGCGGCAAGGCGTTTGCGGGCAAGGTCGTCACCACCGATCCGGCTGATGCCAGTTTCGCGGGCAAGCCGCTGGTGATGCATGTCCGCGAATGCGGTGCGGACGGCGTGCGTATCCCCTTCCATGTCGGCGAGGACCGATCGCGCACCTGGGTGATCACGCGGACCGCCACCGGCCTGCGCCTCAAGCATGATCATCGCCATGAGGACGGCACCTCCGACAAGACGACCATGTATGGCGGCGACACCGCTGCATCCGGTACGGCGGAGCGGCAGGAATTCCCGGTCGACGGTGAATCGATCGCGATGTTCCGCGCCAACGGCCTCGATCGCTCGGTCACCAATATCTGGGCGGTCGAGGCGAGCGCGACCCGCTTCGCCTATGAACTGCGCCGCGAGAACCGGCATTTCCGGGTGGAGTTCGACCTGACCCGGCCGGTCGCTGCACCGCCCGCACCATGGGGCGCCACTTCATGATCGCTCGCCTCGCCGCCCTCCTCCTGCTTTGCATCGCGTTCACAGCCCCTGCGCAAGCCCAGCTTACCGCGGTCTATACGCCGCCGGAGGGCAGTCCGATCCCGTTCGAGATGAGGATCGAGATCGCGCCGAATGGCGATGTCCGCGGCACATTGCCGGGCCAGTCGTTATGGCTCCTGACCATCGCCGGCGAGGGCTATTTCATTTCCGGCGAGGGCAAGGATGCGAAGGTCATGCGGGCCACCGACGTCGCGGCAGTCCTGGGCGAGCAGATGAAGAAGATGATGCCCGATATGCCGCCCATTCCCGATGGGGCGCTCGAGATGGTGTTGACCGAAGGGAAGCCGGTAACGGTGCGCGGCCGCACCGGTACCGGATGGTATATGGAGGGCAACGACACGGCTCCGGCGATGGTGATCAGCAGCGACCCCGCATTGGCACCGCTCGGCAAGGCGCTGGCTTATCAGTTCGAGATATCCACGCGGATGATGGCCCAGTTGAGCTTCGCACCGACGGGCTTCATGGACGAAATGCTTCGCGTCCTGCGCACAGGCGCGCCGCTCAGCGTCTCCGGACTGGAATTGAACACCGTCGCCACCGCACCGATCCCCGCCGATCGGTTCGTGCTTCCGGCAGCGCCGCTCAGTCGCGAGGAAATCCGGACGCGTCTCGAAGCGTCGAACTGGCAGCTGCGCTGACGCCTGCTGCCCCGCCCCCTATTGCAGCGTCACGATGCCTTCGTCGCCATGGCGGCCGAAGAACTGCATCAGCTGCACGATCAGGTCCGCACGTCCTGACAGCGAATCGGCTTCCAGCAGCGCCTGTTTCGATGCCACATCGAACGGCGCGATCTGGGCAATGCCGTTGACCAGGGACGCATCGTCGAGCCGGGTTACCGCTTCCCAATCCACCGCATAGCCCTGAGCGTCGGCAAAGCGCCGCGATTCGATCTCCAGCGACGCACGCTCGCCCAGCGACAGCGTCTCGTCCTCGCCTGCGGCCTCCAGCTCGGCTTCGACCTGACGGAAGGGTGTGGTCACATCCAGCTCGCGCAGGATGGTGAAGCGCGCCAGCCCTTCCAGCACCAGATTGAACCGCCCGTCCTCCAGCGCCTCGACATCGGCGATGCGCCCGACACAGCCCATGTCGAACAGCGGCACCGGATCGCCTTCGCCGCGCGGCTGGATCATCCCGATCCGCCGGTCGCGGGCCAGCGCATCGTTGACCATCGCCCGATAGCGCGGCTCGAAGATATGGAGCGGCAGATGCATCCGCGGGAACAAGAGCGCTCCCGCGAGGGGAAATATCGAGAGTCGGGTCGCCGTCATCCGAACAAGATGGCCGACAGCTTGCGCCGCTGCGCCGAGACCCAGGGATCCTCGAGACCCGCCACTTCGAACAGCTTGAGCAGGCGCTGGCGCGCGGCGCCCTCGTTCCACTCGCGATCGTCAGCGATCATCTTGAGCAGCGTTTCCGCTGCGCCATCGCGGTCGCCCGCCGCCATCTGGCCACCGGCCAGTTCGAGCCGGGATTCCATATCATCGGGGTTCGCGGCGGCATGCGCGGCCAGGCCCGAGATATCGTCGACCGGCGTCGCTTCCTTGGCCAGCGCGATCGCGGCGCGCGCGCGCTCCACTTCGGGCGAGGCCGCCACATCGTCGGGCAGGTCGGCCAGTGCCAGCGCGGCTTCGGG
>NZ_JARNTV010000110.1 GCF_029433115.1 Sphingomonas sp. AOB5 | reverse complement strand
GTCGACAAGGTGAACTGCCCGCCCGTCAACTGCATCCCATCGCCGGAATCCCCGGCAAAACGGACCACGACAGCCTCGGTGATCGGATCATTGGGCGTCATCGCGTTCATGCCAGGCCTCCGGCACAACGCGAGCGAGCGGTTACTCGGGCGAAAGGCCGCGCAGGATGATGCTGAACTGCGGCTCGATCTCGGCGATGCGCGTCGGCTGCTCGGCCGGATTGGCCAGCAGCCAGCGCCGCACGTTCGACATGAAGATCGACAGCAGCACCCACGCCGCGTCGAACGACGTGGTGTCCGCGCGGATCTCGCCCTTGCCCTGCTTGTACTCGACCAGCGCCCTGATCCGCTCGAGCAACGCGGTGCGGCTGTCGAGATAGGTCTTCAGCTGCGGCGTGGTGTTGAACCAGATCGCTTCGCGGAACAGCATCAGCGACACCGGGGCATAGCGCGAGAACAAGGCGACATAATCCTCGAACCCGGCCTTGAGCTGATCGATCACCGGCAGCTCCCATGCCTCGGGCGGGAACATCCGGCCGGACACCGCCGACAATTCCTCGGCCAGCACGAACGCCAGCAGGTCGCGCTTGTCGGTCACATAGTTGAACAGGGTCCGCTCGGCGATGTCGGCGCGTTCCGAAATGTCGCGGAGCTTCGCATCCTCGAAGCCCTTCTCCGAAAACACTTCGAAGGCCGCACGGCGAAGACGTTCGGCCACCTCCAGCTTCTTGCGCTCGCGCCGTCCGACGACGGTCCGCGATCCCTCTTCTGGCGGCACCCCTGCATTCCCCTGTCAACCTCAGCGGACCCATCTTCTATCGTCTCCGGCATGGTTCGTCATTCCCCCCGGCAACCACCGGGAAGATTTGTAGAATCGATCATGAAAGCACGCTCGGGCGCGCGCAGGACTCAGCCGCCGGTGCCCGGCGCGGTGCTGAAATATTTCTCGAACTTGCCCGCCTCGCCCTTGAAGCCGTCGGCATCGGCGGGTGCATCGCGCTTGGTCGTCACGTTCGGCCAGACCTGCGAATATTCGGCGTTGAGGTCCTGCCATTTCTGATCGGCATCGTCGGCGGGCAGGATCGCTTCCGCCGGGCATTCCGCCTCGCACACGCCGCAATCGATGCACTCATCGGGGTGGATGACGAGCATGTTGTCGCCTTCGTAGAAGCAATCGGCCGGGCAGACCGACACGCAGTCCATATATTTGCAGCGGATACACGCGTCGGTGACGACGTAAGCCATGACTCGTCCTGTACTCTAGGGGGTTCGTGGAGGGAGAAAGGGGCCGGCCGTCACTGGCCGTGCCCCTTGGAGAATTTGCCCTGGAACCACTCCTGCACGCTGGTGGCGGCATAGTTGGGCAGCAGTTCGTGGACGGTCCATTCCATCGCGTCATGCGCCATCAGCGGATTGCGCTGGATGAAGTCGTCGACCTCCTCGCGCGTCTCCGCCTGAAGGATCATGCAGCGCGATCCCTTGGGCGTCATCTCGTCCGGGCGCATCATCGCCTGGAGCAGGATCGCGTCCTTCTCCCGCATCGGATTGTGATATTCGCGATGCTGCGGGGTGAGCGCAGGCACGTCCTCCTTGGCGATCAGCTGACGCTTGGACTGGGAAAGAATGATGTACAATTTCATGGGTGTAACGCCTTGCTGACCCGGCTCAGAACCTGAAGCCGGTGCGGATGCCGTAAGTTGCGGGGGGGCCGTAGCTGCCGAGAAAGGCGTTGACCGGGCCGTAATATCCGCCCGAGCGCAGGATCGCTTTGTCGAAGATGTTCTTGGCGAACCCTTCGACAAACCAGTCGCCGTCGCCGATCTCGTAACGGACGCGTGCGTTGAACAGCGACGCCGGATCCTGCACCCCGTCGGCCCAGACGCCACGTTCGCCGAACTCGCTGAAATAGACCTTGCTCTGGAAGCTCCAGTCGCCCTGCACGGTGAGCTGGCCCGGCCCGGCGACGGTGGTGTAGGCGACCGCAAGCTGGGCACTGAACTCGGGCGCACGCTGCAGCCGGTTGCCGCGCACCTGGATCAGCGCATTACCCGCCGACTGATCCAGCGCGAGATAATCGCCATAGCGGCTGTCGAGATAGGAGGCCGAGCCGGACAGCCGCAGCCCGCGAACGGGCAGCGCCTGGAACTCGACCTCCACCCCCTTTACCACCGCGGACGAGGCATTGGCGTTGACCGCCTGCCCGTTGACGATCTGGCCGACCTGCAGATCGGTATAGTCGTAGATGAACGCCGCGAGATTGAGCTGGAGGTGGCGATCGAAGAATTCGTTCTTCGATCCGATCTCGTACGCGAGCAGCTTTTCCGGATCGAACGGCGTGCCGTCGATACCGCCCGACTTGTAGCCGGTGCCGACGCTTGCATAGAGCAGGTGGCGCGGCCCGATCTGCCAGTCGGCCGATGCCTTCCAGTCGAGCCGGTCCCAGGCGCCGCTGATATTCTCGTTGGTGACGACCGGCACGCCCATGTTGAGCACCGTTTCGCGGCCGCCGATATTCGACTTCTCGTCGCGCGAATACCGCAAGCCGCCGGTCAGGGTCACGCCATTGCCGATGTCATAGGACAGTTGGCCGAACGCTGCATAGGAGGTCGATGTCTGCTCGGGCCGGGTCTGGTTCACCGCGATGAAGTTCGGCACGATGACGAAGTTGAAGACCTCGTCGCTCTTCTGGTCGAGATAGAAGGCGCCGATCGTCCAGCGCGCCGGTCCGGTGCCCGATGAAGCGAGCCGGACTTCCTGCGAGAAGGTCTCGTCCTTCAGCGTCAGGGTGAGCCGCAACGGACGGGCGACATTGTAGAGGCCCCCGCCCAGCGGTCCGGCGATGGTGCCCTGGCTGTCCTGATCCTCGCGCCGCCATGCGGAAAGCGAGGTGAGTTCGACATCGCCCAGATCGAGCGTGACTTCGGCGCGGCCGCTATAGGCCTCGATCTCCTGCAGGCCGATATTGGGGGTAACGCGCGGATCATAGCCGGGGCGCAGCGACACGAACGCATTCGCCTGCCCGTCCTTCTTCCAGTAATCGCCGGTCAGCAGGATGGTCAGCCGCTCGGTCGGCTGGAACAGCGAATGGAGGCGCGCCGCGCGGTTCCGGATGCCCGGCGCTGCCGCATTGGCCACCGGGCTGACTTCATAGGCGTCGCGCTCGTCATAGACGAAGGCGCCGCGCAGCGCCCATTTGCCGTCGATCACCGGCGCGTTGACGATCACCTGGCCTTCCAGCGCGCCATAGTTTCCGATCGCGCCCTGTGCCTGCACTTCCCAGTCGAAGCTGGGCTTGCGGGTGATCACGTTGATGCTGCCCGCGGTCGCGTTGCGGCCCCACAGCGTGCCCTGCGGCCCGCGCAGCACTTCGATCCGCTCGATATCGTAGAAGATCGCGTTCGCGCCCGACGGTCGCGAATAATAGATGCCGTCGACATGGAAGGCAGTCGACGGATCGGACTCGTTCGTCGCGCTGTAGACGCCGCGGATCGCGATCTGCACCGAAGCGCGCGAGCCTTCGCCGATCGAAACGTTGGGGACGAACGCCGCCAGCCCCTGCGCATCCTTGACGCCGTTTTCCTGCAGCGCGTCACCCGACACGACCGAAACCGCGAGCGGCGTTTCCTGCACCAGCGTCGTCCGCTTCTGTGCGGTCACCACGATTTCCTGGATCGCCGGGTCTTCGTCCTGATCCGCGGGCGCGGCCTGTTGCGCCTGCGCGGCGGTCGCCGCGAGCGTGGATGCAGATAGCAGCATGAGCAGCGAAAGGCTGCGAGTCACAGGGCTGCGCCGGATTGCATGTACGGTTTCCATCATTTGAAGCTCCCCTCCTGATGATTCGTTTATCGAATTCGCGGCCAAGATAATCATGCAGTCAACTGCGTCAATGCATCATCTGCACGTATAATCGCAGCTTTTCGAGCGATTTACGATTTCGGGAGGGCATCCGGCGGCTGGTCAGTGGCCTTGAGATATCGGACTAAATTCCTGTAAAACGATAATTATGTTTGACGTTCGGCGGTCGCGATGAGAAGGTCCGGACACTCGCTCCGCCGATCCGGCGAGGGCCAAAAAATATTTTTCGGGAGGCGCAAATGTCGGGATCGGTGATGGGTGAGAGCGCTGGGCAACAGGCGGCTCCGGCTTCGGCGATAACCGGTTCGGAGCGTGCGCTGTCCGATGCCTATGCGCAGCTGCGTCCTTCAGCCTATGGTGTCTTCCTGCTCGCCTTGTGCATCGTGGTGGGCATGGTCGAGGGCTATGACGTGCAGGCCATGTCACTCGCCGCGCCGCTGCTCGCACGCGAATGGGGTCTGACCCCGCAGGCGGTGGGATCCCTGCTCTCGGCTTCGCTGATCGGGCAGGTGTTCGGCGGCTTCCTGCTGGCGCCGCTCGGCGACAAGCTCGGGCGGCGGCACGCGATGCTGCTGGGACTTGCCATTGCTGGCCTCGCCACGCTCGCGGGCGCCTATGTGCCCGGCTATGGCAGCATGATCGCGGCGCGCTTCGTCGCCGGACTGGGCCTCGGCCTCGCGCTCGCCAACACCATCGCGCTGGCGATGGAGCTGGTTCCGGGAAGCTGGCGGACGATGGCAGTGGTGCTGGTCTGCTCAGGCTATCCGCTGGGTGCGGCCTGCGGTGCCGCAGCCGTGGGGCAGTTGCTGCCGACCATGGGCGTGGCCGCGGTCTTCTATGTCGGCGCGGTCAGCACGTTGATTGCCTGGGCGGTGTGCATCGTCGCCCTGCCGGAATCGCCGGTGATGATGGTGCGCCAGTCGAGCGACCAGACCCGGCTGCGCGCGCTGTTCGGACGGCTGGGCGTCGCCATCGATCCCGCGGTGAAGCTGGTCGGCGATGCGTCGGGCGCCGCCAAGTCGCGGCTGGCGGAGCTGTTCACGCCCGAGCGGCGCAACACCACCCTGCTGCTGTGGCTGCTCAACTTCGCCAATCTGTCGCTGGTCTATTTCTTCGTGATGTGGACGCCGTCGCTGTTCGTCAGCTCGGGCCTAGATCCGCGCGCGGCGATCCGCGCGACCTCGCTGTTCAGCTTCAGCGGGATCCTGGGCGGGCTGACCTTCGCCGCGCTGCTGCCGCGCATCGGTCCGGTAGCGACCTTGGGCTTCTGTTATGCCGCGACGATCGTAAGCGTCGGCATCTTCGCCGGCATGGCAGCCCCCGCGACCGGCTTCTACGTCGCGCTGGCTGCCTGCGGTTTCCTGATCATCGGATCGCAATTCTGCCTGAGCGCGGTGGTCAACCTCTTCTATCCCGGACCGATCCGCGCGACCGGATCGGGCATGGCGCTCAGCGCAGGCCGGGTGGGCGGCGTGTTCGCCCCGATCGTCGGCGGCTTCATCCTCAGCCATGTCGCCTCGCCGCAACAGGCCTTCTACATCGCACTGGTGCCCGCCGCGATCTCGCTGCTGACCCTGCTCGCGCTGCGTCGGCTGCGGTTGGTGGGGCTGCGTTCGGAGTAAGCTTTTTGATCCACTTGCGTGGATGCGGCACCGGCCCGCTCCCCCACCCGGCCTCCCATCCAGCATATTCTGTGGGAGGCCGGGTGGGGGAG
>NZ_JARNTV010000011.1 GCF_029433115.1 Sphingomonas sp. AOB5 | reverse complement strand
AGCGGCGGCGGGGGCCGGGGCGGCTGTCGCAGCCTTCACCTTGTTCTCGTTCGGCTTCACCGGCGACGGGCGCGCGGGCAGGCCCAGGCGGTGCGCCTTGCCGATCACCGCATTGCGGCTGACCCCGCCGAGTTCCTCGGCGATCTGCGTGGCGGTCAGGCCGCTGTTCCACATCTTCTTCAGCGTATCGATACGCTCGTCGGTCCAGCTCATGTTCGTCCTTCAACTTGCAGGCGGCGCGGCCAGCGGTTACGCGAACGCGCCATGAGCAACCAGCCCCAAAACGCCGACTCCCAGATCCCCGAATTCGGGGTGCCGGTGATTCGCAACGTAAACTGGGCGGGACTCAGGACCCTCTATATCAAGGAGGTGCGCCGGTTCTTCAAGGTCCAGCTCCAGACGATCTGGGCGCCGGCGATCACGACATTGCTGTTTCTGGTGATTTTCACGGTCGCTTTGGGCGGTGAGGGGCGCATCGTCGAGGTGCAGCACCGGCAGATCCACTTCGCCGATTTCATCGCGCCCGGCCTGATCGTGATGGGCATGCTGCAGAATGCGTTCGCCAATGCCAGCTTCTCGCTGCTGGTGGGCAAGATCCAGGGGACCATCGTCGACTACCTGATGCCGCCGCTATCCACCGCCGAACTGCTGGCGGCGATGACCGGCGGCGCAGTGACTCGCGCCTTCTGCGTCGGCGCGACGGTGTGGCTGGCGATGGCGCTATGGCCGGGCGTGCACGTTACCCCCGCGCATTTCTGGGCGATCCTGTGGTTCGGGCTGCTCGGCTCGACCTTCCTGGCGCTGCTCGGCGTGCTGACTTCGATCTGGGCGGAGAAGTTCGATCATGCCGCGGCCGTGACCAATTTCGTGGTGGCCCCGCTCGCGCTGCTTTCGGGCACCTTCTATTCGGTCGAGAAGCTGGCGCCGCTGTTCCAGACGATCAGCCATTTCAACCCGTTCTTCTATATCATCTCGGGCTTCCGTTACGGCTTTATCGGGGTGGCGGATTCGCCGATCCTGCTTGGCAGCGGCGTGATCCTGGGGCTCGACATCGCGCTGGCCCTGCTGTGCTACGCGCTGCTGCGCTCGGGCTGGAAGATCAAGAGCTAGTCGAGCGACGCTGCCAGCTTGAGCAGCGCCTCGCGCGGGTTTTCGTCCAGCACATCGCCATGACTGACGATGATCCGCTTTAGCTCCGGCTCGGCGGCCCATGCGCGGAAGCGGGCGGCGAGCAGGGTCTTGTCCTCCAGTCCGCGTTTCACCGGACGCGGTACCTGCGGTTCGGTCACGCCGAAGCTGAACAGCCGGCCCATGATGTTCGCGCCGATCCCGTGGGGATGGGCGACATTGCCGATGATGTCGTTGGTCACCAGCGTCACGCCGTCGGCGCGGCGGATGTGCAGGAATGCCTCGTGCTGGCCGGTGCCGGGCACGACGCAGAAATTCACCTCCGGATCGTCGAGGATGTCGTGGGTCGCATCGACCGGCACGGCTTCCTCCACCATCGCGCGGGCGCCCGGCGGCGCGATCACCTTCGCGGCGGGATAGCGGTCCAGCCAGATCTTCGCGTCCAGCCGGTGATGATCGCCGGGCACGATCAGGAAGGAGGGCGCGCCCAGCGCCTCGATCTGCTGCATCTCCGGCTCGTCGAGCGCGATCGCGCTCCAGATTGCGGTGCGTCCGCCCTGCAGCCGCACTACCGTCATCCGCCTGGGAAAGTTTCCCAGCGGCATGGGGATATCGCCCGCGACGGTCAGGATGCCGTCGCCGGCCTCGACAAGCTGTTCATGGGGCTGGACTTCCCATTTCTCGAGTGTCGCCGGCATTCGACTTCTCCTCGCAGGTTCAACACCGCGATGGTCGAATCCGTTCCGCTCCCGGGCCCGCTAGCCCGGGAGCGTACGGTCCGGATCAGTTCCGGCTGGGGAAGCTGCCCGCTTTCACGACACAATAGCGCATCGCCAGATAGGGATCGCGCACCGCCAGCGTGCTGCCGCCGGCCAGATTGTCCAACAGCGTCACCGATCCGCCGTTCATGTTCACGGTCGGCGCGCTGCCATGGGCGTACATCGCCCGGCTCGTGGGGACGGTGGTCATTGCGGTGCCGTTCGGACCGGAAAACTGGGCGGGCGGCAGCGCAGCAATCGTCGTTGCGGTGTGCACATGTTCGGGCAACTGGTTGGCGGTCAGCTGGATCGCTTCCGC
The DNA here is from genome assembly GCF_029433115.1 of Sphingomonas sp. AOB5. Classification (GTDB taxonomy): domain Bacteria; phylum Pseudomonadota; class Alphaproteobacteria; order Sphingomonadales; family Sphingomonadaceae; genus Sphingomonas. The sequence goes on along the minus strand of NZ_JARNTV010000011.1, from coordinate 92,983 downwards.
ACCGGCCTTGTCGCCCTGGGCAAACAGCGCGGTGGTGTTCCCCTGACCGGGAGACACGGCGCCGCGTGAGCGCAGGTCGGGCGTGCTGAAGACGGTGTTGCTCGCCTTGCCATAAGTCTCGCCCAGCAGGATTGCCAGCGCCTGGTTGTTTGCGATCGGCATTTTCACGCCATCGGCCTCGAAACTGCCGGCGGGGCAGAAGCCGAAGGGGACGACGATGATCTCACTGACGTAAAATTCTTCCGTCTGCGCGGCCGCGGAGGGCGCCATAGCAAGCCCGGCAGCGGTGGCGGCGAGGGCGATGAGAGTCGTTCGGATCATGATATTCTCCAGTCGGATTGGATGGTTCGCCGGAACGCGATCATTGGTGGGGAACGACCTCGCTCATCACGACGCAGTAACGGATCGCGGTGAACGGGCTGCGATTGGGGATCGGTGCGTTTCCGCCGGCCGCCTGGGTCAGCACGGTCGCCGCGCCCATCTGGAGGGCCGGCGTGCCGGACGAATAGATGTTCAGCGCGGTCCCCTTGGCGAGCACGCCGTTCTCGGGGTCGCCGCCGGTTGTTCCCGCGGACGGCGCCGTCGTGGTTGCCTTCATGATCGCGCTATGGGTGTGGAGGGCGATGGCCGTGCCCATCAGCACCGTTTCGGTGCCGCCACGCTGCCCTAGCGAATAACCGCCAAGGCCCTCGCCCCGGCCGATGCCGATCGGCGTACGGCCGCGCAGATCGGGGACGTTGAACGTGTTGCCCGAGCCGCCATAGGTATATTGATAGAGGTCGAAGAGCACCGAATAGCTGACCTTCGACAGGCCCTGGCCCTCGGCCGGGATGGTGCCGCTGGGGCAATTGGGCGAGGCCATCATGATGATCTGACCGACAACATTCTGCGCCTGGGCCGGGGCGGCGGCCAGAAGCGACGTAGCGATTGCGAGCGGCAGGCCGGCCCGCCGGAAATGGGTTCGGAAATTCATGGCGAATCCTTGGATTGTGCCGCGCGCGGCGCGCGGACCCTGATGTCGTGAAGCCGTGACGGCGATCAGTTCGGGAAGAGGCCTTCGGTCGAGATGCAGTATCGCACCGCCAGTACCGGCGACTGGACCGTTACCGGTTCGTTGCGGCCGGCCGGCCCGATCGCGACAGTGCCGGGTGCCATCCCGACCGTCTTCTGCGGACTGTTGCTGTAGATCGGCATGTTCGACGGCGTGCCCGCCAGCGTCTTGCCGGCCGGATCGTTGCTGTTGCCCTGGCCCTGAGCGGCCATGATCAGGCCGCCATGCAGGTGGCGGGTCATCTGCTGTTCGATCAGCGGGAACGCGTTGTTTCCGCCCATATTACCGACATTGTGGTTGGTCAGCCCGGTCCCCTGGCCCGCGCCGATCGCGGTCCGGCCGCGCAGATCGGGCAGGTTGAACATGCCGTTGGTGCCGCCAAAGGCCGTGCCGATCACCACGAAGAGCGAGTAATATTCGCCGTTCTGCGACAGCAGGCGGCCGTCCGCGTCCAGCGAGCCGGCCGGGCAGTAGGTTCCGGCCATCAGGAACAACTGGCCGACATAGCGCTGGCCCTGCGCCGCGGCGGGCGCCGCTGCGCACAATGCACCGATCCCGGCAGCGATGCCGAGCAGTTTCCTATATTTCATGGATTGTTCCCCGTTCCGCGGTCCCGGTTCGGCCCGCCTGCATGTACGCCAGAACACGCCGCCCGACTCGGTCGACGCCGCAGGGTATCCCCAAAATGGGTATAACCTGCGCGATATTGCAGCCAATTTGATTGGTATTTCAGATGGCTCGCGCCGACACTTCACAGGTGTTGACGCCCCATGCCCGCCCCTCGTAAACACCCGTTTCAGGGCGGTCCTGTGGGACCGCCCTTGTTGTTTCCGGAGTTTCGTTTCGTTTCAGCCTGAAGGAGTATCGTCCGATGACCATCACCCCGCTCATGCCCGTCTACCCGCGGTGCGATGTGCGTCCGGTGCGAGGCGAGGGCGTGTATCTCTATGGCGAGCGCGGCGAGAAATATCTGGATTTCGCGGCGGGCATCGCGGTCAACGCGCTGGGTCATGGCCATCCGCATCTGACCAAGGTGCTGCAGGATCAGGTCGCGACGCTGATGCATGTGTCGAACCTGTACGGATCGCCGCAGGGCGAAGCGCTGGCGCAGCGCATCGTCGACAACAGCTTTGCCGACACGGTGTTCTTCACCAATTCGGGCGTCGAGGCGATCGAGTGCGCGATCAAGACCGCGCGCCGCTATCATTTCGCCAACGGCAATCCGCAGCGGCACAAGCTGATCACCTTCAAGAACGCGTTCCATGGCCGCTCGCTCGGCGCGATCTCGGCGACCGATCAGGCGAAGATGCGCGACGGGTTCGAACCGCTGCTGCCGGGCTTCGCCTATGCCAAGTTCAACGATCTGGAAGGCGCGCTGGCGCTGATCGACGACGAGACCGCGGGTTTCCTGGTCGAGACGGTGCAGGGCGAAGGCGGCATGACCGCCGGCACCCACGAGTTCATCACCGGGCTGCGCAAGGCATGCGACGAGCATGGCCTGTTGCTGGTGCTCGACGAGATCCAGTGCGGCTATGGCCGCACCGGCAAGATGTGGGCCTATGAGCATTACGGCATCACCCCGGACATTCTGACCGCGGCCAAGGGCATCGGCGGCGGCTTCCCGCTCGGCGCGTGCCTGGCGACCGAGGAAGCGGCCAAGGGCATGGTGTTCGGCACCCATGGCTCCACCTATGGCGGCAACCCGCTGGGCATGGCCGCGGGCCAGGCGATCCTCGATGTGATGCTGGCCGACGGCTTCCTCGAGAATGTCGTCAAGATGGGTGATAGGCTTCGGGCGAGCTTCGAGCAGCTGATCCCGAACCATGATCATCTGTTCGAGGAGATCCGCGGCAAGGGCCTGATGCTGGGCATCAAGATGAAGGACCCGGCGGTCAGCCGCGACTTCGTGGCGCATCTGCGCGACAATCACGGCCTGCTGACCGTGGCCGCGGGCGAGAACGTCTTCCGCGTCCTGCCACCGCTGGTGATCGACGAGGATCACATCGCCGAGTGCATCGAGCGCCTGAGCGAAGGTGCGCGGACCTATAAGGTGGCGGTGGATGCATAGTCGGGCTGCGGCATTCTCCATACTCGCTTTCGGCGGATTGGCACTGGCGCCGCTGTTGTTCGGCATTCTCATGGTGATGAGCAGTCCCGGGGATGTCGGGTCGGGTGAAAGCTGGATGCTTATCATCTTCAATCTGCTGGGCGTCGCCGGCGGCGCGCTCGTCGCCAGCGGCATCTGGATGCTTCGTGCCGTAAAGGGGGACCCGGTGTGACCCGCCACTTCCTCGACCTGTCCGATGCAGGCCCTGACGGCATCGCCGCGATGCTGGCCGATGCGCTTGACCGCAAGGCCGCCCGCGCGGGCTTTCCCAAGGGCAAGGCCGATGCCGACGCGCCGCTCGACGGGCACACGCTGGCGATGGTGTTCGAAAAGAATTCGACCCGCACCCGCGTCTCGTTCGACATGGCGATCCGTCAGCTCGGCGGCAGTTCGGTAATCCTCGACGCCGGCACCAGCCAGCTTGGCCGCGGCGAGACCGTGGCGGACACCGCCCGCGTGCTTTCCGGCTATTGCGACGCGATCATGGTCCGCACCGACGATCATGCGAAGCTGATCGAGATGGCCGACTATGCCAGCGTGCCGGTGATCAACGGCCTGACCGATGCGTCGCACCCGTGCCAGATCATGGCCGATCTGCTGACGATCATCGAAAGCGGCCGCTCGCTGCCGGGCCTGAAGGTCGCGTGGCTGGGCGACGGCAACAACGTGCTCGCCTCGTTCATCGAAGCCGGCGCGCTGATGCAGTTCGATGTGGTCGCGGCCTGCCCGCAGGGTTTCCAGCCGCCCGAGGCCGATGTGGCGCGCGGGCAGGGCCGGGCACGCGTGGTTGGCGATCCGCGCGAAGCGGTTGAAGGCGCCGACATCATCGTCACCGACACCTGGATCTCGATGGGCCAGCTCCACGCCGAGACCAAGCTGAAGGCGATGATGCCCTATCAGGTCACCGCCGATCTGATGGCCGGTGCCAAGCCCGACGCGAAATTCCTCCACTGCCTGCCCGCGCACCGCGGCGAGGAAGTGACCGACGAGGTGATCGACGGCCCGCAATCGCTGATCTGGCCGGAAGCGGAGAACCGCCTCCACGCGCAGAAATCGGTGCTGCGCTGGTGCTTCGGCCAGATCGGCTGACCCTTATGTCGCCGCTGCGCCTCTCGGCCTTCACGGTTCTGGCGGCGGCGCTACTGGTCACGCTCTGGATGGCGCTGGGGATATTCGGGATTTCGCCGACGCAGGGCGATCCTTTCTATCAGGCCGCCAGCAGCCGAAACCAGATCGTCTTTCCGATGGGATTGGCCGCGATTGCTCTGGTCGTCGCACAGGCTGCGTCGACCGGACTCGCAAAGCGCAGGCGCGCCGCGGCGGGCCTGTGGATGATCCTGATCGGCGCCGCGATCCTGCTGGTCTTCACCGGCGCCGAATATTGGGGACATTTGCGCGACGGGCCTCCGATGCGCGTGCGGACGGTAGAATATTCCGAACTCGGCTATTTCCTCGCCTATGGGCTTGGGGTGGGCGCCGCCGTCATCCTGCTGCTCGCGGGCGTTGCGCTCTGGATGAGCGCACGCTTGGCCGGTCGGCGAAATCGCACCTGACGGAAAAGCGGCCCGGGGAACGCGAGTCCATGCTAGGCTGTTGTTGCGGTTGGACCTGACGGGAACGGATATGCGGGCGGCTAGGATTGCGGCGGCACTGATTGTCCTCCTGCTCGCCGCGTGGCTGGTGGTCCATGTCGCCATGCGCAACATCTTCGTCGATCAGACTATCGAGTTCGTCGTGATCGCACTCGCCGCGGCGGTGTTCGCGGCGGGCATGGTCTTCGGACGGAGGTTGCGGACGGGCATTGTGGTGGTGGTCGTCGCAACCATCGCGTTCGCCGCCGGTTCTTTCGCCATGTCCCAGCCAGTTCCGCGCTATCCCCAGGTCGAAATGCATCATGTCTATGGCTTCGCCGCGGCGATGACCGCCATTTGTGTCGGCATCAGCGGCGTTGCGCTGATCGTCGTTTCGCTGTTCTGGAAGCTCATCGAGCGGCTGCGCCCGGCAACGATATCCGCCTGATGCGAGCGGTCCGCGCCGTTGCCTTCGCCGCGCTGGCATTTGCGGCCGCGCTTGCGATCTTCTTCACGATCGGCTGGTTCCAGTTTGATAATCTGGAGCCGGATTCCTTCATTCTCCTGCTCGCGATCCTAGCCTTCAATCTGGCCTGTGTGCCGTGGCTGTCGCGGCGCGGGCCGCAGACCAGGCTGGCCGAGGCGGGCCTCTGGCTGGTGATCTCCGGGGTCGGCATCGGATTCATCCTGATCCTGTCCGGCTTCTGGGTCGACCTGCTGTTGCCCCCGGTGGTCGGCGTGGAAACCGCGATGCACCGGCTCCTGCGCGCCCTCCAGATCCTCATCGTCTTCTCGTGGATTGGTATCGCCACGCTGGTCGTCGGATGGGGGCTTTGGCTGGCGGCGTTCCTGCTCGGCCGCCGCGCCGCAGCCTGAGTTGTTTCGGAAGCGGCGCTTCCTATCTATAGCGCAACCCCGAAAACCCGATCGCCCGAGGGTGTCCGCATGATGCGGGCGCCGGACGGGTGGAGATTTGCCGTGACCGATACCGTGACCAGCCCCGATCTTGACCGTGCCATCGGCTTCACGATCCCCGAGCGTCATGCCCGCGGCCGCATCGTGCGGCTCGGCCCGGTGCTCGATGCGATCCTGCACGCCCATGCCTATCCGCCCGCGATCGAAACGCTGCTGGCGGAGGCGCTGACGCTTGCCGCCCTGCTCGGCTCGACGCTGAAGGATGCCGGTGGCCAGCTTACGCTTCAGGCGCAGACGCAGAATGGCGTGGTGAGCCTGCTGGTGTGCGATTATCGCGGCGGCGAACTGCGCGGCTATGTCCAGTATGATCCGGACAAGTTGGCCGAGGCGGGGCCGAACCCGTCGCTGTTCGCGCTGTTTGGCACCGGCTATCTCGCCGTGACCTTCGACCAGGCAGCCACCAACGAGCGCTATCAGGGCATCGTGCCCCTCGACGGCGATTCGATGGCGGCGGCGGCGGAGAGCTATTTCATGCAGTCCGAGCAGATCCCGAGCCTGATCCGGCTGGGGATGCGGCGCGACGCGTCCGGCAAGCTGGTCGCGGGCGGGCTGTTCCTGCAGCATTTGCCCGAGGGCGAGGTCGGCCGCGAGCGGCTGCACACGCGGCTTGACCATCCCGAATGGGAGCATGTCGAGGCGCTGGGCCAGACGATGGGCGCGGACGAGCTGGGTGACGCTTCGCTGCCGCTCGAGACGCTGGTGTGGCGCCTGTTCAACGAGGAGCAGGAGGTCCGCGTGCTGGGCAATGTCGCGCTCAGCCGGGGATGCCGCTGCGACCCGGAATATATCACCTCCGTCCTGTCCAAGTTCGGCGAAGCGGAGCGGACGGACATGGCCGACGATGATGGATTCATCACCGTCGACTGTGCCTTCTGCGCCACCAAATTCCCGGTGGCCCTGTCCGATTTCACGACACCCACGTTGTAATGTGCCGAAAGCACGCCATATCGATGGGAATTGAACTGGATTATAAGCCGGCCGCAGAGCCGGACAGGGTTCCCCCGGGGGCGGGAGTAGCGAATGGTGCTTAGGCGAGTGTGGCGCCCGGCAGTTGCCGGACTGGTTATCCTGATCGGAGCCGGCGGTGCGGCGCCGCAGCGCGGGCTGCAGGCGCTCGGCACCGTCGAGTCCGGCCAGTGGCTGTTCAAGGAAACCGGCGGCGGTGCCAGCCGGATCTGCATCACCAATGCTTCGGCGCTGCTCCAGCTTCGCCATCCCGGCGCGCAATGCACCCAGGTGGTGATCGAGAACAGCAAGGACGTGGCGGCGGTGCACTATACCTGCCCGGGCCATGGCTATGGCCGCACCACCGTGACCGTCGAAACCGGTCGGCTGGTGCGCGTCGAGACCGCCGGCGTGGTCGACGGCGCGCCCTTCTCGTCCGAACTGGAAGGCCGCAAGACGGGCGCCTGCAACTGACAGGCTGCCCAATTGTGGCGAAATCTTGTTCACGCTTCATTTACCAATGCCGGGCTATACGGGGGACGTTCCTTCGCAGGAACATTCCTCTCTGGCGGGTTATCCCGAACTCATAGGGTCGCTTCGGCGGCCCTTTTTTCTTCCTCACGCTGGACGCGCGCGCAAAAACGGCTAGCCGTCTGGGCATGACTCAGACTTTTGCCGTGGTGCTGGTTTCGGGCGGCCTGGATTCGATGGTGTCGGCCGCGCGTGCGCGTGAGGACGGGCATCGCATTCTCGCGCTTTCGATCGACTACAACCAGCGCCACCATGTCGAACTCGCGGCTGCACGCCGGATCGCGCATCTGCTGGGGGCGGAGCGCCATGTCGTGCTGCCGCTCGATCTGCGTGCGTTCGGGGGATCGGCGCTGACCGCCGAGATCGACGTGCCCAAGACCGGCGTGGGCGACGATATCCCGGTCACCTATGTGCCCGCGCGCAACACCATCTTCCTTAGTCTGGCGCTGGGCTGGGCCGAGGCGGCGGGCGCGCGCGACCTGTATATCGGCGTGAATGCGCTGGATTATTCGGGCTATCCGGATTGCCGGCCCGAATTCATCGCCGAGTTCGAGAAGCTGGCCGAAGTGGCGACCAAGGCGGGTGTCGAGGGCGAGCCGTTCAAGATCCACGCGCCGCTGCAGCACATGACCAAGGCCGATATCGTCCGCGAAGCGGCGCGGCTGGGGCTGGACGCCGGGGTCAGCTGGTCCTGCTACGACCCAGCGCCGGGCGGCGTGCATTGCGGCATGTGCGACAGCTGCCGCCTGCGCTCGCGCGGGTTCGAGGAAGCCGGGATCGCCGATCCGACGGTCTACGCAGCGGCCGTATGACGTACGCCGTCAAGGAGATGTTCCTCACGCTGCAGGGCGAGGGGGTGAATGCGGGCGCGCGTGCGGTGTTCGTGCGCTTCGCCGGCTGCAATTTGTGGACCGGCCGCGAACAGGATCGCGCGATCGCGGTGTGCAAATTCTGCGATACCGAGTTTGTCGGCACCGATGGCGTGGGCGGCGGCAAGTTCCGCGATGCCGAGGCGCTGGCTGATGCTGTGGCGGGGCATTGGGGTGAGGGCAGCGAGGCGCGCTTCGTGGTGCTGACCGGTGGCGAGCCGATGCTCCAGGTCGACGATGCGCTGGTCGATGCGCTCCACGCCTGCGGCTTCCGTATCGCGATCGAGAGCAACGGCACCTTGCCCGCGCATCCCGGGATCGACTGGGTCTGCGTCAGCCCCAAGGCGGGCAGCGACGTGGTCCAGCGAACAGGAGACGAGCTCAAGCTGGTCTGGCCGCAGGACGGCACCGATGTCGAAACGCTGGAAGGCTGGGATTTCAGCCACTTCCTCGTCCAGCCGCTGGACGATGCCAGCGCGCTGGAAAACCAGCAGGCCGCGGTCGATTTCGCGATGGCACGTCCGCACTGGCGCCTGACGCTGCAGACGCACAAGATGCTGGGATTGCGTTAGATTTTCCCTCTCCCGCTTTCGCGGGAGAGGAGAAGATAGAACCTACAGCAGCGGCGGAACCGGGCCGCACTTCTTCGCGACCCATTCGTCCTTCTTCCAGCACTTCACATTGGCGAAGTCCGGCAGGCGATAGCTGTAATAGAGCGGGCGGGCCTGCTTGCTCAGGAACTGCTGCTCGCCCCAGGGCGACAGGCTGCGGCGCAGTTCGCGCATGCGGTCGTGCGCCAGTTCGCCCAGCGTGCCGGGCTTCAGGAACAGCGCGTCATGGCCGATATCGCCCGCGACGGTGCAGAAGGACAGCTGCGCCGAAACGGTCGAGAAGCCCGAATAGACCCGCGTGTTGAAGCGGTCGAACGAGGTCTGGCCGGCCTTCTTGTTGTTCTTTTCCATGCGGATGAAATAGCGTTCGAGCGTCGCGTAGGAGGTGGACAGCTCCTTCGAATGATCGCGCAGGATCGCGTTGTAATTGTCACGCGTCAGCAGCGTCGGCTCGAACTCGCACTGCAGCGCGGCCACGTTCAGCGCGGCGCGCAGGTTCCACACCATCGCGGCACGCAGCTCGGCGGGCGAAGCGTCGGGCAGGGCAGGGCCCACCATGCCCGGCTCGATGCCGGTGGCGCGTTCGCTGCGCAGATCCGCAGGCTTCATGAAAAACTGGGCGGAAGCTGGCATGGCTGCCAGCATTCCGGCGGCGACAATGGTCGCGGAAACAATACGCCGAACGAGCATCTTACCCCTCTCGAAGCTTTATGCCGTGTTGGTTACGGACTTTTTAGGGCCGCCCCAAGTCCCTTTTTAAAGTTAACCCGTTCGCCCCGGCCCCTTTCTGGAACGGAAAAGGCCGCCCGGTTGCCCAGGCGGCCTCTTCGTCGTCACTTCGAAAAGCGAAGATTACATCGCGTTCGAGGTCTCGACGGTGTTCGAGGTCACCGTGGTCTCGGTCGTCGAGTTGGCCGCATCGACGGTGCCGGTCATCTCGTCGGTCACGTTGACGGTCGAGACTTCCTCGACGGTGTTGTTGACGGTGGCCGTGGTCTCGGTCTTGCCGCAGGCGGTGACGAGCAGGCCGGCGCCGGCGATCATCGAAACCGCAGCGACCTTCGAAAGAATTGCACGCATTTAAAGCTCCCTAGATAACAGTCCGGACGGCAGAACCGTAAATACCCGAACATTAGTGGATATTAGACCTTTCGGTTCGGCCTCTCAAGACCAATCTCGCCCAGATTGTCCAAAAATGGCAAAAATGTGGCGAGTAAGGCAGAATCAAGGCGAGCCGAGGAGATGTCGAGGCCAAGCGCCGCGGCGCTGGTGACCGGATATTCGGCGATGCCGCAGGGCACGATGCCGGTGAAGTGGGTGAGATCGGGATCGAGGTTCACTGCGAAGCCGTGCAGCGTCACCCATTGGCGGATGCGCACGCCGATTGCGCCGATCTTCGCTTCCTGCCCGCGGTCCAGCGTCCAGATGCCGATCCGGCCCGGCGCGCGGAACGCTTCGATATTCAGCTCGCCCAGCGCTGCGATCACCCAGCCTTCCAGGGCATGGACATAGTTGCGCACGTCGCGCTGCCGTTCGCGCAGGTCCATCACGACATAACCGATTCGCTGGCCCGGCCCGTGATAGGTGTAGCGCCCGCCGCGCCCGGTGCGATGGACCGGGAAGCGCGGATCGAGCAGCTCGGCCGGATCGGCGCTGGTGCCCGCGGTGTAGACCGGGGGATGCTCCAGCAGCCACACCAGCTCCTGTGCCTCGCCCGCGCGCACGGCATCGGCGCGTGCCTCCATCTCCGCCAGCGCTGCGTCATAGGGAACGCGCTCTGGCGAGACGCGCCATTCGATCCGGTCCGAAGTCGTTGCCATCATTGGCCGATTGCGCGCATCACGGGTTTTGCGCAAGCATTGGCAACAAAGTTGCGCACGGCTAAACGCATGCCAACTGGGGTGGAGGAAAGTGCGGGTCATGGTGAAGATGGGCACCGTCTGGGATCGGACGGCGGAATTTCTGACCGACAATCTGCCCTCGATCATGCCGATCGCGCTGGTAGCGTTCTTCGTGCCCTTCTCGGTCATGGGCAGTTTTCAGCCGCTGATGAGCGAGTCGAACGCCGGGCTGACGCTGGTGCTCGAACTGCTGACGCTCGGTTTCGTCGTCGTGGTCAGCTGGGGCATGCTCGCGCTCACCGCGATGGTGCTCGATGGCGGGCCCGACGCGGGCAAGATCGCGGCGCGGCGGCTGGTGCCCTCGCTGCTGGTCAGCGTGGCGATCTTCCTCGCGATGGCCCTGCTCTTCGCGCCGGTGGTGCTGACCCTGCTGGTCAGCGGGGTCGATCTGTTCGCGTTGATGCGCGGCGTCCCGGTCGATCTTTCGCTGCCGGTCAGCGTGGGCTGGGCGATCTGTATCTACAGCCTGCTCGCCGTTGGCGTCGCGGCATGGATCTCCGCACGAGTCGCGGTGGCGAACGCGGTGATCGTGCGCGAGAAGCTGGCGTTCGGCGCCATCGCGCGCAGCTGGACCCTGACCCGCGGCGTGGTGTGGCGGATCGTGGGCGTCGCCTTCCTCTATATCGTCGTATCGAATGTTGCGGCGCTGGCCGCGCGGCTGGTGTTTGGATCGATCTTCACGCTGATCGCCGGGGCGGGGGATAGCGTGATGAGCCTGTCGGGCGTGCTGACTTCGGTGATCGTCGCGGCGGTGCAGACCGGGTTCACCGTCCTCGCGCCGCTGTTCACCGCAAAGCTCTATGTGGCGCTGGTCACCGAGCGCGAGCGCGCCACCCAGTCGTGAGGCCTGGCATTACCCAGATGTTCCGGGATGCGGCGGCATTCTGGCATGCCGATCGCGACCTGCTGCTGCGCATTGCCGGCGTTTTTTACCTGTTGCCGTCGCTGGCGATGAGCCTGTTTCTGCCGAACCTTGTCTTCACTGCGGCACCGACTGCCTCGGGACTGAGCGAGGCGCAACAGGCTGCGGAACTAGCGGCGCAACAAGCCGAGCTACTCGCCTGGTTCGGCAATGTCTGGCCCTGGCTGATGTCCGGGCTTGCGTTCCAGCTTCTCGGCACCACCATCGTGATGACGATGATCCTGTCGCCCGATCGCCCCGTGCTTGGGGATGCGATCCGCCGCGCGCTGGTGCAATGGCCGAATGTCGTTATCGGCTGGCTGCTGGCGAGCATCGCCTGCACGCTTGGCCTTTTCGCCTTCATCCTGCCGGGCTTCTATCTGGCGGGGCGCACCTATCTGACCAGCGCGGCGATCGTCGCGGAAAAGCTTGGCCCGGTCGGCGGACTGTTCCGTGGCGTCCAGCTCTCGAAAGGGCATGGCTGGCTACTGACCAGCGCCTATCTCGCGATCCTGTTGCTGCAGATGTTCGCGGCGCAGGTGCTGGGCGGTGCCCTGGCCGCGGTGCCGAGCGGCTCGGTGTTCTTTTCGGGGCTGATTTTCCTGCTGGCATCGATGGTGTCGGCGGCGGCCTCTCTCGCCTCGACGCTGGTTCAGATCGCCGCCTATCGCACGCTGTCGGCACCCAGACAGGGAATGTGAGGCGCCGCCTCGCGCGGCATCAGTCCTGACAGGCGCGGATCGGCAAAGGTCTCGATCTCGCGCCGGTACGGCACGAAACCGTGCCGCTGGTAGAAGCCGAGCGCGGCGGGATGATCGAGCGTGCAGGTGTGCACCCACATCCGGCCGATCCCCTGACGCCAGCCCAGCGACAGCGCATGGCCCATCAGCCAGCCGCCATTGCCCTTGCCGGTCAGTTCGGGAACGAGGCCGAAAAAGGACAGCTCGCATGTCCCCGCGGCACGGAAATCGAGTTCGAGCATGCCCAGTTCGATTCCGGCGCGATTGGTGACCGCATAGACCTCGATCCCCGGATCATCGAGGATCGCGCGCAGCCGTTCCTCGGCCATGACCAGCCGCGAAAACCACATCCACGGCTCGCCGACGCGGCGGAACAGCGTGCGGTACCGGTCCGAATCGGGCGCTGGCCAATGCACCAGCCGGAACGGCGAGGGCGGGGTAGGGCGCAGCACCGGCTTCGCCACCATCTCCAGCGAGGTGACGACCGTGGCGATCTGGTCGTTGGGGACCCCAATCAATCCCATGGCGTCAGTCCCATGCGGCGAGCGGGGGCAGGCTCATCAGGATCGCGTCGATATTGCCGCCGGTCTTTAGGCCGAACAGCGTGCCGCGGTCATAGACCAGGTTGAACTCGGCATAGCGGCCGCGCCACACGCGCATCCGCTGGATATCCTCGTCGCTATAGGGCGTGGCCATCCGCGCACGGACGATGCGCGGATAGGTGTCGAGGAACGCGCGGCCCACGTCCTGGGTGAAGGCGAAATTGGCGTCCCACGCATCGCCTTCGCTTTCCAGATGATCGTAGAAGATCCCGCCGACGCCGCGATGCACCTGGCGGTGGGGGATGTAGAAATAATCGTCGGCCCATTTTTTGAACCGCGGATAATGTTCGGGATCGTGCGCGTCGCACGCGGCCTTCAGCGTCGCATGAAAGTCCGCCGTATCGTCCGCATAGGGAATCGGCGGATTCAGATCCGCGCCGCCGCCGAACCAGCGCTTCGTGGTCACCAGGAAGCGGGTGTTCATATGCACCGCGGGCACATGCGGATTGGCCATGTGCGCGACCAGGCTGATGCCGGTGGCGAAGAATTTCGGGTCCTCGGCCGCGCCATGGATGGTTTTGGCGAAATCGCCTTCGAAGGTGCCGCCCACGGTCGAGACGTTGACGCCGACCTTCTCGAACACGCGGCCCTTCATCACCCCGCGCACGCCGCCGCCGCCCGGCTCGCCCGAGGGATCGGTGCGATCCCAGCCCAGATATTCGAAGCTGGCGTCGGACCCGGCCTCACGCTCGATTCGCTCGAATTCGGCGCAGATCGAATCGCGCAGCGATTCGAACCAGGTCCGTGCGGCCTGCTGCTGGTCGTCGAGGGGAGTCATTCGGGCCATCCATTCGTCTGTCGGAGCGCTTCGGCGAGCGCGATGCCCGCGGAAACGCCCAGATTCAAGGACCGCAGGCCCGGCCGCAATGGAATCCGGACCCGCAGATCGGCCCGGTCGTGCACCGAATCCGGTGCGCCCGAGCCTTCCGAGCCGAATAGGAGTATGTCGTCGGGCAGGAATTGCGTTTGATCAATCCGCGTCGCGCCGCGGGTGGTGAACAGCACGATCCGCCCGGTCACGGTCGCCACGAACGCATCCCAATCGGCATGACGGGTGATGGGGACGTGATCGATATAGTCCATCCCCGCACGCGCGACCTTGCGGTCGCTCCATGCGAAACCCATCGGTTCGATCAGGTCCACGCCCGCGCCGAGGCACGCCGAAAGCCGCAGGATCGCGCCGACATTGCCCGCAATCTCGGGCTGGTAGAGAACAATACGCATCGCGGCCCTATAGGCCGCCATCCGCCCATGAAAAATGCCGGAAAATTTGCGAGTGATTCGCAACAAGCCGTGGCGTCGGCGCTCACGTCACGGATGCGTCAAAATGCTGTTGGCAAACGCGCATTCCCGCGTCTATCAGCGCCCCGAGCCACCGGGGGCAACCGGGCGGCTAAGGGCGTGCAGGTCGCGCCCGTGTCCGTAATTTTCCGCGCGTCCGCGCCCAGGGTTCGAAGTGCAAGGGCTAAAGCATGGCAACGCTTGAAGATGGTGTCCCGAACGATCAGCATGCTGGTCTCGAGAACCCCCGTCGTCGCGATTATCTCCAGATCGCCGCTGTCTCGTTCGCGGGCGTCGGCGCTGCTGTAGCGGTTCTTCCGCTGCTCAACTCCATGTCGCCTTCGGCCGACGTGCTCGCGCTGTCGACCACTGAGGTCGATCTGTCGGCGATCGAGCCGGGTCAGGCGATCAAGGCCAGCTTCCGCAAGCAGCCGCTGTTCGTCCGCAACCTGACTGCCAAGGAGATCGAGGAGGCAAACGCCGTTCCGGTCGGCAGCCTGCGCGATCCGCAGACGCTCGCCGAGCGTACCAAGGAAGGCAAGGCCAACTGGCTGGTCACGCTGGGCGTCTGCACCCATCTCGGCTGCGTTCCGCTGGGCGCCGCCGAGGGTGAGAATCGCGGCGATTTCGGCGGTTATTTCTGCCCGTGCCACGGTTCGCACTACGATACCGCCGCGCGCATCCGTAAGGGCCCGGCACCGCTGAACCTTGCGGTTCCCGATTATGAATTCACGTCCGACACCGTGATCGTGGTGGGTTGAGGAAACAGAGATGAGCTTCCCCTGGGCACGCCATTACGAGCCGAAGAATCCGGTCATGAAGTGGGTCGACGAACGTCTCCCGCTCCCGCGCTTCGTCTATAACGCAGTCGGCGCCGGTTATCCGGTCCCGCGCAACCTCAACTATTTCTGGAACTTCGGCGTCCTTGCCGGCGCGGCGCTCGCGATCCAGATCGTCACCGGCATCGTGCTGGCGATGCACTTCCATTCGAGCGCGGCTGAGGCGTTCAACTCGGTCAACATCGGCATCATGCGCGATGTGAACGCCGGCTGGTTCCTCCGCTTCGCGCACGCCAACGGCGCGTCGATGTTCTTCGTCGTGGTCTATCTCCACATGTTCCGCGGCCTTTACTACGGATCGTACAAGGCGCCGCGCGAGATGGTGTGGCTGCTGGGCGTCGTAATCTTCCTGCTGATGATGGCCACCGCCTTCATGGGCTATGTCCTTCCCTGGGGTCAGATGAGCTTCTGGGGCGCGCAGGTCATCACCGGCTTCTTCTCGGCGATCCCGCTGGTCGGCGACTTCATCCGCGTGTGGCTGCTCGGCGGCTATGCGCCGGACGATGCCGCGCTGAACCGCTTCTTCTCGCTCCATTATCTGCTGCCGTTCGTGATCGCGGGTGTCATCATCCTGCACATCTGGGCGCTGCACATCCCCGGCTCGTCGAACCCGACGGGCGTGGAAGTGAAGGGCGAGCAGGACACGGTGCCGTTCCACCCCTATTACACGGCGAAGGACGGCTTCGGACTGGGCGTGTTCATGGTGATCCTGGCGGCGCTGATCTTCTGGGCGCCGGACATGCTGGGTCATCCGGACAATTATATCCCGGCGAACGGCCTCTCCACGCCGGCGCACATCGTGCCTGAATGGTATTTCTGGCCCTTCTACGCGATCCTGCGCGCCTTCACCTCGGACTTCATCCTTCCGGCGAAGCTTTGGGGCGTGCTGGCGATGTTCGGCTCGATCCTGATCCTGTTCTTCCTGCCCTGGCTGGACAAGTCGCCGGTTCGCTCGGCCAATTATCGCCCGCTGTACCGGATCGCCTTCTGGGTGCTGATCGTCGACGTGCTGATCCTGGGCTATTGCGGTGGTGCGGCGGCGACCCCGTTCTTCATCATCATGAGCCAGATCTGCGCCGCTTATTATTTCGCGCACTTCCTGATCATCGTGCCGATCATCTCGCGGATCGAGACGCCGAAGCCGCTGCCCGGCTCGATCACCGAAGCCGTGCTCGGCAAGAGCGCGTAAAGGGGAATTTGAGACATGCTTCCGCTTTTCGTTCGCTCGATCAAGTTCCTGGTCGGTCTCGCCTTTGTCGGCGTGCTGGCATGGTCGCTGCTGTGGACCGTCGTCGGCCTCTGGACCGAGCCGGCCCAGCCCACGGCCGAGCATGAATTCCACAAGCACCCGGAAAAGGTGCAGTTCGCCTCGGACGGTGTGTTCGGCAAGTTCGACAAGGCCCAGCTGCAGCGCGGCTACAAGGTCTATGAAGAGGTTTGCGCGGCCTGCCATTCGCTCAGCATGGTCTCGTTCCGCGAGCTGGCCGATCTCGGCTACAACGAAGCGCAGGTGAAGAACCTCGCCAAGAAGTTCGACGATCACGCCAAGCAGCCGACCTACAACCCGGTCTCGGGCGATCGCGGCGAGCGCGGCAACCTGCCGTCCGACCGTTTCCCGCACATTCCGTATGCCGGTGCCGGCGTGCCGCCCGATCTCTCGCTGATCACCAAGGCGCGTCATAACGGCGGTGCGTATGTCTATTCGCTGCTGACCGGCTATCAGGCACAGCCGAAGGAACTGCTCGAGAAGTTCCCGGGCTCGAAGACTCCGGACGGGCTGTTCTACAACCCGTACTTCGCGAACCTGAACCTCTCCATGCCCGCCCCGCTGACCAGCGATGGCCAGGTGACCTATGACGATGGCACCCCGGCGACCGTGAAGCAGATGGCGAAGGACGTCTCGGCCTTCCTGATCTGGTCCGCCGAGCCGACCGCACAGAAGCGCAAGGAAGTGGGCTGGGCCGTCGTGCTCTTCCTGCTGATCACCACGCTTCTCGCCTATGGCGCTTACCGAAGCGTCTGGGCAGGCGTGAAGCACTGATCCAATGAACAGACCCCGCGGAGGCCCCGGCCTCCGCGGGGTTTCTCTTTGAGCGGGAGCCGATGATGGCGAACGACGATATTCGCGCGCGCATCCGCACCATTCCCGATTTCCCCAAGCCGGGGATCATGTTCCGCGATATCACCACGCTGCTGCTCGATGCCGAGGGGCTGGCGCTGTCGATCGATCGCATGGCTGCGGCGGTGGACGGTCCGGTCGATC
This sequence comes from Sphingomonas sp. AOB5, assembly GCF_029433115.1. Lineage (GTDB taxonomy): Bacteria > Pseudomonadota > Alphaproteobacteria > Sphingomonadales > Sphingomonadaceae > Sphingomonas. Next base: position 75,796 of record NZ_JARNTV010000011.1, on the reverse strand, counting down.
TGGTCGCGGGGATCGAGGCGCGCGGCTTCATCTTTGCCTCCGCGCTGGCGGTGAAGCTGGGCGCGGGCATGCTGCTGATCCGCAAGGACGGCAAACTTCCTGGCGCGACCATCGCCGAGGATTATGCGCTGGAATATGGCACCGACCGGATCGCCATCCATGCCGATGCGCTGGCGCCCGGCGCGCGCGTGCTGCTGGTCGACGATCTGATCGCGACGGGCGGCACCGCCCGCGCCGCGGTCCGTCTGCTGCACAAGGCCGGCGCGGAAGTGGTGCAGGCCAGCTTCGTGGTCGACCTGCCCGAACTGGGCGGCGCGGACGCGCTACGCAGCGACGGCATCGCGGTTAACGCGCTGGTGGCGTTCGAGGGGCATTGATCCCTGCTAGCCCTCTCCCGTCTTCATGGGAGAGCTAGGGCCCTACTGCCCCGTTGCGCGATACCGGTTGATCCGTACGTCGATGTCCGGGAACACTGATCGTTCCGCTGGCACGATACCGTTGCAGGCCAACTCCAGTTCATAGGCGGCGGCCAGGTTGCTCGCGGTGATGTCCTGCCATTCTGCGTCGGGTCGCGGGATCACCTTCAGCAGCGCGTTGTCCATGCCGCGCGCCGCGATTATCGTCGGGCGCATCTGAGCCTTCTCGCACTGATATTCCATCATCGTATCGAGCCGGCCGACCTCGACCCCCTCGATCTCGCGCACCCGCGTGAACATCACGATGCGCGTCATCTGCGCCACATCGCCTTCGCGCTTGGCGGTGCCTGCTGCGGCAAAGCTGAACGCGGCGTCGTTGCCGCCGGTATTGTAGAACGGTCCGCCCACCGGCGGGGTGAAGTCCTGCGCCAGCGCGGGGCCGGCGGCGATCAGCGAAGCCGCAAGGGCAGCGATCATACGCATGGGTCTACTCCTTCGGGCACGATCCAAACGCGAAGCCCGCCGGCAGTCAATGATCGCTGATCGTGGCAGCAGTCAGGCGGTAGGGCGGCGGCGCATCAGCCCCAGCGCAATGAAGCGCATCACCGGCTCGTCATTCTGGTTATAGACGGTCATCTGGTTGCGCATGCTGCCCATCTCGGGCCGCTTCTCCGACGCGCGCTTCTCCAGCAACTCGGTCTCACAGCGCAGGACATCGCCCGGGAACACCGGCTTCAGCCAGCGCAGTTCGTCCACGCCCGCCGCGCCGAGGCCGGCCGAGGGGTGCGCCTTGTTGTGCGCCACAAACATCGACATCGTCATCGCGCAGGTGTGCCAGCCGCTGGCCGCTAACCGCCCGAAATGGGTCTTGGCGGCCTCTTCGTCGGAAAGGTGGAAAGGTTGCGGATCATATTTCTCCGCGAACGCGAGCACTTCCTCGCGGGTCACCTCATAGCGGCCAAAGCTCGCTTTGGTCCCGACTTCCACATCTTCGAAATAGATCATGATGTCCGTTTCGTATGAAAACCTACATTTGGCAAGTGCGCTGCATGCGGTTCCGCGCGATACCCGTGGCATGAAACGCATTCTCGTGACTGCGATGATGGCAATCTCGTCGTGCAGTCCTGCGCCCGTCAAGCAAGTGGCACGGCCGCCGCAATCGCCGTGTGATGTGGCGGTGGCGTGGCTCGACGAGACGCTACGGGGGGTGCCGCAAAGGAAGCTGGTCTTCGACGATCATGATCGCGCGCTGCGTGAACCGGGGCCGCGCGCGATATGGAACGCGCCGGGCACGGACCAAGTGGTTTCCGGCCCTGATCTGGCGAAATTCGCCGGCATTCCGCAGGAAACGGCGAAGAGTGCGGTTGGCGCGTGTCCCACCGTTCGTACGATGCTCGACCGTCGAAATATCGCCCATGGCACGAAAGCCGTAGATGCCGTCGCGAGCCCTTATGGGTTGAAGGCAACGGTCATCAATTTCTCCCTGCCGCTACTAAGCAAGCAAGGAGATGAGGCGATTGTGATGGTGAGCCGCCAATATGAGCCCCTGAATGGCGGCGGCTATCTCGAACATCTGAAGCGTCGGCCCGACGGTCGCTGGACTGTGGTCGCCGTCACCGGCCTCTGGGTCTCCTAACGGCCGGTCAGCACGTCGCGGAACACGGCATCCGTCCCGTCCTTGCCCCCAACCGGCGGCAGGCCGATCAGGCGGCGTAGCAACGGGTAGACGTCGACATTGTCGAACGCGGGCAGGGTTGCCGCGCGGAAGGCCGGGCCGTGTGCGATGAACAGTGCCAGCATTTCCGGCGCGAAATTGTCGAAGCCGTGGTTGCCGCCCTTGTACTGGCTGGTCGGGGCCTTTTCCTTGATCTCCCAGCCGGTCTCGGCGAGGCACAGGATCGGCGGCACGCGCGGGTTCTTGCCATAGTGGAAGCGCTCCGGGATCTCGCCGCGGCGCCAGCATTCCATGTGGGGCTTCTTGCCGAGGAAGGCCTGCTCGACCACCGCTTCCTTGCCCGGCATCGCCTCCAGCGTGGCATAGGGGCCGTTCTCGACCACGCGATAGGTGTCGGCGGGCGCCAGGATCGCATCCAGCGCCACGGTGCGCTCGGTGCTGGTCGCCGCCATGCCGTGATCGGCGACGATCACGATGTTCGCGGGCTGGCCCATCTCGGCGAGGCCCGCGACTAGCTGGCCGACCCATTTATCGACATCGGCGACGGCATCGGTGGTACGCTTGTCGTCCGGACCGAAGCTGTGCCCTGCGGTGTCGACCGTGTCGAAATAAGTGGTGATGAACTTCGGGCGGATCGCCGCGGGGCGGCGCACCCAGTCGAGCACGCCGTTGACACGCTGCTCCCCGCTCAGCACCTGGTTGAACTGCGCCCAGTCGCTCGGACGCGTACCGCCCTTGATCTCATAGGGCCATTTGTCGGCCTTCTCGCCGCCCACCGCGACGTTCGATCCCGGCCAGAACAGCGTGCCGGTGCGGATGCCCGCCTTCTCGGCATCGACCCAGATCGGCGCGGCTTCGCTCCACCAGAAGGGATCGTCGCTCGACATGGTGAAGACCTCGCCCGGCCGGGCCTTGTCCTCCATCTTGTTGGCGGTGATCCCGTTGCGGTCGGGCCGCAGGCCGGTGACCAAAGTCCAGTGATTCGGGAAGGTCTTGGACGGGAAGCTCGGCCGCATCGGCCCGGTGGCGCCCTCGGCAGCCAGCCGCGACAGGTTCGGCGTCACGCCGCGGTTGAGATAGTCCGGCTTGAACCCGTCGATCGAGATCAGGATCGTGATCGGCGCGCGCTGCTCTACGGGAGCCGAGGCGACGGTCTGAGGCGGTGGAGTCGCCGGGGTGCAGGCGGCGGCGAGAGCGGCAAGGGCCGCGGCGGCGAGCTTTGTGGTCCAACGCATCACTGCCGCATGCCAGCTTTCGGTTACGGGTTAAAGGCGGAGCGGCCTTCTTAAGCCCCTCCCCTTCAGGGGAGGGGTTGGGGTGGGGCAGTCGTCACGGGCGACAGTCTCTGCGAGAACTCCCCCACCCCCCAGCCCCTCCCCTGAAGGGGAGGGGAGTTTCTACGGATCAATCTCCCAGCGAGAAGCGCGCGAACAGCGTGTAGCTGAACGGCGAGCGCCCGTAATACGGGTCCAGCGCCGCGGGCTTGGCATAGGTCGCCACCGAACCACCCAGCGCCAGATTGACGTTCTCCGTCAGCCGTAAGCGATGGGCATAGCCCGCCTCGAACCGCGTCACGCGATATTCGCGGTCATGCAGCGGGTGGCCGTGGTCGGGGAACAGCTCGTCATTGCCGACATTCTCAAGTCTGCCGAACAGATTGTGCCCGCCCGCCGGGTTCCAGTTCGCCTCGGCCAGCCACGCGGTCAGCGTCCCGCCGGGCAGCCTTTTCTTGGCGGAAAAGGCGAGGCCTGCGCTCAGCCGGCGGTCGGCATAATGGACGCTGGCGGTGGTCCGTGCCTCGTCCTGCCCCGGATGCATCGCTTCCGGCTCCTTCAGCCGCCCATGGCTGACCTGCATCGACCAGTTGGCGCTGGGATTGAAGGTTGCCCGCACGCTCCAGCTATCGAGGCTTGGCGTCTCGATGTTCCAGCGCCGCTCGTCCGGCTCGCGCCCGCGGAATGCAGAGGCCTCGATTTGGAACAGCCGGGTCGAAAAGCCCGCGGTCACCACGCCATAGGTGATGTGGGTGCTGTCGAACCAATGGTGCGTGATCGGTGCCTGCACCAGATAGCGTGCCGAGCGCCGGTGCATGAACGCACTCGGCCCAAGCGCCGGTTCGCCGACCGGTCCGCCATAGAGGAAGACGGTGTTGCCATCGCCTACCGGCACGTCGATCCGCGCGCTCAGTTCCATGAACAGGTCGTGCGGATGCTGGCGGTCGACCAGTGGGAAGCCGTTCGCCGTCTCGCCGGTCGCGAACAGATTGGGATAACCCGGCGCGCCCATCGCGGGCTCCAGGCTCATCATCGTCTGCAGCCGCAGCCTGGCGCCGTCCGCGAACTCGCGCTCGCCGGTCAGCATCGCCATGGTCTGCAGGAACGCCATGTCGTCGCCGCGCGGCCCGCCCTGATCGGTATAGGACGCCCAAGCATAGCCATGCGCCATCACCATCCAGCTGCCCGCGTTCAGGTGCAGGCCGGTCATCCCGCCCTCGGCTGCTGGCAGGCGAGACGTGCCCGATCCACTGGCAGGCGGCGGGGTGAGGCGCGTAGGGGTTGGATGGCCGATCCCGGCTTCCTCGCCGGTGGGGTCTTCGGCGGGTGGTGTGCCATGGCCCTGATGCATCGAATGATCCTGCGCGGGAGCAGGCGTCGGCGTCGGCGCAGGGGAGGGCGTATCGTGGCCCTGATGGCCGCTATGGTCTTGCGCAGCGGCGGGAAACGCCATCAGCGCGCCCGCGGTGCTGGCCGCGAGCAAAATGGTCTTCAACATCTGAATTCTCCAAAGTCGTGAGGATGCGCGGATGCGCACGGGATCACGCTTCGGATCGTGGAGGGGGCGTCTCGGGCGCATAGGCCGCCAGCGGCTCGCCGCCGATCAGCCGGGGCGAGGAGAGGGGCAACGCATGCGCCACCGGCGCAGCCACGCGCGGCGGCAGGATCGTCGCAGGCGCGACACAGCCGATGCAGAGATGTTCGGCGGGTAGTTGCTTCACCGGCTCCGGCTCGGCAGGCGCATGATGCTCGTGCCCGGCCATCGCCATCGCAGCCATGTCGTGCTGCACCGGCGCCGGATGGCACGCCGCCGCCATCGCCGGCATTGGCAGCGCGATCAGTAGGGCAAGGAGCAGGCGGAGCAGCATCGGGTGCTACTCTAGTGCGGCGATGCGCGCCCTGAAAGCGCGAAAGCGCGGGACAGCAGCAGCCGTCCCGCGCTTTCGTTGGACCAGAGGCCGTTCAGCTCTGGATGAACGCTAGCAGATCGGCGTTGATCCGGTCGGAATGCGTCACCGGCATGCCGTGCGGCAGGCCCGGATAGGAGATCAGCTTGGCACCTTTCACGATCTCCGCAGACAGCTTGCCGGTGGTGGGGAACGGCACCACTTGATCGTCCTCGCCGTGCATCACCAGAGTCGGTACCGCGATCGCCTTAAGGTCTTCGGTGAAGTCGGTCTCGGAAAAGGCCTTCACGCCCAGCGTATGCGCCAGCGCGCTGCCCATCATGCCCTGCCGCCACCAGTTCAGGCGGACGGCTTCCTTCACTTCGGCGCCCTCGCGATTGTAGCCGAAGAAGGGCAGGGTGAAGTCGTAATAGAATTGGGAGCGGTTGGTCGCGGTTTGCTCGCGGACCATGTCGAACACCGACATCGGCACGCCGTTCGGGTTGGTCGGCGTGACCACCATGATCGGCGCGACTGCGCTGACCAGAACGGCCTTGGCGACGCGGCCCGGCTTGGCGCGGGCGACATAGCGGGCAACTTCGCCGCCGCCGGTCGAGTGGCCGACATGGATGGCATCCTTCAGGTCCAGCGCATCGGTCAGCGCGATCACGTCGGCGACATAGGTGTCCATGTCGTGCCCGGTGGCGGACTGCGACGAACGGCCATGGCCGCGGCGGTCATGGGCAACGACGCGGAAGCCCTTCGACAGGAAGAACATCATCTGCGCGTCCCAGTCGTCCGAGCTCAGCGGCCAGCCGTGATGGAACATGATGACCTGGGCGTCGCGCGGACCCCAGTCCTTGTAGAAGATTTCGGTGCCGTCCTGCGTGGTGATCGTCGCCATGATGTGTCTCCCTCTTGCCGAAGCGCGTCGCTTCGATGGGAGGAATGTGCATCAGGCTTATTGGTGAATATATAGAAACATTGGCATCGTTCAGTTTCTAAAAATGCACAAATCAGCTGTGCAGGAAGTGCATCACGTCGCCGTCATGCACGACATAGGCCTTGCCCTCGGCGCGCAGCTTTCCGGCTTCACGAGCTTTCGCTTCCCCGCCCAGCGCGACGAAATCGTCGTACGCGATGGTCTCTGCGCGGATGAAGCCCTTCTCGAAATCGCTGTGGATCTCGCCCGCGGCATTGGGGGCGGTGGCGCCCTGATGCACGGTCCAGGCGCGGGCTTCCTTGGGGCCGACGGTGAAGAAGGTCAGCAGGTGCAGCAGCTTGTATCCGGCGCGGATCACGCGGGCCAAGCCGGTTTCCTCGAGGCCCAGTTCCGCCAGGAATTCGCCGCGTTCCTCCATCGGCATGGTCGCGATATCGGCCTCGATCGCGGCGGAAACGACCACCGCTTCGGCACCCTCGGCCTTTGCCTTGGCGAAGACCTTGGCCGACAGTTCGTTGCCGTTGGCCGCGTCTTCCTCGTTGACGTTGCAGACATAGAGGACGGGCTTGCCGGTCAGCAGCTGCGCCTGCGCGAACACGCGGGCTTCCTCGTCGTCCTTCGGCTCGGTCAGCCGCGCGGGCTTGCCGTCGCGCAGCAGTTCCAGTGCCTGCCCGAGCACGCTCGCGCCGATCTTGGACTCCTTGTCGCCCTGCTGGCCCTTCTTGATCAGGTTGGGCACGCGCTTCTCGAGGCTTTCGAGATCGGCGAGCATCAGCTCGGTCTCGACCGTCTCGGCGTCGGCGATCGGGTCCACCTTGTTGTCGACATGCTGGATGTCGTCATTCTCGAAACAGCGCAGGACATGGACGATCGCGTCCACCTCGCGGATATTGCCGAGGAACTGGTTGCCCAGACCTTCGCCCTTGCTCGCGCCGCGCACCAGGCCGGCGATGTCGACGAAACCCAGCTGGGTCGCGATGATCTTCTGCGAACCGGCGATCTTGGCCAGCGTGTCCAGCCGCGCATCGGGCACCGCGACGTTGCCCACGTTCGGCTCGATCGTGCAGAAGGGATAGTTCGCCGCCTGCGCCGCGGCGGTCTCGGTCAGCGCGTTGAAGAGCGTGGACTTGCCGACGTTCGGAAGCCCGACGATGCCGCAGCGGAAACCCATGGGAAAATGCCTGTTCGTAATTCCGGAAGAAGCGCGCCCGATATAGGCTTCGCGCCCGGATTGCTAGGATCGGTTTGAGGCGGCACCGGCCCGCACCTGCTTCGGCTCAGCCGAAGCAGCAACTAGGCAAAGGAACGCGTACGTGCCGGTGCGACATGACGGCTGCGCGAGAACATCAATCCTGCCGTCCCCAGGACCAGCGCCAGCAGCGCATGCGTCGTCAGTTGCGGCAGCACCTCGACGATCCCCAGCGCGCCATGCGCCTTGGCGATGTAGAAGGAGAGCGGGGCTGCGGCATGGCCGAGCGATGGGATCATCTCCAGTCCCAGCAGCCAGTCCGGCGCATTTACGAATGCCGCCGCCAGCGCCGCGAAGCCCAGCAGCACTTTCCATGCACCGCTCGCGCCTTCGTCCTCGTCGCCGGCCACGCTCAGCGCCACCAGCATCACGAACAGATAGAGCAGGGGCATCACTGCGGGCAGCGCGACCAACTCATCGAAGAAACCCGGATCGCGGAAATGGTCGAGCGCGAAGAATAGCGGCATCGCCCCGGCGATCATGATCAGCGCGAAGGGAAAGGCAAAGGCGAACATGCCCACGGTCAGCGATCGCGCCGCGATCGCCAGGATCAGCGGTATCAGCACTACCGCCAGCACCACCCAGTTGCCGTACAGTTCCAGCGCGCCGCCCAGCTTCGTACAGGCGCCGCTGGTATCGCCACAGCCGGAATTGCCGACCACCGTCTGGATCAGGAAGGGGGAGAAGACCACCAGACCGGAAAGCAGCGCAAAGAGACCCAGCCAGCGGCGGATGAAAATCTCGGCGCTCATGCGCCGCGCTTTGCTTCGGTGGTCATGCGAACGGTCCCCAGCCCGATGACAGAGTAGAATCAATCACTTGCTTTGCGGTTGCGCGGAAGGGTTAGCGCGTCGTTGACACTTTGGCGGGCCATGCCAAAGTCGCCGTCAATAATTGAGGGGAGGGTTTCATGAACAAGACCATCGTGCTCGCGTCCGGCCTGCTGCTTGCGCTCGGCGCCGCGGCCTGCACCGATCAGGCCGCAGTCGCGAAAGCGGAAGCCGATGCGCGGGCTGCGTCCGCGAAGAAGGCCGCCAATCGCGCGCGTGACGACAAGATCGCCCGCAACGTCACCTGCCTCAGCGCGCTGCGCTGGCAGGAAGGCGCCCTGTCGCGCGCAGGCATCGGTCCGGTGAAGCTCTATACCGATCATTATCGCGAGGAACTGGCCAAGGTCATCGGGTCCGACACGGTCGAGGCCCCACCCGCACCGGCGCTCAGCGCCGCGAGCATGGATCCCTATCTCGACTGGGCCTATCCCGAATCGGTGAAGGGCTTCACCGCGGGCAAGGATGCCAATGGCGATGGCGAGATTTCGGGCAACGAACGCAGCGCGGCCGGCTTCTCCACCGTGCTGGCCTGCGTCCAGTTCGTCGCGGAGTTCGGCAAGGGTCCGCTGGCGGGCAAGGACAAGGTCGCCCGCATGTATCGCATCCAGGATCTTCGTACGAAGCTGAAGGACAAGGACGCCTGATCGCCGCGAAGACGGAGCGTAGCGCGACTTCGGGCGTTATGCGGTAAAACGGGAATCCTGCGTGCCGAAACGTGGGATTCCACCCATTCTTCATGACTCGACGCGGCTCGTTCATCCAAGGTACAGGAGCCGGAGGCCTTTCCAGTGCCAGAGTTTCCTAAGGAGCAGGGTTTTATGATTCGCCGTTCGTTTGTGATGAGTGCCGCCGCGTTGTCGATGGCGTCGATGGCGCTCGCGGGCTGCGGTAGCAGCGGCAACACGCCCACCCCGACTCCTTCGCCTACCCCGACGCCCACGCCGACGCCTACTCCGGTTTCCTACGGGAACTTCCCGGTCACCGCGCCGCTCGAAGTCGCGTCAGTCAGCGCCAGCACCAGCTTCACCGGCGATCTCGCCGTCGGCCCGGTCACGCTCGGCGCCACCGGCACCGAAGGCCTGTCGAGCCGCCTCAGCATGACCATGCAGGCCGATCCGGCGGCGACCACCACTGCCGCGCCGCATGTCGTGCGTGAGAATACCGAGGAAACCCGCTTCGTTGCCGCCGACCTGCTGACTGCCCCGGCGACCGGCGTCATCGAATATGTGTTCCGCAACGTCACGGCAGCAACGCCGGGCAAGTACAGCCAGCTCGAGCTGCAGAACAACACGATCAAGGACAAGGTGACGACCGATACCGGTCTGAACCAGTCGCGCGTCAGCTATGCCAACTGGATCCGTGCCGACAGCCTGACCGGCCAGACGCGCATCTCCACGTCGGTGTTCGGCTATTACACGCTGGCCGGTGACGTGCCGACCACCGGCACCGCGACCTATTCCGCGCGCATCGGCGGCAAGATCGTCCGTGTCGGCGCAGGCGGCACCGGCACGCTCGCGCCGCTGCGCGGCACCGTGACGATTACCGTCAACTTTGCCACCGGCGAAGTCACCGCGACGCTGAACACCACCGTCGTGGTCGGCGGTACCGAGACCGCCTACGGCACCTTCACCGGCACCGGCGCGATCCCGACCGGCGCACAGTCGTTCAGCGGCAGCTTCGGCCCGACCAGCCCGATCCCGGGCACCTTCCAGGGCCGCTTCTACGGCACGCAGGGTGAGCAGATCGGCATCGCCTTTGCCGGTCTGGGCTCGGTGGGTGGCTTCGACACCCGCGTCGTCGGCGGCATCGTCGGCAAGAAGAACTGATTTCGCTCCCTTCCATCCGGAAGGGACGGACAGCGGAAGGGTCCGGGGCGCAAGCTCCGGGCCCTTTCTCTTTGTGCAGCGGGGGCGTCCGATTGATTTCCGGCCGGCGCGTGGCAGGTTGTGGTGATGCGCCTGCTGCTCCTACTCGCCTTCGTGCTTCTATTACCTGTGCCGGCCGCACAGGCTCAGGTCATCGGCGCTTTTCAGACCGATTGCCGTCTGGGCGGCGAGCAGACGGAGGGCAGCTATCAATTTGTCGTGGAATGCCCCGGCAAGGCCTGGTCCCCGGACCGCCGCTTTGCCGTGGTCCAGCGTCCCTATCGTCAGAAGCAGCCGGTGGTCGAGCTTCAGGACGCCCGCGGCCGGACGCTGACGCGCTTTCCCACTCTGACCGACGAAATGCCCTTCACGGTGCATTGGGCACCCAATTCGCGCAGGTTCTTCGTGAACCATTATGTCGGCTCGTCCATGAGCGTGCTGCGGGTGTTCGAGATTGTCGGCCAGCGGGCGGTCGAGCGCCGCGCGTTGCCCGATGCAGCGGTGCGTATCGCTACCCGCCGCTACCCCTGCCTGCCGCCCCACCAGGTGTTGCCAAACGGCGCGCGCTGGACGCGTGACAGCCAGCGGATCGTGCTGGTCACGATATCGCGCCCCGATGCGTGCGGCGACTTCTACCAACCAAGGGGTGACTGGCAGTCCTTGTGGATGATCGGCGACATGGCGACCGGCCGGATCGATCCGGCGTCGATCCGGGTAGATCGGGGAAACACTGGACTGACGATGCCGCGCGATGGCGCCTATTCGCGCCCCTAATCCCGTGCCAGCCGCAGCGCCACGTCGTTCATGAACCGCGTATCGTCGCCATCGGCCAGCCACGGCGCTTCGGCGGCGATGGCGCCCAGCATGTCGCTCAGGTCCTCGATCTCGGCCTTGGCGTAATTGCCCAGCACATATCCGGTCACCCGGTCCTTGTGCCCCGGATGGCCGATGCCCAGCCGCACGCGGCGAAAGTCCGGGCCGATATGCTGGTCGGTCGAGCGCAGGCCGTTATGCCCCGCGGTGCCGCCGCCCTGCTTCACCTTCACCTTGAACGGCGCCAGATCCAGTTCGTCATGGAACACGGTCACGTCGGCCGGGGTCAGCTTGTAGAAATCCATTGCCGCGCGGATCGATCGGCCGCTTTCGTTCATGAAGGTGCCGGGCTTCAGCAGGATCAGCTTGTGGTTGCCGATCCGCCCTTCCTGGGTCCAGCCTTGGAACTGCTTCTTGGGCGCGGTGAAATCATGCACTTCGCCAATGGCGTCGAGCACCATGAAGCCGACATTGTGCCGGTGCATCGCATATTGAGGCCCGGGATTCCCGAGGCCGACCCAGAGCTGCATCTGCCGTCCTTGAATTGCGGCACCGACCCGCTCCCCCACCCGGCCTCCCATCCAGCATATTCTGTGGGAGGCCGGGTGGGGGAGCGGGCCGGCGCCGGTTCAGCGTAGCTGAACGAACATCAAACAAAAATCGCCTCCGCACCTAGGATGCGGAGGCGATTTTTTGAACCGTGAAGTTCGGGGAGGCGATTACTCGCCTTCGCCCTCCGCTTCGGTCGTCGCGGTATCGCCTTCGCTCGACTTGAGCGCCGACGGAGCCACAACGGTCGCGATGGTGAAGTCGCGGTCGGTGATCGCCGACTTCACACCCTTGGGCAGGGTCACCGCCGAGATGTGGATCGAATCGCCGACTTCCACGCCCTTCAGCGAGATAGTGATGTCGTCGGGGATCTCAGCCGCGTCGCACACCAGCTCCAGCTCGTGGCGGACGATGTTGAGCACGCCGCCGCGCTTGATGCCCGGGGCTTCTTCTTCGTCGGTGAAGATGATCGGCACGTTAACGTGCACGGTCGAATGCTCGCCGATGCGCAGGAAATCGACATGGATCGGACGATCGGTGACGACGTCGAAAGCGACGTCCTTCGGCAGCGTGCGCTCGCCGTTGATCATCACGACCGAATTCATGAAGTGGCCGGTCATCAGCAGCTTGTAGAGTTCACGCTCGTTGACGGAGATGCCAACGGGATCCTTCTTGTTGCCATAAATGACGGCGGGGACGCGGCCTTCACGACGCAGCGCCCGGGAGGCTCCCTTGCCAGCCCGGTCGCGCGTCTCGGCCGACAGCGTAAGCGTATCGCTCATGTGTCGTTTCCTAATGCGCTAAGTGTTTCAGTTCTCGTTGCCGGACAGGCCTCCAGGGATGACCCTGCCAAGCAAGCGCGGGCGCATAGCGGAAAGGGGCGGGAAGGGCAAGCGCGGCGGCTTCCCGCTCAATAGTTGACGCGCATCACCCGGAAGCCGTGCCGCGCCAGTTCGATCTGCAATCCCTGTGGCCCGGCCAGATGGCCCGCGCCGACCGCGACGAACACCACGCCCGGCCGGTCCATCCGCGCCGCGATCAGCGCCGCCCAGCGCTGGTTGCGCGCGGTCAGCAGCGTGCGAGCCAGTTCGGGCGATTGCGTCAGTTCGTCGTTCATCAGCTTCGCCAGCGTATCGGTATCGCCCTTGCTCCACGCTGCGACGATCCGCGCGACCGTGAAGCCCATCTCGTTCGATCCGTCGACCGCTTGCGACAGCAACAGTTGTTGCGCCGCGGGCGACAGCCGGTCGAACATGCCGAACTGTTCGCGCGCGGTCTCGAGCCCCGTCACCGGCTTGCCCGATGCCTTGGCGGCTTTGGTCAACACCGCCTCGACACCGTCTTCGCTGTCATAGCCCTGGCTGCGCGTCGGCAGCACCGCGAGCTGGATCGCGGCCAGCCATGGCTCATACCCGTCCAGCATGTCGGGCTTCTGCCCCGCGCGGACCAGCGCAGCGCGCACCTGCGCATAAAGTTCGGGCGGGACATGCCGTGCCAGCGTGTCGCCCGGGGCCAGCATGCCAAGCTCTTCCAGCATCGCCGCGATCTCGGCCTCGGGCGGCAGCACCAGTTCCAGCGTCAGCTCGCCGCTGCGGTCGAACGCGGTCTTCACCTCGTCGTCGAACCAGCCGGTGCCGGGCTTCAGCGCATGCACACTGCCGAACAGATAGATGGTGGTGTCATGGTCGCGTATCACCCACAGCGCCGGATCGGCATCCTGCGCAGGCTGGGGCGCATTGCAGGAAAGCAGCGCCAGCGGCGCCAGCAGAAGCAGCAATCGACGGAGCATGCGAGCTTCCTACTGCACCCGCTCGACCCGCACACCCCGCTTTTCGAGCAGTTCGATCACCGATCCCGGCCCCACGAAATGCCCGGCGCCCGCGGCGAACAGGATCACGCCCGGCTTCTTCTTCAGTCGCGCGACCAGATCGTCGACCCAGGCCAGGTTGCGCTGGGTCAGCAGCGGATCGGCCATCGCGGACGAGGGATCGAGCTGTTCGGGAAAGATGCGCAGCGGCGAATTCGGCCCCACATCGCCGCGTGCCCATGCGTGCGCCGGCCGGTCCAGCTCGTCATGCGTCCGGTCGGGCGCGGCCAGCGCGCCTTCCAGCATCAGCCGCTGCGCGCGTTCGGGGATCGCGTTGATGTTGGCCATCACCGACTTGCTGTTCTCGATCGCCTCGACCGGGCGGCCTGTGGCGGTGAAATGCTTTTCCAGCCAGTCGTCGGCGCCCTGGGCAGGGATGTCGCCCATCAGCATGTCGCGGATGTAACCGATCCCGATCGCCGCGATCCAGGTCGGCATCTTGTCCATCGTCGCCACGGTCTCGGGCGGCAATTGCGATTGCAGCGCCGCCAGCTTGCCGCGATGGCGCGCCGATACCCGCTCGATCAGCGGCGGCAGCCCGGCATCGCCCTGCGGCAGCCCTTCGAGGAAGGTCGTCTGGTCGTCATCCTCTTCGGTCGATTCGAGCAGCAGCGAATCCGCGCGTACGATCACCGCCTCCAACCCCGGATTGCGCCAGCGGAAGCCGGGCGGCAGGCTGTGGACGGTGCCGAAGATATAGATGGTCGTGTCCGCGTCCGCGATCTTCCAGATGGCGGGCCGCACCACGTAATTCTGTGCCCGGTCGATCCGCACCATCTCGGCGCGGATGGCGAGGTCGCGCTTCTCCTCCGATACCGGGCGGACCAGCTTTCCGGCGGCGGTCAGCCGCTCGTCATTGCTGTATGCGGTATAAGGCAGGCGGGGCGATGTGCCCGGCACATCCTGCGCAACGCCGGCGGTGGAAACCAGGAACAGCCCGGCAAGCGCCCACACGACGCTCCACTTACGACCCCCCGGACGAGTGATTCTCCCCATGCGTCGAGGAAGCATTAACCTTTTGCGGGTGTCAACGCGCCCGATTGACCCCTATCGGCCTCTGCGCCAAAGCGGGCCAACTTCCCAAGTTCCGGTAGCGAAATTGTCCGAACCACTCAGCTTTCAGCGCATGATCCTCAAGCTCCACGATTACTGGAGCGATCGCGGCTGCCTGATCCTTCAGCCCTATGACATGCGGATGGGTGCGGGCACCTTCCACACCGCGACGACGCTGCGCGCGCTCGGACCCGAGCCGTGGAACGCCGCCTTCGTCCAGCCCTGCCGCCGCCCGACCGACGGCCGCTATGGCGAGAACCCGAACCGGCTCCAGCATTATTACCAGTATCAGGTGATCCTGAAGCCCAGCCCGCCCAATTTGCAGGAACTGTATCTGGGCAGCCTCGCCGCGATCGGCGTGGACATGCAGACCCACGACATCCGCTTCGTCGAGGACGATTGGGAATCGCCCACGCTTGGCGCCTGGGGGCTGGGCTGGGAAGTGTGGTGCGACGGGATGGAAGTCACCCAGTTCACCTATTTCCAGCAGATGGGCGGCTTCGATTGCAAGCCGGTCTCGGGCGAACTGACCTACGGCCTCGAACGTCTGGCGATGTACATCCAGAACAAGGACAGCGTGTACGATCTTGCCTTCAACGATGCAGGCGTGACCTATGGCGACGTGTTTCTCGAAAACGAGAAGCAGATGTCGAAGTATAATTTCGAGGTCGCCGACACCGAGACCCTGTTCGACAGCTTCCGCAAGGCGGTGGCCGAGTGCGAGAACTGCCTGGCGAACAACGTTCCCATCGCCGCCTATGAACAGGCGATCGAGGCCAGCCACATCTTCAACCTGCTTCAGGCTCGCGGCGTCATCTCGGTCGCCGAGCGCCAGGCCTATATCGGCCGCGTCCGCGATCTGGCGAAGGGCAGCTGCGAGGCATGGATCGCGCACATGACGCCCGAGTGGCAGGCAAAGTATCCGGAGTGGAGCCTGTGACCGACTTCCTCCTCGAACTCCGTTCCGAAGAAATCCCCGCCCGCATGCAGGAAAAGGCGCGCGCCGATCTGGCCGCGTTGTTCGAAGGCCGCGTGCGTGCGCTCAACCTGTCGTTCGACAGCGTCGAGACCTATGCCACCCCGCGCCGCCTGACGCTGATCATGCGCGGCGTGGCCGATGGCGCCGCGGCGATGACCGAGGAGCGCAAGGGCCCTCGCGCCGATGCGCCCGATCAGGCGATCCAGGGCTTTCTGCGCTCGACGGGCCTCACTCGCGAGCAACTGGTCGAGCGCGACGACGGCAAGGGGGGCAAGGTGCTGTTCGCGGTCATCGAACGCCCCGGCATCCCGGCGCCGTCGGTGCTGGCCAGCGCCGCGACCGCCGCGATCCACGCCTTTCCCTGGCCCAAGTCGATGCGCTGGGGCGAAGCCTCGTCCTCGACCGAGAGCCTGCGCTGGGTCCGCCCGCTTCAGGGCATCGTCGCCCTGTTCGGCGACAAGCTGGTCGAGATCGAAGTGGCGGGCGTGCAGAGCGGCGCCACTACGGTCGGCCATCGCTTCCACCATCCGCAAGCCGTCACCATCGGCGGCGCGCATGACTATGCCGACAAGCTGCGCGACGCCTATGTGATCGTCGACGGCGCCGAACGCCGCGGCATCATCGCGCTGGGCGCCAAGATGGCCGCGGCCAAGGCGGGCCTGACGCTGATCGAGGATGACGGGCTTCTGCACGAGAATGCCGGCCTGACCGAATGGCCGGTGCCGCTGCTCGGCCGCTTCGACGAAGCCTTCCTCGAAGTCCCGCCCGAAGTGATCCAGCTCACCGCGCGCGTGAACCAGAAATACTTCGTCTGCACCGGGGCGGATGGGAAGCTGGCCAACGCCTTCGTCTGCACCGCCAATATCGATGCGATCGATGGCGGCGCGAAGATCGTCGAGGGTAACCAGAAGGTGCTGGCGGCGCGGCTGTCGGATGCGCGCTTCTTCTACGAGACCGACCTGAAGACGCGGCTGGAGGATTTGACTCCGAAGCTCGAGAAGATCGTGTTTCATGAGAAGCTCGGCACGGTTGCCGACAAGGTAGACCGCGTGGCGAAGCTTGCGCGGTGGCTGGTCGAGGAAGGCATCGTCAAGACCGACCCAGATATGGCCGAACGCGCCGCGCACCTCGCCAAGGCCGATCTCGTCACCGGCATGGTCGGTGAGTTCCCCGAGCTTCAGGGCCTGATGGGCGGCTACTACGCCGCCGCTCAGGGCGAACCCGCCGAAGTCGCCGAAGCGATCCGCGACCACTACAAGCCGGTCGGGCAGGGCGATGACGTTCCCACCGCGCCGGTGACGGTGGCGGTGTCGCTGGCGGATAAGCTGGATACCCTAATCGGTTTCTTCTCGCTTTCTCTTCCGCCCACCGGGTCTAAGGACCCTTTTGCCCTTCGCCGTGCGACTCTTGCAGCATTGCTGCAAACGCAGTTGGCGAACGTTCGCATGCGTTTGATCGATGTGATTGAGTTGCATTCTCTTCACTTTGAGGCTCTGAAGTTAGAGGATCTCCTAGCTTCCGACCGTGAAGGACTGATTGAGCGCGCGAGAAACACGCTTCGAGTAGCTAACCTGCTCGGCCTTTCTATAGCGATCGACCAACAGCCACAGTTAGTACGTCTCGCAATTCAAGGAATGTTACTTGGGGCACGGAAAACGACCGGCGAGCTTCTCGACTTCTTCGCCGACCGCCTCAAGGTCCAGCAAAAGGAAGCCGGTGTCCGCCACGACCTGATCGACGCGGTCTTCGCGCTGGGCGGGGAGGACGATCTCGTCCGCCTGCTCGCCCGCGTCCATGCGCTTCAGGCGTTCATGGCCACCGAGGACGGCACCAACCTGCTTGCGGGCTACAAGCGCGCCGCGAACATCCTCAAGAAGGAAGCATTCGACGGCACCGAAACCGGCGTCGGCGGAAATGTCTATGAAGCCGAACCGGCCGAATCCGCGCTGAAGGAAGCGCTCGACGCGGCCGAACCGAAGGCGGAACAGGCCGTCGCGGACGAGGATTTCGAAGGCGCCATGGCCGCGCTCGCGGGTCTCCGCGCGCCGATCGATGCGTTCTTCACCGACGTGATGGTCACCGAACCCGGCAAGCGCGAGGCGCGCTTGGCCCTGCTCGATCGCATGCGCGCCGCGGTGCACAAGGTGGCGGACTTCTCGAAGATCGAGGGCTGAATCACTCCTCCCCCCGAGGGGGAGGGGGACCGCGAAGCGGTGGAGGGGGATCGCCACGAGCGATACCGCTTGTGGCCTCCCCCACCGTCAGCTGCGCTGCCACCTCCCCCTCCGGGGGAGGATTTAAGCCGTTGCAATGTTGGATTCCGCCTGCTTGGCTTGGAGCGCGCCGTCATCCGGGCCGCTCTTTGACAGAGCCCATCCACCCCAATCCGGCACCCCGCCACAAATACGCGGCAGGGCCGCATCAGTGTGAAGTTCCGCGTCCGCTTGTGCAGCCGCAAAGCAAATCTTCTCGCCGACAACGCGGTCTGAGTCTTCCCCCTTGTTCGCACCTGCGGTAGGCGGCTGTTAGCCGCGCGGGGGCGGCCCAAAGGGACGATCGAATGACGCAATATGTGTACCGCTTCGGCGGCGGAGTGTCTGACGGCGGGAATGGCGACAAGAATCTGCTCGGCGGCAAGGGCGCCAATCTCGACGGCATGGCCGGTATCGGCCTTCCGGTTCCCCCCGGTTTCACGATCAGCACCCCGATGTGCGCGGTCTATTATGACGAAGGCGGCAAGTTCCCCGATAGCCTGAAGGCCGAAGTCGCCAATGGCATCGCCCATATCGAGGGGCTGACGGGCAAGAAGTTCGGCGACGTGACCGATCCACTGCTGGTCTCGGTCCGCAGCGGCGCTCGCGCTTCGATGCCCGGCATGATGGACACCGTCCTCAATCTCGGCCTGAACGACGCGACGGTCGAAGGGCTGGCCTCCAATTCGGGCGATCCCCGTTTCGCCTGGGACAGCTATCGCCGCTTCATCCAGATGTATTCGGACGTGGTGCTCGAGCTCGATCACGGCCGGTTCGAGGAAGCGCTGGAGATCGCCAAGGAAGACCGCGGCTATCACCTCGATACCGACATGACCGCAGCCGACTGGCAGGCGCTGGTCGCGGAGTACAAGGCGCTGGTGGTCGAGCTGTGGGACGGCAAGCCCTTCCCGCAGGACGTGCATGACCAGCTCTGGGGCGCGATCGGTGCAGTGTTCGGATCGTGGCAGTCCGAACGCGCCAAGGTCTATCGCCGCCTGAACGACATTCCCGCCGCATGGGGCACCGCCGTCAACGTGCAGGCGATGGTCTTCGGCAATATGGGCGACACCTCGGCGACCGGCGTGGCCTTCACCCGCGATCCCTCGACCGGCGAGCGCGCCTATTATGGCGAGTTCCTGATCAACGCGCAGGGCGAGGACGTCGTGGCCGGCATCCGCACGCCGCAATATCTGACCAAGGCCGCGCGCGAGCGGGCAGGGGCGAAGCCGCTGTCGATGGAAGAGGCGATGCCGGAGGTCTATGGCCAGCTCGCCGACGTGTTCGACCTGCTCGAGCGCCATTACCGCGACATGCAGGACATCGAATTCACCGTGCAGCAGGGCAAGCTGTGGATGCTCCAGACGCGCTCGGGCAAGCGCACCGCCAAGGCTGCGCTGAAGATCGCGGTCGACATGGCGGGCGAGGGGCTGATCACCGAGGAGGAGGCGATCCTCCGCGTCGATCCGATGGCGCTCGACCAGCTGCTCCACCCGACGCTCGATCCCAAGGCACCGCGCGACGTGTTGACCAAGGGCCTGCCGGCCTCGCCGGGTGCAGCCTCGGGCATCGCGGTGTTCGACAGCGATACGGCCGAGAAGCGCGCCGCGGCGGGCGATGCGGTGATCCTGGTCCGCGTCGAGACTTCGCCGGAGGACATTCACGGCATGCACGCGGCGAAGGGCATCCTGACTGCACGCGGCGGCATGACCAGCCACGCGGCGGTGGTCGCCCGCGGCATGGGCCGTCCCTGCGTCTCGGGCGCCGGTACGCTCGCCATCGTGGCGAAGGAAAAGCTGTTCCGCGTGGGCAGCCGCGAAGTGCGTGAGGGCGATCTGCTCACCATCGACGGATCGACTGGCGAAGTGATGTTCGGCGAAGTCGCGACGGTCCAGCCCGAACTGTCGGGCGATTTCGGCAAGCTGATGGAATGGGCCGACAAGGTCCGCCGCCTGAAGGTGCGCACCAACGCCGAAACCCCGCTCGATTGCCGCACCGCGCGCGATTTCGGCGCGGAGGGCATTGGTCTCTGCCGCACCGAGCATATGTTCTTCGAACCGTCGCGCGTCACTGCGGTGCGCCAGATGATCCTCGCCGCCGACGAAGCCGGCCGCCGCACCGCGCTCGACAAGCTGCTGCCCGAACAGCGCAGCGACTTCATCCAGATCTTCGAGGTCATGGTCGGGCTGCCCTGCACGATCCGCCTGCTCGATCCGCCGCTTCACGAATTCCTGCCGCACGAGGAAGAGGAATTCGCCGAGGTCGCAGCGGCCGCGGGCCTCGACGTCGAGACGCTCAAGCGCCGCGCCGCCGAGCTGCACGAGTTCAACCCGATGCTCGGCCATCGCGGCTGCCGCCTCGGCGTGACGTACCCTGAGATCTACGAGATGCAGGCCCGCGCGATCTTCGAGGCTGCCGTGGCGGTCGCGGAGAAGTCGGGCGAGGCGCCGATCCCCGAAGTCATGATCCCGCTGGTCGCGACGCGCCGCGAGCTGGAACTGATGAAGGCGGTGGTCGACAAGGCCGCGCAGGCCGTGTTCGCCGAAAAGGGCCGGACGATCGAGTATCTGGTCGGCACCATGATCGAGCTGCCCCGCGCCGCGCTGCGGGCTGGCGAGATCGCCGAAGTCGGCGAGTTCTTCAGCTTCGGCACCAACGATCTGACCCAGACCACTTTGGGCGTCAGCCGCGACGATGCCGGCCGCTTCCTGACCACCTATGTCGAGAAGGGCATCTATGCCCGCGATCCGTTCGTCTCGATCGATGTGGAAGGCGTGGGCGAGCTGATCGCGCTGGCTGCCGAACGTGGTCGGGCGACCCGTCCGGATATCAAGCTGGGCATTTGCGGCGAGCATGGCGGCGATCCGGCCTCGATCGCCTTCTGTGAGGAAACCGGCCTCGATTACGTCTCGGCCTCGCCTTATCGTGTGCCCATCGCGCGGCTGGCGGCAGCACAGGCGGCGCTCAAGGGAAGCTGATGTGACGGGAGGTCGGGCATTGGGTGTGGTGGTGTCCGGCGCTGCGGTGATGCTGGCGGCGCCGGCCGCAGCCCAGGATGTGACGGCCGAGCGAGCGCTGATCGACGAACTCGATCAGCGCCTCCTCGCGAGCCCGACTGCGACCGGCACCCTGACCCGGTGGTGCGCCGAACATGGCCTTGCCGATCCGGCCCGCATCCATGCCGAGCTGGTGACGGGTGCCATCTCCCCGGCGACCGCCGAGCAGCGCACCCGGCTGGGTGTCGGCCCCGATGAACCGCTTGGCTATCGCCGGGTGAAGTTGATGTGCGGCACGCATCTGATGTCCGAGGCGGAGAACTGGTACGTGCCCGCGCGCCTGACCCCGGCAATGCGCGACCTGCTGGCGACCAGCGACACGCCCTTCGGCACCGTCATCCGCCCGCTGAACCCCAGTCGCCGCAATCTCGAGGCGGTGCAGCTGTGGCGCGAGGGCCCGTTGCCTCGCGACATCCTGCGCCATCGTGCGCTGGTGCTGGGCGGCGATGGGCAGCCGCTTGCGGAAGTCGTCGAAACCTACAAGAGTTCGGCTTTGCCGGTCCGGCGCTGAGGGAGGATGTGATGCGAGTGAAGGCGATGATGGCCGCCGCGGCGTTGCTGGCGGCACCAGCTGCGATGGCGCAGGCTTCGGACTGGCGCAGCGTCGACGAGTTCGGCAGCGGCGACCGGCAGTCGATGATGTTCGTCGATGCGGCTTCGGTAAAGCGGCCGAGCGCGACCACGCGCGAGGTGATGGTGATGTCGCACTTCATGGTCGCGCGGCAGTTCACCAGCGGCCAGCGCTACACCGCGATCCGGATCAGCTACCGGATCGATTGCTCGGCCAACACCTTCCAGACCTTCAAGTCGACGGCCTATCTGGAGGAGCAACCGCTGTTCAGTTCGGACACGTTGACGCCCGCGGCGCCGATCAATGAAGGCACGATCGTCGGCCGCGTCGCCCCGATGGCCTGCTCGGGCAATTTCAGCTCGGTGCCGAAGATCACTTCCGCGACGCCCAATCTAGAAGGCAAGCGCATCTTCGGTCAGTGAAGAGGGGACGGGAATGCATATCGGGCTGATGATCTCGGCGGCGGCGCTGGCCGTCGCACCCGCGGCGATGGCGCAGAAGGCGGACTGGCGGAATGCCGGCGCGATCGGCACCGGAGACGCCGCCGCGCTGTTCATGGTCGATGCGAGTTCGGTCACGGTGGTGAGCGGCGACGTCCGCCAGGTCCTCACCGCGACGCATTTCGCCCAGCCGCGCCAGTTCGATTCGGGCGTGCGCTACACGGCGATCCGCATCGCCTATAATTTCGATTGCCGGGCCAACACCTTCCAGGCGCAGAATGCGAATGTGTGGGATGGCGAGAAGTTGGTCCTGTCGGGCGGCAGCCCGCGGGCGGTGAACCCGGTGAACGCGGATTCGCCGGTCGCGGCGGTTGCGCGTGCCGTGTGCTCTGGCAACTTCGCTGCGCTTCCCCGGATCCGGGCGGCCACGCCCAACCTCGAGGGGCTCGCGCATTTCGGCCAGTGAGTGATCGAACGGCCCGCCCTTGCCGGGCGGGCCGTCCGGATCAGCCGAACTTCTTTGCGTGCTCGTCCTCGTTGCCGGCGCGCAGCAGGGCGGCCTGCTCGCGCCAATGGCCTGCGGCGATCCCGCCCTTTTCCATTTCGAGCCGCTGCTCCAGCGCGGCTTCGTCCTCCGCGGTCATCTTCTCGATCTCGCGATAGGTCTTGATGCCCAGCTCATTGAGCCGCTTCTCGCGCGCCTCGTCGATGCCCTTGATCCGCGAGAGATTGTCGCGGCCCCAGCCGAACCATCCGCGCCAGCCGCCGCCCGCAGGCTCCTCGGCCTTGGCGGCTGCGGCGACTGCGACGGGGGCAGTGGCTGCCGCGGCGACCAGCTTGGCATTCTCCGCCTCGAGATCGCGGACGCGGCGATTGGCGTCCTTCAGGTCGGACTCGGCCTGATGGCGATAGTTGGCGAGGTCGACGCTTTCCTCCTCGTACAGCTCACGCCATTTGCGCCCGCCTGGCGCGCTGGCCATGCCGAAGAACCAGCCGGCGACCAGCGTCAGCCCCAGACCCGCGAATTGCGACACCGTTTCGAACGGTAGCGACATGATCAGAATCCCCTCTGCTTTTCGAGGGAAACTATCGTGCGCGGCGGCTTGACGCCACCGCGCATGTACGACGCGTCAGCGGTTGATGAAGCTGTCGTTGATCGAGCACGCTGCCGGGCCGAGAATGACGATGAACAGCACCGGCAGAATGAAGCAGATCAGCGGGATCGTCATGATCGCGGGCAGGCGCGCGGCCTTTTCCTCGGCGCGCATCATGCGCTCGTTACGGAACTCGGCGGACAGCACGCGGAGCGCCGACGCCAGCGGCGTGCCGTATTTCTCGGTCTGAATCATCGTGGTGACGACGCCGCGAACGGCTTCCAGATCGATGCGCATCGCCAGATTCTCGAACGCCATGCGGCGATCGGTGAGGAAGCCCAGCTCGATCGCGGCGAGCGAGAATTCCTCACCCAGTTCGGGATAGGCCTTGCCCAGTTCGCGCGACACGCGGCCGAACGCGGCATCGACGGTGAGTCCCGCTTCGGCACAGATCACCAGCAGGTCGAGCGCATCGGGCAGGCCCTTGCGGATCGCGTGGCTGCGCTTGGTGATCTTGTTCTTCAGCCAGATGTCCGGCGCCTTGTAGCTGACGATGAAGCTGATCGCGACGAGGCCGTACTGCTTCATCGGCGACCAGTCGGCAAAGGTTTCGGTGCCGTAGACGAGATAGGTGATCGGCCCGCCGATCAGGATCGGCAGGATCAGGCGGCCGAAGATCACCGCGGGCGCCCATTCCTTCGAACGGATGCCTGCCTGCATCAGCTTGAGCTGGGCCTGCTTGACCTGACTGTCCTGCAGCACCTTCAGCGAGGAGAGGAACGAGCGGATGCGATCCGCGCTTTCGTTGCGCTGGACCAGCTTGGCACGGCGCTTCGAAGTGGAGGCGGTGATGCCGGCCTTCAGCTGCTCGCGGCGCTCGTTCAGCGCCTTGACGCGCTTGGTCATCGGATCGCGCACGGTGGTGGCCGCATAGACGGCGAGCATCACCGAGAAGGCAGCCACTGCCGAAAGCAGGGTGGCAACCCAGAGGACGTCGACGCCGAGGATGGTGGGTCCGGTGCTTTCCATCTCAGATCTCGAAATCGACCATCTTGGCCATGATGAAGGCGCCGATCGCCATCCAGATCAGCCCGCCGCCGCCGGCGACCATCAGCCGCTCGTCCTGGAAGAACTTCAGCATGTAACCGTTGTTGATGAACCAGATCATGCCGAACACGATGAAGGGCAGGGCGCCGACGATCAGCGCCGATGCCTTGGATTCCGACGACATCGCCTTGATCTTCAGCTTCATCTGCGCGCGCATGCGCAGCACCGTGGCGAGGTTCGACAGCGTTTCGGCGAGGTTGCCGCCGGTCTCGCGCTGGATCGCGATGGTGATGGTGAAGAACTGGAACTCGGGGGTGCCGAGGCGGTCTGCAGTTTCCTGAAGCGCAACGTCGAGCGTGCGGCCGATCTTCATCTTGTCGGAGATCGAGCGGAATTCCTCGCCGACCGGTCCATCGAGTTCGGCCCCGACGACCGAGATGGTCTCGGTGATCGGCAAACCCGAACGCAGGCCGCGCACGAGCAGTTCGATCGCATCGGGGAATTTGGAGGTGAAGGTGGCGACACGCTTCTTGATGAAGAAGTTGACCACCCAGTGCGGAAGGCCCGCGCCGACGAACAGGCCGACGAACAGCGCCAGCCAGATCGGCGCGCCGCGCAGCCAGAGCAGGGCGGCGGGAACGAGGAACAGGCCGAGCGTGGCCATGCCGTATTTGCCGACGGTCCAGTTCTTGCCGGTCATCGCCAGCCGCTTCTTGAGCAAAGCGGGGTTGGGCAGGATGCGGCCTGCGACCGTGTCCATCCGCGTCGCGCGCGAAGCCGAGATCTTGCGGAGCTGGGCCTCCATCGCGTTGGCGCCGACGGCGCTGACGGTGTGGCGTTCGTTGAGGCTCTTGAGACGGCGCGCGCCGGCGCGCTCCACCGACGGGCCGGAGAAGGCAAAAACCATCAGTGCAAGCACCGTGAAGGCACCACCACCGAGCAAGATATACGGCAACAATTCCATGCCGTTCCCGTCTCCGACCAGCTACTCGATCCGCCGCGCGGAACCCCGCGCGAACGGCGTTACTTCCCCTTGCGGGGCAATTTGACCTTGAACTTGTCCAGCAGCGATCCGCCGCCCGATCCGTTCGGCTTGGCGCCGCCGCCTGCCTTGCCCTTGGGCACCGTATCGTCGCGCTCACCGGAATCGGTGATCGACGTGATACGGCTGGCGAGTTCGCCGAGCGGGGCGAGCGATTTCACGCTCTTGCCGGCTTCGGCGAACGGCTTGCCCAGCTTGGCTGCCTGTGCCGCGACCTTCTGTTCGAAGGGCAGCAGGAAATCGATCTTGCGCTCGATCGAGCCTTCGAAATCCTTGCGGGTGATTTCCAGCATCGCCGCGGGCTGCACCCGGTTGGCGAGGACGATCACCTGCGTCTGCGGCGCGTTCGACTTGAACCACGACAGGATACGGATCGCATCGCGGGCGGCGGCCAGCGTCAGTTCGGTGACCAGCACCGCGATCTGGACGTCGGTGATCAGATGCGGGTGGAGCACCAGCATGTTGCGCGGCAGATCGACGATGGTCGCCTCGAACGCACCGCGGATTTCCTCCTGCAGCTGATAGAAGGCGGCGCCATCGGTCAGCACCGGCGAGTTGATCGGCGCTTCGGCGGAAAGCACCGCCAGATTGTCCGATGCCTTCACCATCGCTCGTTCGATGAACAGGCCGTCGATACGGCTGGGATTCTCGATCGCGTCGGTCAGGCCGCGGCCCGGCTCGAGGTCGAGCGCCAGCGCGCCGGTGCCGAAATGGACGTCGAGGTCGAGCAGCGCGGTGGAGCGCTTGTGCTTGTCGCTGAGCAGCCAGGCGAGCGAGGTCGCCACGGTCGATGCGCCGACGCCGCCACGGGCACCGATCACCGCGATGGCGCAGTGCGGGCGGTCCGAGGATGGGTCGGCCAGCTTCGGCGCGTTCAGGATTGCCTGAGCGTTGGCAAAGGCCTCGCGCAGCGAATCCGGGTTCAGCGGCTTCAGCAGATAGTCCTGGATGCCGCTGGCCACGAGATCGCGGTACAGGCGGACGTCGTTGACCTGGCCCGACGCGATCACGACCGTGCCGGGTTCGCAGACTTCCGCCAGCGCGTTGATGTCGTTCAGCGGGTCGCCGCTTTCCGAGAGATCGACGAACAGCACATGCGGGCTCGCCGAGACCGACAGGGTCTGGACCGCGTTGCGCAGCCCACCCTTGTTCACCTTCTCGGGCGACCAGCCGAGCTCGACCGCGATCGGACGCAGCGCTTCCGCCGTCGTCTCGTCGCATACGAACGCGACGAACGGCTCACGATGGCCGGTGCGGCCGGGATTGAAAGGAGCGTTCACTTGCTGCCACCCGTGGCTTCGGACTTGAGACCGCCGGCGCCGGTCGGCTGGGCGTCGCGATAGACCTTGATCGCCTTGCTGGCGGCCGCAGGATCGCTGATCGACGTGCCGGGCGCGCCGCGCACCAGATCGGCCGGATTGGCGATCATCGCCGCGAGGTTGGCGTTGGTTGCGCAGCCATAATTGGAGGTGGTGCTGGCGCTGTAATCGGGCTGATAGATGCGCGAATGATCGGGGCAGTTGGGCACCGTGGCGCTCATCCGCGTGACGACGACGCGCACCGTGCCCGGTGCGATCTGGCCGACCGTGGCGGGTGCCTTGTCCGACAGCAGCAGGCCGAACTGGCCGGCGGCGGAGGTCACTTCCTCGCGGCCGGTCGCGCCGTCGGCGCCATCGTCGATCGAGACGCGATCGCCGTAACGCAGCTGCATCGCCTGCATCCAGCCGGACAGGCGGGCCTGTTCGCCCGGCGCCAGGCCGTAGCCGTTGGTCTGGAGATCGAGCACATAGTCGCTGCGCTGGACGACCGGCTGATACACCGAGTCCACGCCGCCATTATAGGTGCCGCACGCGCTCAGCAGCAGGGCCGGCGAGAGCATGATGGGGAGGGCGATGCGCTTCAACATGGGATACTCCCTGACGTTCCTAGTCACTGGCCTGTTCACTCGCCGAAGCCCGGCGCTGCACTCGCGACGGCCTTGGTCTTCCGGTTCGATTGCGGACGGCGTTCCTCGCGGCGCTGATCGGGCACCGGCACCGGCGTGACCGCGGCCTGCTGGCGCGGCGCCTGACCCGGCAGCATCGGGCCGCTCAGCGAGCCGACCGAGGGGGCGGCATCGGGTGCGGTTTCCATGCGCGGCTTGGGCCGGTCGTTGTCCTTGCCCTTGCCGCTCAGCTGGCCGCCAAGGATGCGCTCGAAATCGTTCGGCGCGGCATAGCCGTCGGTCGGCAGGACGATGTCGTTCGCGTTGACCGGCTTCACCAGATACGGGGTGATCACGATCACCAGCTCGGTCTCGTTGCGCTGGAAGGCGTTCGAGCGGAACAGCGCGCCGAGGACGGGCACGTCGCCCAGGCCCGGGGCCTTGTCGATCGAGTTGTCGTGGCTGTTCTGGACCAGCCCGGCGATCATCATGCTCTCGCCCGAACCCAGCTCGATGCTGGTCTCGGTGCGGCGCGTGGTGAGCGCGGGAATGGTGGTGCCGTTGAGCTGGACCGCGCCGGCAGCCGAAAGCTGCGACACTTCCGGGCGGACGCGCAGCGAGATGCGGCCGTCGGACATCACCGTCGGGGTGAAGGCCAGGCTGACGCCATATTGCTTGTATTCGACCGACACGGCGCCAAGGCCCTGGCTGATCGGGATCGGGATCTCGCCGCCGGCCAGGAAGGTCGCGGTCTCGCCCGAAAGCGCAGTCAGGTTCGGCGTGGCGAGCGTGGTCACCTGACCGATGCGCTCGCCCAGATCGATCGCCGAAAGGACGTCGAGGCCGAGCAGGCGGCCGGCAATGCCCAGCGAAGTGAAGGTCGCCGGGTTCTTGAGGAAGGTGTTGGTCGTGCCCGTGCCCGGATAGACGAAGTCGCCGCGTGCCGGATCGAAAGGCAGGCTGATCGTGCCGGCCGGGAAGCCGAACTTGGACGAGGCATCGAGCACCGGCAGGTTCGACAGATCGGGCGTGCCGATCGTGCCGGGGGTGCGGGTGCCCGAACCGACGCCGACCGAGATGCCGTTGCCCTGATCGCGGGTCAGCAGGTTGACGCCGACATTCTTCAGGAAGCTGCGGCTCACTTCGGCGAAGCGGACCTGCAGCATCACCTGCAGCGGCGTTGCGGTGCGCAGGCGGCTGACGATCTTGACGTTCTCACCGACAAAGGCCTGGACGAGGCGCTCGGCCTCGGCGGCATCGCCGGGGCTGGCGACGGTGCCGGTCAGCAGCACGAGGCCGTTCATCGGCGTGGCGACGATCTGGGCTTCCGGCATGGCGAGGCGCAGCATCGAATCGATCGAGTCGATGTTGTTGCCCACGCGCACGGTGGTCGCGAAGATCACGCGACCCTGCTTGTTGGTGATCGAGACGGTGGTTTCGCCCGGCGACTTGCCGAAGATGTAGATCTGCGTCGGCGAACGCACCTGCACATCGGCAATGGCTTCGTTCGCGACGAATACGTCCGACATCTGCGTGTCGAGGGTGACCAGACGGCCGCGGCCGGTGTTGAGCTGAAGCACGCCGGCGGAGGCGCTGGCGGGAACGGCCTGCGCGGCGGCGGGCGCCGCGACCCCGCCCATCCCGGCGGTGGCCGCCAGGATCGCGAGCGTCAGCCGCAAGGGCTTGATGGTACGCATCTTAATTCTTCCCCCCGACCGGAACCACGGTCACATTGTTGCCGCGCGAGACGTTGACGGTGGGTCCCGTTGCGACGGGTGCAGGCGCACCCGGATAATTCTGCTGAGAGCCGGACGACGCATTGCCGCGGTCTTCCTTGGGCTTGCCCGGCACGGTGCTGCGCTGGAAACGCGACACGTCGGCGCCGGTCGAGACCGAGCCGCGGCCTTCGCTGGGGCGGGCATTGACCCGCGCCATCATCGCGCGCTCGGCGGCCGGATTGTTGCCCTCCGGCACGTTGATCGCGCCGCTGGCAATGGCTTCCTCGAGTTCGCCCTGATTGTCGGCGATCGAACGCAGCGACAGCGAGAGGCTGCCGACGGTCTGCATGACCGCGATCTTTTCGGCGATTTCGGGCGTCGCTTCGATGGTGACGCTGGAATAGGTGGTGACGACCGAGTTGCCCTTTTCGTCGGTCTGCTTGTCGGTGCGCTGGTCGGTGGCGAGGATGCGCACGTTGCGCAGCACGGTCTCCGAAGCCTTCAAGGGAGGCCCGTCGCCGCCGCCGGCGACTTCCTGCGTGAGAATGAGATCGACCCGGTCGCCCGGGAAGACGA
This sequence comes from Sphingomonas sp. AOB5, assembly GCF_029433115.1. GTDB lineage: Bacteria > Pseudomonadota > Alphaproteobacteria > Sphingomonadales > Sphingomonadaceae > Sphingomonas. The sequence goes on along the minus strand of NZ_JARNTV010000011.1, from coordinate 46,680 downwards.
AGCCTGCGACCGACGATTTGGCGTCGACCGGCACGGTGACGGCGCGCATGCCCGGCCCGAGAGCCGCAGCGAGGAAGCCGCGGTCGCCCGGCTTGACCAGCGCGCCCTGGGTCAGCGGCTGGCCCGCGGGAATCGCGAAGCGCACCACGGTGCCCTGAAGATTCTTGGGATCGCTTTCGCCCTGCTGGAAATAGGCGCCTTCGATCAGGTCCTTCGGCCAGGGGACGAACTTCATCGCGTCCGGGCCCAGGATCGTGCCGACCGGCAGCGGGCGCGTCGCGACCAGCACCTGCACGGTGTTCACGACGGGCTCCTGACCGACGACCGGGGCAGCCCCGGCGACCGGCGCAGGCGCGCCGACCATGAGGTTGCGCGCCATGAACGCGGTGATCGCAGCAACGACGAGCGCGCCTACGAGGAGAATGATCTTCCGTGCATCCATGACGCTTCAGTTCCCAAACACAAACAAAAGGCCGGTGTTGATCCGGCCTATCTCTCAACCGAAATGGTTAATTATCGGTTCGCGAATGACGATCAGCGTCGCGATTGCGATCGCCACGCCATAAGGAATTTCCACAGGGTTCCCGTTTTTCCGCAGCCACTTCTCGACGACCATCACGATCGTGAGCACGCCGCCGAGCAGCGACATCAGCACCAGCATCCAGATCAGAGGCTGGACCGGCAGCCACAGCGCGAGCGCGCCGATCATCTTGACGTCGCCGCCGCCCATCTGTCCCAGCGCAAAGGCGCCGGCGAAAAAGGCGAAGACGGCAAGGGCGACGCCGACCTGAAGCGCGACGTCGGGCCACAGCGACAGGCCGTTGGCCCACCACCAAAGCGGCGCCATCAGTGCGATCAGCGCGTTCTTCCAGTTGGCGATTTCGCGGATGCGCGCGTCTTCTATCCCCGCCGAAACGAGGAGAAGGCCGAGCGCGACCAGCAGAAAGGTGACAAACAGTTCCCCCATCCCGCCAAATCCCTAGACGGAACGGCTTATCAAAACGTAACCAAGCCGGATGAGTGCTTCCCCTTATGACCGCCGCGCGATTCCCCAGGGCGCGACCATCCACAGCTGGAACGCCCCCGACGGGTGGCAGCTGCGTGCCTTTGCCTGGCCCGCGGCCACCGCGACCCCGCGCGGCAGCATCCTGTTCCAGGGCGGACGCGGCGACATTTTCGAGAAGTATCTCGAGGTATTCGGCCATTGGCACGATCAGGGATGGACCATCACCTCGTTCGACTGGCGCGGGCAGGGTGGCTCCGGCCGGCTGACCGACGCTGCCAATTGCGGGCATATCGAGGATTTCGGGCAGTTCGTGTCCGACCTGCAGGCCTTCTATGCCCAGTGGGTCGCGGCGACGCCGGGGCCGCATGTCGCGATGGGCCATTCGATGGGCGGGCACATCCTGCTGCGCGCGCTGACCGAAGGCGCGATCGCGCCCGACGCCGCGGTGCTGGTCGCGCCGATGCTGGGCGTGAAGGGGCCGCTGGGCCAGTCGATGGGCGAGCGGCTGGCCAAGCTGATGGGCGGTGTCGGCGACTCGTCGCGTCCGGCGTGGAAGGGCAATGAGAAGCCCTACACCACCGAGACTCGCGCCAATCTGCTGACGCATGACCGCGATCGCTATGAGGACGAGATCTTCTGGCAGCAGACCAATCCCGGCAACGTCACCGGCCCGCCGAGCTGGCGCTGGGTGATCGAGGCGTTCAAGTCGATGCGCGAGCTGCGCAATTCGCCACGGCTCAAGACGATGAAGGTGCCGGTGCTGATGCTGATCGCGGAGGCCGACGGGCTGGTCGAGCCGAAGTCGGCGCTGCAGATCGCGCCGAAGCTGCCCGACGCGCGCGTCGTGCGATTCGGCAAGGAAGCTGCGCATGAGGTGCTGCGCGAGGTCGATCCGGTGCGCAACCGGGCCATCGGCGAGATCGACCTGTTCCTGGCGGCGAGGGCGCAGAAGCGTTGAGCCGGTACGATATCGCCATTGTCGGCGCGGGGATCGCAGGCGCGAGTCTCGCCGCCGAGCTTGCGCCGCATGCCAGTGTCCTGATCCTCGAAGCCGAGGAGCAGCCGGGCTATCACTCGACCGGGCGCTCGGCCGCCTTCTGGTCCGAAACCTATGGCGGGCCGGATATCCAGCCGCTGACCAGCGCTTCGGAACCGGGACTGCGCGATTATCTCGAGCCTCTCGGATCGCACCATATCGCGAGGGCCGACGAGCGTGCGTCGGTGGACGAATATCTCGCCGAGTTCGACGGCAGCGGGGTGACCCTGCTGGAAGTCGATCCGCGTGAGAGCATCCCCGGGCTGCGCGACGAATGGGCTTACTGCGTCTACGAGCCGAGCTGCGCCTATATCGATGTGGGCGGGCTGCATGGCGCGTACCTCAAGACTGCGAAGCAGGCCGGCGCCGAGCTGAAGCTGTCGGCGGGGATCGAGGCGATCGCGCGCGAGAATGGCGTGTGGAAGCTGCAGACCCGTGCTGGTGCGTTCGAGGCCGATCTGCTGGTCAATGCCGCGGGTGCATGGGCCGATCCGCTGGCGGCGATGGCGGGGGCGAAGCCGCTGGGCATCCAGCCCTATCGCCGCACCATGGTCCAGATCCTGACCGATCCGGCGCCGCCCGAGCGGCTGAGCCATGTCGGGCATATCGGCGGCAGCTTTTACTTCAAGCCCGAGGCGGGCGGGCGGCTGTGGCTCAGTCCACATGACGAGATTGTCACCGATGCCTGCGATGCGCAGCCCGAGGATATCGACGTCGCCATCGCCATCGACCGGTTCGAGCATTGCGTCGACTGGCGCATCACCAAGCTGGAGCACAAATGGGCCGGCCTGCGCAGCTTCGCGCCGGATCGGCGACCGGTCTATGGCTTCGACGCGCGGCAGGAGGGCCTGTTCTGGTTCGCGGGCCAAGGCGGGTTCGGCATCCAGACCGCACCCGCGGCGGCGCTGATCGCAGCTTCGCTGATCACCGGCAACGCGCCTGCGGATGTGGTCGCGGGAATCGATTTCGAGCGCTATTCTGCACGGCGATTTGGCTGATCGGAGAGTCTGTATGCGGTTCTGGCTGGCGGCGGCGTTGCTTCTCCCAGTTTCAGCTCATGCGCAGGCTGGCTGGGACCTCCAGCGGGTGCATCGCGAGGTCGCGGCGATCGCGTTCGACCCGGCGCGATTCTTCGAGACGGACAGCGAGTTCCGTGACCTGATCCGGATCCGCTATGTCGGCGATGACCGGAACTGGCCCGTCTATTCGATCGTGATCCGCGACGCCTGCAACGGCAGGCCGGCAGAGCAGTGTAGCCAGGGACGCATTGCGCGGATGGTTCGCGCGCCGGTTCCGCCGCAGGGTGCCGAACGGCCACGCTGGCGCGGATCGGCGCTGGTCATCGGCCTGACAGGGAAGGGAATCCGGAGCCGAAGCGATCTGGTCAATGCCCTCGACGGGGCCCGGCTCGACTGGGTCGAAGCCGATCTGACCACCTGCCCCGGTGCGATGGCGCAACTCGCCAAGGCCCGCGACGCCCAATGGGTACTGCCGGAACTGGTAAGCCCTCAGCCGGCCGATTCCATCGAACTGGTGATCCATGCCGACACGGTGCGCGTCGAATTTCGCTCGCATCTTCGCCGCTCCATTTATGATGGCCGCATTGCCGAAAAGTCCCCGGGGCAATGGGCGGCCGAGCTCGCCCGGACGCTCGAACCCTGCTGGAAACCCGCCAGCGCGCCGCCGCCGTGGCGGCTGCCGCCGAAAGCTGTGGATTGACCGCAAATCCGCTGTTGCGGACCGGCTTCCCGCGCTAGCGTTGCGGTCCCGAAACCACCGGAGTCGCGTGCGATGGCACACAAGTTCGTGATCGAGCAGAACAAGGCCGGCGAGTATGTCGCCAAGTTCAAGTACAACAGCGAAGTGATCTTCTGGACCGAGGGCTACAGCTCGAAGGCCAGCGCGCAGAACGCGATCGATTCGATCCTGAAGAACGGACCGGGCGCTCCCGTCGAAGGTTGACGCTACGGCAAGCTGGATAAAGCGGGAATCCGCAGTTTTCTGCGGATTCCTGTCGCCTTTACGTGCACGTCATGTTACGCTGCACCGCAATGACAGCCATCGCCATCCCTTATGATTTCCAGGTCGACGTCGCCGCCGACGATATCGATTTCATGGGGCATGTGAACAACGCCAGCTACCTCAAATGGGTGCAGGCCGCCGTCATCAGCCACTGGCAGGCGCTTGCCCCGGTCGAGGCGGTTGCCGGCCATCTGTGGGTCGCGCTGAAGCACGAGATCACCTATCGCCGCCCGGCGTTCCTCGACGACGATGTCGTGGCGACCGTGCTGCTCGAAAAGGTGCAGGGCGCCCGCGCATTTTACGAGACGATCATCAAGCGCGGCGGCGAGGTCCTTGCCGAAGTGAAGTCGAGCTGGTGCTGCCTCGATGCCGAGACGCTGCGCCCCGCGCGGCCGGCCAAGGATGTGATCGCGCGCTTCTTCGTGATGAAGGCGGACGACTCCGCCGTTTGAAGCTCCGGTCATTGGGCAAGACATCTCCGTTTTCGCCGACCGCCCCCGATCGACAAAGTCACAAGAGTCACAATGGCGGCGTGCATGCGCACGCCCTCGCTGCGCGCCCGCACGCGACGGGTCGCGGTGAGGCGGCCCGCATCTTGGCGATGCAGGAGCGATGGATGCCAGAAGGTGTTTGAAGCTTCGAGGAAGGCACGTAGAACAAAATAGGAACATTGTCAAGTGCAATGTTTGGGAGCGGTTAGAACGAAATTCAGCCAATCCTCCCCCGGGAGGGGGGGGGGTGGCAGGCGAAGCCTGACGGAGGGGGAGCGCCACAGGCGATATCGCTTGGGGCAAACCCCCTCCACCGCTTCGCGGTCCCCCTCCCCCTCCGGGGGAGGATTTTTAGTAACGCTGGATATCGATACGCCTTACCCCGCGGCCGTATCGAACAGCACCGTGATGCGGTCGGCTTGACTGCCATTGTGCACCGAATGCACCTTGCTCACGTCGATCTGCCACAACTCGCCGGGCTCGAAGCGGCGGGTCTCGCCGTCCACCACCAGCGCGACGCCCGGTTCGGACGCCAGCGCGAGCTGGTAGCGGCGGATCGTCACGCCATCGATGCCGTCGAAATGGGGCGGGATGCCTGCGCCCGGCGGGATCAGGCCCGCGCGGCAATAAGCGAGCATGCCGGTGTCGCCAGCCTTTGCGACATGGGCGAGGGCCGTATCGATCAGCTTCCACAGCTCCGGCAGCGTCGTTTCCAGCTCGCGCGCATAGTCGCCGCTCAGCAACGGGATTTCGAGCAGCGCGTTGGCATTAGGGGACATCCAGAACCATGGATTCGCGGCCAGTTCATCGAGCGCGGGGCCGATATCGAGGCCGTTGGCGATGGCGGTGAACGGCTGCACCGGGATCAACGCGCGGCGATTGCGGCGTCGCTGGCGAGCTGATCGGCGCGCTCGTTGTCCGGGTGGCCGGCATGGCCCTTCACCCATTTCCATTCGACGCGGTGCGGCTTGGCGGCCTCGAGCAGTTCGATCCACAGATCGGCATTCTTCACCGGCTTCTTGTCCGACGTCTTCCAGCCATTTTTGAGCCAGCCATGGATCCACTTGGTGAGGCCATCCATCACATAGCGGCTGTCGGTGGAGAGCGTCACGCGGCAGGGGCGTTTCAGCGCCTTCAGCCCCTGGATCGCGGCCATCAGCTCCATGCGGTTGTTGGTGGTATGCGCCTCGCCGCCCGAGAGTTCCTTCTCGACCCCGCCCATGCGCAGCAGCACGCCCCAGCCGCCCTTGCCGGGATTGCCCTTGCACGCGCCGTCAGTGGCGATCTCGACATGCTGGAGTTCGGTCATGCGAAGAGTGTGGACCCATGTTCGGTGTAGAAATCGAGGCGGCGCAGATAGGCGAGGGGATCCTTGCGCGTCACCATCGCGTCGGCGGGCGTGTTGATCCAGTCGAACGCGCGGCTGAGAAAGAAGCGCAGCGCGGCACCCTGAGCCAGCAGGGGCAGGGCGGCGCGTTCGGCATCGCTCAGCCCGAAGCTGGCCGAATAGCCTTCGATCAGCGCCTTGCCGATCTCCGGATCGTAATTCTCGCCCCTGGCATCGAACGCCCAGGCACCGTGCATGACGGCAAGATCATAGGCGCGCACATCGGTGCAGGCGAAATAGAAGTCGATCAGGCCGGTCACGCGATTGCCGAGCATCAGGACATTGTCGGGGAAAAGATCGGCATGGATCGCTCTGACGGGCAGATGGTTCGGCCATTGGCCGACAATGCGATCCACCTCGGAAAGAGCACGCTGGCTGAGGCCCGCGGCGATATCGTCGAAGCCGGTGCCGATGCGATCGGCGAGCGTCTTCCACGCGTCCGGTCCCATGCTGTTGGCGCGGGGTTTATCGAAATCGCTGACGGCGTGATGCATCTTGCCCATCGCTTCCGCCGCGGCGCGCGCCTGAGCCGGGGTGGGATGCGAGACCGAGACGCCCGAGAGGAACTGGATCAGGCAGGCCGGGCGGCCCTCCAGCTCATGGATGATCCGGCCGTCGCGATCGGGCACGGCAGGCGGCACCGGTAGCCCGCGGTCCGCAAGGTGATCGAGCAGCGCCATGAACCAGGGCAGATCGCCCGCATCGACGCGCTTTTCGTAGAGCGTAAGAATGAAGCGGCTCTTGGTGGTGTCGACCAGATAGTTGGAGTTCTCGACCCCCTCGGCGATGCCCTTGGCGGACACGAGTTCGCCGACGTCGAACTTCGCGAGGAAGGCGGAAAGCGCCTCAGCCGATACCTGTGTGTAGACCGCCATTCGAATGCCCCCTTTACAGCGTTATCCCAGCGCAAGCCGGGATCCTGGGCAACGAGCGAATGGTTTGCGGCGCGAGACCCCAGCTTTCGCCGGGGTGACGGAATTTCATCACGCGGCCTCGAGTCCGCGGGGCAGTTTGAAGACGACGTTCTCGGGCACCGTCTCGACTTCGCGCTCGGTCACTTCGTAGCGCTCGGCGAGTTTGCCGATCAGTTCGCGCACCAGCAATTCGGGCGCGGATGCGCCGGCGCTGATGCCCAGCGTCTTCACGCCATCGAACCATGCCCAGTCCAGATCCTCCGCGCGGGGGATCAGATAGGCGGTGGTGCCTTCGCGCTCGGCGACTTCGACCAGGCGGAGCGAGTTGGACGAATTCTTGCCGCCGATGATCAGCATCAGATCGACCGACGATGCGATCGCCTTCACCGCGCCCTGACGGTTGGTGGTGGCATAGCAGATGTCGTTGGGACCGGGCGCCAGGATCGCGGGGAAGCGGCGCTTGAGTACCTCCAGCGTCGCGGCGGTATCGTCGACCGACAGTGTCGTCTGGGTGAGGAAGGCGAGATTTTCCGGATCGGTGACCGTCACCTGTTCGGCATCGGCAGGCGTTTCGACCAGAGTCATCGCGCCTTCCGGCACCTGACCGAAGGTGCCGATCACCTCCGGATGCCCGGCATGACCGATGAAGAGGATGTGTCGGCCCTGATTCACCAGCCGCTCGGCCTGACGATGGACCTTGGAGACCAGCGGGCAGGTGGCGTCGAGATAGTCGAGTCCGCGCTCCTCGGCCTTGGCCGGTACCGCCTTGGGCACGCCGTGCGCGGAAAAGACGACAGGAACGCCGTCGGGCACCTTGTCCAGCTCGTCGACAAAGATCGCGCCCTTGGCCTTCAGACTGTCGACCACGAACTTGTTGTGGACGATCTCGTGCCGGACATAGACCGGCGCGCCATATTTCTCGATCGCCAGCTCGACGATGCGGATCGCGCGGTCGACACCCGCGCAGAAGCCGCGCGGGGCGGCGATGAGAAGGTCTAAAGGCGGCCTTATTCCGGACATGCGCCGTCCCTACGCGATTGCTTGCACCGGCGGAAGGCGCTTCCTATGGTGCCGCTCGTTTCGGGCCGGTGCGCATGCTCACGGCCCGTTTTGTCTGAAAGGTGCCCTGTGTCGATCGCCAAGTTCGCCGTCCCCGTCCTCGCCCTGATCGCTCTGGGCGGTTGCAACAAGACGGGTGAGATCGAAGCCATCGGCGGAGTCGGCATCACCGCCGTCCGCTCGCCTTGCCCGCATGTCGCGGTGCCCGCCGGAACCGGCGACATCACCAGCTTCAACCCGCCGGCGAGCCGCGAGGCGGCTGCGATCGACGTGGTTGCAGTACTGACCAACGTGACGTCGACCTGCGACGATTCGGGCGAGCAGGTGGTCACCACGATCAATTTCGACGTGCAGGCACGTCGCGCCAGCGCCGAGGGCGCGCGCACGGTTTCCTTCCCCTATTTCGTGACCGTGGTTCGCGGCGGCACTTCGGTGACCGCGAAGCGGATCGGCCGCGTGACGGTGAATTTCGAGCCGGGCCAGTTGCGCGCCTCGGCAAAGGGCACCGCGACGACGCAGGTTTCGCGCGCTGCCGCGACGCTGCCCGCCGATGTGCGCGAGCGCCTGACCCGCAAGCGCAAGCCCGGAGATACCGACGCAGCGACGGATCCGCTGGCCGATCCGGCGATCCGCCAGTCGGTGCTGTCGGCGACGTTCGAGGCGCTGGTCGGCTTCCAGCTGACCGACGACCAGCTGAAGTATAACGTCACCCGCTAAGCGGCTTCGCGACGAGAAACAGGAAAGGGCCGGGAGCGATCCCGGCCCTTTCTCGTTCCGGCAGGGGTGCACCCGCGGAAGGCATGATGACGTGAGGTCGGTTCAGCTCCAGTCGCTGGCCGAGAGCCAGAGTCGGGCGGCCGATTCGGAAACGAAGTAATTGTGATGCCGGGTGCCGAGGATGCGGCGCATCTGCATCTTGGCCAGCGATCCGGGGACCAGCAATGCCACCCGATCGCCGTCGCGATGGCAATCCCTTGTGCCATGAGCGAGCACACGCGTGACTTCGGGCGTCTGGATCGCGGCATCCTTCAGATCGACGAGCACGCGGATGCGGATATGCTGGCGGCGCAACTGATCGACCAGATCGGCAAAGTCGCGCAGATGCTCGTCGAGCTGGCGCGGCGACCACATGCCGTTGCCCGATACCAGGATGAAGCGGCTCTCGGTCTCGTAGGACAGAGTGAGCGCGCCGGGCATCAGCGTGGCCGGATCGTTGCCCAGGTCGCGGCGCGGGCGCGGGTGCTTGAGCAGCGCGGTCATGCCGCGACCCGCGGGATGAACATCCGCCAGCCGAGCCATTCGATCGCCTGTTCGCGCGTATCGAAAATCTGGTGCTCGATCCCGTTCAGCAGCCGGCGGCACTGCATCCGCATCAGATAGCTGGGGACGACCAGCGCATATTTGCTACGGCGGATACTGCGGATCTCGTTGACGGTGATCGCCACGCGCTCGGCAATCGGCGCGGTGTGCAGGACGAGACCGTCGAGATCGGCCAGTATCGATACGGTGGCCTCGCCATTGCGATCCGCCCATTGGCGAACGCCGAGCATCTGCCGATGGAAATCATCGGCATCCTCCATGGTCCATTGCCCGCTGGCGCAGACTTCGAGGCGATTGTGGATCGTGTCGAGAGTGCAGGTACTTTTCATGGCGGCTCGCAGATCTGGCGATTTGTTCTGCGCCCTTTTCGGGCTGTTGGGTTAACTCTTGAAAGAAGCCGGGGTGCGTAGAACTACAGCCACGTAGTTTACCGGTAGCGTGGGCGCGGCAATGTGCCGGTGCAGCGTGTTTATGCTGCAAGTGCGATTGACTCGAATCGGGGGCATGGCCAAGGCTGCGCTTGTCTGTTGCGGCTTGCCGTGACGGACGCGCGAGGGAGAGTGTTCGCCGCGAGGCGGGCCGCCGAAGGAGCAACCGCCCCGGAATCTCTCAGGCATCAGGGACCGCGCGCGTCAGGACACTCTGGAAAGCGCCATCCGCCCGGATTCGGGAGGGGATGGCCACCGAAGGGGTAAGCCGTTTTGCAGCGGCGAAAGCTCTCAGGTTCCCGTGACAGAGGGGGCGATGGACCCAAGGCGTGCTTATGGCGCGCGGTGTTCCGTCGATCCTCGAAGCCGGAGTGCCGTGATGAGCCAGGACGTCCAGACCGATACCGACGGCGAACCCGAACTGATGACGCTGGCGCTGGATGCGTGGCACCGCGCGCGGGGCGGCCGGATGGTGCCGTTCGCGGGCTATGAGATGCCCGTCCAGTACGAAGGCATCATGGCCGAGCATCTGTGGACGCGGGAGAGCGCCGGGCTGTTCGACGTGAGCCATATGGGCCAGCTGATCTTCACCGGCGAAGGTGTGGAAGCCGCGCTCGAGGCGCTGATGCCGGCGGATATCGCCGCGGCGAAGCCGGGCCACCCGGTCTATTCGCTGCTGCTGGCCGAGAATGGCGGCATCCTCGACGATCTGATGCTGACCCGGCGCGACGACGGGTCGATCTACATGGTCGTCAACGGCGCGTGCAAATGGGACGATATCGCGCATTTCCGCGAGTTTCTGCCCGACGAGATCGAGATCAATTACCTGGACGAGCAGGCGCTGCTGGCGCTGCAGGGTCCCAAGGCGGTCGATGCGCTGGCGCGGGTGATCCCGGGCGTCGAGGCGCTGGTGTTCATGCAGGGTGCGCTGTTCCAGTGGCAGGGCCATGATCTGTGGATCAGCCGCTCGGGCTATACCGGCGAGGACGGGTTCGAGATTTCGGTGCCTGCCGAGGCGGTGACGGCGCTGGCCGATGCGCTGACCGCGCAGGACGAGGTGAAGCCGATCGGGCTGGGCGCGCGCGACTCGCTGCGGCTCGAGGCGGATCTGCCGCTCTATGGGCATGATCTGGATACCGAGACCACGCCGGTCTCCGCCGCGCTGGGATTCGCGCTGAAGAAGCGCCGCCGCGAGGAAGGCGGCTTCCCCGGTCACGAACGCATCATGGCCGAGCGCGAGAACGGGCCGATCCTGAAGCGCGTCGGTCTGATCGTCGAAGGCCGCCAGCCGGTTCGCGAAGGTGCGGCGGTGCTCGATGGCGAAGGCAGCGAAGTCGGCAAGGTGACCTCGGGCGGGTTCGCACCGAGCGTTCAGAAGCCGATCGCCATGGCCTATGTGCCGCTGTCGCTCGCCGAGCCCGGCACGAAGATCACGCTTGCCCAGCGCGGCAAGGTCCACACCGCGGAGGTCGTGAAGATGCCCTTCGTTCCCCATCGCTATGTCAGAAAGGGAGCCTGACACATGAGCCGTTACTACACCGAAGATCATGAATGGGTCGAAGTCGAGGGCGATATCGGTACCGTCGGCATCAGCGAATATGCGCAGGGCCAGCTGGGCGACATCGTGTTCGTCGAGACCCCCGAGGAAGGCCGCGACGTGACCAAGGGCGACGAAGCCGCGGTGGTCGAAAGCGTGAAGGCCGCGTCCGACGTCTATTCGCCCGTCTCCGGCACCGTGATCGAAGGCAATGCGGCACTGGCCGACACGCCCGAGCTGGTGAACGAGGATGCCGAGGGCGATGGCTGGTTCTTCAAGCTGACGCTAAGCGACACCAGCGAGCTGGACGGCCTGATGAACGAGAGCGCTTATGCCGAGTTCGTGAGTAAGCTTTAAGTCCCCCTCCCGCTTGCGGGAGGGGCTAGGGGAGGGCGTGTCCGCACACGCCGTCCTCGATTTTGACAGGCCCTCCCCCGACCCCTCCCGCAAGCGGGAGGGGAGAAGGAAAATCGATGCGCTACCTGCCCCTTACCCACACCGATCGCCAGGACATGCTGGGCGTGATCGGCGCGAAGACCATCGACGACCTGTTCGTCGACGTGCCCGAGGCTGCGCGCTTCGATGGGCCGATTGCCGGCCTGCCGCTGCATGCCAGCGAGCTGGCCGTCGAGCGGCACATGACGAAACTGGCCGCGAAGAACCTGTCGGCGGGCAGCGCGCCGTTCTTTCTGGGGGCGGGCGCCTACAAGCATCATGTGCCGGCCAGCGTCGATCACCTGATCCAGCGCGGCGAGTTCCTGACCGCCTATACGCCGTACCAGCCCGAGATCGCGCAGGGCACGCTGCAGATGATGTTCGAGTTCCAGTCGCAGGTCGCGAGGCTGCTCGGCTGCGATGTGGCGAACGCGTCGATGTATGACGGCTCGACCGCCTGTTGGGAGGCGATCGTGATGGCGCGGCGTGTGACGCGTCGGGGCAAGGCGATCCTCTCAGGTGGGCTGCATCCGCATTATGTGTCGGTCGCCAATACCATGGCAAAGTATACCGGCGACGTGCTCGACACGCGCCTGCCGGTGCTGGGCGCGACGCCGGACACCGACGATCTGATCGCGCTGATCGACGACGATACGTCGTGCGTGGTGGTGCAGTATCCCGACATTCTCGGGCGCATCGCCGACCTGTCGAAGCTGGCCGAAGCAGCGCATGCGAAGAAGGCACTGCTGGTTGCGGTCGTGACCGAGCCGGTTGCGCTGGGCGCGATCAAATCGCCGGGCGAGATGGGCGCGGACATCGTGGTGGGCGAGGGCCAGTCGATCGGTGTCGGCCTCCAGTTCGGCGGGCCGTATGTCGGCTTGTTCGCCTGCTCCGAGAAGCTGGTGCGGCAGATGCCGGGGCGGCTGTGCGGTGAGACCGTCGATGCCGAGGGCAAGCGCGGCTTCGTGCTGACGCTCTCCACCCGCGAGCAGCATATCCGGCGCGAGAAGGCGACGTCGAACATCTGCACCTCCTCGGTGTTGTGTGCGCTGGCCTGGTCGATCCACATGACCCTGCTGGGCGAGAAGGGGCTGCGGCAGCTGGCCGCGGTGAACCATGCCGGGGCCAGCGCTGCGGCGGACCGTCTGGCCGCGGTGTCGGGCGTCGAGCTGGTCACGCCGACCTTCTTCAACGAGTTCACGCTGAAGCTGTCGAAGGAAGCGCGTCCGCTGGTCCGCCAGCTTGCCGATCAGGGCATTCTGGCCGGCGTGTCGCTGGGCCGCCTGTATCCGGGCGAAGCGGGCCTTGAGAACGGCCTGATCGTCGCGGTCACCGAAACCACCACCACGGAGGACGTCGAAACGCTTGCCTCCGCGCTCGAGGAGGCGCTGGCATGAGCACCATCAACGCAAGCGGCTGGCGCCCGACCACCCCGGAAGCGGGCGAGAGCGACGCATCGACCTTCACTGGCAATCGCGCGCTGATGCTGGAAGAGCCTTTGATCTTCGAGATCGGTTCGGGGGAGACCACCGGCGTCGATTTCGGCGATGTCCCCGCGGGCACATCGCGTCTCGGCGGGCTGGAGCGGAACAAGGCCATCGGCCTGCCTGGCCTGTCCGAGCCGGAGACGGTTCGCCACTATACCCGCCTGTCGCGTCAGAATTACGCGATCGATCTGGGCCTGTTCCCGCTGGGCAGCTGCACGATGAAGCACAATCCGCGCCTGAACGAGCGGATGGCGCGGCTTCCCGGTTTCGCCGATCTGCACCCGCTGACTCCGGTCGATGCGGCGCAGGGCGCATTCGAGGTCATCGACCAGCTGGCGCACTGGCTGATCACGCTCACCGGCATGCACAGCGTTGCGATGAGCCCGAAGGCGGGCGCGCATGGCGAGCTTTGCGGCGTGCTGGCGATCCGCGCGGCGCTCGACGCGCGCGGCGAGCAGGCGCGCAAGATCCTGCTGGTGCCGATCAGCGCGCATGGCACCAACCCGGCGACCGCGGCGTTCGCAGGCTTCACCGTCGAAGATATCCCGGCGACCGACGATGGCCGTGTCGATCTGGAAGCGCTGAAGCGCCGGCTGGGGCCGGACATTGCCGGCGTGATGATCACCAACCCGAACACCTGCGGCCTGTTCGAGCGCGACATGAAGGCGATCTCGGACGCGGTGCATGACGCGGGCGGCTACGTCTATTGCGACGGCGCGAACTTCAACGCGATCGTCGGCCGGGTGCGTCCGGGCGACCTGGGCATCGATGCGATGCACATCAACCTGCACAAGACCTTCTCGACTCCGCATGGCGGCGGCGGTCCGGGTTCGGGGCCGGTGGTGCTCTCCGAAGCGCTGACGCCCTATGCGCCGCTGCCGTTCGTCGAGAAGGATGGCGATCATTTCCGTCTGGTCGAGGAAGAGACGGCGGGCGAGCATCATGCCGGCACGTTCGGCCGCATGACTGCCTTCCATGGCCAGATGGGCATGTTCACCCGCGCGCTGACCTATATCCTCAGCCATGGCGCCGACGGGCTGCGTCAGGTGGCCGAGGATTCGGTGCTGAACGCCAATTATATCCTGCGGTCGATGGACGATCTGCTCGATGCGCCGTTCGCAGCCTCGGGGCCGTGCATGCATGAGGCGATCTTCAGCGACAAGGGACTGCCCGAGGGCTTCTCGACCATCGACATCGCCAAGGGTCTGATCGACGAGGGCTATCACCCGATGACGGTCTATTTCCCGCTGGTCGTCCATGGCGCGATGCTGGTCGAACCGACCGAGACAGAGAGCAAGGCGACTTTGGACCAGTTCATCGGCGCGTTCCGTTCGGTCGCGGCGCGCGCGAAGAATGGCGATCCGGCGATCCGCACCGCACCGCACTTCGCGCCCCGCCGCCGCCTCGACGAGACGCTGGCCGCGCGCAAACCGGTGCTGGCCTATCACGAACCCGCGGTGGCGCAGGCCGCGGAATAAGCCGGCAAGCCGTCATTCCGGAGTCGATCCGGGGTGACGGCTGCCCGTCATGCTGCCACCCTCGCCGCGAGGGGATATCCGCATGACCGACGAGAGCGCCACCTGGCCGCTGCCCAAATTCTATTTCAGCGTCACACTGGCCGGACAGGCCGTGCCGTTTCAGGAAGTGAGCGGCCTGGAGACCGAAGTTCAGGTCATCGAATATCGCGGGGACAACAGCGGGATCTTCGCGCCGATCAAGATGCCGGGGCTGGCCAAGGTCGGGAACGTCACGCTGAAGAAGGGCATCTTCGCGACCAGCGACACGCTGTGGAGCTGGTTCGACCAGATCACGATGAACACGATCGCGCGGCAGACGATCCTTGTCGATCTGCTCGATGAAAGCGGCGGGGTTCAGTATCGCTGGACGCTGAACAACGCCTTCCCCACCAAGCTGACCGGCACCGACATGAAGTCCGACGGCAACGAGGTCGCGGTGGAATCGGTCGAGATCGCGTACGAGACGATCGTGATTTCGGTGCCGTAGGATCCGAGCGCAACCAGATTTCAGCTCAAGGCGCTGAGACCGGGGGACACACCCTTCTCCCTTGATGGGAGAAGGAGGGGCCCGCCGCGAAGCGGTGGGAGGATGAGGGTGACCTCTCCTCATTGGACAGTCTCATGAGGAGAGGTCACCCCCTCCCAACCATCATCGGGTAAACAGCGCCCCGCGCTGTTTAGGTCATGCTGGGGGCATGACCGGCCCGATGATCCCATCAAGGGGGAGAGCTATCGCTGAGACGCACGCTATCGAACCTGATTGAGCCCAGACCCTAAGCCGGCGTGTGACCTTCCTCCTCTGGTCGGTCGTCAACCCGCCCGTTTGAGGGGCATGACGCAGACAAGGGAATAGCGCCTTCATCCCGTTTCCCGCACGAGGAAGCCATGCCCGAGCTGATCCATATCCACGAAGACAATTGGGAGATGCGCCGGCTCTATCCGCTCGCGGCGCGGGCGGAGGCCGAGGCGGATATGCGCGCGGCGATTGCTGCGGCCGAGCGGAACCGGCTGCCTTCGGGTGGCTATAGCGACATGCATATCATCGGTGCCCCGGACCACACTTACGTCGATGCGGGCCTTCGCCTTGCCGATGCAGCGGCGGCGCTGGAAGCGGTGATGCCGCGTGTCCGCCGCTTCCATTCGACTGCGATGGCGGGGTTCGATCCGGCGTGCCGCGACGCGATGGGGTCGTACAATGAAGACGCCTGGTGTTTTGGGCTGGGCACGCATTGCTACGTCAAGATCGAGCCGCGCGGCGACCTGGTCGAGCGTATCTGGTTCGATATTGAGAGCGGGGATCAGGATGTTCTGATCACACTGCGCAAGGCGTTTCGGGCGATCGACGCACTCAGCCCCTCGATCATCACCGACTATTTTCTCGAGATGATGGGGGCGGTGACGGACCATGGGTTCATGGCCGATTATCTCACCACCTGCCGGGCGCTCTATTCGGCTTAGAACCAGCGGCGGACGCGGGCCATATAATCGCGATACGGTTCGCCGAAGCGGGCGATCAGATAGGCCTCCTCGCGCTCGATCACCTGACGCTGGATCACGAAGATGACGGGCACCAGCAGGGCCAGCGCGATCAGGCTGTCGCAGAGCAGCGCGATGCCGGCATAGGTGAGCGCCATGCCCAGATACATCGGGTTGCGCGTCCAGCGATAAACCCCGTCGGTGACGATCGCCGAGCTTTCGCGCCACGGCTCGGCACGGGTGCCGGCGCGGCGGAACAGGCCCAGTGCGGTCAGCACGATCGACATGCCCGCGACGATGCCGAACCAGCCGATCAGATCGCTCCAGTCGCGGTCCATCGGAATGCCGGGGCCGCCCAGCGCCACGCCGATCAGCAGCGTGCCGATGAACACCAAGGGCGGCGGAAAGCGCACGCCCGGGCTGTCCTTCTCGATGTTCATGCAATCCTCCCGATCAGGGGCCGGGATGCGCCCGAACGTGCGCGCGTGCAACGGCCTTGCCAAGCCGCTTGCGCTGCGGAACAAGCTGGGCTCATGAACAATCAGGCCATTCAGGCGGGCTGGATCAGCTACGCGATCTTCTTCGTGGTGCTCGTCGCGGTGGTCGCGTTCCGCATGCGGCGCATGTCGAAGGAACGGCCGCTGAAGATCGGGCAATTGTGGATCGTGCCGGGCATCTATGCGCTGCTCGCGGCGTTCCTCTATTACCGGTTTCCGCCGCATGGCATGGTGATCCTGTGGTGCTTTGTGGCGCTGGGGCTGGGCGCGCTGGCGGGCTGGTATCGCGGCAAGATGATGCACATCACCGTCAACCCGGAGACGCACGAGATCAGCCAGAAGGGATCGCTGGCGGCGATGTTCTTCCTGCTGGGCATCATCCTCGTCCGCTATGCCGCGCGCGAGATCGCGGTGCTCGGCGGGTCGAGCCTGCACCTCGACATCATGACGGTGACCGACGTGCTGATCGCCTTCGCGCTCGGCCTGCTCAGCGTCCAGCGGATCGAGATGTACCTGCGCGCGAAGCGGCTGCTCGAAGAAGCGCGCGCCCGGTGAGGCGCCACGCGCCGGCCACGGAGCGGAACCGCGATCCGATCGCGGCGGTGCTGGCGGAGGAATTGCCGGACGCGGGGCTGGTGCTGGAGATCGCCAGCGGGACGGGCGAGCATTGCGCTGCGTTCGCGGAACGGTTTCCGGCGCTGACCTGGCAGCCGAGCGATCCCGATGCGGATGCGCTGGCGTCGATCGCGGACTGGTGCGCGGGGCTGCCCAACGTGCTGCCGCCGGTTGCGCTGGATGCGTCGGCACCGTGGCCGGTGGATGCAGCCGATGCGATCCTGTGTATCAACATGGTGCATATCAGCCCATGGGCGGCGACGCTGGGGCTGATGGCCGGGGCGGGGCGGCTGCTCGCGCCCGGCGCGCCGCTGATCCTCTACGGACCCTATCGCCGCGCGGGTATTCCGACCGCCCCTTCGAACGAGCAGTTCGAGCTGTGGCTGAAGGAGAAGAGCTCCGAATTCGGCCTCCGCCATGTCGAGGCCGTGAGCGATGTGGGTGCGGCGCACGGGCTGAGCCTGCGCCGCACCGTCGAGATGCCCGCCAACAACCTCATGCTGGTGTACCGCCATGACGCCTGAAACGATCAAGCGAGTCGACAACTTCACCGACGCCTCGTTCGCCTTTGCCGTCTCGCTGATGGTAGTGGGGGCAGGGGGATCGGCCGCGGATGCGGCGACGCTGGAGAGCGCGGTCGCCGCGATCCCCAGCTTCGCGATCGGCTTCGCGATCATCGCGATGTTCTGGTTCAGCCATGTCCGCTGGCGGGCGCTGCGCGGGGCGGGCGATATACGCTCGCTGCTGTTGACGCTGCTGCTGGTGTTCCTCGTGCTGATCTACATCGTGCCGCTGCGGTCGATGGCGCTGTCGTTCGCGGCATTCCTGGTCGGCGATCGCAGCGCCTATCGCGGCAGCATGGGGCAGCTTTTCACCATCTATGGCTTCGGCTTCACCGCAATGTCGGTGCTGACCGCCGCGCTGTTCCGCGATGCGCTACGCAACGAGGCGCTGGATGCCGGGAAACGGCGCGAGGCGGCGGGGCAGAGCTGGATCTGGGTGATCCTGTCGGTCACCGGGCTTGCCTCGGCAGCGCTGGCGATGATCCCGGGGCCGCATTTCTACGCGCCGTTCCTCTATGCCACGCTGCCGGTATCGATCGGCCTGTTCTCGTGGCGCTGGCGCTGGACCAACTAAAGCGAAGGCTCGACCGGCTTCTCCTGGTGCCGCATCCGCTCGCGCCAGACGATGTACAGGCCGCTGGCGATGATCACCGGGGCGCCTAGCCAGGTTGCGGGCGTAGGCAGCACCGCGAAGAGCAGCCAGCCATAGACGGTCGCCCAGACGAGGCTGGAATAGTCCATCGGCACCACGGTCGAGACCGGTGCGAAGCGGAGCGAGGCGGTGAGCGCCAGCTGGCCGATGCCGCCGATCACACCGAGCGAGGCGAGCAACGCGAAGGTCGCCAGATCGTGCGGCTCTGCGACGAAGCAATAGGCGATAAACAGCGGCGGCAGCGACAGGGTAGAGAACCAGAAGACGGTGGTCCCCGCACTCTCGGTCCGGCCGAGCTGGCGCAGCTGGATCGCTATGATCGCCACCAGAAACGCCGCGGTGAGGCCGACCATCGTGCCGTAGAGCGGGAAATGCCCGTCGCCCGGCTGGGCCACGATCAGCACGCCGGCAAAGCCCACCGCGACCGCCACCCAGCGATGCCAGCCGACGCTTTCGCGCAACACCAGCGCGCCGAGGATCGTGGCGAAGATCGGCACGGTAAATTGCAGCGTCGTCGCCTCCGCCAGCGGCAGCAGTACGATCGCGCCGAAATTGAAGACCATGCCGATCACTCCCACCACGCTTCGGCCGATATGCGCGCCGATGCGATCGGTGCGGATGGTGGCGAGGCCGGGGCCGATCGCCAGCCAGGCGGTGACCAGCGGCACCGCGAAGAGCTGGCGATAGAACAGGATCTCGATCAGCGATGCGCCGCGCGCCTCGACCAGCTTGATCAGCGCCGCCATCGTCGCAAGGCTGGCGATGGCGAACAGGCGCAGGCCGATGCCGGTCAGGATGCGATCGGAGGACACGCCCCTGCGCTAGGGACAGGCGCGGCGCGGCTCAAGGGCGCGGGCGATGTTTATCGTGGTTCAATTGGCCTGGGTGATGATCATCGCGGTCGCCATGTCGGCCTTGTCCGCCGGCAACGCATCGAGTGCGGTCCACAGATAGACGCCGATCGCGCATTGCCGCCATGCGGGCGCGGACTGCATGCCATAGGGTGAGGCGAACACCTGAAGATCGACGTCGCTCATCCCCGCCTTGCGCATCGCCTCGATCAGCATGGCGCCGTCGTCCTGGCCCCATGTCTTGGGAATGGCGCGCTTCGCCGGACGGTCGCGGCCTGCCGCGGCGGCTTTCCACGCGGCGATGCTGGCGTCGATCAGCAGCGGGCGGATTTCGTTCTGGGCGCTGTTGACAAACACCGATCCGGTCATGGCGAAACGGGCGCAGAGCATCACGTCATGGCTTTCCAGCTCGGTCAGCAGCGCCTTCTGGGTCTTGCGCACCTCGGCCAGCTCGGCATGCGGCGCCTGGACGATCTGCGCGACCTGACCCTCGCCGGTCTTGCGCAGGAACTCATAGGATTCGGTCCGGATATGATCGAGGCTCGATCCATCGCGCATCAGCTTCGACATGCGCCGGGTGAATTCGGCCAAGTCCTTGGGATGGGTCTGCTTCATCGTCGCGAACAGCCTGCCCGCAAAGGGATCCTTGACCAGCTCGGCTTCGATCGTCTCGGGCGCGGTGCGGCGATGCTTCTCCGCCGCCTGCCACCAGAAGGCTCCGATCAGCGCCGCGATCAGCAGCACGACGATGCTGATCCCGAAAATCACCGATCCGCGCGATGCGGACCTGCCGGAACGATGGTCGTCCATTTGCCTGTCTCCTGGTTCCGGCCTGTCAGCGCTGCGCGGGTACCGCGGGCTCCTGCGACAGGAGCCAGCGCGTGAAGCGCAGTTCCTGCTCGTCCGGCATCGCGATCAGCGCCTGGGTAAGGTGATAGACGACATTGCATTGGCCTGCAGGCGGCAGTGTGGCGGCGCGTCCGTGCTCGAATGCATCCAGATCGCCCGGGGCGAGGCCGCCCCGCCGCATGCCTTCGGCAAGCGTGCGATACTCGTTTTCCGGCAGTTCTGCCGCGATCTTGATGTTTGCCGGGCGGTCGCGTCCCGCCGCCGAAGCCTTCCAGCGTGCGATGGCAAGTTCGGTGGAGAGCGCGTCGGCGCTGGCGGGGAGGGTTGAGCCTGGCCGGAACCCGCCCTGGCTATATTGCGCGCAGATATCGATCGAATTCTTCCGCAGATCGGCAACCATCAGCGCTTCGGCGCGGTTCATGGCGAGAAGGTCTGCAGCCGGGGCCTGGATCAACGCGCGAACATGCCGTTCTGCGGCGGCGACCATGAATTTCTGGTTCTCCGCGCTCAATTCGGTGCCGGACGCACCGTTGCGGATCAGTGCCGTGACGTGATCGACGAAGCGGCGCATCTCGTCGGGATAGGTTTCCTTGATCGTGGTCAGGAGGCGGCCATATTTCGCGTCGGAGAGCAGCGTGGCCTCGACGCTGGCCGGTGTCGCCATCCGGTTGGAGCAGGAACTCGGGCGAACGAAGATCACCAGCAGCAGCACCACGGCCACGACGGGAATCCACACCGACCGCTTATAGCCGCCTTCGCCATACGCCATACAGATATCCCCCTGTGACAACGGGGTAGATCATCCCCGCGCCGCTTCGCAAGCGTTGCGGGAAGGGGGCTGTCCTCCTAAGAGCGCTCCCCATGATCAAGCGCGCACTCAACGTCACCCGCGAAGGCGACTTCGCCCAATGGTATCAGACCGTCATCACCGAAGCCGACATGGCCGAGGAGAGCGGGGTTCGCGGCTGCATGGTCATCCGGCCGTGGGGCTATGGCATCTGGGAGCGGATCCAGCGCCTTCTGGACGATCGCATCAAGGCGACCGGCCATGACAATTGCTATTTCCCGCTGTTCATCCCGCTCTCCTATTTCGAGAAGGAAGCCGAGCATGTCGACGGCTTCGCCAAGGAAATGGCGGTCGTCACCCATCACCGGCTGATCCAGAAGGACGGCCGGCTGGTTCCCGATCCCGAAGCGAAGCTGGAAGAGCCGCTGGTCGTGCGTCCCACGTCGGAGACGGTGATCGGTGCGGCGTTCAGCCGCTGGGTCCAGTCTTGGCGCGACCTGCCGGTGCTGATCAACCAGTGGGCGAACGTTGTCCGCTGGGAGATGCGCACCCGCATGTTCCTGCGCACCGCCGAGTTCCTCTGGCAGGAAGGGCACACCGCCCATGCCAGCATCGAGGAAGCGCGCGAAGAGACGATGAAGATGCTCGAAGTCTATCGCAGCTTTGCCGAGGAATGCGTGGCGATGCCGGTGATCGCGGGCGAGAAGCCCGAGAATGAGCGCTTCCCCGGCGCGGTCTCGACCTACTCCATCGAAGCGATGATGCAGGACGGCAAGGCGTTGCAGGCGGGCACCAGCCACTTCCTGGGCACCACCTTCTCGAGCGCGCAGGACATCAAGTTCCAGAACGCCAATGGCGAGCTGGAACTGGCGCAGACGACCAGCTGGGGCATGTCGACCCGGATGATCGGCGGGCTGATCATGACGCATGGCGACGATGACGGCCTGCGCGTGCCGCCGCGCGTCGCGCCGTGGCAGATCGTGATCGTGCCGATGCTGCGCGACAATGACGAGGATGTCGCGCTGGTGGAGTATTGCAAGGGCGTGCAGGCGGAACTCGCGAAGCTGTATGCGTTCGGCGAGCCGGTGCGTGCGCTGCTCGATCTCAAGTCCGTGAAGGCCGCGACCAAGCGCTGGGGCTGGGTCAAGAAGGGTGCGCCGATCGTGATCGAGGTGGGTGGCCGCGACATGGCGGGCGGCAATTTGTCGGTGATCCGTCGCGACCGGCTGTATCGCGAGGACGGCAAACTCGACAGCGCCGTGGTGGCCAAGGGCGACTTCGTGGCCGGTGCGGTAGCGTCGCTGGAGGAAGTCCAGCAGTCGCTGTTCGATCAGGCGAATGCGCGGATGCAGGCGAATATCCGCCGCGACGTGACCGAGTTCGCGGAGCTCCAGACCTTCTTCGAGCAGGGCGGCAAGTTCCCCGGCTGGCTGGAAGTCAGCTGGTCGAAGCCGAGCGGGGCTGCGCTGGACAAGGTGGTCGAGCGGCTGAAGGCGCTGAAGCTGACCTTCCGCAACGTGCCGACCGACGCGGCGGCAGCGACGGGCACGTGCATCTTCACCGGCGAACCCGCGGTTGAACGCATCCTGGTCGCGAAGTCCTACTGAGCCGGTGCGGACGCTCTTCGTCACGCAATTGTACGAGCAGCCGCTGGGCGACGAGGACCTTGTCGCCGAGCTTGAGCAATCGTGCCTCCAACTGGCCGAGGACGACGCAGCGGGCCGGCGCTGGTGCCGCGAGCATGGCTATCGCGGCTATACCAGCTACGCGTCGCTCAACGACTTGCCGATCCGCGATCCGGCCTTTGCCGACCTGAAGCGGCTGCTGGACAAGCATGTGGCGAAGTTCGCCGAAGCCTGTGCGTTCGAACTGCGCGGCCATAAGCTCAAGCTCGACAGCCTGTGGGTCAACGTGCTCGACGGCAGGAGCGGACATAGCGGGCATATCCACCCGCACAGCGCGGTTTCCGGCACGCTGTATATCGCCTTGCCCAAGGGTTCGCGCGGGCTGAGGCTGGAGGACCCGCGGCTGGCGATGCTGATGGCCGCCCCGCCGCGCCGCGAGGACGCGCCGGAGCCGCTTCAGGCGTTCGTCGAGGTGACGCCGGAGGTCGGCACGGTGCTGTTGTGGGAAAGCTGGCTGCGGCACGAGGTGCCGGCAGGTAACGCAGGCGCCAAGCGGATCAGCATCAGCTTCAACTATCGGTGGTGATTGGCTTACTCTCCCTCTCCCCTCTAGGGGAGAGGGAATCTCTCAGCAGATCACCAGCGTGAGCGCGCGCATCAGGCTGCGGTCGATCGGAGCGTCGAAGCGGCAGCCGAGATATTCGCCGTCGTTCCAGGCAACCGTTGCCGAGACCGGCTGGTCGGCGCGCAGGCGGAGCCAGATCTTCTCGCCGACAGTGTGGGTCGCCTGACAGGCGAGGCGGCAGCCATAGACGGAGAGATCGTGGAGCATCGCCTCGACCGGGGATTTGTCACGGCCGCTGACCTTGGTGCGGGTCAGCAGGATGAGGTGACGCGTCGTCGCGCGCTGCTCGACCAGCGCGGGTGTGACCGTCCTGAATTGCGTAGCCCGAGTCGCCATAACCCTCCGCCCCGGCGCGAGACTGAGGTTCAGGCTTTAACAAGGGTTTAAGGCGCTGGCGCCATCGCTGCGATCCATTGACGCAGGATTGCGGTGAGCGCCGCGCGGCGGGCCTCGAGGGCGGCGGAATCACGGAAAACCGCGATGGCGCGGTCCTTTGCGGGCCATTTGAGGAGCGACTCGGGATCGTCGATGGCCGGCGCGAGGCCCTTTGCCTTGACGCCGGTATGCAGCACGAGACCGATGCCTGGCGGGCGCAGGTGCATCGTGGCGAAATCGTCACGGCGGTAGAAGCTGGGGGCGTTCCATTTGATCCGTTCGGTGATGCCGGGATGGGCGGCCAGCACGATCTGGCGCAGCAGCAGGATGCCATCCTTGTGCGGGTGATCGAGTGTCGCGAGATACGCGGCAACGGCCTCGGCATCCTTCGCAGTAGGCAGTCCGGTCTTGCTCATCTTGCGCCGCCGTAACCGCGATGATTGCGCTCTGCGATGACCAGCCGCCGGTAGCCTGTCACCCACACCGGTTGCTGATAGCCGAGGCGGCTGGGCGCGAGTGCACAGACGCGGAAGTCGGCCCATAGATCGGGGGTGAAGGCATCGCCCCGCATCCGGTCGAACGTCGCGCGCAGCACTCGCGGCGCCGCTTCGTCGGGCTGGTCGCCGTCTCCGCGGACCCCCAGCATCCGGTTGGTGCCGACGATCCAGATCCGCAGGGTCGGATTGCCGTTATACCCCGACATGCGCCCGCGGACCCAGCGGCACTCGCCGGTGCGTTGCGGTGGCGTCGTCAGATCCTGTGTGGGCGCGGCGGCGAGCATCAGTGCGAGGAGCGCGATCACGGCTTTTCCTCCAGGATCGCGGTGACCTTCGCCGCCGCTTCGGGCGCATGCAGTCCGATCTTGGAGCGGCGCCACAGCACATCCTCGGCGGTGCGGGCCCATTCGCGGTCGCGCATCCAGCGGACTTCGGTGGTGCTGAGGCCGCCGCCGAGATCGTCGAGTTCGGTGACGCCTTCCAGCATCTCGCCGAGCGCTGTTCCATAGGCATGGGCCATGCGCCGCGCGCGGGCTTCGCCGAGGAAGGGCCACCCGGCGGCGACCTTGGCGGCGAACTGGTCGAACCCGGCGATGGCGCCGCCGGGGAAGATGCGGGCGCGGGTCATGGGCTGGGGCGCGATGCCGAGGATCGGGGCGAACTTCTCCATCGCTTCCTCGGCCAGCGCGCGCGCCGTCGTGATCTTGCCGCCGAAGACCGAGAGCAAAGGCGCGCCGGCCTGATCGATCTCGAGGACGTAATCGCGGGTCACGGCCTGCGCCTTGGCGGCGCCGTCATCGTGCAGGGGGCGGACGCCGGACCATTTCCAGCGGACGTCGGCGGGCATCACCTGCTTCGTGAAATAGCGGTTCACCGCGTCGAGCAGATACTGGACTTCCTCGTCCGAGCAGACCGCATCCTCGGGCTTGTCGACCTGGATATCGGTGGTGCCGATCTCGGTGAAACCGCCTTCATAGGGGATGGCGAAGACGATGCGGCGGTCGGGCTGCTGGAGGATATAGGCGTGGTCGCCCTCGAACAGGGTGGGCACGACGATGTGGCTGCCCTTGACCAGCCGGACCTCGGAGCGCGGATCGACATCGACGCGATCGAGCAATGAGCGGACCCATGGCCCGGCGGCGTTGATCAGGCCGCGCGCGGTGACGGTGCGGCCGTCGGACAGGTCGGCCTTCCACACTTCGCCCTCGCGCCGGGCGTCGAGCAATTCGGTGCGGGTGGCGATCTCGGCGCCGTTGGCGGCGGCGTCGAGTGCGTTGGCGAGGGTGAGGCGGGCATCGTCGACCCAGGCGTCGGAATAGACGAAGCCCTTGTGATCGCCTTTCAGCGGATCGGTGAATTCGGTGTCGCCGGCATGCAGGCCGCGCGAGCGGGGGAGGGAGGATTTTCCCGCTAGCAGATCGTAGAGATAGAGTCCCGCGCGGACCATCCACCATGGCCGCAGCGCATGGGCATGGGGCAGGACGAAGGTCATCGGGCGGATCAGGTGCGGAGCGGCGGCGAGCAGGCGTTCGCGCTCGTGCAATGCCTCGCGGACCAGCCGGAACTCATAGGTTTCGAGATAGCGCAGGCCGCCATGGATCAGCTTGGTCGAAGCCGAACTGGTATGGCTGGCGAGATCGTCCTTCTCGACCAGCAGGACCTTCAGGCCGAGCAATGATGCTTCGCGCGCGATGGCGCAGCCGTTGATGCCGCCACCGGCGATGAGCAGGTCATATTCCACGCTTGCACGCTACGCAGTTGGATTGTGGGCCGCGAGTCCCTATCTTCAGGGCCAATGAAAAACCAAAAACCGAAAAACGGGCTGCCCACGCGGCAGCAGATCATCGATTTCATCACCAATTCCGATACCCCGGCCGGCAAGCGCGAGATCGCGCGGGCGTTCGGCCTGCATGCGCAGGACAAGATCGCGCTGAAGGCGCTGCTGAAGGACATGAGCGACGAGGGGCTGATCGACAGTGCCCCCGGTCGTGCCTTCCACAAGATGGGCGGCGTGCCCAAGGTCACCGTGCTGCGCATCACCGATGCCGATGGCGACACCGTGTGGGCGGTGCCCGAGCGCTGGGAAGCCGATGGCGTTCCCATGCCGCGGCTGCGCGTCCGCGAGAAGCGCGGCAAGGGCAATGCGCTGGCCGTTGGCGACCGCATCCTGGCGCGGACCGAAGAGGCCGGGAAGGGCTGGATCGCGCAACCGATGAAGAAGCTGGCGCGTGGCGAAGAGCTGATGCTCGGCGTGCTGCGCGAGGAAGGCGGCAAATTGTGGCTGCAGGGCGTGGAGAAGAAGGAGCGCCGCGACTTTCTGGTCTCCGACGCGGGCGGCGCGGAACCGGGCGATCTGGTGCTGGCCGAAAAGGCCGGGCGACCGCCGCGGATCACCGCGAAGGTCACCGAGATCCTGGGCGATCCGTTCCAGCCGCGCAGCTTCTCGCTGATCGCGATCCACAAGCATGGCATTCCGAACGTCTTCTCGCAGGAACTGCTCGACGAAGCGGCGAAGATCGCCAAGCAGCCTTTGGGCGACCGCGAGGATCTGCGGCATCTGCCCATCGTCGCGATCGATCCGGCCGATGCGCGTGACCATGACGATGCCGTCTGGGCGACGCCCGACGACGATCCCAAGAACGAGGGTGGGTGGAAGGCGATCGTCGCGATTGCCGATGTCAGCTTCTATGTCCGCCCGGGATCGGAGCTGGACCGTGAGGCGCGCAAGCGGGGCAATTCGGTGTACTTCCCGGATCGGGTGGTGCCGATGCTGCCCGAGGTGCTTTCGGCGGACGTCTGTTCACTGAAGGAAGGCGTGGATCGCGCGGCGCTGGTTTGCCACCTGCAGGTGGCGAAGAGCGGGGACCTCAAGTCGTGGCGGTTCGCTCGATCGGTCGTGCGGCTGATCGGCAATGTCGCCTATGAAGACGCACAGACGATCATGGACGGGCCGGGGTCCGAGCGGGCGCTGTTGAGCGACAAGCTGGCGCCGGGGACCGAGAAGCGCGCGGTGATCGAGGCGGCGCTGAAGCCGCTCTGGGATTGCTGGGCTGCGCTGAACAAGGCGCGGGCGAAGCGCGAGCCGCTGGACCTCGATTTGCCCGAGCGGCGGATCGTGCTGGACGAGAAGGGGCGAATCCTGTCGGTCGCGCCGCGCGAACGGCTGGATGCGCACAAGCTGATCGAGGATTACATGATCGCGGCGAACGTCGCGGCGGCCAAGGCGCTGGAAGGCAAGAAGGCGCCGGTGATGTACCGCATCCACGAGCCGCCCGCGCGCGAGAAGCTGGTGGCGCTGAAGGATTATCTCGAGACGTTCGATATCGCCTTTGCGCTGGGTCAGGTGATCAAGCCCGCGACGTTCAACCGCATCCTCGACAAGGTGGGCGATGCGGACTTCCGCGACGAGGTGATGCAGCAGGTGCTGCGCAGCCAGACCCAGGCCTATTACGGCCCGGCGAACCATGGCCATTTCGGGCTGTCGCTGGGCAGCTATGCGCACTTCACCTCGCCGATCCGGCGCTATGCCGATCTGGTCGTCCATCGCGCGCTGGTCGCGGCCTATGCGCTGGGGCCGGGCGGGGCGATCGAGGACGATGCCTCGATGGAGAAAACGGGCACGCACATCTCGCAGCTGGAACGCCGCGCGATGGAGGCTGAGCGGGATACCGTGGACCGCTATGTCGCGGCCTATCTTTCGGCGCATGTCGGCGAGGTGATGGAAGCGAAGATCACGGGCGTGACGAGCTTTGGCTTCTTCGCGACGGTGGATGGCGTGGGTGGCGACGGGCTGGTGCCCGCACGCGACCTCGGCACCGAATATTACCGCTATGACGAAGCCGGACAGCGGCTGGTGGGCGAGCATAGCGGGGACGAGTTCAAGCTGGGCCAGCGGCTTCAGCTGAGGCTGGCCGAGGCCAATCCGGTCAATGGTGCGCTGCGCTTCGAACTGCCGGACGGAAAGGGTTCGGCCGGTGGTGGGGAAGACCGGCATCGTCGCGGCGGGCCGAAGCGGGTGATCAAGCATCGCGGGCGGCCGGCGAACATCCGGCATCAGGGCGGCAAGAAGCGGCGCTGAATTGACCTGAGGCCTTGGTTCCCTATCCTTGGGCGGCACTCAGGGAGGAAACGAGATGGCCGGTCCGGCCCGTGTCCAGATCACCGCACCGCGCAATCCCGATCAGCGGGCGGTCACCGCCTATTTCATGGCGCAGGGCGCGGTGCTGCCCGGCGATGCGGTACTCTATTCGCCTGCCAAGCCCGCGGAGCGCGAGCAGTTCGAGCTGATGGTCCGCAGCGGCGTGATCAAGCAGGCGGGGCAGGGCGGTTATTACTGGCTCGATATCGCGGCCTATAACGCAGACAGCCGCAGTCGGCAGGCGAAGCTGGGCGCCGCCGCGGCGCTGATCGCGGTGATCCTCGCCGTGGCGTTGATGTTTCTCTACCAGGGCGGCTCGCTCACTCCACCGTAAAGGTCAGGCCCGCACGTTCCTCCAGCCGCTTCTTGAGCGGTTCGGGCATCAGCGCGCCGGGGGTCCAGATGCCGCCTTTGCCTTCGGGCACATCGTGGATCAGGCAGATCGCGCTTTCGGCGATCATCTTGCTGGTCGAGCCATAGCCGGGATCACGATCGCCCTTCACCACCGCAGTGACGCGCTGGCCATCGGGCATCTCGGCGATGAAGGCGATGTCGTAGAAGCCGGTCTCGCGCTCTTCCTTCGACGGGCCCTCGCCGGGGGCGGGGCCCTTGTCCGCGTTCATCGGGTTCATCTTGGCGATGGCTTCGGCCGCGGCCTTGCCCATTTCGCCGATGCCGGGGGCGACCATCATCTCGTCGTATTTGAAATTCTCGCCATAGGGATGGCCGGCGAGGAAATTGGTGCGGTGGACATTCTTGGTGTTGATCACCGCCATCATGAACGGCGCGACCCAGCCGCCGACCGCGTCGTCATATTCGGGCAGCATGCCCTTGGGCTGGTCCGGCCCTGAAAAGCCCGGCGTGAGCGCGAAGGGATCGAGCAGGACCTTGAACACCGCGGGGTTCTTTGCCGCTGCCATGGCGGTGGCCTTTCCGCTGGCGAAGGTGCCGCCCGAGAAGGTGCCCTTCATCGCGCGGACGCGGCCCTTCACGCGCGGCGCGGGCTTGCCGAACTTCGCGATGGCGGCCTGTTCCGCCGCCCAGACGCCGAGGTCGAACGGGATGGAATCGAAGCCGCACGAGAAGACGATGCGCGCGCCGCTGGCCTTCGCGTCCGCATCGTACTTGGCGATCATGTCGTGCATCCAGTTCGGCTCGCCGCACAGATCGACATAGCCGGTGCCCGCGGTGACGCAGGCGGCCAGCAGCGCTTCGCCATAGAGCTGGTACGGACCGACGGTGGTGATGACGACCTTGGCCCGCGCGACCATCTCCAGCAGCGCCTGCGGATCGTCGGCATTGGCGGTCAGCAAGGGGGTGTCGGCGGGCGCGCCGATCTCGTCGCGGACCTCGTGCAGTTTGGTCAGCGAGCGGCCGGCCATCGCCCAGCTGATGCTGCCATCGGCGTAGTTGTTGACCAGATACTCCGCGACCAGACGGCCGGTGAAGCCGGTGGCGCCATAGACGATGATGTCGAAATCGCGGTTGGCCATGGCATCCTCTCCTGTTCGCGCTGGCGGAAGTTCACACTAACTTCACACTAATCCACGCTTTTCGCAGTGAGCATACCCGATTTTCGAAAGAGCGGAAGGGGTACCCGCCGCGATAGCAGCAAGAAGATTCCAACATTGCAACCGCGACGGCTACCCCCACCGATCAGGCATGCTGCTGGGCTGTTTTTCTGGACGAAATCGCCAGCAGCAGCGCGGACAGCAGGAAATAGAAGGCGCCGAAAGCCGCATAGGGCGCGATCACGCGGATGTTCGGGACGGCGGGGGCGAGCGAGCCCATGATGAAGAAGACGCTGGCGGTCATCGACTGCGCGCCGCTGAGGATCATCGTCCATTGCGCACCCACCGATTTCCGGCGCCGCACGCCCGTGGCCAGCTGGAGCAGGCCGGACAGTCCCGCCCAGACGCCGAAAATGGCGAGGACCAGGTTCATGCTGTGCCCGATGGCCAGCGCCACGCCGAACGTCGTGGCGACGCTGATCCAGGTGTTGAACGCCTGGGAAGGGTTGCGCGTCAGGCCGCCGCTGCGTTGGGCGTCGACCAGATTGGCCAGTGCATCCCATGCCGGATAGGCGATCAGCAGCACGGTCGCGAGCACGGGATTGCCGGTCGCCAGCGTGAAGGCCGCGGCGACCCATGCGGCGGAAAACAGTCCGCGGGTGAGATAATAGCGGGTCAGCCAATGCTTCGACGCATCGGGGGGCAGGGTGTCATCCATCGGGGGAACTCTCTTTCTATATATATCGCGATAATAATTATCGCGATATGAAATTCCGCTACGAGCGAGCGCAGTGCTTGTCCAGAGAAAAGTTATCGCGATATATAACCCGCGACCTTCCGATCATGAGATCCTGCCGAATGCCCACCAGACCCATGCTGACCCTCGACCAGATCCTGTGCTTCTCGCTGTATGGCGCGAGCATTGCGATCAACCGCGCCTACAAGCCGCTGCTCGACGAGCTGGGGATCACCTATCCGCAATATCTGGTGCTGAACGTGCTGTGGGAGCGCGGCGAGGAGACGATCGGCGGCATTGCGGAGCGGCTCGCGCTGGAATCGAGCACGATCACGCCACTGGTCAAACGGCTCGAGCAATCGGGGCTGGTCGAGCGGCGGCGCAATCCCGAAGACGAGCGGCGGGTGATGGTCACGCTGACTGCCGCGGGCGCCGAGATGCAGGCGCGGACGCAATGTCTTGGCGAGACTCTATTCGCCGCGGCGGGGCTGCCGGTGGAGAAGCTGATTGCGCTCAACCGGGATGTGAAGGCGTTTCGGGATTCGGTAGCGAGTTACACGGCCGAGCGTGAGGCGGATGGGGGCTAAGGGCGTATCCGACCTTCAAATCCTCCCCCGGAGGGGGAGGTGGCAGCCGCAGGCTGACGGAGGGGGAACGCCACAGGCGATATCGCTTGCGGCATCCCCCTCCACCGCTTCGCGGTCCCCCTCCCCCTCCGGGGGAGGATTTGACGCCTGAATGTCGTTTGGCCCTAAGCCGCTTCGCTGAACTGCAGCGCGGCGAGCCGGGCATAAAGACCGCCCTCGGCCACCAGTTCGGCATGGGTGCCGGTCTCCACGATCTTGCCGTCGTCCATCACGATGATGCGGCCCGCGGCGCGGACGGTGGCGAGGCGGTGGGCGATTACCAGCGTGGTGCGATCGGTCATCAGCTTTTCCAGCGCGTCCTGCACCAGCTTCTCGCTTTCGGCGTCAAGCGCGCTGGTGGCTTCGTCGAGCAGCAGGATCGGGGCGTCGCGCAGCAGGGCGCGGGCGATGGCGATACGCTGGCGCTGGCCGCCCGACAGCCGCGCGCGGGCTTCGCCGAGGAAGGGCCAGAGGCCCTGGGGCAGTTCGCGCAGGAACTCGGCGGCGTTGGCGGCCTCCGCCGCGGCCCAGATCGCCTCGTCGCTGGCATCCCAGCGGCCGTAGCGGAGATTGTCGCGCGCGGAGGCGGCGAAGATCACCGTCTCCTGCGGCACCATCGCCATGCGCGCGCGGATATCGCCGGGATCGGCCTGTTTCACCGGCACGCCGTCGATGCGGACTTCGCCTGCCTCGGGATCGTAGAAGCGCTGGACGAGCTGGAACAGGGTCGACTTTCCCGCGCCCGAGGGGCCGACGACCGCGACCGTCTCGCCCGGATTGACGATCAGGTTGAACTCCTGAAGCGCCGAGACTTCGGGACGGGTGGGATAGCGGAAGGTGACGTGATCGAACACGATCGCGCCCTGTGGCGGTTCGGGCAGCTTCACCGGATTGGCGGGCGGCGCGATGTCCGGTTCCTGACCGACCAGTTCGGCGAGGCGGCTGGCGGCGCCCGACGCGCGCATCAGGTCGCCATAGACTTCGGTGAGCGCGCCGAACGAACCGGTGACGAGGCCCGCGGTGATGACGAAGGCCGTGATCGATCCGCCGCTCAGCCGCCCGGCGGCGACTTCGGACACGGCGTTCCACATGATCAGGGTGATGGCGGTGAAGAGCAGGCCGATGACCAGCGCCGTCATCACCGCGCGCACGGCGAAGCGGCGCTTGCCCGCGGCGAAGCTGCGCGCGACGGCATCGCTGAAGCGCTTCGCCTCGCGATCCTCCTGCCCGAATGCCTGCACGATCCGCATCGCGCCGAGGGTTTCGGACGCGAGCATGCCGATATCGGCGATGCGATCCTGGCTGGCGCGCGAGAGATTGCGGACGCGCCCGCCCAGCCACATGATCGGCAGCACCACGAGCGGGATGCCGACGATCAGATAGGCCGCGATCTTGGGCGCGATGACGAACATATAGACCACACCGCCCGCGCCGGTGAGCAGGTTGCGCAGCGCGATCGAGACGGTGGAGCCGACCACCTGTTCGATGATCGCGGTATCCGAAGTGAGGCGCGAGGCGATTTCCGACGGGCGGTTTTCCTCGAACCATTTGGGCGGCAGGCGCAGCAGGTTGCGCTGCACCGCGACGCGCATGTCCGCGACGGTGCGCTCGCCGAGCCACGAGACGAAGTAGAAGCGCACCGCGGTCGCCAGCGATAGCACCAGCACGACCAGCAGCAGCCCTTCGAAATAGACGCCGATCTTGCTGGGATCGGCGTTCGCCGCAAAGCCCTTGTCCACGATCTGCTGGAAGGTGCGCGGGATCCACAGGGTGGCGAAGGACGAGGTCGTCAGTGCCAGAATCGCGATGCAGAGCTGCAGCGGATAGCGCCGCGTGAAGCTCCAGACGATCAGGAGATTGCTGAGCTTGCGTTTCGGCTGGGGCTGGGGAGCAGGGTCGGCCATGTCGCGTGCGCAACTAGCGCGATTGCGGGCCGGGGGGAACTTAGAATCCCGCACTGAGCTCCCTCTCCCAATGGGAGAGGGATTCATGGACTCGAAGAATGGGTATGACAGCGGGATCAATTGGTATTGCTACGGCGTTGCACTGCACAAACCCGGCGCTATAACCCCAACTCCCCCATGGTCGCCGGGGGCAAAGGCGGGGTGGGAAAACCGATGCTGTATAACGCGTATGAATTTCAGCGCTCGCTGCTCGCAAGTGCGAGTGCGATGGCCAATTTCGGGGCCGGGCTGCTCAACAATCCCGCCAATCCCTTCGCCTATCTGGGCGGCGGCACGGTGCTGGCTTCGGCGCTGGAAGTGTTCGCCCATGCCTCGGCGCCGCGCGGCAAGCCCGAATTCGGGCTGGATCGCACCACCATCGACGGCAAGCAGGTCGATGTTCACGAGGAAATCGTGCTGCGCAAGCCGTTCGGCCAGCTGAAGCGCTTCGTGCGCGAGGGTAGCGATGCTGCGCCCAAGCTGCTGATCGTCGCGCCGATGTCCGGCCACTACGCCACGCTGCTGCGCGGCACGGTCGAGCGGATGCTGCCGAGCTGCGACGTGTACATCACCGACTGGCGCGATGCGCGTCAGGTGCCGATCAGCGACGGCCGCTTCGATCTGGACGACTATATCGATTATATCGTCGAGTTTCTCGATCACATCGGCGAAGGCAAGAACCGGCCGCACATGCTGGCCGTGTGCCAGCCCTCTGTGCCCTGCTATGCCGCCGCGGCGCTGATGAGCGCGGACAAGCATCCCTGCCGTCCGCTGACGCTGACCATGATGGGCGGGCCGATCGATACGCGCGAGGCGCCGACCGCAGTGAACACGCTGGCGACCGAGCGGCCGCACAGCTGGTTCGAGAACAATGTCGTGACCACCGTGCCGATGACCTATCCGGGTGCCGGCCGCCGGGTCTATCCGGGCTTCCTGCAGCTTGCCGGGTTCATGACGATGAATCTGGGCAACCACATGATTTCGCACTGGGAGATGTTCAAGCATCTGGTGCAGGGCGACGACAGCAGCGCGGAATCGACGATGTCCTTCTATGAGGAATATCGCTCGGTCTGCGACATGACCGCCGAATTCTATCTCCAGACCATCGAAGTCGTGTTCCAGACGCACGCGCTGCCCAAGGGTGAGATGAAGCATCGCGGCCGTGCGGTCGATGCGGGTGCCATCACCGACATCGCGATCCTGGCGATCGAAGGCGAGAAGGACGATATTTCGGGCCTGGGCCAGACCAAGGCTTCGCTGACGTTGGCGACCAGCCTGCCCGAGGCGATGAAGCAGTATCACATGGCGCCGGACGTGGGCCATTACGGCATCTTCAACGGATCCAAGTGGCGCAACCGGATCGCGCCGGTGGTCGAGCAGTGGATGGCCGCGCACAGCGGCTGAGCTTCCGGAACCGGCTGCCTCACGGCTTCGGTAAGCAATGCTCCTTCGCGACCTTGGTATAGATCAGCGTCGAACTGTCGGTCGTGACCTTTGTGAACCGCCGGAGGTTGCCGAGGTCCGACGTCCGGCTTCCGTCCGGTTCGACGAAATCGAGAAAGGTGCCGGTGGCGCCTTCCGGCGCGAAGTAGCTCCGCTTCGGCTCAAGCGGCGGCGTCGAGATATGATAGGTATAGCGATCGCCATCCGGCCTTAGCGAGAGGGTTGCTTCGGCAGTCATCACGATTCGGGATCTGATCTCCTCGAGATGGAAATCGACCCGGTCGGGCTCGTCCTGCAGGATGTGCATGCCCGTCTCGTCCAGCAGGATCGGCGCGGCTTTCGCCGTCGTGTAGCAGCCGAATGCCCGGCTTTTGTCGAGTTCGGCTGTCGGCATGACGGTAAAGATGATCGCCGCAAGGACGAATCCCAGCCATGCGCCGATGACGAGCCGTTTCTTGAGGCGGTCAGTCATAGGCGAAACTGGCGGCGCTCCAGATCAGCCAGGCGGCCGCGGCCCAGATCGCGACCACAATTGCTATGCCCCAGCGCGATACCGGCCGCTCGGCGGCGGTCTGTGCGGTGGCGCGATGCTCGGCGAGGATCGCCGGCGGCACCATCTTCTCGAACAGCCAGACGCCGAGCGGGATCAGCACCGCATCGTCGAGCAGGCCGAGGATTGGGATGAAATCCGGGATCAGGTCGATCGGCGACAGCGCATAGGCGGCGACCAGCAGGCCGAACAGCTTGGCAAGCAGCGGCGTGCGGGAATCGCGGACGCTGAGCCAGACGGCGTGCGCTTCGATGCGGATGCGATGTGCGAGGGAAGGGCCCATGGGGCGGGGATGGGGATGAAGACACGGCGGGTCAAGCATGTGCGATCCTCCCCCGGAGGGGAGGTGGCATGCGAAGCATGACGGAGAGGGAGAGCCCCAAGCGGTATCGCCTGCGGTAATCCCCCTCCACCGCCTTCGGCGGTCCCCCTCCCCCTCCGGGGGAGGATTGCGTTACAGCGCAGTCTCGACGTGCCTGCCGGCTTCCTCGCCGCTGATCTTCTGACCCGTAAGCATCTTGAACTTGCCGAGCAGGGATTCGTCGCCTTCCCAGATTTCGGCATCCTGAAGCTCGAAGCGAAGCATCAGCAGGTTCGGATCGTTGCGGCCGCCATCGAACCAGGCCTCGACCATGTTCGACCAGTATTTGTCGACTACGGCCTGATCGGTCTCAGGCGTCAGATTGCCGCGGATGCAGGCGAAGACCTTGTGATCCTTCGACGTGAACTGGGCCATGGCAGGGCCGCCGGGGGCGACGCGATTGTCGCGGCGGGTGTAGAACCAGAATTTGCTGCTGGCGTCCTCGTCGAGGATCGCGGTCATCGGTTCGGCATGCTGGTCCACGCCGGTGAGGGAGACCATGACGAAGGGGCTCTTCGACAGTTTCTCCCACATGCGTTCGCGGACATCGGCTGGGTTGGCGGTTTCGTCCATTGTCTGCTCTCCTAAGGGGTTGGAGGCAGAACGGGCGGGCGGATCAGGCGTTCCCCAGCGCAGCCGCCGCGCCGATCAGCTCGAGGTCGCTATGGTTGACCAGCGCGACGGGCACTTCGCCGAGCTGGCGGCGGAAACTGGCCTTGGCCTCCATCCGCTGGCGGAAGCCGGGTTCGGTGAGGTGGCTACGCAGCGCGCGGCCGATCGCGCCGGTGACGAACACCCCGTCCCACGCGCCGAACGCCAGCGCGAGATCGCCGGCAAAGGCGCCGAGATATTCGGTGAACATGCGCACCACCGCGGTGCAGGTCGCGTCGCGGCCGGCGCCGCCGGTCACGTCCTCGGGCCTGAGCAGCTTCTTGCCGCCGCTGAGTGCCTCATGCGCGAGCAGCAGGCCGAGCGCGCTCAACAGCGTTTCGGCGTCGACGGCGATGCCGCGCGACTTGCAGAAGTCGGCGAATTTGCGCTCGTCGGCGGTGATCGGGGAGAAGGCGATATGGCCCGCTTCGCTCTGGACGGGGACGAGGCGATCGCCCGCGGTGACAAGCGCCGCGACGCCCAGCCCGGTGCCGATGCCGATCACGACATAGTTGCCGCCGGGCCTGACATCGCGGGGCATCGGGCCGCGCAGGGGCGTGAAGGCGCTGGCGGGAAGCTGCGTCAGCGCGAGCGCGTTGGCGGCGCATTCGTTGAGCGCGCGCGGGCGTTCGCGCAGCACCGCTTCGACGCCGGAGAGCGAGATGTACCAGCGGCTGCCGGTCAGGTTGATCAGGTCGCCCCGCGCCGCGCCGGCCACCGCAAGGACGCTGGGCAGGCGGGCATCGCGCAGGTTCATGGCGGTGAGATAGGCGATCAGCGCGCTGGTGAAGGTGGGATGCTCGGCGGTCATGAACTTGCGGACTTCGTGCGGGCCCATGCCCAGCTCGCCGCCGGTCAGCCCGAACCGCACCGATTGGCGGCCGATATCGGCCACCAGCGCCACGCCTTCGCGCATCGCCTGTCCTCCCCATATGCCGCCCGCGCTTGTGCGAGGGCTTGCATTGGTAACGCTAACAGGGGTGGGTCAAATGACAACGAGTATTTGCGGGCGGGTCAGCCGGTGCGCGGATCGGGGCCGTAGCGGTTGGGGCCGTCCTGGGGCGGGATCAGGGATATGACCAGCATCGCGCCGATACAGGCGATGTAAGCCACGGAGAGGAGGGTCGTCGTCACGCTGCCGACGGGGTGAAAAGTCCACAACAGGAATCGGAATGACGTGCCATATTGCTGCTGTGGTTGCGCAGCGACGCCGAGGATGATCAACCCTGCCAGGCCGTACAGCGCCAATGCCCACCGGGCCGAGCGGCCCTGATCGTGCAGACGGCGGACGAGGAAGGTGGCCCAGAGATAGCCCACCACGCCGTTAATGATCATACTGACCGCGTTCGGCAGCACCACGTACAGACCGGCAAAATGTAGCAGGGGGATGGGCAAGGAGAGAACGATGCCGATCAGCCACAACAGGACCAGATCGCTTCGCTGCGCACGCCCGGTGAACAGGAACAGGCCGAGAAACCGTTCGAGATACGGCCGGGTCGCTGGTGCAGGATTCTGAGCGGCATCCATGACCGGAACGTGCCGCGTGGGCGCGTTCCGGTCAAATCAGATGATGCAGGTTCGGATCAGAGGACCTCGAACAGCCCCGCAGCGCCCATGCCGCCGCCGATGCACATCGTCACGACGACGTACTTGGCGCCGCGACGCTTGCCCTCGATCAGGGCGTGGCCGGTGCAGCGGGCGCCGGTCATGCCATAGGGGTGGCCGATCGAGATCGAGCCGCCGTTGACGTTGAGCAGTTCGTTGGGAATGCCGAGCACGTCCTGGCAGTACAGCACCTGCACCGCGAACGCTTCGTTCAGCTCCCACAGGCCGATATCGTCCATCTTGAGGTTGAAGCGCTCGAGCAGCTTGGGGATGGCGAAGACCGGGCCGATGCCCATCTCGTCGGGCTTGGTGCCCGCGACCGCCATGCCGACATAGCGGCCGAGCGGGGTCAGGCCGCGCTTCGAGGCGAGCGACTCTTCCATCAGCACGCTGGCCGACGAACCGTCCGAAAGCTGCGAGGCGTTGCCCGCGGTGACGGTGCCGTTCGGCAGCACGGTTGCGAGCGACTTCAGGCCTTCCAGCGTGGTGTCGGCGCGGTTGCCTTCGTCCTTGGTGAGGGTCACTTCCTTCTGGGTGACTTCCTTGGTCTCCTTGTTGACGACGTTCATCGTCGCGGTGACCGGGACGATCTCGTCGTCGAACTTGCCCGCGGCCTGGGCGGCGGCGGTGCGCTGCTGCGACTGGAGGGCATATTCGTCGCAGCGATCGCGGCCGATGCCGTAGCGCGCGGCGACGACTTCGGCGGTCTGGAGCATCGGCATGTACACGTCGTTGTGCATCGCCAGCAGCTCGGGATCGGGCGCGACGCGCATCTGCGGGGTCTGGACGAGGCTGATGCTCTCGAGGCCGCCGCCGATGGTGATGTCCATGCGATCGACGATGATCTGCTTGGCGGCCGTCGCGATGGCCATCAGGCCCGAGGCGCACTGGCGATCGAGCGACATGCCCGAGACGGTGATCGGCAGACCGGCGCGAAGCGCGACCTGACGCGCGATGTTGCCCGCGGTGCTGCCCTGCTGGAGCGCGGCGCCGAACACCACGTCATCGACTTCGGCGCCGTCGATCCCGGCACGCTCGACCGCGGCCTTGACCGAATGGCTGCCCAGGGTCGGAGCGGGCAGGTTGTTGAACGCACCGCGATAGGCGCGGCCGATCGGGGTGCGGGCGGTGGAGACGATGACTGCGGAGCGGGGCATTGGTTTTTCCTTCTTTCTTGCTCCCCTTCCGCTTGCGGGAGGGGCTGGGGGAGGGCTTGCCGCCGCTCCGTTACCTTTGAGGGACAGGCCCTCCCCTAACCCCTCCCGCAAGCGGGAGGGGGACTTAGACGTAGAACAGCGAGATCCATTCGGCGATCAGCGCCGGCTTCGGCTCGCCTTCGATCTCGAGGGTGTATTCGTTGACCTGCTCCCACACGCCGGGCTTGCGCTCGACGAACTTGAGCAGCTTGAAGCGGCCACGGACGCGCTTGCCCGAGCGTACCGGGGTGATGAAACGGGTTTTGTTGCCGCCGTAATTGACGCCCATCTTCACGCCCGCGACCTTGGGCGCATCCGTCATGCCGGACAGGACCGGCATCAGCGAGAGCGAGAGGAAGCCGTGCGCTATGGTGCCGCCGAACGGGGTCTTGGCGGCCATTTCGGGGTTCACATGGATGAACTGGTGATCGCCGGTCGCCTCGGCGAACTTGTCGATCATATCCTGGGTGACGGTAAGCCAGTCCGAGATGCGTTCGGTGCCGATGCTTTCGGCCATTTCCTGAACGGTGATCGTATCCACTAGGACTATCCCTCCCGGCGCCCTTCCGGCGCGCTATGGGCGTCATCTAGTGAGGGGTGGGGGTAGGCCGCAAGTCCCTCTAGACCCGAAACACGAAAATCATGCCGGACGTAGCGTCAGGGCGCCCATGTTCTCGGGCAGTCGAATTGCTCTTTCCGAACCCGAAATTCGAAAACTCGTCCGAGTCGCGTCGAATCAGTCCTGTGGGGTAAGTCCGGTGAGCGCCTTTTCGCTGCCGTCCATCGCCATCGGGACCGAAGTGTGGATATGGCCGATCTTCCATGCATCCTCGATCCGACGCAACATGATGGTGGCGCGGAACCAGAGGCTGGAGGGCGCTTCGCCTTTCTTGGTGCCGGTCATCAGCTGGAGGCAGTGGAGCACGGCGAGGTCGCCATCGTGGAAGATATGCACGCCGGTATGGGTGACGCGCAGATCGTCTTCCCAGGTGTCGAACCAGTCGCGGATGCCATCCGCGTCGAGCAGGGTCGCCGAATTGTGGAGCAGCGGCGGGGCGAGATCATAGCCAATCGCGTCCGCGGCATAATCGGCGACGATTGCCTCGGCATCGCGGCGGCGGATCGCATCCTCGTAGCGGGTCAGGATCGCCTTGATGGTGTCACGGTCACTCATGACGGGCCTCACATCGCGTTGAAGTGGAGGATGTTGCCGTCGGGGTCCTTGAACCAGACCGCCCTGAAGCTGCCCACGCTATGGACGCCGTCGTGCAGATCCATGCCCATGTCGGGATATTCCTCGAACCGCACGCCATTGCCGCGCAGTTCCTCGACCACCGTGTCGAAATCCTTGCCGGCGTCCCACGCCACGGCATTGGCGCGGTTGGTGCCGGCTTCGGCCGAGCGATAGACGCCCAACTGGGTCTTGCCGGTGCGGAAGGTGAGGACCTCCTCATTCTCGTCGATCAGGTCGAGGCCTAGCGTATCGGCGTAGAAGGCGCGGGCTCGCGCGAGGTCGGCGGTGGCGACGATGGGCGTTGCGGACAGGTCCTTGAACATGACGTCTCTCCTGCGGTTTCAGTCCTTCGCGGGCGGTGCCTCCAGCGGCGTTTCGAGCGGATAGGGCGGGATCAGCGTGCCGTCCGGCGCTGCGGTGAAGGCCGTCTGGGTGGGATAGGGGATCGTGATCTTTTCCTCGGCGAAGCGGCGGAGGATGCCGAACAAGATCTTGTCGCGCACCACCTGCGCCTCGGGCATGTCGTCGCCGGGCACGTCATATTCGATCATGAAATCGATCGAGCTGGCGCCGAACCCTTCGGTGCTGGCGCGCGACAAATGTCCACCTGCCGCCTCGACGATCTCCTTCATCATCGCGGGCAGCGCCTCGAGCTTTTCGAGCGGCGTTTCATAGGCCACGCCGATGGGCAGCTTGATCCTTGTGTGGTGACGCAGCGAGAGATTTTCGATCAGCTTGTCGAGCAGTTGCTTGTTCGAGACGATCAGCTCCTCGCCGATGAACGAGCGGATGCGGGTGGACATCAGGCCGATGGCGACCACCGTCCCGCTGCTGCGATCGAAGCGGATCTTGTCGCCGACGCGGAAGGGGCGGTCGAACAGGATCGTCAGCGCGGCGAACAGATTGGCGAAGATGCCCTGCGCCGCCAGACCGATGGCGATGCCGCCGACGCCGAGACCCGCGACCAGGCCGGTAACGTTCACGCCCAGATTGCCGAGCACCACCACCACTGCGATGGCGAACAGCACGACGGTGATCAGGATGCGGATGATGCCCAGCGCGCTGGTTAGGCCGCTGCCGTGGTAATTCTCGGCACTGGTCTTGTGCTCGATCGCGCCGAAGATCAGCTCGCGCACCCAGATCGCCGCCTGGAACACCGCCGAGATCGTGAAGAGGAAATTGATCGTCGTCGCGACCATCGCCGGCGGATTGGCGTAGCTGGTGACCAGCTTGATCGAGAGCATCAGGATGAAGAAATGCCCGGTCTTGCCGAGTGCGCGGCCGATCACCGCATACCAGGTCTGCACGCCCTGACCGCGCTCGCACAACTTCATTCCCCAGCGGCGCACCATGTGCAGCGCGAAGAACACCGCGACGGCGACGCCGGTGGCGATCACGATGTTCAGCCAGTGCGACTGCACCCAGATTGTCGCGTCCTGAAGGAAGGCCTGTGTTTGCTGGTGCAGGTCTTCACCCGTGGGGAGAGGGGCTTGGAAGTTGGTGGTCATGAAATTCTTTCTCAGGCTGCCCTGGCGATGGCCGGCGCTTCACCTTCGAGGAAGGCGATCAGGCCGCGTTCGGCACGGCTGAGGTAGCGCGTGGCGCGCGGGAGATGAAGACGCTCCCGAAACGAGTCTTGCGCATCGCGATCCCGGGCCAGCGCGATCAGCGCGGGATGGACATAGGATTTGCGGGCGATGGCAGGCGTGTTGCCCAGCGCTTCGGTGACGGGTTCGAGCATCGCCTTGAGGCCCAGATAGGAGTCCGCGTTCGCCAGCGCCTCGAACGCGATCACGCTGGCGCCCCAGGTGCGGAAATGCTTGGCGGTGAAATCGTCGCCCATCGCTTCGCGGATGTAGCAATTGACGTCGGTCGAGGTGACCGGATGGCACTCGCCGGCTGCGTCGCACCAGCGGAACAGATGCTGGCCGGGCAAATCCTGGCACTTCTTGACGAAGCGGCTGAGCGAGCCGTCGGTGATGGTGAGGATGCGCAGCTTGCCGGACTTGGCGCGGAACTGGAGGCGCAGGGTGCTGCCCTTCACCTTGGCGTGGCGCTTGCGCAGGGTGGTGGCGCCGAAACTCTTGTTGGTCGCCGCATATTCCTCGTTGCCGACGCGGATGCTGCCGAGATCGAGCAGGCGGACGACCGCGGCGACAGCCTTTTCCTTGCACAGGCCGCGGCGCTTCAGGTCGGTTTCGACCTTCGCGCGCAGTTTCGGGAGATGTTCGCCGAAGCCGGCGCAGCGGTCGTACTTGGCCGCTTCCTGCGCTTCGCGGAAGCCGGTGTGGTAGCGATATTGCTTGCGGCCGCGATCGTCATAGCCGGTCGCCTGGATATGGCCGCGCGGATCGGGGCAGAACCAGCAATCGCGATAGGCGGGCGGCATGCCGATGCGGTTGAGCCGGTCGATTTCGTCGCGATCGGTGATGCGATTGCCGTCGGCGTCCCAATAACCCCAGCCGTGGCGGACCTTCTTCCGGCTGATCCCGGGCTGCTGGTCGTCGACATAGAGGATGGATGGGGACGTCATGGGTCCCGGTTCAATGCGCGGTGCTGGCCTTCGTTCCGAAGGGGCGGGGGAGTTTGATCGTATTGATCCAGCGCTGCGCCGGGCGTTCGACACCGTGATAGAGTGCGATGGAGGTGACCAGCACCAGCGCGAGATAGAGGGCGACCAGCGGCCAGCCGACGGCGTGCGCGTCGCTGACGAACACAAGCTTGAAGGCGAACCACAGGAGATAATGGCCGAGATAGGTCGCGTAGCTGATCTCGCCGAGATAGTGGAGCGGGGCGGCTTCGAGCGGGTTGCCGCGGCGGCCTGCGCTCAGGGCCAGCGCGAGCAGCGCGGCGGCGAAGGCGGCGGGGACGGCGAGGGTTTCGGGCAGTGCGTCCGCCAGCCATCCGGCGAACAGGATGGCGGCGAGGGTGGTGGCGATCAGCGCGGGCTCGACCCAATGCTCGCGCCAGCGCAGCCACAGGGCGCACAGCGCGGTGCCCGCGGTGAATTCGAGGATGCAGCGGATCAGGCCGAGCTGGGGGATGAACTTGCCCAGCGTGTCCGCGCCCGCCGCGACGAAGACCATGTGGAGCAGCACGAACAAGGCGGCGATGGCGGCGAGGATCATCGTCGTCGGCACGCGGCGCCAGTCGATCGCCAGCGCGACGAAGGGGAAGACCAGATAGGCGCCCAGCTCGCACGAGATCGACCAGGCGGGATCGTTCCAGTTGAGCGTATCGGTGAGGCCCCAGTTCTGCAGCAGCAGGACGTGGAGCGGCAGCTCGGCGAAGGGGAAATGCGCGGCTTCGCGGCCTGTGGCGGCGAGCAGCAGGGCGAGGGCGACGCCGCCTGCCAGCACGAAGATGTGCAGCGGCCAGATGCGGGCGATGCGGCGCTTGAGGAATTCGGGGATCGCAGCGAGGCCACCGTCGCGGATGCGGTCGGCATAGCTCAGCCAGATCACGAAGCCGGAGAGCAGGAAGAAGAAATCCACTGCCAGATAACCCTTGGCGAAGAAGGCGAGCGCGGGGGCGGGCAGGCCGTCGACGGCCAAGCGGATATGGTAGAACACCACCAGCCATGCCGCGATGCCGCGGACCGAGGTGAGCGCGCGCAGCTCGTTCATGCGGTTGCCGCCACGGTCGCCGAGCGGACTTTGCGAAGCGGGCGCCACGAGGCGGCGGCGCGCTTCTTCGCGCAATAGACGTCGAGGCCGATCTGCGCGCCGATCAGCATGTAGACGAAGGGCTGGAAGGCGATGGCGATGAACACCGCGCCGAGCAGATAGATGATGTTGGCCGATTGCAGCGCACTGGCCAGCGGGGCGATCCACGCATCCTCACCCTCGGCCTTGCGGTATCGCCTTCGCAGGACTTCCATGCGGAAGATGCCGCCGACATTGATCAGCAGCCAGATGAACAGGCCGAAATAGCCCTGTTCGCCCAGCATCTCGAAATAGGCGCTGTGATAGGCGCGGGCGGAATCGACTTCCATCGTGCGCTCGACCGTGGCCTGCGCGCCGTCCTTCTCGACATTGACCTTTTCGTAGCGGATGCGGTTCTGGCGATAGGCTTCGAAGCCGCCGCCCATCGGGTGCGTCTTCACATAGTCCATCGTCCA
This sequence comes from Sphingomonas sp. AOB5, assembly GCF_029433115.1. GTDB lineage: Bacteria > Pseudomonadota > Alphaproteobacteria > Sphingomonadales > Sphingomonadaceae > Sphingomonas. Next base: position 2,515 of record NZ_JARNTV010000011.1, on the reverse strand, counting down.
TTGCCACACGGCGACGCGGGTCGAGGCGGAGCTGTCGCCCTTATAGGTCTTGATCGTGCCCATCCGTTCGAGGAACGCCTGGGGCAGGAAGGGCACGGCGACGATGCCGAGCGTGATTGCCGCGCCGACATAGACCATCTTGCGCTTGGCATCGCGGAATAGCAGCAGCCCGAGCAGGCCGATGCACAACAGGCCGGTGCGGGTCGAGGTGCCGACCGGGATCAGCAGGCAGGCGAAGACCAGCGAGAAGCAGAAGATCTTCACCTTCCAGTCCGGCTTGAACAGCGTCCCATGCTTCGTGAACCACAGGATCAGCGGGATGATGCAGATCGCCACGGTGGAGATGGTCGAGCCTTCGTAGAGGCCCGAATTGTTGGTGATCATCAGGTTCAGCTCGCCATAGCCGCCGCCCGAGCCGAGCGTCTTGATGCCGCCGGTGATGATAATGGAGGCCGCGGACGCGACCATGAACAGCAGCAGCGCCTCGATCCGGAGGCGGGTGCGCAGGGTGAAGGGGAGGAAGAAGGCGAAGGCCAGCGCCTTCCACACCCAATCCCATTTATCGAGCGCCTCCACCGGGAAATCGGCGTTCTTGGTGGTGTAGAAGCACCAGGCGAGCAGAACGAGGATCAACACCTGTCGCGGGGCAATGCGCAGGTCCTTCTTGTCGTCCGCGACCAGCCATCCGCCGACCGCGAACGCCACCGCCATCAGCGATACCGGCACCGAATTGAGCAGGACATAGGTCAGCCGCTGGGGCGAGACGATGTCGATATAGGCATAGGCCAGCACGAACAGGAACGGCCGGTAGAAGCCGAACCCGAACAGCGCCGCCAGAAAGACGAGGAAGGGGATATCATGCACCGGGGCGGCCCCATCGGCGCTTCTTGGTCACGGCCTTGTCCTCCGGCGATTCCTCGCGATCGAGGTCAGGACGGCGCAGCAGCAGGATCGCGGCGAGCATCATCAGCCCATGGCTGACGGCTAGCGAAAAATTGTCGATCATCGGCCTGTCACGCGCTCCTGTGCATGAGCGGCATACGCGTGCGCGGTTGACGCGCCGTTAAGGAGGGTCGTGGCAAGGAAACGCCATGCGCGTTCTCCACCTTCTCGACCACAGCCTGCCGCTGCACAGCGGGTACACCTTCCGCACCCGCGCCATCCTGAAGGCGCAGATCGCGCGCGGATGGGATGTGGCGGCGGTAACCGGGCCGCGGCATGGCGATTTCGCCGATCCGATCGAGGAGATCGACGGGCTGCGCTTCTTCCGCACCGCTGCGGTGAAGCCCGCGCCGGCGCCCTTTGGCGAGATGCGCGAAGTCGCGGCGTTCGCGCGGCGGATCAAGCGCGTGGCGAAGGAATTCAAGCCCGACGTGCTGCACGCCCATTCGCCGGTACTGAACGCGATGGCGGGGCAGCGTGCGGCGAACCGGCTGAAGCTGCCCTTCGTCTACGAGATCCGCGCCTTCTGGGAAGACGCTGCGGTAGGCAATGGCGACGGGCGCGAAGGTTCGATGAAATATCGCGCCACCCGCGCGCTGGAGACGCGCGCCGTGAAAAAGGCCGATGCGGTCGCGGTGATCTGCGAAGGGCTGCGCTGCGACCTGATCCGGCGCGGGATCGATCCGGCGAAGATCTTCGTCTCGCCCAATGGCGTGGACCTGACCTTGTTCGGCGAGCCGTTGCCCTACGATAACGATCTGGCGAAGACGCTGGGGATCGAGGGGGCCGAGACGATCGGCTTTATCGGCAGCTTCTACGATTATGAGGGACTCGACGTCCTGATCGACGCGATGCCGCAGCTGGTGGCGTGGCGCCCGGCGATGCATCTGGTGCTGGTCGGCGGCGGCCCGTGCGAAGCGGCGCTGCGGGCGCAGGCCGCAGCCTCGCCGGTGGCCGACCGGATCCACTTTATCGGCCGCGTGCCGCACCATGAAGTCGAGCGCTATTACTCGGTCGTCGACGTGCTGGTTTACCCGCGCAAGCGGATGCGGCTGACCGACCTCGTCACCCCGCTGAAACCGCTGGAAGCGATGGCACAGCAGCGGCTGGTCGCGGCGTCGGACGTGGGCGGGCATCGCGAGCTGATCCGCGACGGCGATACCGGCACCCTGTTCCGTCCGGACGACCCCAATGCGCTGGCGCGCGCGGTGGCGGGATTGTTTGCCGATCGCGATCATTGGGAGGCGCGTCGGGCACGGGGCAGGGCGTTCGTGGAGGCCGAACGAAACTGGTCGCTGAATGTCGGCCGTTATGAATCTGTTTACCAAAAACTCGCCAATATCGCGCCCGTGAAGGACTCGTGGGCCAAGGCAGCGGTGAAGGCATGAATCTGGGCGTAGCGACGCTTGGCGGTATCGTGATGGGCGTGGCGGCTGCCGCGGCCATGGCGATCGCGCCTGCGCCGCTGATCGAAGGACTGGTGATGGACAGTGGCCTGCCCGCCGTCCTTGCCGCCGCCGAGCCGCCGTTGGGCATGACTGCGCGCGCCGGCCTCGCGCTGGGCGTGGGCGGC
>NZ_JARNTV010000109.1 GCF_029433115.1 Sphingomonas sp. AOB5 | reverse complement strand
CGCCGAGCAGCACGGCGACCTGCGCCGCGGTCCGCGCCAGCCCGATCTCGCCCGCGCGGACCAGCATATGGCCAAGCCGCGGCGGCAAAGGCAGCTTGGCGATAGCCTTGCCATGCGCGGTCGGGCGGCCATTGCCGTCGAGCGCTTCCAGCACCGTCAGCCGCTTGCGGGCCTCGGCAATGGCGGCTTCGGGCGGCGGATCGAGCCAGTTCAATTCGCGCGGATCGGCCACACCCCACAGCGCGCAATCGAGGGTCAATGCCGACAGATCGGCTTCGAGGATCTCCGGCGGATCGAAGCGCGGCAGGCCTGCGGTGGCTGCGGCTTCCCACAGGCGGTAGGCGACTCCCGGCCCCTGTCGCGCCGCGCGGCCGGCACGCTGGGTGACCGAAGCCTGACTGGCGCGTTCCGTCACCAACCGCGTCATCCCCGCCGCGCGATCGTAGCGCGGGCGGCGGGCCAGTCCCGAATCGACCACCACGCGGATGCCGTCCAGCGTCAGGCTGGTCTCGGCGATCGAGGTGGCGAGCACGATCTTGCGGCGGCCCTCCTTGTCCGGCGCGATCGCGGCACGCTCGGCGGCGGGATCCAGGCTGCCGTGCAGCTTGTGCAGCACGATGCCGGCCAGGTCGCCCAGCCTCTCGGCAGTGCGTTCGATCTCGGCCACGCCGGGCAGGAAGGCGAGGATGCCGCCCTCGGCATCGCGCAGTGCGGTGCGCACCGCGGCGGCGACCGACTCCTCGATCCGCGCTTCGGCGGCACGACCGATATGGCGCAGGTCCAGCGGATGCATCCGCCCTTCGCTCTCGATCACCGGCGCGTCGCCCATCAGCGCCGAGAAACGCGCACCATCCAGCGTCGCCGACATGGGCAGGATGCGCAGATCGGGCCGCAGCGCCGCTTGTGCGTCCAGCGCAAGGGCGAGGCCGAAATCGCTGTCGAGGCTGCGCTCATGCACTTCGTCGAACAGCACCGCAGCGACACCCGACAGCTCGGGATCGGCCTGGATGCGGTTCACGAAAATGCCTTCGGTGACCACCGTCACGCGGGTCTCGGACGATCGCTTGCTGTCCATCCGCGTGGCGTATCCGAAGGTCTTGCCGACGCTCTCGCCTGCATTGGAAGCCATGCGCTCGGCAGCCGCGCGGGCGGCAAGGCGGCGCGGCGACAGGAGCAATATCTCGCGGCCCTCGACCCATGGCTCGCTCAACAGCGCGGGCGCCACCGCGGTGGTCTTGCCCGCCCCCGGCGGCGCGACCAGCACCGCGCTAGATCCCGCGCGCAACGCAGCGAGCAGATCGGGCAGGACGGCGTGGATCGGGAGGCTGGTCATGCCGTGCGTGTCAGGACGTTATCGCCTGCACCGAGACCAGCTGGCCCTCGAACGCGGCATAGCCATAGGCGGTCATGAACGAGACATCTGCGGCGTCGCGGCCCACGCCGATCTTGGCCATATTGGCTTCGGTCGCCATGCCGGTGGCGTCGATCAAATGCCATTCGCCGCCGAGAAAGACCTCGGCGACCGCGTGGAAATCCTGCGGCTCGACGCCCAGTGCATAGACGCTCGCCATGCGCGCCGGGATCGCGGCGGCGCGGGCCAGCGTGATCAGGACATGGGCATAGTCGCGGCACACGCCCTGGCGCCGCACGAAACTGTCCAGCGCGGTCGTGTCCGAATTGCTCACGCCGGGCGTGTAGGTGAAACTCTGCTCGATCCAGTCGCGCATCGCCGCGACCAGAGCGCCGCCCTTCAGCCCCGCAAACTCGGCCTCTACAAAGCTCTGGAAATGATCCGCCGGGCAATAGCGCGACGGCATCAGATACTGGACCGTCTCGCCCGGCAGTTCGCGCGGATCGAGTCCGGGCAAGGCTGCGGCGTCGCGCAGGATGCGGCGGATGGTGACATGCGCATCATATTCGACATGGAGCAGCCCGTCGGCGCGGACCCACATCCGCTCGCCGATCCCGTCCTGCGCCGGCACGCGGACCATATCGGTGCCGCTGACATGGGTATGCGCCCAGTCGACCGTCTGTTCGGGGATCGCCGCCGCCTCGAACTGCAGCAGCACATCGGCCGGGTGCGCGAAGCGATAATCGAGGCGGGTGCGGATCGAGAGCTGCATGATGCGGCCAGCCTACAGGCTGGCAGCCCGGACTAAAAGGCGCGGGCGACCGCGAACTCGACCGCCTCGACCATCGCGTCCTTGGCCTTGCCCGATGCGAAGCCGCCCAGCGCATCGATCGCGCGCTGGCCGTAATGGCGGGCGCGTGCGAGCGTATCGTCGACCGCGCGGCTGGCGCGGACCAGCCGGATCGCTTCGGCGAAGTCGTCGTCCGAATTGCGATGGCCGGTGACCGCAGCCTTCCAGAAGGCGCGCTCCTCGTCGGTGCCGCGGGCATAGGCGAGGATCACCGGCAGGGTCATCTTGCCTTCGCGGAAATCGTCGCCCGCATCCTTGCCCATCGTGCTGGCGTCCGAAACGTAATCGATCGCATCGTCGACCAGCTGGAAGGCGATGCCCAGATTGCGGCCATAGGCGTCGAGCGCCGCTTCTTCCGCTTCGCCGCGTTCGGCAACCACTGCGGCGATCTTGCACGCGGCGGCGAACAGGGTCGCGGTCTTGGCGTCGATGATGTCGAGATAGCGCGACTCGGACAGGTCGAGGCGGCGCACGGCGGTCAGCTGATTGACTTCGCCCTCGGCGATGGTCGCGCTGGCGCCGGAGAGGATCTTGAGCACCTTCAGGCTGCCATCCTCGACCATCAGCTCGAAACTGCGACTGAACAGGAAATCGCCGACCAGCACGCTGGCCGGGTTGCCCCAGATGATGTTGGCGGTGCGGCGCCCGCGGCGCAGGTCGGACGAATCGACCACATCGTCGTGCAGCAGCGTCGCGGTGTGGATGAACTCGACCGAAGCGGCCAGCTTGTGATGGCGCGTGCCCGAATAGCCGAGCAGCTCGGCGCTCGCGAGGGTCAGCATCGGCCGCATCCGCTTGCCGCCGCCCGCGATCAGGTGGCCGGCCAGTTCCGGGATCAACGGAATGTCGGACTGCATGCGATCGAGGATCACCGCGTTGACCGCGTTCATGCCGGGGGCGACCAGGGTCAGCATCGGCTCCAGCGAAGGCTCGCGGGAGTTGAGGCGATGGATCGTAGCGCTCATGGGCGCGCTCTGGCCCCAGAAGGCCCCAAAGGCAAGCCTGCACACGGAAACTCAGGGTTGCGCAGTGGCATTTCGCGGGCAAAAGGGGCGCGAGGGAGAGCCTGATGGCCGATGAGACGCTGAGCCGGTATCGCCAGAGCATCGACAATATCGATGCGGCATTGGTGTTCATGCTCGCCGAGCGCTTCAAGATCACGCAGGCGGTGGGCGCCTACAAGGCCGCCAACACGCTGCCCCCCGCCGATCCGGGCCGCGAGGAGCGCCAGATCGAGCGGCTGCGCGCGCTGGCCAAGGATGCCGATCTCGATCCCGAATTCTCCGAGAAGTTCCTCCGCTTCATCATCGATGAGGTGATCCGGCATCACGAGAAGGCACGCGGAGCAACCGCCTGAAGGTCGCGATGGTTCGACATGAGCTGCTGAAGAGGTGCGATCCGTGGCTGCCAACGACTATCTGATCTTCCGTCCCGATGACGTGGACCTCACGCAATCGCCTTTGCGCAAGTCGCTGGACGAGCCGACCTATGTGCTGGGCGCATTCAATCCCGGGCTGGTGCGGTTGCCGGGCGGTAACCTGTTGCTGATGGTGCGGGTGGCCGAGGCGCTGCGCGAGCCGGTTGCGGGCGGGTTCGCCCGCGCGATCCGCTGGACACCCGAAGGCTATGTGATCGACCGGCATCCGCTGGCCGGGGTCGAGATGAGCGATCCGCGCACTTTCGCGCTGAGGGGGCGGCACCCGGCACTGCTCGGGCTTACCTCGCTGTCCTGGCTGCTGCCGGTCGAACTGAGCGGCGACGCGCGCGAAGTGGTGAAAATCCATTACGACAAGGCGATCGAGCCTAGTGCCAGCTGGCAGGATTACGGGATCGAGGATGCCCGGATCAGCCTGGTCGGCGGCAGCTGGTGGATGACGGTCTGCTCGGTCTCGGCCGAGCGGCATTGCACCGCCATGTATCACTCGGTGAACGGGCTGGATTACAAGCCGATGGGCATCGTGCTGGATCACCAGAACAAGGACATGATCCTGTTCGAGGGCAAGCCGGGCGGAAAATACATGGCGCTCACCCGGCCGCTGGGGGAGCAGTATTTCGCCTATCCGGACGAAAGCCCCTGGGCGGGCGGGCCGGCGATCCAGATGGCGACCTCGCCCGACGGCCTGCACTGGCGCCCGTCCGAAACGCCCGGCATCCGCGCGCGCAAGGGGACCAGCACCAGCCTGCGCATGGGCGGCGGCGCCCAGCCGATCCTGACGCCCGAGGGGTGGCTGGTGCTGTATCACGGCGTCGAGAAACGCGAGGCGGTCGGCGTCTACCGCACATTCTGGGCACTGCTCGACCGCGAAGATCCGACGAAGCTGATCCGGCAGGAGGACGGCGCGCCGCTATTGGAAGCTGCACCCGATCTGACTGCGGATATCGCCCACCAGATGTATCTGCCGACACCGGTGGTGTTCACCACGGGGATTGTCGACGCGGGGGATCATTATGTGGTGGCCTCGGGCGAGGCGGACCTGGCCTGCCGGATCACGCATATCCCGAAGCTGGCGTTTCGGTAACTTCTTTTCCCCTTCCGCTTGCGGGAGGGGAAATTTGGTCACTCCGCTGCCAGCACGTCCATCGCGCCGCCCAGATCGACCGATACCAGACGGCTGACCCCGCGCTCCACCATCGTCACGCCGAACAGGCGATGCATGCGGCTCATCGTCGCGGCATTGTGGGTCACGATCAGATAGCGCGTCCGGGTTTCCTCGGTCATCCGGTCGAGCAGGTCGCAGAACCGCTCGATATTGGCATCGTCGAGCGGCGCATCGACTTCGTCCAGCACGCAGATCGGCGCGGGATTGGTCAGGAACAGCGCGAAGATCAGCGCCACCGCGGTCAGGGCCTGCTCGCCGCCCGAAAGCAGCGTCAGCGACTGGAGCTTCTTGCCAGGCGGCTGGGCCATGATCTCGAGTCCGGCTTCGAGCGGATCGTCCGAATCGACCAGTTCCAGATGTGCCTGGCCGCCGTTGAACAGCGTAGTGAACAGGCGGCGGAAATGCTGGTCGACCGCCTCGAACGCGGACAACAGCCGCTGGCGCCCCTCGCGGTTGAGCATGCCGATGCTCCCGCGCAGGCGATGCACCGCCTGGGTCAGTTCGTCGCGTTCCTTCGCGCTGGCCTCGGCGGAGGTGGTGAGTTCGGCGAGTTCGGATTCGGCGACCAGATTGACCGGCCCGATCCGCTCGCGCTCGGCGATCAGCCGATCATGGGCCAAGCTTTCGTCGCCCGGTTCGCGGACTGTGTCTTCCTTGAAGCCCGCTTTTTCGGGCAGCAAAGGCGGTGGGCATTCGAAACGCTCGCCCGACAGGCGGCCCATTTCGACGCGGCGCATTTCCTGGTTCTCGGCGCGGGCGAGCGCACCGGCGCGGGCTTCGCGGGCTTGCGAGAGCGCCTCGTTGGCGGTGCGGACAGCACCCTCGGTGGCGCGCAGGGCGGCCTCGGCATCGCGTTCGGCTGCCTGTGCGGCGGACG
>NZ_JARNTV010000108.1 GCF_029433115.1 Sphingomonas sp. AOB5 | reverse complement strand
GGCGCGGCATAGTCGGGCTGGTCGCGCTCGAACGGCGCCTGACGCTCACCCGCGCCAATATGGCGAAGTTCGCCCAGTGGGGCGGCCGCCAGATCGGCGGCGCGGCGCGCGCAGGCTTCTTTGGCGCCGGTGCGCTCGGCGCGGCCGGGCTTTACAAGATCGGGTCTTCCGGGATCGATTTCGAACGGTACCGCACCCAACTCAACGGGCTGGAAGGATCGGCAGCCGGTGGCGGAAAGGCGATGGCTTGGGTCACCGAGTTCGCGCGCTCGACACCCTACGAGCTGGACGAGGTCATGCAGGCTTTCATCGCCCTGAAGGCTTACGGCATCGATCCGACTGACGGCTCGCTGCGCACGTTGGGCGACACGGCGGGCGGAATGGGCAAATCGCTGATGCAGGCGGTCGAAATGATGGCCGACGCCCAGACCGGCGAGTTTGAGCGGCTGAAGGAGTTCGGCGTCCGCGCGTCGCAGGAGGGCGAGCAGGTGACCTTCCGGTTCATGAAAAACGGCAAGGAGATGACACGCACGGTCAAGAAAGAAGGCCGCGCGATCCAGGCCGCCCTGAGCGAGATTTTCAACGATCGCTTCGCAGGCGGGATGGCCAACCTCGCCGCGCTGACCGAAGGCAAGTGGTCGAACATGATGGATCGCTTCACCATTAAGGCAAAGGATGTGTGGGAGCGCGGTGTCGGAGGAGCCGTCAATCGCGTGCTCGATCGCGTTAACGCCAATCTGGATCGAGCCGAGAAGGATGGCTCGCTAGATAGATGGGCGGACAGCGCGGCCAAGTCGATCGCCGCCCTTGTCGACGAGGCTGGCTCGTTCGATTGGGCCGGGTTCGCGAGCGATGCGTTGAGCGTGGCGCGGGCCTTTGCCTCCATGGCCAGCTCGATCAATGCCGCAGGCAACGCGCTGAACCGCGCGGGCGATTTTGCCAGCGGCGCGGGCCTCTCAGCCTCGCTGAACCTGCCCTGGATCGGCGAGGAGCAGCGGAGCATGAACCGCCGCTTGTTGCGCGAGACGAACCGGCGGCTCGGGTGGGACGAGAACCACGGCATCCCGGCCGATCAGATCGCCGAGGAAGCACGGCAGCGGCGCGCGATCCAGTCGCGCAGCCGCACTACGCGCGACTGGATCAGCCGCGGGCGTCCCTCGCCGCTATCGCCCAATCGGCAGCCCTGGCGCTTCGCCCCTGCCGCGCCCGGCTTCCCGCGACCCGGCCCCGCCGCGCCGCCGCCCAAGGGCAAGGTTTCGGTCGAGTTGCGGCCGCCGCCCGGATGGCAGGCGGTGCCGACCGGTGTTTCGGCCACCGGTATGGATCTGGAAGTCCGCACCGGCCGCGCCATGACGGGTGTCGCATGAGCGCGCCGGAAGGGTGGCAGAAGGGCAGCTTTCGCGGGCTATCCTTCGTGTCGCAGGGGCAGGATCAGGCAGGCGGGCGCCGGATCGTGGTGCACGAACCGGTGCAGGCCGAGAAGCCGATCACAGAGGATCTGGGCAAGAAGACCGGCCGCTTCACGCTGAACTGCCATATCCGCGGCGACGATTATATCGCGCGGGCCGATACGTTCGGCCAGGCGCTGAACGCGAAGGGTGCGGGCACGCTGGTGCATCCCTGGCTGGGGCCGATGCAGGTGCGCGTCGAGGATTTCACGCGCAGCGATATCGTGGAGGAAGGCGCGATCGCCGTCTTCTCGGTCGTGTTCGTCGAAAGCGGCCTGCCGGCACCGCCCGGCCCGGCGATCGACACCGCCGCACTTTCCCGCGAGAAGGCCGCGCTGTCGGCCGGGGCCGCGCCCGTCCAGTTCGCCGACCGGTTCGCGCTGGACGGGGTGCAGGGCTTTGTGGAGGCGCATGCGGCCGAGCTGGTGACGCTCGCCGCATCGGCGATGGCGGTGGTATCGGGGCTTCAGGGCGGGATCGGCCCGGCGCTGGCGGCGATCCAGGCCAATCTGGGCACCCTGCCTGAAGAAGTTCAGGCGATGCTGCGCTCGCCCGTCGCGCTGGGTCAGACGCTGGTGGGGGCCGCGCAATCGATCCTGACGGTGGGCGGCAGCGGCGTATCGCTGATCGGCGGGCTGATCGGCCTGCTGGCGTTCGGCGAGGATCTGCCGCCGATCGCGGGCAGCACGCCCGCGCGCGATCGCCAGCGGGAGAACCAGGCAGCGATCGTGCAGCTGGTCAATCTGGCCGTCGCCGGCACGCTGGTCGATGCCGTCGCCGGCACCGTGTTCGATTCCTATCAGGAAGCGGTCGCCATCCGGACCGAGGCGGCCGACGCGCTGGACCGGCTGGCGCTGCGCCAGGCCGATGCCGGCGACGATGAAGGAGCCGCCCAATATGACGCGTTGCGCCTGGCGCTGTCGCGCGACGTGACCAGCCGCGGCGGATCGCTCGCCCGGCTTCAGGACTATACGCCCGCGATCACCGAACCGGCGATCGTGATCGCGTACCGGCTGTACGGCCCGGCCGCGCTGGAAGACCGCACCGGCGAGATCGTGGCGCGCAACCGCATCCGGCATCCCGGCTTCGTGACCGGCGCGGTGACGCTCCAGGTGCTGACGCCCGAGCTGGCGATCGGGGGTGGCCGTGGCTGATCTGGTCGCACTGGCGAAGGCGCTGGAGGAGACGGTCGAGCTGCGCCTGGGCGGTGCGGTCTATTCGGCGTGGGACGAAGTTACCGTCACGCGATCGATGGAGGGCCTGAGCGGTTCCTTCTCGCTGGTGCTGGCCGCCCAGGACATGACCGACGCCGCAGAGTTCAAGATCCGCAAGGGCCAGCGCTGCATCGTGCAGATCGGCGGCGAGATCGTGATCAATGGCTGGATCGACGCAGTCTATCCCTCGATCTCGGGCGAGCAGCACAAGATCCGCGTCGCCGGCCGCGACCGGACCGCCGACCTGGCCGACTGTTCGGCGATCCACAAGCCGGGCAGCTGGATCAACACCAAGCTGGAGGCGATCGCGGCCGAGCTGGTGAAGCCGTTCGGGATCAAGGTGACCGTGACCGCCAGCGGCGGCACCGGCGCGCCGATCCGCAAGTTCGCGATCCAGCAGGGCGAGACGGTCCAGTCCGCGCTGGAGCGGCTGCTGCGCTTTCGCGGGCTGCTGATGGTGGCGGACGGCAATGGCGATCTGGAGATCATCACCCCGGCCGAGGCCGCGCCGATCGCCACGCTGGAGCTGGGCGTCAATATCCTGGAAGCCAATGGCAGCTTCGACGATCGCGAGCGCTTCAGCGACTATGTCGTCAAAGGCCAGGCGTCGGGCGGCGACGATCATAACGGCGCGGCGGTGGCGCAGATCCGCGGCACCGCGAAGGATGCCGGCGTGGAGCGGTACCGCCCGTTCCTGGTGATCGCCGAGGAGCAGAGCGACGGCGCCAGCGCCACGGTGCGCGCCAAGTTCGAGGCGGGCGTGCGCGCCGGCCGCAGCGTGAACGGATCGATCGTGGTGCCGGGCTGGCGATCGACGCCGGGCGGGCCGCTGTGGCGGCCGAACGTGCGGGTGAAGGTGAAGTGCGCGCCGGTCCAACTGCCCGACGAGATCATGCTGGTCCCGGCCGTGACGCTCACCAAGGGCGAGAAAGGCACGACCGCGACGATCACCGTGTTGCCGCCCGAGGCATGGAAGCAGCTGGCCCAGCCGGAGGCGCGGCGATGAAGGCGATGGAGGATGCCCTGCGCCGCCTTTCGGGCCGTATCCAGATGGCGATCGGCCGCTGCATCGTCATGGCGGTCGACGACGGGCGGAAGTTCCAGGAGCTTCAGGTCCAGCTGCTCGCCGACGAGGTGCTGGAGCGGGTCGAGCGGTTCCAGGACTATGGCATCACGTCCGTACCCAGGAGGGGCGCGGAGGGCGTGGTGCTCGGCGTGGGCGGGCTGCGCAGCCATGCGATCGCGATCTGCGTCGGCGATCGCCGTTATCGCCTGACCGGGCTTCAGGAGGGCGAAGTCGCCCTGCACGACGATCAGGGGCAGAAGGTGCTGATCGGCCGCGAGGGCATCGTGATCAGCAGCGATCAGGGCGTGTCGATCGAGACCGAGGGGAATTTCGCGGTCGCGGCCGAGGGCACGATCAGCCTGGCCGGACAGGGTGGCGTTTCGATCGAAGGGCCTACCGGCGTCTCGATCGACGGGGGCAGCAATGCCGTGACGGTCAGCGGCAACTTCATCGATCTCGATGCGATTGCGGTCGATGTCGGCGCGGGCGCCTCGGCCTACGCGGCGCGGCGCGGCGACGCGATCAACGATTCGACCGACACGATTTTGGGTGGGTCCAGCTCAGTGAGGATTGCATGATGAAGAAGGCACGGCGTCGCCCGCGTCAGCGGCTGTATTCGGCCGAAGTAGATCTGCAAAAGGCCGGCGCCGCGATCCGCGCCCTCGGCTTCGCGCCCGTCGAGGATGACCCGGTGACCGCCCGCGGCTGGTTCACGCGCGCCGGCCAATGCCGCCGCCTGAAGGCGACCTATGCCGGTGGCTGGAAGGCCACGATGAGCGCGAACGGCTCGGTCAGCTGGGGTCTCAGGCTCGTCTCCGAAGTGAAGGGGGCGGCTCATGGATAACAAGCCGACCTTCTTCGTGGGCTATCCGGTCGAGCTGAAGCCGACCGGTCTCTTGGGTGCGACCTATGACCCGCGTTGCGGCATCGACGCGGCGCACAGCGCGCGTGACACCATGATCGAGCGCCGCATCCTGCGTATCGAAATGGTGCTGCGTCAGCTCGGCATCGAGATCGAAATGCTGGGGTTGCCGGAGTGACCGATCATGTTTTCCTCAGCTGGGACCGCGCTGACGCCAAGTTGAAGTCGTTCTGCACTACAAATCGAGGGCGCAGCACGACGGTTAAGATAGAGATTGAGGTGAGCGACCCCTACACCTTGGGGCGCATCGTTTCCGATCTTCAGGAAGCACAAACCCCGAAGCCTCGTGCTGTTCCAGAACCTGAGCCTCGCTCAGCGAGTCGCCCGGTAGTGCGGTCGCGCCCCGCATTGCCAGCCCCTCCGCTCGCCTTGCCTGCGCCTGGGGAGCGCTTCAAATGACCGATATCGCCCTGAACTTCGATCCCGCGGCTCAGACCGCCGATATCGCCCTGGTCGATGGCGATCTGGCCACCGACGACGGACTGATGACCGCGCTGATCGTCTCGATCTTCACCGATGCGCGCGCCCGGCCCGACGACGTGCTGCCCGAGCCTGGCGCCGATCCGCGCGGATGGTGGGGCGATGCGTTCAACGAGGATCCGAACGACGCGATCGGATCGCGCTTGTGGCTGCTCCGGCGCGAGAAGCTGACCGCCGCGACCGCGCTGAAGGCCCGCGACATGATCACCGAGGCGCTCGACTGGCTCGTCCAGGACGGCGTGGTGCGCGAGCTGACGGTGGCCACCGAGATCATCCGGCCGGACGCGCTGCGCGCCTCGGTCACCCTTTCCCGCCCTGACGGCCCCGCGCGGCAGCGCTTCGACTTCGTCTGGGATGCTACCCAACGGAGCCTTGCCGCATGAGCTGGTCGCGACCGACCCAGACCGAACTGAACGCGCGCATCCTGGCGGATATCGACGCGCGCATGCCGGGCGCCGATAGTCGGCTCCGGCGCCGCAGCGTGCTGAATACGCTCGGGCGCCTGCTTGGGGCGCTCGCGCACAGCCTTTATGGGGCGCTTGCCGACAACGCCAACTTCCTGCCCGATCGCACCGATGGCGAGCGCCTGGCGCGCTGGGCCGCGATCTTCGGCCTGACACGCAAGTCGGCCGCCGCCGCCACCGGCGACGTGACGGTGACCGGCACCGACGCCGCGGAAGTTCCGGCCGGGACCGTGCT
>NZ_JARNTV010000107.1 GCF_029433115.1 Sphingomonas sp. AOB5 | reverse complement strand
CAGCTCGGCTTCGCCCAGCCGGTCGAGCGCCAGCAGCGCACGCGCGCGGCCTGCGGTGACCGCCGGATGCGCCGGTGCGATCTCGCCGATCTGATCGAACGCGCCCAGCGCCGTCTCGGCATCGCCATCGGCCAGCACCTGCTCGGCCATCGCGATCAGCGGCTCCAGCTCGGCCTCGACCGCCCCTTCCTCGCTCTGCACCGGCAGCTGGCGCAGCATCTGATCGAGCATCCCGGTGATCTGCGATTCGGTACGCGCCTGGCTGAGATCGGCGACGAGCTGGCCCTGGAACATCGCATAGACGGTGGGGATCGATCGCACCTGAAACTGCGACGCGATGAACTGATTCTTGTCGACGTCGATCTTGGCGAGCTTCACGCCCTTGCTGTCGTAATCGGCCGCGACCTTTTCGAGCACCGGGGCCAGCTGCTTGCACGGCCCACACCATTCGGCCCAGAAATCGACGATCACGATATTGGTCATCGAAGGCTCGACGACATCCTTGCGGAAGGCCTCGACGGCTTCGCGTTCGGCGGTGGTCAGTGCTGCAGTGGCCAAGGGAGGGCTCCCGATTCTCTATGTGCTGGCGTTTGGCCGACTATGTGGGGGCTGGGGCAGCCAAGGCCAAGCCTTTTTGCCCGAAGCGGATTTACGCAAGAAAAGCGCGATTCAGGGGGTTGCCCCCCACCGGGTGCGATGCTAGTGGCCGCCGCCTTGCCCCGGTCCATGCGAAATCGCGGACCGACATGACGCCAGAGCGGGCGTAGCTCAGGGGTAGAGCACGACCTTGCCAAGGTCGGGGTCGAGGGTTCGAATCCCTTCGCCCGCTCCAGCTTCTCGCCGCAAATTAGCGGCGCTGATTTGCGAAACAGCGAGAAGCTCGGCCAGCGCCGCAACGCGGCGACCGACAACGCGGCTTTGCCGCGGTGCGCGCACACCCCACCGAATCACTTACCCCTCCCCCACAGACCCGTGCATAACCCACGCGACGCCGCACGAACGTGCCGCGCACAGGAGGATGCAGCATGGCCAGGCTCGTGTTCGGGATGAACCAGTCGCTCGACGGCTATGTCGATCATATGAAGTTCGCGCCCGATCCCGCGCTGTTCCTGCATTTCGTCGACGAAGCACGCGGGCAGACCGGCAGCATCTATGGCCGCAAGATCTATGAGATCATGCGCTATTGGGACGACGAGCAACCCGAATGGGGCGAGCCGGAGCGCGCATTCGCCGATGCCTGGCGAAAGCAGCACAAATGGGTCGTGTCGCGCACGCTGACATCGGTCGGCCCCAATGCCAGCCTGATCGGCAGCGACTTGGAAGAGGCGATCCGTGCGCTGAAGGAAAAGCAGGACGGCGAGATCGAAGTCGCCGGACCCGATCTGGCGAGCAGTCTCACCGCGCTCGGCCTGATCGACGAGTATCGCATCTATCTGCACCCGGTCGTGCTGGGCGAAGGCATGCCCTATTTCGCCGGGCCGCGCCCGCCGCTCCGGCTGGTGAGCCATGACCGGATCGGCGGAGAGGCGCTCCGGCTGGTCTATATTCCCGCCTGATTGCGGCTCAGGCGATCAGCGGCCGCGTCGCCTTCGCCTGAGCCTTGAGCACCAGTTCCGCCGCCAGCAGCGCCTGATCCTGATCCTGCCCCACCGACGTCCGCTCGACCACGTCGCTCACGAATTGCGAGCCGAACGGCAGATACACCTGCGAGCAATCCATATAGCGGCTGCCCGCCTTGTCGGTGATCAGCAGGTGATCCTTGCCCGGACGCCCGGCGACATCGATATATTTGCGTAGCTCGATGAACCCCTCGGTGCCGAGCAGGAACAGCCGCCCGTCGCCCCAGCTTGCCAGACCGTCGGGGGTGAACCAGTCGACGCGGACATAGCCGGTGCCGCCATTGCCGGTGACCGTCATGTCGCCGAAATCCTCGAACTTCGGCTTGTCCTTCCAGTTGAGATTGCCGGTCTGCGCCGCGATCACCTGTGCCCGGGTGCTGCCGGTATAGAACAGGAACTGCTCGGCCTGATGGCTGCCGATATCGGTCAGGATGCCGCCATAGCGCGCCGTGTCCCAGAACCAGTCGGGCCGGCTGGGCGCGTTGACCCGATGCGGCGCGAGGTTGACCGTCTGCACCACCTTGCCGATCACGCCCTGCTGGACGAGCAGCCCGGCCACTACCGCGGATCGCACCTCGAGGCGCTCGGAATACATGATCGCGAACTTGCGCCCGGTCGCCTTCACCGCGCGGCGCACGTCCGCAAGCTGTTTCAGCGAGGTGATGCCGGGCTTGTCGACCAGCACGTCCTTGCCCGCCTTCATGCAGCGAATCCCGAGCGGCGCGCGCAGGTCCGGCACAGGCGCCGCCACGACCAGCTGGATCGACCTGTCCTCGACGATCTCGTCCTGATCGCGCGCCAGCACCGCCTGCGGATAGCGTTTGCGGAACGTGTCGATCTGCTTCGGATCGGCCGACCAGAAAGCCACCAGCGTGCCGCCGCCGCGGATCATCGCGTCGGTCATCGAATAGATATGGGCATGGTCCAGCCCGATCACCGAAAAGCGGATGCGATGCTTCGCCATCGGCTCGGGTCCGCTCGGTGCAGGCTCGGCGCTCACGGCATTCCCTTGGGTCGCCGATTGGGCGAAGGCCTGTTCGGCGAATGCGGCTGCCATGCCGGCAAGCCCGGCCCCCATCAGGATGGAACGGCGATCGATCGGGTCCATGGTCCTCTCCACACGGATTTTGGTCACCGGTGTCATATCCGCATCGATCCGCAAATGCGATTCCCGGCCGCGCTTGTCCGGCTGCGTTTCGGGTCTAAACCGATGCGATGAGCGCACAGATACGAATCGGGATCGGCGGCTGGACCTTCGAGCCGTGGCGGGGGACCTTCTACCCGCAAGGTCTCAGCCAGAAGAAGGAACTGGAATATGCCTCGCGTGCGCTGACCGCGATCGAGATCAACGGCACCTATTATTCGGGGTTCAAGCCCGCGACCTTCGAAGGCTGGGCCAAGACCGCCCCGGAGGGCTTCGTCTACGCGGTGAAAGCGTCGCGCTTCACCACCAATCGCAAGGTTCTGGCCGAGGCCGGCGAATCGATCGCGAAATTCGTCGGGCAGGGCATTGTCGAGCTGGGCGACAAGCTCGGCCCGATCCTGTGGCAGTTCATGGCGACCAAGAAGTTCGACGCGGAGGATTTCGGCGCGTTCCTGAAGCTGCTGCCGGACGCGCATGAAGGCGTGAAGCTGCGCCACGCGATCCAGGTGCGACACGAGAGCTTCCATGTGCCCGAGTTCGTTGCGATGTGCCGTGAAGCCGGTGCCGCGATCGTCTTCGCCGATTCGCCGCAATATCCGGCCATCGCCGACATCACCGGTGACTTCGTTTATGCCCGGCTGGAAGCCGGCGAGGACGAGAACCCGCTCTGCTATCCCGAGCCCGATATCGGCAAATGGGCCGGCGTGGCGAAGGAGTGGGCCAGCGGCGGACAACCCGAAGGATTGCCCTATGTCACCGCGGACGCCCCGCCGAAGCAGGACCGCGAAACCTTCGTGTTCTTCATCAGCGGCGGCAAGGTCCGCGCGCCTGCAGCCGCGCAGGAACTGATCAAGCGGGTGGCCAGCTAAGAAGCGGCCAAGGTCTCTCGTCAGCGTCGAACACCCTCACCTGAACTTCCCCCGTTTGGGCGTCAACGATCGCGCGAGCTTTTACGATCGGCTCGTCAACGTCACGGTGAAACGCACACTCGAAAATGCCCCGACCCTCACGGGTGATTGCGCTGGGATGGGCCATCAGGAACAAGTTGCTCTTTGTCGCACCTGCCCTTTCCAAGGCTTCATCCAGTGCGGCGACGGCGAGCCGTTGCATCTTCATAATGTGGAGCGGACGGGCTGGCTCGTTCACTGCTAGCCCCGCCTGATCTCGTAGATCACATGCGGCTTCATCTCGCCCGCCATCAGCCGGCCCTCGGTGCCCGGCCGTAACACCCCGCCGATCTTCGCCATCGCCCGCCGCGAGCGGACATTGTCCGCGCCCACCGTGAAAACCACAGTGCTCACGAAGCGGTGAATATGACCCAGCATCAGCCGCTTGATCTCGCGATTGTACGCGCCACCCCAACAAGCCCGCGCCAGATAGGTCCAGCCGATCTCGATCTGGTCCAGTTCGGGCTGCCATTTGTCGAAGCGCGACGATCCGATCACCGCACCGCTGGCCTTGTCGAGGATCGTCAGCGCGCCGCCACACGCGATGCCGCCATCGAAGAACGGGTCGAACACCGCCGCCTTCCAGCGGTCATGCGCCGGATGGACTTCCCAGATCAGTGGGTCGGAGGCCACCGCGAATAATGGCGCCCGATCCTCCGCCACGCTCGGGCGGAGGATGACGAGATCGCCGGTCAGGGTCGGTTGACGGTCAGGCGCCACACCCACCTCCGTTCGCTTCGAGCGAAGTCGAGAAGCCTTCCCCCGGCCAGTGTTTCTCGACTTCGCTCGAAACGAACGGGTGGCGGTGGATCAAAACGCCGCGATCCCCGTAATCGCGCGGCCCAGGATCAGCCCATGCACGTCGTGCGTGCCCTCGTACGTGTTGACCGTTTCGAGGTTGATTGCGTGGCGCAGCACATGGAATTCGGCCGAGATGCCGTTGCCGCCATGCATGTCGCGGGCGACGCGAGCGATATCGAGCGCCTTGCCGCAATTGTTGCGCTTGATGATGCTGATGGCATCCGGGGAAAGCGTGCCTTCGTCGAACATCCGGCCACAGCGCAGCGCGGCCTGCAGGCCCAGCGCGATATCGGTCTGCATGTTGGCGAGCTTGAGCTGCACCAGTTGGTTCGCCGCTAGCGGCTTGCCGAACTGGGCGCGGTCGAGCGTGTACTGGCGGGCGGCGTGCATGCAGGCTTCGGCCGCGCCCATCGCGCCCCATGCGATGCCGTATCGCGCGCGGTTGAGGCAGCCGAACGGCCCCTTCAGTCCCTGCACTTCGGGCAGCAGCGCGTCTTCGCCGACTTCGACGCCATCCATCACGATTTCGCCGGTGATCGACGCGCGCAGCGACAATTTGCCCTCAATCTTGGGCGTGGTCAGGCCCTTCATCCCGCGTTCCAGCACGAAACCCTTGATCCCGCCGCCATGCGCATCGCTCTTGGCCCAGACGACCATCACATCGGCGATCGGCGAGTTGGTGATCCACATCTTGGTGCCGGTCAGCCGGTATCCGCCGTCGATCTTCTCGGCGCGGGTGCGCATGCTGCCGGGATCCGAACCCGCATCCGGCTCGGTCAGGCCGAAACAGCCGATCCATTCGCCGGTCGCGAGCTTGGGCAGATATTTCCGCTTCTGCTCCTCCGTGCCGTACGCATGGATCGGATGCATCACGAGGCTGGACTGCACCGACATAGCCGAGCGATAGCCCGAATCGACGCGCTCCACTTCACGCGCAACCAGTCCGTACGCGACATAGCCGAGGCCAGCGCCGCCATAGGTCTCGGGGATCGTCGCGCCGAGCAGGCCCAGCGCACCCATCTCGCTCATGATCTCGCGGTCGAACCGCTCCTCGAGATACGCGCTGGTGACGCGCGGCAGCAGTTCGCCTTGCGCATAATCATGTGCGGCGTCGCGCACCATGCGCTCTTCATCGGTCAGCTGCGCATCGAGCGCGAACGGATCCTGCCAGTCGAACCGGCCCATCTCTGCCATCGGTAAAAGTCCCTGCGTCCTGTTATCTTATGTCTATCGTGCGGCCGGCGCGTCGGCCGGCATTTCCATCGCCGCAAGCTCGATCTCGCGCAGCGCGGTGCGCGCGGCGATATAGCGTTTGGCGTTGTTCACCCAATTCTCGGCGCTGCCGGCGCCCGGCATATGCGCGACTTCGGCCAGCGCGCCATCGACCTGCCCCTCGGCAAGCATCCGCTGCGCACGCTTCAGCCGGTCGGCGGCGCGCGGGCTG
>NZ_JARNTV010000106.1 GCF_029433115.1 Sphingomonas sp. AOB5 | reverse complement strand
ACCGGCCCCGCCCGCCATCGCCGCGCCTGCCGCCAGCCGCGCCGCGCCGGGCATGAGGTTCTCGACCACCGCGACCATCCCACGGCTATATTTGTGGTCATAGGCACTCGGCGCGCTCAGCCGCGGCCGCGCCACCGTCCGCCACGCCGCATCCACCGGAATCCCGATATCGGCGAGCAACACATGCCCGCATTTCTCCAGCCCCGCATTCAGCACATGCGCCGGCTTCAGCGCCGCCAGCGCCACCGTTGCATCCACGCGCGGTGCGCCCAGATCGGCGCCGCTGTCGGTGTCCAGCCCCGATGGCAGGTCGATCGCCAGCACGAACTGCGCCGCCTTGGCCAGATCGGCGAACAGCGCACGCGGTCCGCGTTCCAGCGCGCGGCTCATCCCGGTGCCGAACAGACCGTCGACCAGCACCGGCCTTGGTCGCGCTTCGTAAAGCGAAGTCGTGACGCCATCCCATTGGGCGAACATCGCCTGAGCCGCTTCGGTCGCCGGTTCGCTCAGCGCCGCCACCACGACGTCATGCCCTGCCGCCTTCAGCACCCGCGCGGCGACATAGGCGTCCCCGCCATTATTGCCCGGCCCGGCCAGCACCAGGATCGGCCGCCCTACGGCAAAGCGCGCCGCCTCCATCGCCACTGCAGTCCCTGCACGCTCCATGACGTCGAGCTGCGCCACCGTGCGGAACACCGCCTCTTCCGCGGCGCGCATCGCATCTGCGGTCACGATCGGAGCGCCTGCGGGAATCATTTCTTCTTCTTTTCCGGGCTCGCGGCCCCACCCACCGTCGCCGGCAGGCGATAGCGCGCGCCGCCCAGCGCGACCTCGATCAGATCGGGCGCGATCACCGAAACCTTGGCCTGCTCCGCGCCGTCCGCCGCCACCACGCCGCGCCCGTCCTTGGTCACCAGCAGCCGCCGGAACCCGCCATCGGGATGGCGCAGCGTCAGGAACAGCCCGTCCTGCGTCTCGGTCCGATCGATGGTGCAGGCGGTGGTGAACACGATCTCGCCCTTCAGCGCGCATTCGATCCGGCTCTCGGCATCGGCCATGGCGCGGCCGTTCGCCGCCGCCTTCGCGTCGCCCACCTTGTCCGGCGCCTTCAGATAGTCGCACCCCGTCAGGAGCAGCAGCAGTGCGGCGGTGCTAGATATCCGCGTAAACATGGGTCTCGGCACTGGCTCCAGGATGCGTCACCGCGCCCTTATAAGCAGGACCGACATTCTGCGCATAGCGCCACAGCGCTCCCGCCTGATAGTTGTTCACGCGCGGCTGCCATTTCGCCCGGCGCTCGGCCAGTACGGCTTCGTCGACCAGCAGTTCGATGGTGCCCGCTTCGGCATCGATCCGGATGATGTCGCCATCCTCGATCAGCGCGATGGGGCCGCAATCGGCGGCTTCGGGGCCGACATGGCCGATGCAGAAGCCGCGGGTCGCGCCCGAGAAGCGCCCGTCGGTGATCAGCGCGACGCTTTCGCCCATGCCCTGGCCATAGAGCGCGGCGGTCGTGGAGAGCATTTCGCGCATGCCCGGGCCACCCTTCGGCCCTTCATAGCGGATGACGATCACTTCGCCTTCGTTGATGGTCCGCGCCTCGACCGCGGCGAAGCACGGCTCCTCACGGTCGAACACCCGTGCCGGGCCTTCGAACACCAGATTGTGCAGCCCCGCCACCTTCACGATCGCGCCTTCGGGCGCCAGCGAGCCGCGCAGGCCGACAACGCCACCGGTCGGCGTGATCGGCGTCTTCGCGTCGTAGATCACCTTCTGGTCGGGGTTCCACGTCACCTGATCGATATTCTCGGCCAGCGTTTTGCCGGTCACGGTCATGCAGTCGCCGTGGAGATAGCCCTCGGCCAGCAGCGACTTCATCAGCATGTACACGCCACCCGCGTCATACATGTCGCGCGCCAGATACTGGCCGCCGGGCTGCAGGTCCGCGCAGTACGGCGTCGTCTTGAAGATCTCGGCCACGTCGAACAGGTCGAACTCGATCCCCGCTTCGCTCGCCATCGCGGGCAGGTGCAGGCCGCCATTGGTCGATCCACCAGTCGCTGCGACGATGCGCGCGGCATTCTCGAACGCTTCGCGGGTGCAGATGTCGCGCGGGCGGATATTCGCCGCCAGCAACTCCATCACCTGCGCGCCCGCCGCGACTGCGATCTGTTCGCGCGTGGAATAAGGTGCAGGCACCATGTTGCTGTTCGGCAAGGACAAACCGATTGCCTCGCCGACGCACGCCATGGTGTTGGCGGTATATTGGCCGCCGCACGCGCCATGGCCGGGACAGGCAACGCGCTCAAGCTCATGAACCTCGCTGATCGGGCAATTGCCGGCGGCATAGCGGCCGACCACCTCGAATACGTCCTTCACGCTCACGTCGCGCCCATGGAAGCGGCCCGGAAGGATCGATCCGCCATAGACGAAGATGCTCGGCACGTTCAGCCGCAGCATCGCCATCATCATGCCGGGCAGCGACTTGTCACAGCCTGCGAACCCCACGAGCGCGTCATAGCAGTGGCCGCGCACGCTCAGTTCGACCGAGTCGGCGATCACTTCGCGGCTGGCCAGCGAGCTGTGCATGCCCTGATGGCCCATCGCGATGCCATCGGTCACGGTGATGGTGTTGAACCGGCGCGGCATGCCACCGCCCGCCTCCACGCCCTTGCGCGCCGCATCGGCCTGCGCGTCCAGCGTGGTGTTGCACGGCGCGCTGTCATTGCCCGCGCTGGCAATGCCTACGAACGGCCGTGCGATCTCTTCTTCGGTGAGGCCCATCGCATAATAATAGCTGCGGTGCGGGGCGCGCTCGGGGCCGACGGAGACGTGGCGCGAGGGCAGGCGGGATTTGTCGAAACGCTGAGTCATGGTGGCGCGCCCTATGTCTCTACGCGGCCCGGTTCGCAAGAAGATTACGTAAATGGGCCGCTAATTGACTTAAAATATCCACCCATTGTTGCACGCCTGCCGCATCGCGGATCAGGTCGTTGCGGATTTCGATGGCGATCGAGGGGATGCCGAGCGCCTCGGCATGGCGGTTCAGCGTCGCGTTGAGCAGCTTGCCCGAATAGGGTTCGTTGTCCCCGGTCGGCAGCCCCTGCCCGCGCAGCCACTCGACCGCTGGTCGCGCCAGCGTCTCGTCCTCGTTATAGAGGATGCCGACCTCCCATGGCCGGTCGCCGCCCCCCTGCTCCAGCCGCGGCGTGAAGCTGTGGATCGACAGGATCATGTCCGGCCGCGCCGTCGCAATCCGTGCCTCGATGGTATCGTGATAGGGAATATGGAACCGCGTCAGCCATGCCGCGCGGTCGATATTGGCATTGCCCGGGATCGCATGGCCGTCGCTGGCCAGCGGGATCAGATTGGGATGATCCGGCTCGCGATGCAGGTCGAGCACCAGGCGCGACACGGTGCCGAGGATCGCGGGCGCGTCGAGGACCGCCGACAGCCCCCGCGTGACGTCCGCCGCACCGATATCGATCGCGATATGCAGGTCGAGCAGTTCCGCCGCGATACCCAGATCGATATCCGCAGGCACATGGTTGGAGGCATGGTCGCACAACAGCAGGATGCCGTGCCCCGCGCCTTCGATGATCTCCGCCGCCATCAGAAGTCGGGCCTGCGCCGCTCGCGGAATGCCGCCAGCCCCTTGGCAAACTCCTCGCCCGAAAAGGCGGCGTCGAACGCGTCGTCCAGTGCCGGATCGGTCGGATCGACCAGCGCGCGCTTGAGCAATTTCATCGCCCCCGGCGCATTCGCCGCAATCCGGTCGGCAAAGGCGCGTGCCAGCGGCTCGGCATCTTCCCAGCGCAGCTCGACCAGCCCCATCGCCAGCGCGTCTGCCGCATCGACGATCTCGCCGGTGAACAGCATCCGCGCCGCATTGCCCTTGCCCACCTGCGCGCTCAGCCGCGCCACATCCTCGCGCGGATAACCGATGCCCAGCTTTGCCGGTGTCGCCGCGAACTGCGCGCCCTCCCCCGCCACGCGCAGGTCGCAGGCGAGAATCAGCGCAACCGCAGCGCCATAACAACCGCCATCCACCACCGCGAGGCAGGGCATGGGCAGCGCAGCCACTGCCTCGATTCCCGCGCGCATCGCCTTCCGGAATTGCGTGGCGTCGCCCTCGGCAAAGGTCCCGAATTCGGAAATGTCGGCCCCCGCCGAAAAGATCAGCGGCACTTCGGATCGCAGGATCGCCACCCGCGCATCGCTCGCGGCAATTTCGTTCGCGACTTCGGCCAGTTTCAGCCAGCCGGCGGTGGGCAGCGCGTTGCGCGCAGCGGGGCGATCGAGGGTGATGGTGGCGACATGCCCGTCGCGGTCGAGGCGGATCATGGGGCCGCTCTGCCCCAAGCTGCGCCGTCTGTCACCGGCCTGATATAGCCGGGGATGGCGCGAGCCGAGGCTCGGACCACCGACGGACGTCCCGCTCCTGGCGTCTGATCCGCTGCCTCCGCTATGCATGCCAAAGCCTCAAGATCGGCTTTACCAAGGTGGTAAACAGGATGCCGTTTGCCCCATCGCGACAGGCTGGGAGGAAATGGCCTGTGCTCCGGCGAAGGCCGGAGCGTTGGCGGCCGAAGCATCGCCATACGTCCAATGCTCCGGCCTTCGCCGGAGCACGGCTATTTGTAGCAACGGATAGTCGTCAAACAGCGTCAGATCAGCGCGGTCGCGACAGACCACCAGTCCGGCCACATCGCCCGCTTCGCTGCCTCGCAATCCTCGGCCCGCTCGAACAGCGCGAAACAGGTCGCGCCCGAGCCGGACATGCGCGCGACCATCGCGCCCGGCTGACCCGCCATCACGTCCAGCACTTCGTCGATCTCCGGCGCGATGCCGCGGGCCGGCGGCTCCAGATCGTTGCGGCCATCATGGACGATCGCGCCCATCCCGCCTTCGGGCAGCGGCCCCCGGTCGACCCCGTCCCATGCCTTGAACACCGCGGCGGTCGGCACCGGCACCAGCGGATTGACCAGCAGCACCGGCACGCCCGGCGCGCCATCGATGGGCACAAGCTGCTCGCCCCGCCCCCGCCCGATCGCGGTGCGCCCCAGCAGGCACGCCGGAACGTCAGAGCCCAGCGCATCGGCGCACGCGAACAGCCGGGTATCGTCGAGCGGAACACCCTGAAGCCTGGCCAACGCCCGCAACGTCGCCGCCGCGTCCGCAGACCCCCCGCCGATCCCCGAGGCCACCGGCAGGTGCTTCTCCAGCTCGATCCGCCACGGCCCGCCGCCGAACGTCGCGGCAAAGCTCGCGGCTGCGCGGGTCACAAGATTGTCGCCCTCGCCCGCCAGCGCGCCCGCAAATGGCCCGGTCACGCTGAAGCCGTCGCCCTCGCCGATCCGCACCACATCGCCCGCCTCGACGAACGCGAACAATGTCTCGAGTTCGTGATAGCCATCGGGCCGCCGCGCGCGGACATGCAGCGCGAGGTTGAGCTTCGCGGGCGCAGCTTCGGCAATCAGGAATCCGGCCATGTCAGTTGGCGGCGCCAAGTCCGTTGGTCAGCTTGGCCGCGATGCGCGGCGCGGCGGCATCGTCGGCATAGAGCGCCGCTGCCTTCCACGCATAACGCGCTTCGTAACGCCGCCCGAGCTTCCAGTAGATATCGCCCAGATGCTCGTTGACCAGGCTCCCGCCCGGATCGGCCTGCGCCGCACGTTCCAGCAGCGGCAATGCCCGCACCAGATCGCCGCGCGTATAATAGGCCCAGCCCAGCGCATCGATGATCGCCGGGTCGTTCGGCCGCAACCGGCTGGCGCGTTCGAGCATCAGCTGGCCTTCCTCCAGCCCGTCGCCCCGCGAAACCAGCGCGGAGCCGAGATAGCTCAGCACCTTCGATTCACGCGGCGCCAGCGCCACCGCGCGGCGCAGCGATGCAAGCGCCTCGCTCCAGCGCCCGGCACGGTCCAGCGCGGTGCCGCGCAGGAAATGGAGGTTCCAGTCATTCTCGCCGCCGCGCGCGATCGCCATCGCATAGGCGGCGGCGGCGGCGTCATGCTGCTTGTCCGCGGCCAGCAGATCGCCATAGGCGCGCGCATCGGCTGCGCTGGCGCCTCTG
>NZ_JARNTV010000105.1 GCF_029433115.1 Sphingomonas sp. AOB5 | reverse complement strand
CGGCGCGGAAGCCGCGCTGCTCGCCGCGCTCGGGCGCGTCCGCACCAATCCGCAGGCGGCGGCGCTGCTGCTGGGCGATCTGCTCGGCCTGCGCGATCCGGGCGGAATCGTCGCGACCACCCATGCCTTGTCGAACGCTTTCGCCGATATGGGCCTGCCCCTGCCAGCGCAGGGCTAGGCCGAAACGCCCCGGGCGCGCAGGTCCTTCAGCGTGTCCATCGCCCATTTGTACATGCCGGCTTCGGCCGCGCGATGATGGCGGTCGAGGTGGCGCATCCGCCCCTCGACTTCCTCCAGCACCTTCAGCGCCTTGCGGTCCCATCCCTGCTCGATCAGCAGCGCGGCATAGCGGCAGCGCGCTTCCTCGCCCGGCAGGCGGGTGACGACATCCTCGTACAGCTTCAGCGCTTCGTCCTTGCGGCCGAGATGGCCGAGGATGCGCGCGCGCAGCATCGCCACCCGGTCGCGCTCGCTCTGCCCGCCGGGTTCGCCCGCCGCATCCAGCAGCACCAGCGCCTCGTCGGCCTCGCCGGTCTCGAACAGCGATCCCGCCAGCCTCGCCTGGGTTCGCGGATCGACATCGCCAGCAGTCCGCTCGATCGATTCGCGATAGAGCGGGATCGCCTCGCCATGCCGCCCCAGCGCCGCCAGCGCATCGGCCAGCCGCAGTCGGTTCGCCGCCGTGTCCGCCAGATCCAGCGCCTCGCGCGCCGCCCGCACCTCGCGCTCGGGATCGATCGCCGCGATCACATTCGCCCGCGCGGTGCGCACATGCCGGTTGCCCTGCATGCCCGGCAGGATCTCGACGAAGAAATAGGCCAGCGCCCCCACCACCGGCAGGAAGATCAGCGCGGTAAGCCACATCTGGTTGCGCCCGGTCCGCACCAGATGGACGATGCACGCGACCTGAAGCGCGATGATCGCGAGATAGACGGGCATGGCCGGATCAGGCCTTCCCGTCCCCGGTGCCCGCCGATCCGATCGACCGATCGACCAGTCCCGTCCGCATCATCCACCAGAACAGGATGACGCCCGGCACCGCGATCGCCGTGGTGAACAGGTAGAAGTCGACATAGCCGATCCGCTCGATCAGCTTGCCCGCCGTCGTCCCGCTCAGGAAGCGGCCGATGATGCTCGCCCCGGCCGAGAACAACGCGAACTGGGTCGCGGTGAAGCGCAGGTCGGTCAGTGCCGAAAGGAACGCGACAACGCACACGCCGCCGATGCCGCTCGCGAAATTCTCGAACGCCATCGCGCCGGCCATGCCCCAGTTGGTGTGGCCGGTCGCCGCCAGACCCGCGAACGAGAAGTTGGAGACCGCCATCAGGATCAGACTGATCAACACCGATCGCTTCATCCCCAGCTTGGCGTAGAGATAACCGCCGACGAAGATGCCCAGGATCAGCGCCGCAAACCCGATCACCACGTCGTAGAATGCGATTTCGGTGTTGGTATAGCCCAGATCGTTGAACAGCAGCCGCAGCGTCAGATTGGCCAGCGTGTCGCCCAGCTTGTGCACCAGCACGAACAGGAAGATCAGCCACGCGCCTTCGCGGCGGAAGAACTCGACCAGCGGGCCCATCTTGCCCGCGTCCGCCGTCGCTTCGCCCTTCGACGGCAGTGCACCGATGCCCAGCGCGATCACCGCGCCAAGGCCCAACAGCACCATCGCCTCGATCGATCCCCAGCCGCGCCACAGCGCCACCAGCACACCCGCGACCGGCACCAGCATCGCCCAGGTGGCATGGCTGGAAAGGCCCGCGTCGCGCGCCCGCCGCGCGGTCAGGTCGAACAGCGGGAACAGGTAACCGACCAGCACCATGTTGGTCAGGATGTTCACGTCCAGCTGGGTGTCGATCCAGTAGGCTGCGAGATAGGCGGGCACGAACGCCAGCACGAAGATCAGGTAAGGCCGCTGCCGCATCCGCTCCGGCCATTCGCGGAACACCTTGCGCTCCGGCTCGCCGACGATCAGGCCGGTGATGATCGCGGGCAGCGCGAAGATGGTGCAGGCGGCATAGGCCAGGTTCCAGCCGAAATGCTCGGCCACGACCAGCGCTACCGCGCCCGATGCCGCCGAACCGATCCGCCAGCCATATTGCGACATGCCCGAACCCACGCCGAGCTGTTCGGGCTTGAGCAATTCGATGCGATAGGCGTCGATCACGATGTCATAGGTCGCGCCGGCCAACCCGACCAGGATCGCCGCGGCGACCACGGCCGAAAGCGAAGCCTTGGGATCGAGGCTACCCAGCAGCAGCACCGCCGCCGCCACCGCAGCACCGGTCACGATCAGCCACGAACGCCGTGCGCCCAGTGCGCCCAGCACCGGGATGCGCAGCTTGTCGACGATCGGCGCCCATGCCCATTTGAGGTTATAGGCAAGGAAGGTCAGCGCGAACGCGGTCACCGCCGATTTGGTGATCCCCTCCTGCGCCAGCCTCGACGTCAGCGTCGCCCCGATCATCGCGAACGGGAAACCCGAAGACATGCCCAGCGCCAGCGCCGCCAGCGGCGCAGTCTCGAAATAGGGCCGCACGCCATCCGGCAAATCGCCCCGCCAATCCTCCGGCGCCGCCGCGCGCGCCGCGAAGAATGCGCCGACCAGCGCCACAATCGCGACGAAGAAGCCGATCCCCGGCGCCGTCGATGCCGCGGCCAGCGGTTTGGGCAGTACGAACAGCGCATAGAGCACGCCAATCGCCACCAGTGCCGCGCCGACCACGCTTCCCGCGACCAGCATGCTGCTGCCGCCACGCTGGCGCCATGCAAAGCTGGCGACCAGTGCCCCTGCGATCACGATCAGGCCGAAGATCAGCGTCACCGAGGGCCCGATGGCGCCTTCCGCAGTCACCTGCAGCCCGCGCATCAGGTCGTACCCCATGCCGGTCACCACCGCCGCGCCCGGCGCGGCCAAGCTGATCCACGGCAGCAGGATCGAGGCCAGCGCGATCGCCAGCCCGGCCTGCGCCGCCAGATACATTCCCGATCGCCGCGCTTCGACTTGCATTCGCCCTTGCCCCTCCCAGACTTCGCGCCGAAACTAGCGGCAAAACCGGCGAACGCCAGTGGGAGAGGACAATGAACGCGCGCACGCCAACCGAGGGACAGCTCGCTCTGGCCGCTCAGCTCGCGGCGGGCGGATCACAGGCCCGCACGGGCATCACCCATGTCGACGCGTCGGCCTATGTCAGCCAAGCCCGCCATGACGCCGAACAGGACCGCATCTTCGCCCGGCACCCTCTCGTTATCGCCCCCTCCGCGCTGCTGCCCGAACCCAACATGGCCGTGCCGCATGACGGCTTCGGCAAGCCGCTGCTGGTCACCCGCGACAAGGAGGGACAGGCGCACGTCTTCCTCAACGTCTGCCAGCATCGCGGCACGCGGCTGGTCGAGGGATGCGATGCGGTGAAGTCCCCCCGCCTCGTCTGCCCCTATCATGCCTGGACCTACAAGCTGGACGGCAGCCTGACCGGCATGCCCCGCCCGGAAAGCTTCCCCGGCCTCGACAAGAGCCAGCACGGCCTGAAACGCCTGCCCACGCTCGAAGCTGGCGGCCTGATCTGGTTCGCATTCGACGAAGCCGCGGATTTCAGCGGCGCCGCAACCCTCGCCCATGATTTCGAAGCGTTCGATCTCGCCGGCCAGCATCTCTTCCGCCGCCGCACCCATGACGTGAAGGCGAACTGGAAGCTGATCATGGATGCCTTTCTGGAGTCATACCACGTCACCCGCCTCCACGCGCAGACCATCGGTCCTTTCTTCAAGGACGGCGTAACCACCGCCGACACGATCGGCCCGCACCAGCGCAGCGCGGTCGGCCGCGATTCGGCGCACGAGGCGCTCTCGTCGAGCGACTGGGCGGTGCTGCGCGGCGCGATCACCTACACCTATCAGATGTTCCCGGGCACGGTGCTGATCGTCAGCCCGGATTACATCAACCTGATGGTGCTGATGCCCCAGGCGGTGGACCGCGTGTTGGTGGAGGATTTCATGCTGATCCCCGAACCGCCCGCCACCGAAAAGGCGCTCGCGCACTGGGAAAAGAGCTGGAACCTGCTCGACGGCGGCGTCTTCGCGTCAGAGGATTTCCGCGCGGCCGAACTGGGCCAGCAGGGCCTGTCCTCGGGCGCGCTCGACCGCATGACGCTGGGCACGCTGGAACAGGGCGTCCGCAACTTCCACGATGCGGTGGAAGCGGCGCTCTGACGCCCCGATTTCGACATTTTCGTGGAACAATCTCCGCGAACTCGGGGGCGAGGGAATGATAGCCATGCGCAAGCCGGCCACCATCGCGACAGGACTGGGCCTGTTTCTCCTGCTGACTGCCTGCCCCGGCTCCTATGCCAGCTTCCGCGCGGGGACGGCCTCCGACGGCAACGTCACGTTCAATTCGACCCGCTTCTATGTCAGCGCGCCCAAGGACGATCCCGACCGCGTCCAGCCGTCGCCGGTCTATTCGCGCCGCTTCACCCTTTGGAGCGGCGACGAGATCATCTGGCAGATCGAACGCGAGAGTTGCTCCGGATGGGACCAGGGTCCCTCACAAATCGTCTATGGCGTCACCCCGCCCTGCTATCGCGAAGTCGTTCCGCCCAGGCCGCTGACCAAAGGCCGTGCCTATTTCATGGACGGCATGCACATGGTTCAGGGCAAGAAGCTGTACGAGGCCCATACCGAGGGCGACACGTTCATCTACGACGATCCGATCCAGAGCATCAGCTGGCGCGGCTATCGCAACCGCACCCGCCAGTATCGCGCGCCGAAGGACTGATCCCCGTCAGGCCGCCTGCGCGAACAGGCTGAAGCTCCCGGGCAGCCGCTTCGGCGGCTTCTTCCCGTCCACCACAGCCTCGATCGCCTCGATCGCGCCCAGCAGGTCGCGCTGCGGATAGGGCTTGGCCAGGCAACCCGCGGCCAACGCACGCGCGTCGCCCGGACAATTGCCGGTCACGAACAGGATCTGGATGCCGCGGGCATGCGCCGCCTTGGCCACGTCGATCCCGCTGCCGTCGGCCAGATTGACGTCCAGCAGCACCAGGTCGATTTCGACGGCATGCTGGATATGGCGCAGCGCATCGGCGACCTTGTCGACCGTCCCGACGATCTCGAATCCCGACTCGCGCAGGAAATGCTCGGTGTCGAACGCGACCAGCGGCTCGTCCTCGACGATCAGCAACTGCTCGATCCGGCGCTTCTTCTTTCCGAACAACATGGCCTCAACCCACACCCGCACCCGCACCCGCCCCGATGGCCCGGCGCCTCATGACTGTAACGCGCAACGCCCTTTCAGTTCCGCAATATTTTTTGTCTGCGCGCTGTTAATCGCTATAGCGCCTGCGTGTCCCAGACCAGTGATCGAAATCAGCAGCGCATCGCCAAGCTGCTCGCCCGTGCCGGAATCGCGTCGCGCCGAGAGATTGAGCGCATGATCGCGGAGGGCCGCGTGGCCCTGAACGGCAAGGTGCTCGATACACCTGCCACCACCCTCGCCTCGCTCGACGGCATCACCGTGGACGGAAACCCGGTCCAGCAGGCCGCACCCGCGCGCCTGTTCCGCTATCACAAGCCCTCCGGCCTGCTCACCACCGAGCGCGATCCGAAGGGCCGCCCGACCATCTATGACCGGCTGCCCAAGGGCCTGCCCCGCGTCATGCCCGTCGGTCGCCTCGATCTCGCGACTGAAGGCCTGTTGCTCCTCACCACCGATGGCGAGCTGAAGCGCCAGCTCGAACTCCCCGCCTCGGGCGTCGAGCGCAGCTACCGCGCCCGCGCCTATGGCCAGGTCAGCCAGGAACAGCTCGAGGACCTGATGCTCGGCGTCGAGATCGAGGGCGTGCGCTACGGATCGATCAACGCGAACATCGAACGCCGCACCGGTGCCAATCTCTGGATCGAGATGACGCTGACCGAGGGCAAGAACCGCGAAGTCCGCCGCGTGCTCGAACATCTGGGGCTCCAGGTCAGCCGCCTGATCCGCACCCGCTACGGCCCCTTCTGGCTCGGCGATCTGCCGACCGGCGATGTCGACGAGATCCGTCAGGCCGATCTGGCCACCTTCCGCACCGTCCTGTCCAAGCCCGGCGGCGGCAAGGCGGCGTCGAACCTCCAGTTCGCCACCCGCGCCCGCGCCGAAGCACCCCCGCCGCGCCGCGAGGCACCGGCCGAACCGGGCAG
>NZ_JARNTV010000104.1 GCF_029433115.1 Sphingomonas sp. AOB5 | reverse complement strand
CGCGACTTCGGCGGGGAACTCTGCGGGCGGCTTGCCGGTCAGCACGGCGAGGCGGAACAGCGCGCCCTTGCGGCTTGCCTCCAGCACCGGCACGTCGGCGCGGGTCTGCTCGAGCAAAGCCGCAGCGCGGTTGGTGTCGAGCGCGGTGCCGCGCCCGCCTTCCACCAGCCGGCGGGTCAGGTCGAACGTCTGCTCCTGCACGCGCAGGCTGTCCTGCGCGACCTTGAGCTGCTGGCCGAAGCTGCACGCGTCCGAATAGGCGCGGATCGTCTCGGCAACGACCGTGACGCGGGCAAGGTCATAGCTGGCCTGCACCGCATCGACATCGGCCCGGCCCGCCTCGATCCCGCGCGCGATCCGGCCGAACAGATCGACCTGATAGCCGACATCGAGTCCGGCATCATAGCTCTCGCCGCGCGGCCCCTGCCCGTTCAGCCCCAGCGTCGAACCCGATTGCTGGCCATAGCCCGCGCTCGCGGTGATGCTGGTCGAAGGCAGGCGTGCGGCGCGCGTCTCCTGCAGCGACGCGCGCGCCGCCTTCAGATTGGCCGCCGCCACGCGCAGATCGGTGTTCGCCGTCAGCGCTTCGGATACCAGCCGGTCGAGGATCGGCGCGTCGAGCAGCTTCCACCATTCGGCGGGCGGCTCGTCCGGCACGAAAGCCGGTGCGCTCGCCTGGGTGAATGCCGTTTGGGCGGGTGCGTTCGGCGTGGGCGCGACATAGTTCGGCCCGACCATGCACCCGGAAAGCGCGGCGCCGGCCATCAGCAGGGCAAGGCTGCGTTTCATCATGCGTCTCCAATCAGCGCAGGCGCCGGATCACGTGGCGGTGCGTCTTGTTCCTGTGCCTCCCGCTCCTTCCGTCCCGCGCCCAACTTGCGCATCAGGACGTAGAAGACCGGCGTGAAGATCAGGCCGAACACGGTGACGCCCAGCATGCCGAAGCTCACCGCGGTGCCCAGCGACTGCCGCATCTCCTGACCCGGCCCCGAAGCGATCGCGAGCGGGATCACGCCGAAGATGAACGCAAAGCTGGTCATCAGGATCGGGCGCAGGCGCGACCGGGCGGCGTGGACGGCCGCTTCGAACCGGTTCATCCCCTGATCCTCGCCCTGCTTGGCGAATTCGACGATCAGGATCGCGTTCTTCGCCGCCAGTGCGATCAGCACGACCAGGCCGACCTGTGTCAGGATGTTGTTGTCCATCCCTCTCAGGTTCACGCCGAGCAGCGCCGCAAGGATACACATCGGCACGATCAGGATCACCGCCAGCGGCAGGGTGAGCGCTTCATATTGCGCCGCCAGCACCAGGAACACGAAGACCACCGCCAGCACGAAGATCAGCGCGGACGAACTGCCGGCCTCCTTCTGCTGATAGGCAAGCCCGGTCCATTCATAGGTGTAGCCCTGCGGCAGGTTGGCCGACGCCAGCTTCTCCATCGTCGCCAGCGCATCGCCCGACGACACGCCCGGCGCCGCCGCACCCTGCAATTCCACCGCGGGCAGCAGGTTGTAGCGGACCACGCGCTGCGGCCCGGTGTCGCGGGTGAAGGTGGCGACCGACGACAGCGGCACCATCTCGCCGCTGCGCGAGCGGACCTGAAGACGGCCGATATCGCTGATATCGTCACGCGCGCCCGGTTCCGCCTGTGCGGTCACACGGAAGGTGCGGCCGAGCAGGTTGAAGTCGTTGACATAGGTCGAGCCGATATAGGTGCCGATCGCGTCGAACACCTGCTGCGGCTCCACGCCCAGCAACTGCGCACGGTCGCGGTTCACGTCCGCCTTGATGCGCGGCGTGCCGGTGTTGAACAGCGAGAAGACCTGGGTGACGCTCTTTTCCTGAGCCGCCGCGCCCATCATCCCGAAGGTCACGCCTTCCAGCGCGCGATAGCCGGCATTGGCACCGCGATCCTGCAGCATCATCACGAAGCCCGAGCCATTGCCCAGACCCTGCACTGCAGGCGGCGCGATCATGAAGATATTCGCCCCGTCGATCTGGCCCAGTGCACCGGTCAGCTTGCCGGCCAGCGCCTGCGCCGAATTGGCCGCGCCGCGCTCGCTCCAGTCGCTCAGCTTCAGGAACAACACTGCCGAGTTCGATGCCTGGCTGAAGCTCGCGCCGTCCAGGCCGGCAAAGGCCGCCGCGGTGGTCACGCCTTCGGTCTTGCTGGCGATATCATAGGCACGGTTCATCACCGCTTCGGTCCGGTCGAGCGACGAGCCCGGCGGCAGCTGGATCACGCCGATCAGGAAGCCCTGATCCTGCTCGGGAATGAAGCCCGTCGGCGTGGCGTTCAGCCGCCATCCGGTCAGCGCCAGCAGGCCCGCATAGATGATCATCATGATCAGGCCCATGCGGATCACCCGGCTGGTGAACTGGCCATAACGGTCAGACAGCCAGTCGAAACCCTGATTGAACTTCGCCGCACCCACCCGCACCGGCCGCAGCCAGCGCGGGCCGTGATCGAGCCCATGTTCCTCATGCGGCTTCAGCAGCAGCGCGGCCATGGCGGGCGAGAGCGTCAGCGACACGATCAGCGAGATCGCCGATGCCGCTGCGATCGTCACCGCGAACTGGCGGTAGAAGATGCCGGGAATACCCGCGACCATCGCGGTCGGCACGAACACCGAGATCAGCACCAGGCCGATCGCGATCAGCGCGCCCGACACTTCCTTCATCGTGCGGTGCGCAGCCTCGCGCGGACTGAGGCCGTCGCGGATATGCTTTTCCACCGCCTCCACGACCACGATCGCGTCATCGACCACGATGCCCACCGCCAGCACGAGTGCGAACAACGACAGCGAATTGATCGAGAAGCCCAGCGCCAGCTGCACCGCGAAGGTGCCGACCAGCGCGATCGGGATGGCGACGATCGGGATCACCGCCGCGCGCCAGGTCTGGAGGAAGATCATCACCACGATGACCACCAGCACCACCGCTTCCAGCAGCGTATCCTGCACCGCCGTGACCGATGCCGCGACATATTCGGTGGGGTTGTAGGGAATCGAGTATTTCAGGCCCTGCGGGAAATCCTTGGAGAGCGTCTCCATTTCCTTCAGCACCAGATCGGCTGCGTTGAGCGCGTTGGCGCCCGGCTGCTGGATCACCGCCAGCGCGATGCCGCGCTGACCGCCGAACGACCCGCGGATCGCATAATCCTGGCTGCCCAATTCGATCCGGGCGACGTCGCGCAGGCGCGTGATCGACGCGCTCGCCGGATCGCTCTTCACGGTGATGTTGCCGAAATCCTCGACCGTCTTCAGGCGGCCCTGCACGTCCACCGGCACTTCGAACGAGGGATTGCCCGAACCCGAGGGCGACTGGCCCAGCGCGCCGCCCGCGGTCTGCACATTCTGTGCCCGCAGCGCCGCGATGATCTCGGTCGATGTCAGGTCGCGCGCGGCCGCCTTGTCCGGATCGATCCACACGCGCATCGAGTAGTTGCCGCCACCGAAGACGTTGACCCCGCCCACGCCCTGAAGGCGCAGCAGCCGGTCACGGATCGCGGTGTTGGCGTAGTTGCCGATATAGTCGGTATCCAGGCTCTTGTCGGGCGAGGTGAGCGCCACGATCATCAGGAAGCCCGATTCCTGCTTGTTCACGGTTACGCCCACCTGGCGCACCTGCTCGGGCAGGCGCGGCTCGGCCAGCGCGACGCGGTTCTGGACCAGCACCTGCGCCGCATCCAGATCGGTGCCCGGTGCGAAGGTAACGGTGATCTGCGCCGCACCCTGGCTTGCCGAGGAGGTGACGTAGAGCATGTTCTCGACGCCGTTGATCTCCTGCTCCAGCGGCGCGGCGACCGTCTCTGCGACGGTCTCGGCCGATGCGCCCGGATAGGCGGCCTGGATGGCGATCGTCGGCGGCGCGATCTCCGGATATTGCGACAGCGGCAGCAGCGGATAGGCGAAGGCGCCGATCAGCGTGATGAAGACCGCGATCACGCCCGCGAAGATCGGACGCTCGATGAAGAAACTCGAGATGTTCATGTTGTGCGGCCCTTATCGGCCGACCGGCTGTGCGGTCGCGGCAGGCGGAGCATTGCTCGATGGCGGGGCGGCGGGTGTTGCGGCGGGCTGGGTGATCCGGCCCGTCTGCGGCGTGACCTTCTGACCCGGACGCGCACGCTGGATCCCGCCGATGATGACGTGATCGTTGGCGTTGATGCCCGAACGGATCACGCGCAGCCCGCCGACCAGCGGCCCGGTCTGCACCGGACGCGCGGCGACCGTGCCGTCCTTGCCGACGACATAGACGGTCTGGCGCGCGGCATCGGCGACGATCGCCGTGTCCGGCACCAGCAGCGCGGGATAGGGTCGCGATCCTTCGAGGCGCAGATTGCCGAACATGCCCGGCTTCAGGAAGCCGTTCGGATTGGGCACGATGGCGCGAGCGCGGATCGTACCGGCCGTCGCATCCACCGCGTTATCGACGAAATCGAGCACGCCCGAATGATTGTAGTCGCTCTCGTCGCTCAGCTTGATCCTCACCGGCGTGCCGTTCTGGGTGCCGGCGTCCTGGCGCTGATACTTCAGCAGCAGCGCTTCCGAACCCTGGAACACGAAGTGCAGCGGGCTGACCGAGACGATGGTGGTCAGCACGGTCTGGTCGGCCGCAACCGAATTGCCCGGATCGACCTTGCGCTCGGAAATGCGGCCGCTGATCGGCGCGGTCACGCGGGTGAAGCCCAGGTCGAGCTGGCGGGCGCGGACATTGGCCTGCGCTGCGGCAACTCCGGCCTCGCCCGAACGGACGGCGGCGGTGCGCGCCTCGACTTCTTCCTTGCTCGCGGCGTTGGAGGCGGCGAGCGTGGTCGACCGCGCCAGTTCGGTGCGGGCGTTCGCCAGCGTCGCCTGGGCCTGCGCCAGCTGGGCGATCGCCTGAGAAAGCGCGGCGCGCGCCGGGCGCGGATCGACGGTGAACAGCAACTGCCCTTTCCGCACGAACTGGCCGTCGCGGAAATAGACGCCCTGCAGATAGCCCGAGGCCCGCGGACGCACGTCCACGGTCTCGATCGCTTCGAAACGGCCGACATATTCGTCCCAGTCGACCACGTCCTGCTTCAGCGGCGTGGCGACGGTCACCGGGGGCGGCCCCATCTGCTGCTGGCCCGAGTCGGCCCCACCGCCGCATGCGGACAGAGTGAGCAGTGCGCCCAGCGCCGCGGCAGCGATAAGCTTTTGGGAAATCGTGAATTTCATTGTTTTGTCCCTGGTCCGGTGCCGGCCGGCTATCCTCCCCCAGGTCGTCCGATCCGGTGTTTCCCGGTCTTGACGGCGCCGTGGCTAGGCCTGGCGAACGCGCTTGTCAACGAGTGTGGACTTAATGTCAACAGGTGTTGACTAAAACAAAAAATTGGGTATGATCGCGCCCCATGTTGCCGCCCGTCCCATGCGCGCCGCGCACTCGGAACGCGGCAGCCACTCGCGAAGCAATCCTCGCTTCCGCCTGCCGTCACTTCGCCCGCGAGAGCTATGAGAATGTCGGCGTGCGCGACATTGCGCGCGATGCCGGCGTCGACCCTGCTCTCGTCAGCCGTTATTTCGGCAGCAAGGAGCAACTCTTCAAGCAGGCACTTGGTTGCGGTGAGGAGGGCGGTTTCGAAGATATCGCCCGCGAAGACCTGCCCGCCCAGCTTGCATCGTGGATGCTGGACGAGGATGACGAGTGCGGCACGCTCGAAACCCGGGTGGACTGGATGATGATCATGCTCCGCTCCGCCGGCTCGCCGGCCACCGCGGAACTGGTGCGCGAATCGCTGCAGGAGAATCTGCTCGAACCGCTGGGCAAGGCGATCGGCGGCACCGATGAGGATGATTGCCGGATACGCGCCAGCATGGCCTTCGCGATCATGATGGGCGGCGACGTGCTCGGCACCATCTATAGCGGCCACTCGCCCAAGCCACCCGAGGTGAAGGAAAAGGTCCGCGCCCGCCTGACCGCATTGTTCCACACCGCGCTGTTCGGCGAATAGCCCCGCACCCTTGGCAAGCGACGGGCCCGGCCCGATAAGCGCCCGATGCAAGTCCTTCCCCGCCCCTTCGCCATCGGACGGACGGGAACCGATATCCTCGCACCACCCGAAGACTATGCGATGCAGTTCGCCACGGTCGGCGCGCTGGCGCTCGACAATGTTTTCGAGCCCGATCTGCTCGATCTGATCCTGCGCGCCGCGCGCTTGGCCGAATGGGTCGAGGACGATATCGAGGGCATCGGTCATCGCCAGAAGGAAGCCGATCCGCGCGCCAGCGCCGCGATGCTGATCGCGCTCAAGCGCCCCGCCCTGTTCGACTGGCTGTCCCGCGCGAGCGGCTGCGGCCCGCTGGTCGGCGCCG
>NZ_JARNTV010000103.1 GCF_029433115.1 Sphingomonas sp. AOB5 | reverse complement strand
GGCGCCGTCCTCGCCCACCGCGTCGCCGGTGATGACCGTGCGAACCGTTGTCGCACTGGCCTCAGCACCCGCGCCGCCGGCGCCTGCCCCGGCGCTCGCCCGCGACGAGAAATAGTTGATCGTGGTCCGCTTGCCCGACGCATCCTGACCATAATGGCGCAGGCAGAACATCAGCAGCGCATCGTTGCGCTTGCGCCGAAAGCCCATCAGCTTGCCCGCCACGAACACCGGCACCAGCTCGCCTTCGATCGCCCGCTCGAACGCCAGGTCCTTCAGCCGCTTCAGCCCGAAATCGAGCGCCGCATCCCAAGCCCGCCGAAACTCGTCCGCGCCGTGCGCCCGCCGCAGTGCATAGGCATTGGCCTGCGACATATTGACCATCGCCGCCGCCCGCCGCACCGACCCGGTATCCGCCAGCGCCTCGACAAACGCCTTTTGCCGCTCGGGCGTCCACCCGTCATGCCGATTGGTCTTGCGCGGCACAGGCGCGAAATCAGGCAACGGCGCCCGCTGATCGCGAGCGACGGGAACGCGGTTCTGCATGGGAATCCTCCTGTCTCGATTGGCGAATCGGACAGGGTGTTATGGAAGCGAGGGCGTGTAGGACAGCGATTTGTTTTTGGTTTGTTCCGAATTGTCCACGTAGCCTACAGCTAGCTATATGAGCAAGTATCAGTCGGAAGCTAAAACTCGTTTCGCGATCCGTCGTGGGTAGGCGAGGCCTAGATCAAGCCAATGCGTCACGATGTAATAGCGGCCCTCTCCATGCGATCGGTACAATTTTAGTAAGCGCCTTACGCGGCTTCGAGGTAAACTTTCGACGATTTTTCGTGCTGTTGTTCGTCGAGTTAAGGCGGATTCATCAAGAAGAAGGTCGATAATCTCGCGGTCTTCCAATCCAGAAAACTCTCCAATCCCGACTAAATCGATTAACTGCGCCTTCATCGTATCCGGAAGCACCCGCATCATTAGATCCGCTAATGAACTGACGTGTAACCGCAAAATTGCAAGCGCCGCTTCTCTAAATGAACCCCCGGATACTGCATTGATTGTCCAGAACAATGATGGAGTTTGCGCCAGCCTCTCAATATCCTCGCCGTCGCCAAAGGCACGAAGAAATGAAATTACTGCTGGTGTCGGCTTTACAAAACCACGATCGAGTACCCGCCGCACAAGCAATAGATCTGCCTCATTACGCTCTCTAGCAACGATATCTATCGCGCCGCTGACCAACTCGCGGCGTTTTATTTCGTTGGGATCAGTTATTCCTATTGTGAGAAGCGACGTGGCCGCCCGCATCGACACCGGGATTCCTTCAGGCCAGTGACGCTCGAAATAGGTGGTAAATTCATCATCCAAATCTTGGCGCAGTTGCGCAGGGAAGTCAGCAACGCGCCGAATCGCAAGCGACTGATACGCGGCGTCACGATGCTCCATGCTCCCTAGTAGTGCCTCAACGGCAGTAACAGGCATTTGTCGCAGTCGTTCCATGCGGTAGCTGTTGAATAGCTCTTCACCCGTCCGATCGATGCTCGAAGACCAGAGAAAACCTGCTGTCTTTCGCTTATTGAAAATTATGAGCTTGCGGGCCTCGTCCAGCGACAATGGCTGTTCGATACGTTCAAGTGCCTGCACTGCCTGTAGCCGGACCGCCGCCGCGTCATCTTCGCGAGCGCGATTAATTGTTTCGATATCAATGGCTTGCTGCTTGCTCAAGATTTCGAGCGATCGAGACCGCACTTCAGCTGCACGATGATCGAGACCACTACGGAGCTCAGCAGGATCAAGCTGATCAAAAAACTCGAGGGTTTCGCGCAGGAGATCAGCGTCGAAGCTATCAAATGACCACGTAAGCATGACGCGAGCTGCCTCGATAGGCTCAACGCGTAATAGGATAGCGACAGCCGCTTCATGAGCTGGGCGCACAGTATCATGGTTCGCGCGCGCTACCTCTAGAATGATCGCAGCGAGTTCTTCTCGAGAACCATGCTGCCTAAGATAGCGAAGCGCCGCTTGCTTCACCGTCTTAGGGGTTCTTTCACCCAGCCAATGCGAACTCACAACATCTTGCCCGCTCGGCGCCAACTGGCGAATGGGCTCGGAGAGCAAACGCATGACCTGTATCGCACCTGCCCGTTGAGCATCCTCTCCGTAGATTGTGAGCGCCATCAACATGTCCGGCCGCCCGTCGGTAATCATCGATAGCCAAGTCCAGATGGGTACGTTTTGATCAGCTAGATTCTCGAGGCCACTAGCCAACAACCCGCGCGTTTCTGGAAACGAGAACATATAGTCTTGGCGACGTTCATAGAGCAGGTTGGCGTCGTGGATGCCTAAGACAACTTTGTCATTATCGGCAGTCCTTGCAGTTGCACCAATAAGCCGCAACCTTGCCACATCGGCGGCCGGCAAACCGCCGTCACTGCGAATATTACGTGCTGTAGCCACAAGAAATGGCGCCTCGACTGCCTGCACACCTGTCTCGATAACTAATATTTCGGCAGATGGGGCTAGCGGGAGTTGCAAATTGGTGGGCCGCTCCTCACGAGGAACCTGCCCTTCACTCAGCATACGTATCACATGGGCCGAAAGAAATTCACGAACCTTTGCGGAAAAAACTTCAATGGTTCCAAATGTACCATAAAATAAGCTCTTTTCTGTGCGCAGTCTTTCCTGAAATGATAAAACTTTCTTGAGTTCTTCTCCGGGATCGCTGAGCTGCAGCGGATCAATGTCCTTAAAGAACATTGCCATCATAGGCGCCCGCGTCTTCGAATAGCGAATCTTGGATAGTTCGAATTCTTCCTCAAACC
Source organism: Sphingomonas sp. AOB5 (assembly GCF_029433115.1). GTDB lineage: Bacteria > Pseudomonadota > Alphaproteobacteria > Sphingomonadales > Sphingomonadaceae > Sphingomonas. The sequence goes on along the minus strand of NZ_JARNTV010000103.1, from coordinate 3,543 downwards.
CCGATGAGTAAGGCCCGTCTAACGAAGGGCGCGAACCCCATCGCGTCCACATTGCGCCTATAAAGAGATCACAAGTCTCCATTTCAGCATTAATTATTGCCTGTGGGCGACCATTCCCGGAAATCGTCTCTTCCCAACCGTATAGTTCCAAACGGCCGCCTAATGGCTTGGCCACCGAACGGTTAACCTCTTCAGCCGCGTTGAATGCCGCAGTTCGTTCGTCATCGAGTCCACCGGGTGACGCGATAAAAGCGCGGATCAGCTTAATGTCCATGGCGCATGATTGTGCGGTTATTAGTCAAATGCGCAAGTAGGCGTCACTCAAGTGGGTGCCTCTAACCCCACAAAACAAAAGCGCCGGGTCTCCCCGGCGCCTTCGCATTTCACCTTAAGCCGCAGCCTTCGCCCGCGAAGCCTTCTTCCGCTCATGGGGATCCAGGAAGCGCTTGCGCAGGCGGATCTTCTTCGGCGTCACTTCGACCATCTCGTCATCGTCGATATAAGCGATCGCCTGTTCCAGCGTCATCTTCTTCGGCGGGGTCAGGCGGACGGCGTCGTCCTTGCCGCCCGATGCGCGGAAGTTGGTCAGCTGCTTCGCCTTCATCGGATTGACCTCGAGGTCGTCCGTCTTGGCGTTCTCGCCGATGATCATGCCTTCATACAGCGCTTCGCCATGGCCGACGAACAGGATGCCGCGCTCCTCGAGCGGACCCAGCGCATAGGACTGCGCCTCGCCATTGCCGTTGGAGATCAGCACGCCGTTCTTGCGGCCTTCGATATTGCCCTTGTGCGGGCCGTACTTCTCGAACAGCCGGTTCATGATGCCGGTGCCGCGCGTGTCGGACAGGAACTCGCCATGATAGCCGATCAGGCCGCGCGAGGGGGCGCTGAAGGTGATGCGGGTCTTGCCGCCGCCCGAGGGGCGCATGTCGGTCATCTCGCCCTTGCGCTGGTTCATCTTGTCGACGACCGTGCCCGAATGCTCGTCGTCCACGTCGATGACGACGGTTTCGTACGGCTCGGTCTTCTTGCCGTCCTCGTCCTCGCGGAACAGCACGCGCGGGCGGCTGATGCCCAGCTCGAAGCCTTCGCGGCGCATCGTCTCGATGAGAACGCCCAGCTGAAGCTCGCCGCGGCCGGCCACTTCGAACGAGTCCTTGTCCTCGCTCTCGGTCACCTTGATCGCCACGTTGGATTCGGCTTCGCGCTCCAGCCGGTCGCGGATCATGCGGCTGGTCACCTTCGAGCCTTCACGGCCCGCCATCGGCGAATCGTTCACCGCAAAGCGCATCGACAGGGTCGGCGGATCGATCGGCTGCGCCTGGATCGCTTCGCTCACCGACGTGTCGGCGATGGTGTTCGAAACGGTCGCGACGGTCAGGCCGGCGAGCGAAATGATGTCGCCTGCCTTGGCTTCGTCGGTCGGCACGCGGTCCAGGCCCTGGAAGGTCATGATCTTCGACGCGCGGCCGGTCTCGACGATCTTGCCATCCATGTCGAGCGCGTGGATCGGCTGGTTGACCTTCACCGTGCCGGACTGGACGCGGCCGGTCAGGATGCGGCCGAGGAAGTTGTCGCGGTCGAGCAGCGTCACCAGGAAGGTGAACGGCGCATCGACTTCCAGTGCCGGCGGCGGCACATGATCGACGATCTTCTGGAACAGCGGACGCAGCGTGCCCTCACGCAGGCTCGGATCCTCATTGGCATAGCCATTGCGGCCCGAGGCGTAGAGCACCGGGAAATCGAGCTGCTCGTCGGTCGCGTCGAGCGACACGAACAGGTCGAACACTTCGTCCAGCACTTCCTGGATGCGCTCGTCCGGACGGTCGACCTTGTTGACCACCACGATCGGACGCAGGCCCAGCTTCAGCGCCTTGCCGGTCACGAACTTGGTCTGCGGCATCGCGCCTTCCGAAGAATCGACCAGCAGGATCACGCCGTCGACCATCGAGAGGATGCGCTCCACTTCGCCGCCGAAATCGGCGTGGCCGGGCGTATCGACGATGTTGATGCGCGTGCCTTCCCACTCGACCGAGGTCGGCTTGGCGAGAATCGTGATCCCGCGCTCCTTCTCGAGGTCGTTCGAATCCATCGCGCGCTCTTCGACGCGCTGGTTGTCGCGGAAGGTGCCGGACTGGCGGAAAAGCTGGTCGACGAGCGTGGTCTTGCCATGATCGACGTGGGCGATGATCGCCACGTTGCGGAGGTTCATATCTGTTTCCCGGGAAAAGGTTGGCGCGCCCCTACAGGAAATTGTGCATTGCGGGAAGACGGGTAATTCTCCCATGCGTGTCGGAAGCAAACATGGAGCCGCAAATGACCCGTCCGCTCAAGATTCTGGTGATCCTCGGATCGGTACGCGAAGGGCGGATGGCGCTGCCGGTCGGCAACTGGGTGATGGATCAGGCCGCGGCGCGCGACGATCTCGCCTGCGAACTGGTCGATCTGAAGGCGTGGAACCTGCCCTTCTTCCCGCATCCCCGGCCGCCGGCCGCGGGCGGCTATGCCGATCCGCTCCAGATCAGTTGGGCAGAAAAGATCGCGAGCGCGGACGGCTACATCCTGATCGCCCCGGAATATAATCACTCTTCCAGCGCGGTGCTGAAGAACGCACTCGATACCGTGTTCGCCGAATGGAACCGCAAGCCGGTCAGCTATGTCGCTTATGGCGGCGCTGGCGGCGCGCGTTCGGTCGAGCAGTTGCGCATGACATCGATCGCGCTGGAAATGGCCCCGCTCAACAGCGCCGTCCACCTGATCCGCCCCGGCGCCAAGCGCGACGGCGACCGGTTTAATGGCGACAACTATGACGAAAAGGCGCTGGCTGCACTGTTCGACGAACTCGCCTGGTGGGGCCGCACGCTGAAGGCCGGGCGGGAAGGCTGAGAGGAAATCCTCCCCCGCCAGGGGGAGGTGGCGCCGAAGGCGACGGAGGGGGAGGACTCGCCAACGCCTGTTCTGGCATCCTCCCCCTCCGTCAACTGCGCTGACACCTCCCCCTTGCGGGGGAGGATTTGGATACGCATCGCGGCCAACCCATTGCCCCGCCCTTGCAATGTAGGATTTAAGCTGCTGGCCTCAGCGAGCCGGATCCTCGTCCAGCCGCTCTTTGACATGTCCACGAACCAGCAAGCGCTTTCCTCCGCCGGGTAAAATCCGGCGGCGAGGCAGCGGTGCATCCGAAACGCCATGTCAGTGTGACTCTTGTGACTCTTGCGTCCCCAAAAGGGTAAATTCCAACCAGGACTAGTGGAAATACCGCCCGGGCGTCTCGCCGAACGTGGCGCGGAATGCGGCCACGAACGCGCTTGGCGTCGCATAGCCCGCGCCGGCCGCGACCCGTTTCACCGGATCGCCTGCAGCCAGTCGCTCCATCGCCGCCAGCAATCGCGCCTGCCGCCGCCACCGGCCAAGGCTCAGCCCGGTCTCCGCAAGGAAGCGCCGCTCCAACACGCGAAGGCTCATGCCCGCTCCGGCCGCGATGTCCGATACCGATGCATCGCCGATCGCGCGCTCCGCTGCCTCGCGCAGCGCCGGGCTGTG
>NZ_JARNTV010000102.1 GCF_029433115.1 Sphingomonas sp. AOB5 | reverse complement strand
CGTGGCGGCGCGGCTGGCGGCGAAGCTGGACGCGGTGCCGGGGGTCTCGGCGGAGGTTTCCGGCGGAAGGATCGAGGTTGCGGGGCGCGCGCTGTGGCGGCGGCCCGAGCTGCGCTGGATCGGGGGGATGCTGCGATGAGCGTGCGGGTGTTGCTGCAGGCCGGGGTGATTGCGGCGATCGACGGACTGGAGGTGAGCGGCGTGTTCGATGCGCCGCCGGTGCGCGCGGCGCTGCCCTATGCATTGGTCGAGGAAGTCGTGCTGGCCGACTGGTCGACCAAGGACATGGCCGGGCGCGAGGGGCGGTTTGCCGTGCAACTGCATGACGGCGGCGAACGACCGGCGCGGCTGCGGGTGCTGGCCGGCGCAGTCGAGGACGCGATCGAGGTGATGGACCGCGAACTGGGCGAGGGCTGGCGGATCGTGAGCCTGACCTTTGTGCGCGGGCGGATCGTGCGGGAGCGTGACGCGCATTGGACGAGCCTGAGCCAATTTCGGGTGCGGATGCTGAAGGAGAGCTGAGATGGCGGCGGAGAAGGGAAGCGCGTTCCTGCTGAAGGTGGGCGATGGCGGGGCGCCGGTAGTGTTCACCACGGTGGCCGGGCTGCGCACGACGCAGATGAGCGTGAATGGCGAAGCGGTGGTGATCACCAGCAAGGATTCGGGCGGGTGGCGCGAATTGCTGTCGGGCGCGGGGGTGCGTTCGGTCAGCGTGTCGGGCGCGGGCGTGTTCACCGGATCGGCGGCGGAAGCTCGGGTGAAGGCCAATGCGCTGACCGGGGTGATCGACGATTATCGGCTGGCGTTCGAGAGCGGCGCGACGATGACCGGGCGGTTCCTGGTGACGCGGCTGGACTATGCCGGTGATTTCAACGGGGAGCGTTCGTACACCCTTTCGCTGGAGAGCTCCGGGCCGGTGGTGAGCGCATGAACGCGGCCAATCCGGTGCGGGGCGAGGCCGGGATCCGGATCGCGGGCGAGATGCTGGTGCTGCGGCCGAGCTTTGCCGCGCTGGTGGCGGCGGAAGGCGAGATCGGGCCGTTGTTCGGGCTGGTCGAGCGGGCGGCGGAGGGGCGGCTTTCGCTCGGCGAGATGGTCGCGCTGTTCTGGCATTGTCTGCGCGAGCGGCCCGAGGCGCTGACGCGCGAGGCGTTCGGAGAAGGCGTGGCACAGGCTGGCCTGGCCGCGGCGACACCGGCGCTGAAGACGCTGATCGGGCAGATCCTGGCGGGGCGATGATGTTTGTGGAGCGTGCGGGACGGCTGGCGGGTGTGGCGGGCGCGATGTTCGGCTGGGGGCCGGACCTGTTCTGGAATGCGACGCCTGCGGAGCTGCTGGCGCTGGTGCAGGCGGTGTCGGGCGATGGCGCTGCGCCGCTGGCGGGCGGCGAGTTTGCGCGGCTGAAGGAGATGTTTCCCGATGGATGAGGAAATCGAGCGGCTGATCGTGAGCGTGCGCGCCGATACGCAGGGCTTTGCGCGTGACGTGGCCGAGATGCGCGGGATGATGGACGGGCCGATGGCGGCAGGTGCGGACCGTGCGGGGCAGGCGATCGAGAATGCGCTGATGCGGGCGGTGCGGACCGGCAAGTTCGGCTTCGAGGATCTGAAGCGCGTGGCGATGAGCGTGCTGAACGAGATTGCGGCGGAAGCCACGAAGGGCGGGCTGGGTGCGATCTTCGGCGGTGGTGGCGGATCGGGTGGCGGCGGGTTGTTCGCTTCGATCCTGGCCTTGTTCGGCGGATCGCCGGGGCGGGCGACGGGTGGGCCGGTGAGTCCGGGGCGGCCTTACTGGGTCGGTGAGCAGGGGCCGGAACTGTTCGTGCCAGCATCTAGCGGAAGCGTGATGGCCGCGCCGGGCGGCGGCGTCCGTGAGGTGCGCGTGGCGATCACGGTGAATGCCGGTGCTGGAGAGGCGCCGGGGGCACTGGCGCAATCGAGCAGGCAGGTGGCGCGGGCGGTGAAGGCGGCGTTGGCGGGGATTGAGTGAACGCATCCTGCGGAGGGATGGAGGGCCGATGAAATCGGCGGCCGGGAGAGTGGCAGCGAGAATGGGCTACGACTGCCCCTCTCCCCGGCCCTCTCCCCGACGGGGAGAGGGAGCATTCATGGGTTTCTGGCTGGCCTCCGCGCGGCGGGGGCAGATCGAGGGCGTCGTGTCGCGGTTCGATCCGCTTTACTGGACCGTCAATTTTCCGCGACCGATGATGGCGAGCGTGACCACGACCGCGCCGGATGCGCTGCGGGTGGATGCGGTGTTCTATCGGAGCCACGATCTGCTCGGGCTGATCTGGGAGGCCGAGGATCGGCACGATCATGTGCTGCTGAAATACGAAACGAACCGCGACTTCCGGCGATGCCGGTTGCGGTTTCGCTGGCAGTCGTCGGGCGTGATGGCGCTGGATGCCGTCAATGGGCCGGTGCTGACGATCGAGGGGCAGGACGAGGCGGGGGATCCGCGTGCCTGGTATGTGCGGTTGTGGAACTATGCCGCGGGTGATCCGGAGGACGCCTGGGTCGAGATCGACTTCGGACAAGTCGACGGCGGGTTCCTGTTGCCGGGCGAAGCCGATCCGGTGTGGGCAGGGGATGTCGACCGGATGTTCGTGTCGATCGTCGCGCCGGAGTTTACAGGCGAAGCGGGGGATCTGGACGCGCCCATAGAGGGCTGGGTCGAGCTTTCCGGAATCGACTGTTCGGGATCGGGTTCGGTGCTGGCCGTCGGCGATGTGGTGGTGCCCGAACATGGGATCGGGATCTGTTCGGGCTATGACGATTGCTATCATCTGACCCCGGCGCGGGTGCTGCGGAACGCGCTGCGGCTCGGCTATCGCGGGGACATCGTCCATTATGTGGGGATGAGCCATTATCCGCGGCTGGAGGCGAACTCGGGCGGCTGGTATGCGAGCCTGAGCGGTGGGGCGATCTGTACGCCTTGTGCGGCCTGGCATGCGGACTTTGCCGCGCGGGCCAAGGCGCTGGGTTATGGCGTGATCTGCTCGCTGTCCTACGAATTGCTCGATCAGCATGTCTGGGGCGACTGGAAGCAGCGGGCGGCGGATGGGTCGCCGGGGCTGACCGGATGGGAGCCGCCATCGGCGCTGTTGTCGCCGGCGCATGCGGGCGCGATGGTCTATCTGCGGGCCGTGGCGCTGGCGTTCGTGGGGATCGCGGCGGGTGCCGGACTTGAGGTGAAGTTTCAGGTCGGCGAGCCGTGGTGGTGGGTGATGCCCGATGGACGGCTGTGCATTCATGACGCGGCCGCCAGCGTGGCGCTGGACGATCCGGACGAGCAGAATGTGCGGGGCGCGCCCGATGTTGCGGTGCTGGATGCGGCGGGCGATTTGCTGGCGGCGTCCACGCTGGCGCTGCGCGATGCGGTGAAGGCAGCGGCGCCGGGCGGGCAGGTGATGCTGCTGGCGTATCTGCCGACGGTGCTCGATCGGGCCGCGCCGGAGCTGAAGCGGGCGAACCTGCCGTTGGGCTGGGCTGCGCCTGCCTTCGATGTGCTGCAGCTCGAGGATTATGACTGGGCGTCGCGCGGCAATGCGGCGGCGACGGCGCGGGGTATTGCCGAAGCGGAAGCGCGGCTGGGCTATCCGGTGGGCGACCAGCATTATTTCGCGGGCTTTGTGCTGAATGCCGAGGATGCGGGGCAATGGCGGGCGATCGATGCCGCGGCTGAAGCGGCGCGGGGGCGAGGCGTGGCGGCGAGCTTTGTCTGGGCGCTGCCGCAGGTGATGCGCGACGGGTTTGTTCACTTCGATCAGGAGGAAGACGTGGCGCCATTCGACGATGTGCTGTTCCCGCTGGCGCTGGGGCGCGAGGCGGAAGTGACGCCCGAAGTCTCGACGGCGATCGTGACCAGCGCGGGCGGTCAGGAGAAGCGCAACGCCGACTGGGCCGAGGCGCGGACCAGTTACGATGTGGGGCCGGGCGTGCGCAGCGAAGGCGATATCGCGGAATTGCTGGGGTTCTTCCGCGCGCGGATGGGACCGGCGCGCGGGTTTCGCTTGCGCGATCCGTTCGATTTCGAGGGCGTGGACGAGGTGCTGGGCACTGGCGATGGCGAGGCTTTGGCCTTTCCGCTGGTGAAGCATTATGGCGATGCGGCGAGGCGGATCACGCGGCCGGTGAGCGGGACGGTGTCGGTCGCGGTGGATGGGGTGGCGACTCATGGCTTCGCGTTGAGCGAGGGCGTGGTGACGCTGGACGTGCCGCCCGCCGATGGTGCGGTGGTGACTGCGAGCTTCCTGTTCGACGTGCCGGTGCGCTTTGCCGAGGACCGGCTGAGCGTGAGCCGGGCGACCTTCCTGGCGGGGGCGGCGGTTAGCGTGAAGCTGGTGGAGGTGCGCGAATGAGCTGGCTCGCGGGCGATCTCACCACGCTGGCTTTGTGCTGGCGGATCGAGCGGCGGGACGGGGTGACGATCGGGCTGACCGCGCATGATCGCGATCTCGAAATCGACGGGCTGGTCTATCGCGCGGCGCCGGGGATGACGCCGAGCGCGATCACGCGCAGCGCGGCGCTGGATAGTGATTCGATGGATGTGACCGGCGCGCTGACCAGTTCGGCTATCTCCGAAGCGGATCTGCTGGCCGGGCGATGGGACGGGGCGCAGGTGGCGGTGTTTGCGACCGACTGGACTGCGCCGGACGAGCGGGTTTCGCTGGGTGAGGGGACGATCGGGGCGGTCGAGACGCGTGGCGACGCACTGACCGCCGAGCTGCGCGGGGCTGCCGCGGCGCTGGAGCGGCCGGTGGTCGAGGAGACGTCACCCGAATGCCGCGCCGATCTGGGCGACAAAAGGTGCCGGGTGGCGATGGCCGGGCGACGGCGCCTTGCGCGAGTGACGGCGATGGACGGTGCGGTGCTGACGCTCGATTCGGCCGAGCCGGTGGCGAATGGCTGGGGTGGCGGGCGGTTGCGTTGGCTCGGCGGGGGCAATTCGGGGCTGGAGGATGCGGTGGCGCGATCCGAGGGGACGGAGGTGACACTGAGGCGGCCGCCTCGATTCGACGGCGCGGGCGCGCTGATCGAGATTATCGAGGGATGCGACAAGTCGATCGCGACCTGCGCGGGCCGGTTCGGCAATGCGGCCAATTTCCGCGGCGAACCCTATCTGCCCGGGATCGACCTGCTGACGCGCTATCCCGGTGGGTGAGCGTGCGCTGGCGGCGGCGCGGGCTGCCGTCGGGGTGCGCTTCCGGGTGCATGGTCGCGATTCGGCCGGGCTGGATTGCCTGGGGCTGGCCGGACTGGCGATGCGGGCCGAAGGGTATGAGGGCGAGGTGCCGAGCGGCTATGCGCTGCGCGGCGGCGATGCGGCGCGGGTGCGTGCGGCGATCGAGGCGGCGGGGTTTGTCGCCGGCGATTCCGCCGGAGACCTGCTGCTGATGCGCAGCGGGCCGGGGCAGCTGCACTTCGCGATCTCGAGCGGAGAGGGAATCATCCATGCCGACGCGATGCTGCGCCGGGTGGTCGAGCGGCCGGACGTGCCGTGGCCGGTGATCGGGCGCTGGCGTTTGCGGGAGAGGTGAAATGGCGACATTGGTGCTGAGCACGGTCGGCCAGATGATCGGCGGGCCGATCGGACAGATGGTCGGCGCGCAGCTGGGCCAGGTGATCGACCGCGAGATATTGTTCAAGCCGAAGGGGCGGGAGGGGCCGCGACTGACCGAGCTGGCGGTGCAGACATCCTCCTATGGCACGCAGCTCCCCAAGGTGTTCGGGACGATGCGGGTGGCGGGATCGGTGATCTGGTCGACCGACCTGATCGAGCATCGCAGCTCCGAAGGCGGCAAGGGGCGGCCGACGGTCACCAGCTACAGCTATACCGCGTCGTTCGCGGTAGCGCTTTCGGCGCGGGCGATCCTGAGCGTCGGGCGGATCTGGGCCGAGGGCAAGCTGCTGCGCGGGGCGGCCGGCGACTTCAAGGTAAGGACCGGATTCCGGTTGCATCCGGGCGATGAGGATCAGGCGGCTGACCCGCTGATCGCGGCGGCAGAGGGAATGACCCTGGCCCCGGCGCATCGCGGGATCGCCTATGCGGTGTTCGAGGATCTGGAACTGGCCGAGTTCGGCAACCGGATCCCCTCGCTGACTTTCGAAGTGATTGCCGATGCGGGGCCGGTCGATTCGGGTGCGGTGATCGAAGCCGTGACGGGCGGCGCGATTAGCGGCCTCGGCTCGCATCAGGCGCTGGCGGGCTTCTCTGCCCATGGCGCCAGCGTGCGGGCGGTGGCCGAGACGCTGGCTGGTGCAAGTGCGGGCTGGTTTCGCAGCGGCGAGGATATGATCGGGCTGGTGAGCGGAAGCGGCGAGACGCTGGAGATAGAAGATACGCGCGCTCGCGCGCGCGCGCGCGAGCGCGGGGAGCCAGCGGTCGATTGCGGCAGCGGACAGCGTGGCGCGCACGCTGA
>NZ_JARNTV010000101.1 GCF_029433115.1 Sphingomonas sp. AOB5 | reverse complement strand
CGGTGCGGCTCTCGCTGGGCGGCGGCATCTGGGGCGCCGCGCAACGCGATGCGCAGCGGCTCGATATCGGTCCCTCGGCGGCGCTGGCGGTACCGGTCGCGGGGCAGAATCTGCGGATCGCACTCGACTGGCGCCAGCGCGTAGCGGGCGACGCGCGGCCGGGATCAGGGTTGGCCCTGACCATCGGCAGCGATTTCTGACGCGGCTGCCTTTTGCTGCACGGCAAGGCAGGGTATCGGCTGATCCGTGGACCTGTACCTCCCCATCGCCAATCTCTCGGTCAATGCGCTGGTGATCGTCGCGCTGGGCCTTGGCGTGGGATTGCTCTCGGGCATGTTCGGCGTGGGCGGCGGGTTTCTCACCACGCCGCTGCTGATCTTCTACGGCATCCCGCCCACCGTCGCCGCCGCTTCCTCGGCCAGTCAGGTGACCGGCGCGAGCGTCTCGGGCGTGTTCGCGCATCTGCGCCGCGACGGCGTGGACATGCATATGGGCGCGGTGCTGATCGCGGGCGGCGTGCTAGGCAGTTTCGCGGGCGCAGGACTGTTCGCGTGGCTGCAATCGACCGGCGCGATCGATACGGTGATCGCGATCCTCTATGTGCTGATGCTCGGATCGATCGGCGGGCTGATGCTGACCGAAGCGGTGCAGACGCTGCGCGCGCAACGCGCCGGCATGCCGATCAAGGCGCGCAAGCGGCGGCATCATCCGATGGTGGCGATGCTGCCCTTCCGCTGGCGCTTCTATCGCTCGGGCCTCTACATCTCGCCGCTCGCCCCGCTGATCCTTGGCTTCTTCACCGGCGTGCTGACGATGTTGCTCGGCGTGGGCGGCGGCTTCATCCTGGTGCCCGCGATGCTCTATCTGCTCGGCATGGGGACGCAAGTGGTGGTCGGCACCTCGCTGTTCCAGATCATGGTGGTCACCGCCTGGGCAACGATGGTTCATGCCACCACCACCAAGGCGGTCGATATCGTCCTGGCCGCGCTGCTGCTGCTCGGCTCGGTGGTCGGCGCGCAGCTGGGCGCGCGGATGGCATCCAAAGCGCGGCCCGAATATCTGCGGCTCGCGCTGGCGGTGATCGTGCTGCTGGTGGCGATCCGCATGCTGCTCGGTCTCGCCTGGCGGCCCGACGAACTCTATTCGGTGGAGCTGATGTGAAGCGCGCCGCCGCTCTCCTGCTGCTCGCGCCGCTGTTGCTCGCCCAGGCGCAGGGACCCAAGCCGGTACTCGTGCCGGACGTGTCACAGCGCGATATCCAGATCGCCTATTCCTTCACCGGCGCCGATCTGCTGCTGTTCGGCGCGATCGTCTATCCCGGCGGCCGTGCACCGGCCGAGGGCGAGAAGCCGGCCGAGATCGTCGTCGTGGTGAAGGGTCCGACCCAGTCGGTGCTGGTCCGCGAGAAGGAGCAGGTGGCGGGCATCTGGGTCAATACAGAGCGGATGCGTTATCGCTCCGCGCCCAGCTTCTACGCCATCGCTTCGTCCAAGCCGATCGGCCAGCTGGTCGACCAGCGCACCCGCGACATCTACGAACTGGGCGTCGACAGCCTTCAGCTCTCGCCCGCCTCCGGAGCCTCGCCCGAGGTACAGAAGCGCTTCGACATTGGACTCGTCGATCTGCGCAAGCGCGGTGGCCTCTATTACGAAGCCAATGGCGCGGTCGAGATCACCGGCGGCGTGCTCTACCGCGCGCGGCTCAACATCCCGGCGCGCGTGCCTGTGGGGCGCTTCACTGCCGAAACCTTCCTGATTCGCGACGGCCGCGTGCTTGCCGCCGCGGTGCGCCCGATCGATATCCGCAAATCGGGATTCGAACGCTTCGTCGCGCGCTCCGCGGAACGTAACTCCGTGCTCTATGGCCTTGTGGCGGTAGCGTTATCAGTGCTGTTCGGCTGGGGCGCGGGCGCGATCTGGCGTCGATTCTAACCGCCTCCAAACACACGCATTCTTTACTCCTCGGGGCGCATACCGGCCGATGGGCAACGGGGAGTTTCCGATGGAAGGCCAGTTTGGCGCGCGGGGTTTCGAGAACGCGACGCCAGTTTCGGGAGAGTCGTTTTCCGCGCCCGCGCAAGCGCGGGTGATCGGCCGCGTGATCGAGATCGCCGGCTCGTCGAGCCAGGTGATGCTCGACGCCGCTGCACTGGAAGCCCTCACCGCCAGCACCGATATCGCCGTCGCCCATGCCGGACAGGTGGGCAGCCAGGTCAAATTGCGCGTCGGCGGGACGTGGCTGATCGCCAATGTCCGCTCGCTCAAGCTGGCCGATGACGGCCGCATCGCCGCCCAGATCGATTTCCTCGGCGAAGGCGATGAGGAGAAGCTGACCGGCAAGCTCTACAAGTTCCGCCGCGGCGTGACGCGCTATCCGACGCCCGGCGTCGAAGTGTTCCCGGTCTCGACCGCCGACCTGAAGCAGATCTATGCCGCGCAGGATCAGGCTAATATCGAGATCGGCAATGTCTATCCGACCAAGGATATCCGCGCCGCCCTCTATGTCGACGCGATGCTGGGCAAGCATTTCGCACTGCTGGGATCGACCGGTACCGGCAAGTCGACCAGCGCCGCGCTGATCCTCCACCGCATCTGCGAGCTGGCGCCGCAGGGTCATATCGTGATGATCGACCCGCACGGCGAATATGGCAGCGCCTTCCAGTCGAACGGTGCGCTGTACGACGTGTCGAACCTGCAGATGCCGTACTGGCTGATGAACTTCGAGGAGCATTGCGAGGTCTTCCTGACCACCGAAGGCTCGGCTCGGCAGGTCGATGCCGACATCCTCGCCAAGTGCATCCTGATGGCCAAGCAGAAGAACCGGCTGGCCGCCGAGATCGGCAAGCTGACCGTCGACGCGCCGATCCCCTATCTGCTGAGCGATCTGATGACGATCCTGCAGAACGAGATGGGCAAGATGGACAAGGCGACCGACACGGCGCCATACCTCCGCCTCCGTTCCAAGATCGACGAGATCAAGGCCGATCCGCGTTATGCCTTCATGTTCTCGGGCATGCTGGTGGCGGATACCATGTCGCAATTCCTGGCGCGCATCTTCCGCCTGCCGGGCGACGGCAAGCCGATCTCGATCATCGACGTGTCGGGCGTGCCCAGCGAAATCACCTCCGTGGTGGTCGCGGTGCTCAGCCGGATGGTGTTCGACTTCGCGATCTGGTCGCGCAACGAACCCAAGCGGCCGATCCTGCTCGTCTGCGAGGAAGCGCACCGCTACGTCCCCAACGAGCGCAACGCCGACGGATCGTCGGTCGGCCGCATCCTCAGCCGCATCGCCAAGGAAGGCCGCAAATATGGCGTGTCGCTGGGCCTGATCACCCAGCGTCCGTCCGATCTGGCCGAAGGCGTGCTTTCCCAGTGCGGCACGATCCTGTCGATGCGCCTGAACAACGAACGCGACCAGGCCTTCGTGAAGGCCGCCATGCCCGAAGGCGCGCGCGGCTTCCTCGATTCGATTCCCGCGCTTCGGAACCGCGAGTGCATCGCGGTGGGCGAAGGCGTCGCGACGCCGATCCGGCTGCTGTTCGACAATCTCGACGAGAACAAGCGGCCTGCCTCGGCTGACCCGCTCTTCTCGCAGCTTTGGCGCGAGACCGGCGGCGAGGACGGGATCCTCGAGCGCACGATCAAGCGCTGGCGGTCTCAGGGGAAGTGACGATCCGCTGATCGTCATCCTTGCGAAGGCAGGGATCTCGCGCCACCATCCGATCGCTCTGAAATTGGAAGATCCCAGCCTTCGCTGGGATGACGAGGTTACTTATTCCTCGTCGTCGTTCCGTGATCCGCCGACGGGCACCGCCATCAGCCGGCCGAGGCGCGAGCGCAGCACTGCCAGATCGTTGCCGCCAAGCTGCTGCACCACCGAGAAGCTGACCGAGCGCGGGTTCACCGCCACGCCGTTGCGGTACAGCTCGTAATGGAGGTGCGGGCCGGTCGACATGCCGGTCGAGCCGACCGCGCCGATCTGCTGCCCCTTGCGCACGCGCTGGCCGGGGCGGACGAAGATGCGGCTGAGATGACCATAGCCGGTGCCATAACCGCCGGCATGGTTCAGCTTGATGAAATTGCCATAGCCGCTCGAGCGGCCGGCGATCACGACCACGCCATCGGTGGCGGCATAGACCGGCGCGCCCCAGGGCGCGGCCACGTCGAGGCCCTTGTGCATACGGGCATAGCCCAGGATCGGGTGGCGGCGCATGCCGAAGCCCGACGAGATACGGCCCGCGGCAGGCATCGCCATCATGCCGGTGCGGGCACCGCGGCCCGCGCCGTCGAACCAGCTGTCGCGCCCGTCGACTTCCATCCGCACCAGCTGCATCTGGTTCGAACAGCCCGCGACGCCGGCATAGAGAAGGTTGCCCATGCGCACTTCGCCGGTTTCGGCGCGTGCCTGCTCGACGATGATGTCGAACTTGCAGCCCGAACCGATCCGGCCGACCGGCATGCGGGTGTTGACCGAGCGGATATAGGCTTCGACGGCCTTGGCCGGGGCACCGGCGGCACGCGCCGAGCGATAGAGGCTGGGGCCGAACGCGCCCTGAATGCGCAGCGGCGTATTGTCGATCGCGATCGGCGTCTGGATCAGCGCCAGCTCGCCATTGTTGCGCACGACCTTCACGCTCAGGTCGAAACGCGCGCGGAACTCGACTTCCTTCAGCGGGCGCGGCTGCGACTTGTTCTCGCGGCGGCCCAGAGTGATGTCGAGCGGGGTGCCCGCAGGGATATCGGCCAGGGTGATCGCGCCGCCGAGCAGATCGACGACACGGTCCGCATCGCCGCCGCCGACGCCGGCGCGCTGGAGCGCACCCATCAGCGTGCCGCCCGAGGCGAGCTTGGCGGTGGTGTTGATTTCGGGGCGTTCGGGCGTGTCGCTGAGCGGCGCGACCAGAGCGGTCGCCGCCATGTGGCGCCCGCTCTTGGCGCCCTGGCTCAGCGGCGCGATCGCCTGCGCCTTGGCGGCTTCGCGGTCGGCGCCGTGGAGGGCGGCGGGCACGCTGCCATAGATCGGATTTTCGAAGCCCGGCGAAATCAGGAAAGTGAGGCCGCACAGCGCAACGCAAGTGGCGGCGCCGCGGAACCAGGTGGCCGATCCGATGCGCGAACCGAGATCCGGCGTGAAATCGAAATCGGCGAAGCGCGACTTGGCGGCGGGCGCAGGGTTGGCGGCATAGGGAATCGCAACCGATCCGCCGCCCGTATCCAGCCCATGATCATTGCGCAGGAACAAGGCGCGCTGCCCCCAAAAGTCGTCCGAAATGCCGACACCCCCGGCACGGCCCGAATCACTGTGTAAGGCAGGGTTTAAAGTCAAATTAAGTAGCCCCTTGGGCGCGCTTCCCTGCGACGACTTGTGCCACAGCAAAGATGAAGGGAAGCTTTCACCAAATTCGCTAACCAATCCAACATGGTTAAGCCGATTCGGCAACCAAGGGGTGTTGCTTAAGGGGCGACTCGGCCCGATGTTTCCCGCAATCATGAGTCGGTTCGCGCGTTCCCCCGTCACTGCGGTCCTTGGTCCCACCAACACCGGCAAGACCCATCTCGCGGTCGAGCGGATGTGCGGCCATGCCAGCGGCATGATCGGCTTTCCGCTGCGGCTGCTGGCACGCGAAGTCTATGATCGCGTCGTGAAGATGAAGGGCGAGGCCCAGGTCGCGCTGATCACCGGCGAGGAGAAGATCCTGCCGCCCAAGGCCCGCTGGTTCCTGTGCACCGCCGAGAGCATGCCGACCGACCGTGAGTGTGCGTTCGTGGGGCTGGACGAGGCCCAGCTCGGCGCCGATCCGGAGCGCGGCCATGTCTTCACCGACAGGCTGCTGCGCGCGCGGGGTTATGAGGAGACGATGATCCTCGGATCGGATTCGCTCCGGCCGATGGTCAAGGCGCTGGTGCCCGAGGCCGAGATCGTCGGGCGGCCGCGCTTCTCGACGCTCAGCTATGCCGGGGCGAAGAAGATCTCCCGCCTGCCGCGCCGATCGGCCATCGTCGCGTTCAGCGCCGAGGAAGTCTATGCCGTGGCCGAGGCGTTGCGGCGTTTGCGCGGCGGCGCGGCGGTGGTGATGGGCGCGCTATCCCCGCGCACCCGCAACGCGCAGGTCGAGATGTTTCAGGCGGGCGAAGTCGATTATCTCGTCGCCACCGACGCGATCGGCATGGGGCTGAACATGGACGTGCACCATGTCGCCTTCGCATCGCTCCACAAGTTCGACGGCCGCCGCCAGCGCCGGCTGACCATCGCCGAGATGGCGCAGATCGCCGGGCGCGCGGGACGGCACCAGAAGGACGGCAGCTTCGGCGCACTGCACGAACAGGGACCCGAGGCCTTTACCCCCGAGGAAGTGCTGGCGATCGAGGGGCATCGCGTGCCGCCGCTGGAAAAGCTCTACTGGCGCGAGGGCGAACCCGAGTTCGACAGTATCGAAGACCTGATCGGCAGCCTGGAGCGCAAGCCCGATTCGCCCGTGCTGCGCGCCGCGCCGGAAGCGGTCGATCTCGCCGTGCTCAAGCGGCTGGCGGGCGAGGACTGGGTGCGCGACCGGGTGCGTTCCCCTGCGATGGTCAGGCGGCTATGGGCGGCATGCGGCCTGCCCGATTTCCGCAAGCTGGGCGCCGATCCGCATGCCCGCTTCGTCGGGCGCATCTTCGGCCATCTGAGCGAAGGCAAGGGCCATATCCCGCACCAATGGTTCGCCGACGAGATCGCGCGGCTCGACAATATGGGCGGCGATGTCGAGACGCTGGCCGGGCGGATCGCGGCGGCGCGCAGCTGGGCCTATATCGCCCATCGCCTCGACTGGCTGGAGAACCCGTTCCACTGGGCCGAGCGCACCCGCGCGATCGAGGAGAAGCTGTCCGACGCGCTCCACGCCAGCCTGACCCAGCGCTTCGTCGACAAGCGCACCACCGTGCTGCTGCGCCAGATCGGTGCCGATGCGTCGAACCTGCCGGTGACCATCGGCCCGGATGGCGAAGTGAGCGTCGAGGAGCATAGCCTGGGCACGCTGGAAGGCTTCCGTTTCACCGTGACCCCCGATGCCCGCGCCAACGACAAGCGCATGCTGCTGGCCGCGGCCGAGAAACGGCTGGCGAGCGAATTGCGCAAGCGCGGCGCGGCGCTGGCCGAAGCGGCGGATGGCGAACTGGCGCTGACCGGACAGGCGCTGGCATGGGGCGGCGTGACCGTCGCCCAGCTGAAGCCCGGCCCCAGCCTCGCCCGGCCGAAGATCCTGCTCGACCGCGCACTCGACGTG
>NZ_JARNTV010000100.1 GCF_029433115.1 Sphingomonas sp. AOB5 | reverse complement strand
GGCTGGAGGACGGCGAGGCCTGGCTGGACGCGTCGGGATTGCCGCGCGAACTGGCGCGGCGGCTGGCGCATCGCGCGGTCAGCCATGTACGGCTCGGCGGCGGCAAGGCTGCGCCGTGGCGCGATCAGGGACTCGACCGTCTGATGGACACACTGGCTGCCGGCGGCGTCGGTACGATCGCGGGGGTACAGGGACGTGCGCTTCGCGGCGAATGGCATTTCCGGCTGGCGCCGCCGCATCGATCACACTGATCGGCCCAAAGAATCGGCCGTTCCATTGCCATTAACGCACCTGTGCCTATCTTGTCGGGTGAGGAAAGGTACCGAATCCGCATGAACGAGAACGACAAGCCCAATGGCGACGGCAATCCGGGGGGCAATCCCTGGATGAAGAACCTGCTGATCTGGGTGGGCATCCTCGCCGCGCTGGCGCTGGTGCTGACGCTGTTCGACCGTCCGAACGCGCAGACTGCCGGTCAGGGCATCAGCTATTCGGCGTTCCTCGCCAAGGTCGATGCGGGTGAGGTCAAGGACGTCAATATCGCCGAAAATGCGATCAGCGGTACCTATACCAATGACGGCAAGTTCCGCACCAACAGCCCGGGCGATCCCCAGCTGGTCGACCGGCTGCTGAGCAAGAATGTCCAGATCACCGCGCGTCCCGAAGAGACGCCGTCGATCTGGGTCTATCTCCTCTATCAGTCGCTGCCGTTCCTGCTGTTCCTCGGCATCGCCTTCTTCGTGCTGCGCCAGATGCAGAAGAATTCGGGCAGCGGCGCGATGGGCTTCGGCAAGAGCCGCGCCCGCCTGCTGACCCAGAAGGAAGGCAAGGTCACGTTCGATGACGTGGCGGGCATCGACGAGGCGCGCGAGGAGCTTCAGGAGATCGTCGAATTCCTGCGCGATCCGACCAAGTTCGCCCGCCTCGGTGGCAAGATTCCCAAGGGCGCGCTGCTGGTCGGTTCGCCCGGCACCGGCAAGACTTTGCTCGCCCGCGCGATCGCGGGCGAAGCCGGCGTGCCCTTCTTCACCATTTCGGGTTCGGACTTCGTCGAGATGTTCGTCGGCGTCGGCGCGAGCCGCGTGCGCGACATGTTCGAACAGGCCAAGAAATCGGCGCCGTGCATCGTCTTCATCGACGAGATCGACGCGGTCGGCCGTTCGCGCGGCGGCGGTATCGGCAACCAGAATGACGAGCGCGAGCAGACGCTGAACCAGCTGCTGGTCGAGATGGACGGCTTCGACGCGAACGAAGGCATCATCATCATTGCGGCGACCAACCGTCCCGACGTGCTGGACCCTGCGCTGCTGCGTCCGGGCCGCTTCGATCGCCGGATTACCGTGCCGACCCCGGATATCGAGGGCCGCGTGAAGATCCTGCAGGTCCATATGAAGAAGGTGCCGCTGGCGCCCGACGTCGATCCGCGCACCATTGCGCGCGGCACGCCGGGCATGTCGGGCGCGGACCTCGCCAATCTGGTCAACGAAGCCGCGCTGATGGCGGCGCGTCTCGGCAAGCGGCTGGTGTCGATGGCCCAGTTCGAAATGGCCAAGGACCGCGTCATCATGGGCACCGAGTGGAAGTCGCTCGTGATGACCGAGGACGAAAAGCGGATGACCGCCTATCATGAGGCGGGTCACGCGCTGGTCCGCGTCTATGAGCCGGCTTCGGATCCGATCCACAAGGCGACGATCATCCCGCGCGGCGGTGCGCTCGGCATGGTCGTGTCGATGCCCGAGCGCGACAATTACTCCTATCACCGCGACAAGATGTTCGCCGATCTGGCGACCGTGATGGGCGGCCGCGTGGCCGAGGAACTGATCTTCGGGCACGACAAGGTCTCGTCGGGCGCCTCGGGCGACATCAAGCAGGCCACCCGTCTGGCCCGCGCGATGGTGACCCAGTGGGGCATGTCGGACGATATCGGTCCGCTGGAATGGACCTACTCGGAAGACAGCTATCTGGGTCAGTCGGGCCTGCGCAACGCGCCGATGTCCGACGATACCGCCAAGCGGATCGACGACGAGATCAAGAAGCTGGTCGAGCAGGGCCTGCATCGCGCGCGCGACGTGCTGACCGAGAAGATCGACCAGCTCCATCTGCTCGCCAATGCGCTGCTCGAGTATGAGACGCTGACCGGCGAGGAGATCAAGCGGATCGTGGCGGGCGACGATATCGGCCGGGACGATCCGGGCGCCACCGCGGCCCCGGTTGCGGCGGGCGGCACCTCGATCCCCAAGATCCGCCGGCCCAAGGGTCCGTTCGGCAATCCCACGCCGCAAGGCGCCTGACTTACATCGCAAGGGGCCTGACTTCAGCCATAGTTACGCGAAACAACCCCTTCCCGAGACATCGGGGAGGGGTTTTTCACATGAAGCGACTGGTTGCCGCCGCCATCCTGCTGTGCCTTGCCGCCGTGCCGGCCAATGCGATGACCGTGGCCGAGTTTCTCGGCAAGGTGCATGCGCTCAAGGCGCGCGGTATCCTCGCGCTCGGATCGCCCGATATCCAGCTGCTGCGCGATGAGGTCGCCCGGATTCGCACGGCCTATCGCGCCGATCTGGCCGCTGCGCAGAAAGCGGGCCGCAAGCCGCACAGCTGTCCGCCGCCCGCCAGCCAGGCGATGAGCCAGGACGAATTCATCGCCGAGCTGGAGAAGATCCCGGTCTCGCAGCGCGGTATCAGCATGCGGACCGCCTTCTACGCGATCATGAAGCGGCGTTATCCGTGTAGATAGGGTCTAACCCAGCAGCCCCATTACAACCAGGATCGTCAGGAAGATCGAGACGATGATGGTGATGAACCACAGCATCACGATTGTGCGCATCACCGCCGAGACGGGCTTGAGCGAATAGGCCTGTTGCAGCTGGCGGAACAGGTGGATCGGCGGCACCAGCAGGCTGGCGGCGATGATCCAGCCCGCGGGCACGCCGATGGCGCTTGCCAAGGTGATCACGATGAACAGCAGCGACATGAACGCGATCGAATAGGTGATGAACACCGTGTGGTCGTACAGCCGGTACTGCCGCTTCCAGCAGAACAGCAGCCACACGAACGGCAGCGACAGCGGGATCAGCAGCCACGAGAATTTATAGACGCTGGTCTGCAGCTTGTAGAGCATCAGCGACGGGTTCTTGTTCCACTTCTCCACACCGTGATCGAGTGCGTACCAGCCGGTCTTCAGATCGGTGACGCGCGGGGCGTTGGTGACGGCTGCCTTCGGGATGGCGTCGAGCTGGCGGATGGTGGCTTCGGCTTCGGTGATCCGCTTTTCATAGCGGGCGCGCCGGGGATCGCCGGCCTTGCGCTTGTCGCGCGCCTCGATCGCGTCGGCACGCTCCTCCACCGCGTCCTTGCGCATCTGCTCGATCAGCGCGGTGGTGCCGGTGCCGGTGTTGATATCGCTCGGCGGCTGCAGCCCGACGATCTGGAACACCGCGAACATCGTGAAGATCGAGAAGAGGAACAGCGCCATCGGCGAGACAAAGCGCGCGCGCTCGCCCTCGACATAGCGGCGGGTCAGTTCGCCGGGCCGCCAGGCGAGCAGTGGCAGGGTGCGCCAGAGCTTGCCTTCGAAATGGGCGACGCCGTGGAGGATCTCATGCCCGATCGCGCCGAGCGAGCGATGGACATGGGCCGATTGGCCGCAGCGATGGCAATTGGGGCCGATCAGCGCCGTCCCGCAATTGAGGCACAGGCTGCCCTCGCCATGGCCCTCGCCGGCACGCGGCTCCACCGCGCGGCCGATCAGCCCCCCGGTGACGATTTCGCCCGCCGCTTCGAATTCCCCCGACACGCGTTGGAGGATAGCAGGTGGAGCGGATTCGCGCGAGGCTTAGCTCAGCTTTGCGGGACACAATTTGCTGGAGACGTGACGGCGCCGCGCCTGCAATGCTAAGCGCCGGACATGATCCACGATCCCGTCTCGCTGATGACCGAACTTGCCGCACGCGCGCGCGTTGCCGCGGGGCGTCTGGCTGCGACGGACACGGCCGTGCGGCGCGAGGCTTTGCTGGCGGCGGCAGCGGCGATCCGGGCGGACAGCGAGGGAATCGTCGCGGCCAATGCCGAGGATATGGCCGCGGGCCGCGAGAACGGGCTGAGCGGCGCGCTGCTCGACCGGCTGATGCTCGATCCCGGCCGGGTCGAGGCGATGGCGGCGGGCGTCGAGGCGGTGGCGCGGCTCGACGATCCGGTCGGGCAGGTGATCGACCGGGTCGAGCGGCCCAACGGCATGGTGCTGACTCGCGTTCGTGTGCCGATCGGGGTGATCGGGATCATCTATGAAAGCCGGCCCAATGTGACCGCGGATGCGGGCGCGCTGGCCTTCATGTCCGGCAATGCCGCAATCCTGCGGGGTGGTTCGGAAGCGATCCGCAGCAACCGGGCGATTCATGCGGCTTTGGCGCGCGGGCTGGGCGATCTCGCGGATGCGATCCAGCTGGTCGGCACCACCGATCGCGCGGCGGTCGGCGCGATGCTGAAGGCGGAGGGCATGATCGATCTGGTCGTGCCGCGCGGGGGCAAGAGCCTGGTCGCGCGGGTGCAGGCCGAAGCGAAAGTGCCGGTGCTCGCGCATCTCGACGGGATCAACCACACCTATATCGATCGCGCCGCCGATCCGGAGATGGCGCGCGCCATCGCGCTGAACGCCAAGATGCGGCGGACCGGCGTGTGCGGCGCGACCGAGACGCTGCTGATCGACAGCGGCTTTGCCGATCCGGCGCCGATCCTGACCGCGCTGGCCGATGCCGGTTGCGAGTTGCGCGGGGACGACGCGATCCGCGCGATCGAGCCGCGTGCGGTCGCGGCTTCGGACGAGGATTGGGACACCGAATATCTCGATTCGATCCTGTCGGTGAAGCGGGTCGACGGGGCGGATGCGGCAATCGCCCATATCGCCGCGCACGGATCGCATCACACCGACGCGATCGTGACCGAAGACGCTGCCACTGCCGAGCGTTTCCTCAACGCCGTGGATAGCGCCATCGTGATGTGGAACGCCTCGACCCAGTTCGCCGATGGCGGCGAGTTCGGGCTGGGGGCCGAGATCGGCATCTCCACCGGGCGGCTGCACGCCCGCGGTCCGGTCGCGCTCGAGGGGCTGACCACGTACAAATGGATCGTGCGCGGGACGGGCCAGACCAGGCCTTGAAGCGCATCGGCCTCCTCGGCGGATCGTTCAATCCGGCGCATAACGGGCATCGCCGCATCTCGCTTCACGCGATCCGGGCGCTCGATCTCGACGAAGTGTGGTGGATGGTCTCCCCCGGCAATCCGCTCAAACCCCAAAAGGGCATGGCGCCGTTCGAGGCGCGGATGGCATCGGCCCGCGCAATGGCGCGGCATGCGCCGATCCGGCCGACTGCGATCGAGAAGCGACTCAGGACCCGCTACACGGTGGATACGCTGACCAAGCTGCCGCGAATCCATCCGAAACATCGCTTCATCTGGCTGATGGGCGCCGACAATCTGGCGCAGTTCCATCAGTGGAAAGGGTGGCGCCGGATCGCCCGGCAGGTTCCGATTGCGGTAATCGCCCGTCCGGGGTATGAAGGGGACGCTCTCGCAAGTCCTGCGATGAGTTGGCTGCGGCGCTCTGTGCGGCCCGCAGGCCAGGCGAAGAACTGGACTCGATGGAGATTGCCGGCACTCGTGCTGTTGCGCTTCCGCCCTGATCCTACTTCGGCGACAAGCCTTCGGGCCGCCGACCCCGCCTGGCATCGGCGTTACTTGTCGCCGCCTCCATCACACGACCGCGCAGACCCGTCTTGTCCCTAGGAGTCCTCTTGGCCACTCAACCCCATGTGCAGCGTACGCCCGAAGCCGATCCCGGCGTCGAGGCGCTGCACCAGCTCGTTCTCACCTCGCTGGACGACGATCAGGCGGTCGAGACCGTCTCGATCCCGCTCGCCGGCAAGAGCAGCATCGCCGACTATATGGTCGTGGCGAGCGGCCGTTCGACGCGTCAGGTCGCGTCGATGGCCAACAAGCTCGCCGAGAAGATCAAGGCGGAGTTCGGCCGCACTGCGCGGGTCGAGGGCCTGCCGACGGCGGACTGGGTGCTGATCGACGCAGGCGATGTGATCGTCCATCTGTTCCGCCCCGAAGTGCGCAGCTTCTACAATCTCGAGCGCATGTGGGCGTTCGGCGATGCCGGGCAAGCGTAAGCGGTAAGGCGACTGACCGGCCATGCTGCTACACATCGTCGCGCGTGGCCGGATCGGGCGTAGTCCCGAAGCGGAACTGGTCGATCGCTATCTCAAGCGGATCACCTGGCCGACCAAGGTGAGCGAATTGCCCGATACCGGCGGTAAACTGCCGGCTATCGAGGGTGCGACGCGGATCGTGATGCTCGACGAGACCGGCGAGAATCTGGCGTCGCGCGTGCTGGCCGAGCGGCTGGGCGCATGGCGCGACGACGGGATCCGCGAGACCCGCTTCATGATCGGCGCGGCCGACGGGTTCGGCGATGCCGAGCGGGCGGGTGCGGACCTGTTGCTGTCGTTCGGGCGCGCCACCTGGCCGCACATGATGGCGCGCGCAATGCTGGCAGAGCAATTGTGGCGCACCGTCTCGATCCTTGCCAACCACCCCTATCATCGCGAAGGGTAGGCCCCGATGGGACCCCTGCGCAGCCTTGGCCTGACCGCGGCACTGGTGACGATTCTCGCCAGCGGATCGCTGCTGGCGCAGGTGCCGACGCTGGAGGAGCAGAAGGGCCGCCTTGCGACTGCCGATGCGCAGTCCAAGGCCGCGCAGACGCGATCCGAAGCGCTGGAACGGCAGGCCGCAGGCGAGCGCGATCAGGCGGCACAGGCGCGCGCGCGTGAGGCTGCCGCTGCCGAGCGGATCAAGGCGGCCGAAGCCGATATCCAGTCGGCACGGGCGCGGATCGCGATCGTCGACCGCCAGCTTGCCGATCAGCGCACTCGCGTGGCCGAGCGGCAGGGCCCGATCATGCGGCTGATCGCGGCGCTGCAATCGATGGCGCGGCGCCCGCCGGCGCTGGCTCTGGTCCAGCCGGGTTCGACCGAGGACATGGTGCATGTCCGCGCGGTGCTGGGTACGGTGATGCCGGTCGTTGCGGAGCGCACGGCCGATGTGCGCAGCGAGCTGAACCGTATCCGCAACCTGCGCGCCGAAGCGGTTGCGGCCGTTGCGAGCCTGCGCGAAGGCCGCAGCCGGGTCGAGGCCGAGCGGATCGCGCTGGTGCGGCTGGAGGCCGAGCACCGGCTGCGTTCGTCCGAACTGGGCAAGAGCGCCCTGGTCGAATCCGGCAAGGCGATCGCGCTGGGCGAGCCGGAGGCCGACATTGTCGACCTGATCGAGAACAGCAGCGACGCGGCCGAATTGCAGGCGGACCTTCAGGCGCTGCCCGGCCCGCTGCCGCGTCCGCCCCAGCCGGGCG
>NZ_JARNTV010000010.1 GCF_029433115.1 Sphingomonas sp. AOB5 | reverse complement strand
CTGGTTCGCCTGTTTCCTGATGTTCGGCAGCCGCACGCTGTCGTTCGGCCGGGCCGCGCCGGTCAGCGCCGAAGCGGTGCCGACTCCGGTACTGCGCCGCGCCGATGCGCATCCCGACGCGCCTGCCCGCGCGCCGTTGCTGGCGACTCGCGACCTGGGCGTGCCGTTCCTCGAAATCACCGCGAAGCCGAAAAAGACCGAACCGGAAATTCGTACTGCTGCTGCGGAACGTGACGAACATCGCCTGGCCGAGCCGCTGTTCGTGACGCCGGAGCCGGTTGCGATCGAACCCGAGCCTGAGCCTATCGTGGCGGATGCCGCACCTGCCGAGCCGCTGCCGCTGGTCGAACAGGACCTGCCGCTCGACCTGGAGCAGCCGCTGGCGGCGTTCGATCCCGAAGCGATCCTCGATACGCCGATGCCCGCTCCCGAAGCGCCGCTGCCGCTGAAGCGCAAGCGACCTGCGGTGTTCGACGAGACCGAGCGGTTCGAGATCTTCGAGCTGACCCCGCCGATCCGCCCGCGCCCCGCGCCGCCGCCGAGCCTGCGCCCGGCACCGCGCCCTCAGCCTCAGGTTCAGGACGAGGCCATCGCCACCCCGCGCACCGACGCCACGATCCATGCATTGCTGGAGCGGCTGGAAAAGGGCGTGGTGAAGAAGGGGCTGGCGAGTGGTGTAGATACCTCGCCGCGCGAGCAGGAGCGCGGGCTGGAGGATGCGCTGGTCACGCTGCGTAATCTGGCGCGTCGGGCCTGATCAGGTTCCTCGTGCTCCGGCGAAGGCCGGAGCGCTGGCCGCTTAGGCTGCGATTGCCAAGGCTCCGGCCTTCGCCGGAGCACAATATCCCAGATCCTAGCGTTTCTCGAGCGTCAACGCCTCGAGTTCTACCGTCATCGCGTCGCCGTCGCGGCGGATGCGCTCCACCACCAGATCGGCGACCAGATGGCCGCGCAGGTCGAACTCCGCTTCGGGCAGGGTGGCGAGCCATGCGTCGAGCGCATCACCGGCGGAACAGCATAGCGTGATCCGGTGGCGCATGCCGGTGAAGGTGGCGCTGGCCCAGCGGACTGAATCCGAGGCGGTGATCCGGACAGCGCAACCCGCGGCTTCGGCTCCCGCGGTCAGCGCGCGGGCGAGCAGGGTCAGGGCATCGGGGCCGCGGCTCATTGCGAGATACTCCGTTCGGCAAGGAAGCTCTCGATCCGCCGGACCATGCGCGGTCCCGGCTCGCGGCCATTGCGCAGATCGCGGACGAGTCGCGGATCGTTGACCGCCATGCGGCCGAAGCGTGTCTCGGGCATGCCGCTATCTTTCAGGAATATCTGTATTTTTCTCAGGACCGCCACCGACTCGCTCCTCTCGATTCGCGATTGATGGACTTGTTTTGTTCTCATAATCCAACTTGTCTAGGAGTTATCCTACGACTATGGATCATTCATGGACGCGCACGCACAGCGAGTGGCCATCGCGGCGGCGATCGAGGCTTCGGGAAAGAGCTGCGCGCAGCTCTCGCGCCTGATCGGGCGCAACGCGGCTTATGTTCAGCAGTATCTGAAGCGCGGACTCCCGGGTGAACTGGCGGAACCGGACCGGGCGAAGATCGCGCGGTTCCTAGGTATCGCGGAGAATGCGTTCGGGGTTTTGCCCAGACGCGAGACGGCCGAAGTGCCGCGGCTCGATATCGGTGCGTCTGCCGGACCGGGCGGGCTGGTCGAAGACGAAGCGCAGTTGCGCGCCGGGCTGTTCGATGCGGGCATGCTGCGCGGGCTGGGCGTGCGGGCCGAGGCGGCGTCGATGGTGCGGGTGGCGGGCGACTCGATGGAGCCGGTGCTGCACGATGGCGACGAGATACTGGTCGACCGCGACCGGCGGACGCCGGGTGCGCGCGATGCGATGTTCGTACTGCGGATCGACGGCGTGGTGATGGTCAAGCGGCTCCGCGCGCTGGGGCGGGAGATCGAGGTTGTCAGCGAGAACGCCGCCTATCCGCCGCGGATCGTGGCGGCGGGTGCGGTGGAAGTGATCGGGCGGGTGGTTTGGCTGGGGCGGGTGGTGCTTTAGCGCTGCCGGTCGATCAGCCAGAGCGCGGTCGCGGCGACCAGGCCACCGGCAAGACCGGCGAGGAAGCCGATCGTCACCTGGTTCGCGAAGGCGCCGCCGATCACACCGATGAAGATGCCCGAAGCGATCAGGAAGCCGCCGGCCATGGGCGTGCGCGAAGGGGTGGGACTGGTCATGGCGTCCCTGTGCCATGTCCCGCGGCGAGACGCCACTGTCCCGGCATGGGGCGGGCGATACGGGCGCGGAGCGGATGGTTACCGGCTTTTCACCCTCGTCACCCGCGCAAAAGCTGAGAAGCGCCGAAGCTGGCACGCGCCTTGAGTATATCGCGCGCATGACGGGCGCCCCCGCGCCGCTGGAGATTTCATGGACGAGCTACCCCCCTATCTCGCCGATGCCGGGCAGGTCGCGGATGCGGCCGAACTGATCCTGATGTTCGGCGAGGAAGCCGGCTTCGAAGCGGCGTCGCGCGCCGATCGCAGCCGGGGCCTGGGGAACACCATCCATTACTGCCGCTGGCGGCAGATCGAACGGCTGGTGATGCTGATGTCTGCCGAAGAGGCTGTCGGCACCGTCCACTGATTTTCGAGATCCACGGCTCCGCGCGAGCGGGGGGTCCCGCCTCTTCTCGTCCCCCCAGGAAGGAGAGGCGGGATTCCTGCGCGGGCATGACGGAGCCGAAACGGCTCTCATGAGTTTGGCGTCTCGATGAAAGTCGAGGCCGCGTGACGCTCCCCCAGATCCTGTCGGTCTCCGTGCTTGCGGGCATGATGCTGCTCTTCGTGTGGGGGCGGCTGCGCTACGATCTGGTCGCGGTGATCGCGCTGTTGGCCGCGCTGGCCGTGGGCGTGGTGAAGCCCAAGGAGGCGTTCAGCGGCTTTTCCGACGACATCGTGATCATCGTGGCGTCGGCGCTGGTGCTGTCCGGCGCGGTGCAGCGATCGGGTGTGATCGACCGGGCGATGCAGGCGATCCAGGGGCGGGGGACGAAGATCCGCTCGCAACTGACCTTGCTGACCGCGAGCGTCGCGTTCGCCTCCGCACTGGTGAAGAATATCGGTGCGCTGGCGATGATGATGCCGGTGGCGTTGCAGATGGCGAAGAAGTCCAACACCGGTCCGGCGGTGTTCCTGATGCCGATGGCGTTCGCCTCGCTGCTGGGCGGGCTGATCACGCTGGTCGGCACATCGCCCAACATCATCGTCAGCCGCGTGCGCGAGGAGATGACCGGCCAGCCCTTCGGCATGTTCGACTATGCGCCGGTCGGGCTGACGCTGACGGTGATCGGGCTGGTGTTCCTGCGCTTCGGCTACCGGTTGCTGCCGCGCGACCGGCGGGCGCAGGCGACGCTGGGCGAGGCGCTGGATATCCAGGACTATGTGACCGAAGCCGAAGTGACCGAGGGATCGGCGGCGGACGGCGAGACGGTGGAGGCGTTCGAGGCGCGGCACGAGCAGGACGTGGCGGTGACCGCGATCCTGCGCGCAGGCATCCGCAGCATGCCGCATCCGCAGACGCCGCTGCGTGACGGCGACGTGCTGATCCTTGCCGGGGCGCCCGATGCGCTGGAGCGGGTGATCGCCAGCGACGGGCTGGCGCTGGAAGGGCTGCACCGCGACGTGCCCGAAGGGGTTAGCGGCGAGATCGGCGTGATCGAAGCGGTGATCGGCAATGAAAGCCCGCTGATCGGCCGCACCGCGATCCAGATCGGGCTGCACGAACAGTTCGGCATCAATCTGATCGCGGTCTCCCGCCATGGCGCGCGGCTGGCGCGGCGGGTGGGCAATATCGAGCTGCATTCGGGCGATGTGATCGTGCTGCAGGGGCCGATGGCGCTGATCTTCGAGCAGCTAAGTGGTCTTGGCTGCTTGCCGCTGGCGCAGCGGAAATTGCGGCTGGGGAGCGTGCGCAAGGGGTTGCTGCCGATCGCGATCCTGGCGGTGGCGATGGCGGCGACGGCGAGCGGCTATGTGCCGGTGGCGGTGGCGTTCTTCGCCGCGGCGGCGCTGGTCGTATTGAGCGGCGCGCTGCCGTTGCGCGAAGCCTATGAGCATGTGGAATGGCCGATCCTGGTGATGCTGGGCGCACTGATCCCGGTTAGCGACAGCTTGCGTACCACCGGCACGACCGACCTGATCGGCGAGTGGCTGTCGAGCTTTGCCGCGGTGCTGCCGCCATGGGGGGCGGTGGCGCTGATCCTGGCGGCGGCGATGGCGGTGACGCCGTTCCTCAACAACGCCGCGACCGTGCTGGTGATGGCGCCGATCGCGGCGACCTTCGCCAGCGATCTGGGCTACCGGCCAGAAGCGTTCCTGATGGCGACCGCGGTGGGCGCGGGATGCGATTTCCTCACGCCCATCGGGCACCAGTGCAACACGCTGGTGATGAGCGCGGGCGGCTATCGCTTCGGCGATTATGCGCGGCTGGGGGCGCCGCTTTCTGTGCTGGTACTGGTGCTGGGAACGCCGTTGATCCTGTGGGTGTGGCCGGTCTAACTGCCGGGGCAGTTTCAGGGAGTAGCAGCATGGCGCGGATGGCACGGATCGAGCGGACCGGGGGTCCCGACGTGATCGAGATCGTGGATGTCGATCTGCCGCCGCCCGCGGCTGGCGAAGTCTGCGTGCGGGTGACCGCGATCGGGGTGAACTTCATCGATACCTATTTCCGCTCGGGCCTGTATCCGCTGGCGCTGCCGACCGGGCTGGGCAGCGAGTGCGCGGGCGTGGTCGAGGCGCTGGGCGAGGGCGTGACCGCGCTGGCGGTGGGCGACCGGGTCGCCACCTACGGTCCGGCACAGGGGGCCTATGCGACCGAGCGCAATCTGGCGGCGGCGTCGCTGTTCAAGCTGCCGGACTGGCTCGATGACGAGACTGCGGCCGCGGTGATGCTGAAGGGCTGCACCGCCGAGTTCCTGGCCGAGCGTTGCGCGAAGGTGCAGGCGGGGCAGACGGTGCTGGTGCATGCGGCCGCAGGGGGTGTCGGGCAGTTGCTGTGCGGCTGGCTGAAGGCGCTGGGCGCGACGGTGATCGGGACGGTGGGCAGCGAAGCCAAGGCGGAAGCGGCCCGGGCTGCGGGCGCGGATCACGTCATCCTTCACAAGAGCGAGGACATCGCGGCGCGGGTGCGCGAGATCACCGGCGGGGCGGGCGTGCCGGTGGTGTTCGACGGCGTGGGCGGATCGACCTGGGAAGCATCGCTGGCGTCGGCCGCGCGGCGCGGGTTGATCGTGAGCTATGGCAATGCCGGCGGGCCGGTGGAGGGCGTGAAGCTGGCGATCCTCAACCAGCATGGCTCGCTGTTCGTCACGAGGCCCAAACTCTACGATTATTATGTGACGCCGGAGGAGCGCGAGGCTGGCGTGGCGCGGCTGTTCGAGATGGTTCGTAGCGGCGCGGTGAAGGTCGAGATCGGGCAGCGCTGGCGGCTCGATCAAGCGGCGGATGTGCATCGCGCGCTGGAGGCGGGCGAGACGGTTGGGGCTACGGTGCTGGTGCCTTGACCACGAATCCTCCCCCGCGAAGGGGAGGATATTCTTCAGCCCGTCTGGCGCAGCGCGATCACGCCGATGCGCAGGGCCATGGCGTAGAGCAACTCGTTCTCGGCGGCGACGCGGCGGGCGAGGCGGTGAATCATCGCATGGGCGTCGTGGCGGAAATTCTGCCAGTCGGCCTCGATGCACTCGGCATTCCATTCGGCGAGGAACAGGCCCCAGTCGTGGCGCAGTTCGGCGAAATCGTCGATGAACTTCTGCGCCACCGCCGGGCCATCGGCGTCGCTGCCAGCGAGCATGCGCGAATAGATGAAGCTGTCCTCATGCGCGAGATGCGCGGACAGTTCGGACGAGAGGTCGCTGAGCGCGAGCGTCACCGCCGCGAGATCGGGCACGCCGTCTTCGGTGAGGACAAGCAGCCGGGCAAGCGCGTGATCGATCCGCGCGTGCTCGGCGATGAGTTGTTCATAGCTGACCGGGGGCAGGTTCATCCCGCCCCCGTAACGCAGCCAGGGTTAGCCGATCGGTAGCGCGGGCTTACGCATTTACCCCTACGAGCGACTTCACTTCCATGAACTCGACCAGGCCGAACTTGCCATGCTCGCGGCCATTGCCCGACTGTTTGTAGCCGCCGAAGGGCAGGTCCGGATTGGGCTGGCCGCCATTCACATAGACCATGCCGGCGCGCAGCCGCGGGGCGACGCGGCGGACCGCCTCGGGTGAGCCGAACACCACCGCGGACAGGCCATATTCGGTGTCGTTGGCGATGCGCACGGCATCTTCCTCGGTGTCGTAGGGGATGATCGTGACCACCGGACCGAAGATCTCCTCGCGGGCGATGGTCATCTCGTTGGTGACGCCCGAGAACAGCGTCGGCTTCACGAAATAGCCGGTCTCGATGCCGTCGGGACGGCCGGGACCGCCGGTCTCCAGCGTCGCGCCTTCCTCCATGCCCTTGGCGATCAGGCCCTGCACCTTTTCCCACTGGGTCTTGTTGACCAAGGGACCGAGATGCGCACCTTCCTGCGACGGATCGCCGGTCTGGGTGGCTTTCATCGCTTCGGCAGCAATCGCCGCGATCTCGGCCTGACGCTCGCGTGGGACGAGCAGGCGGGTGGGCGAGATGCAGCTCTGGCCCGAGTTCATCAGCACCGAACGCAGCGTGCCCTGAACGGCGCGCGCGCCGTCGGCGCCTTCGAGGACGAGGCTCGGCGACTTGCCGCCCAGTTCCTGATGGACGCGCTTGACCGTGTCCGCGGCGTTCTTCGCGACGAGGATGCCGGCGCGGGTCGAGCCGGTGAAGCTGACCATGTCGACGCCCTTATGGGTCGACAGCGCGGTGCCGACGCCGGGGCCGTCGCCATTGACGAGGTTGAAGACGCCCGCAGGCACGCCGGCGGCGTCGAGTACCTCGGCGAAGATGATCGCGTTGGTCGGTGCTTCCTCGCTGGGCTTGAGGACCATGGTGCAGCCCGCGGCGAGGGCAGGGGCGACCTTCGACACGATCTGGTTGAGCGGCCAGTTCCACGGCGTGATCATCGCGACGACGCCGATCGGCTCGTGCACGACTTCGGAATTGCCGATGGTCTCGCTGAGTTCGAATTCCTTGAGCGCCTTGGCGGCGGACATCAGATGGCCGATGCCCGAACCGACCTGCGCGGTCTTGGCCAGGCTCATCGGTGCACCCATTTCGAGGCTGATCGCTTCGGCCATGTCGCCGGTGCGCTTCTTGTATTCCTCGAGCACGCGTTCGATCAGCGCGACGCGTTCCTCGACGCTGGTGCGCGAAAAGGCCTCGAATGCGCGGCGGGCAGCGGTGACCGCCTTGTCGACATCGGCAGCGGTGCCGAGCGTGATCTCGGTCGTCGCTTCCTCGGTGGCGGGATTGATGACGGCGTGCGTCTTGCCGCCTTCGCTGTCGACCCAGGCGCCGTCGATATAGTGCTTCAGGTAGCTGCGCATCCCACTCTCCGATTGATTCGAGCTTTCGGTACGGAGCGTTAGATGGCGACTTGCGTTGCGGGTTGCAACCTAGGTCTGGCTCGCAAATCCTCCCCCGCCAGGGGGAGGTGTCAGCGCAGCTGACGGAGGGGGAGGTAAGCGCCTCACTCTGTGCAGTGAGTCCTCCCCCTCCGTCGCCTTCGGCGCCACCTCCCCCTGGCGGGGGAGGATTGGGGAGTCAGCGCTTTTCCGCCGCCAGTCTCGTCATCAGGATCGCGGCGCGCTTTGCCTGCAGGCTGATGCTGGGGATGTCGAGCCACTCGCCTTCGGCATGGCTGTTGCCACCCCACGGGCCCATGCCGGCAATGGTGTCGGCCAGCGCGGCGACGAAGCTGGAGTCTGCCGCACCGCGCTTGGCGGGGTCGTATTCGGGCATTTCGGGCAGACCGAGGCTCTTGTTCACGCCGTTCAGCCGGGCGAGCAGCGCGCGGTTCCCCTCGGTCGGGGCCATCGGCGGGTAGCCGGCATCGACGACGAAGGTGGCGCTGGTGCCGGGCAGGTTCTGGCCTGCGATCTCGAGCATCTTCGCGCGGGCGCGGGCATCCTGTTCGGGGGTGAGGCTGCGCAGGTCGCCGCGGGCGATCGCGGTTTCGGGGACGATGTTGGTCTTGCCCGATCCGGTGATGGTGAGCAGCGCCGCGTCGATGCTGGCGGGGGTGCCGCCGCCGACGACACTGACATTATAGGTCAGGTTCGGCTCGACCACTTCGCGGCGCCAGGTGTCGAGGATGCGGGCCAGTTCATAGATCGCGCCATAGCCCAGCTCCTTGCCGAACACGGTGCTGGAGTGGCCGGTCTTGCCCTTTACCGTGAGCATCCAGTTGGACGAGCTGCGACGGGCGACGGTGCCGTAATCCGTGCCCCCTTCGCGCGCGAGGCTCTCGAATTCGAGCGCGACATCGGCCCATTCGCCGGCCTCGATCAGGTCCTTGCGCGCGACATCGACGGGCGCGCCGATGCGTTCCTCGTCGCCGGTCAGCACCACGACGATATCGGCGTTCTTCAGCGTGCCCGCGGCCTGCATGCCGCGAAGGGCCGCGAGGATCACCGCGATGCCGCCCTTGTCGTCGACCACGCCCGGGCCGATCGCGCGATCGCCTTCGCGCTTCCAGCTCTGGAAGGGCGAGGAGGGTTCGAACACCGTGTCGAGATGACCGATCAGCAGCATCCGCTTGCCGCGGCCATTGCCCTTGTGCGTGGCGATCAGATGGCCCGAACGGCCGGTGCTGGTCATATCCGACCAGCGGACGGTGAAGCCCAGCGCCTCGAATTCGGGGACGAGCAGGTCATGGACCTGGCGCACGCCCGCGGGGTTCAGCGTGCCGCTGTTGATGACCGTCATCTTCTCCAGCACGCCGAGCGTGCGCTCGGCTTCGGCATCGATGGTGGCGACGATTCTGCTCTCGGACTTCGAAAGCTGGGCAGAGGCGGGGACGGCGATCAGCATCGCGAGGGCGCTCAGGAGGAGGTGCTTCATGGCGGCAGGCTAGGCCCGGGAAGCGGCGGGGGCAATGCCGCCCTAGTTCACGAGCACCCTGAAGATTTCGCCGTCCAGATCGATCAGGTAGAGATATCCCGAATTATCCCTGCCGAACGAAACCAGCTGATCGATGGTGCCGACATCGGGGGTGAAATCGGCGTTGCGGCGCTCGTAACTGCCGGCGGGGAACAGGCTGCCCTGGACCAGCGAGGCTGCCGGGACCGTCCAGATATTGCCGCTGACGAAATCGCCGAAGACGTACAGGCCCGGCAGCACCGGACTCGTCGCCGTGAAGGCATAGCCACCGATGATCGACGCGCCCTGGGTGGGACCCGTGCCGTGTCCATATTGCGATACCGGCGCAGTCAGGCCCGCCGGGGCGGTGCCACGATATGGCTGGGTGCCTTCGAGAAACGGCCAGCCGAAGTTCAGGCCCGGCTGGTCCGGACGAACGACGTTGATCTCCTCGATCGCGCCCTGGCCGACATCGCCGATATAGAGGCGCCCATCGAGCGCGAAGGAATTGCGGAACGGGTTCCTGAGGCCCAGCGCAAAGACATAGGGATCGCCGCCGCCGCCGATATAGGGATTGCCGGGCGCCGGGGTCACGCTCGCGATTCCCTCGTTCATGCGCAGGATCTTGCCGAGCCGCGAATTGGGATTCTGGGCATTGTTGCCCGGATCGCCCGTGCCGCCGCCATCGCCAGTCGCGGCATAGAGATAGCCGTCCGGACCGAAAGCGATCCAGCCGCCATTGTGATTGTTGAAGCCGGGATGCGGGATGCTCAGCACCACTGTGTAGGGCAGGGTGCCGATCGTATAGAGGCGGATCTCGATCGTGCCGTCAGGAGCGGTGCAATAGACATAGGCCTGGCGCGTCAGGAGGAAATTGGGACGCGGCGCGATGCCGAGCAGCCCGCGCTCTCCATCGGTGGAGATATTGCCGATCGTCGTTTCCAGCGTCTTGGTGCCGGTGGTCGGATCGAGATACCATACCCCGCCGCCCTTCTCGATCACGAGGACGCGTGGATCGCCATTGACCGGGGCGACAAAGACCGGCTGGTTGAAGCCGGTGCCGACGCGGCGGACCTGAATGCCTTCGCGGCTGTTGGTGACGTTGATCGAAACGTCGCGCGTGGCACTGAGCGCGCCGTCGCTGACGCGGAGCTGGACGTCGTAGACATTGTCCGCACCGGCATCGGTGGGCGCTTCGAAATTGGGCGCGGGATTGAAGCTGAGTGCGCCCGCAGTGGTGATGGTGAACCGCGCCGCATCGGGGCCGCCGGCGATGGAGAAGGTCAGCGGATCGCCATTGGGATCGGTCGCGGTTGCCTGATAGGCGGCGGCGACGTTCTCGAGGACGGTTGCGTTGGCGGCCGAAGTGAAGACCGGGGCGGCGTTCGCCGGCGTCGGGGTCGGTGTGCTGCCGCCGCTACCGCCACTGCTGCACGCGGCGGCGAGGGGGAGCAGGGGGAGGGCGATGAAGGCGCGCATGATGTAATGCGCGTAACGCGGTGATTTTTCGGAAGTTCCACTGCAAGCCGATGCGGTCATTACAATAGCCTCCCCAATTTCACTCAGGTCGCAAAGAAAAGGCCGGAGCGATGCCCCGGCCCTTGTCTTTATTCCAGTGAAGCCAGACTTAGTCCAGCTTCAGCGCCGCGCGGATATCGTCCCAGGCGACCAGCTTGAAATTCTGGGCACTGGGCGGGTTGATGCCATCCTGTGCGATGAACAGGCCGCCTGGATAGTCGGGACCGAAATCGCCGACGATCAGTTCGATGCCGTCGGTCTCTTCGGTGCCGCCCAGGCCGTTGCCGGGCATGATGCGGAAGCGGCCGACATAGCTGTCGTCGCTGAGGCGATAGACCGCATAGGCATTGTCGCCCTGGCTGGAGACCAGCAGATAGCCGCCATTGTCCGGGCCGATCTCGGCCAGCGCGACGCCTTCGGTATCGGCGACGATCTGATAGCCGTCCGCGCTGGCGAGCTTGATCGCTTCGGTGCTGCCGGTTGCGCGTGCATCGAAGCGCCACATGCCGACATCTTCCTCGGCGACGTAGAGCCGGTGAGTGCGCTCGTCGACGACACAGCCTTCCGACTGGGTGCCGAGCTTCATCGTGCGGACGATCTTGCCCGAAGGCGCGGCGCCGGTCAGGTCGAGTTCGACCTGATTGATCGTGCCGTCCTTGATGACGTTGAACGCGGTGAGCTTGTCGCCTTCACGATACAGGCAGACGCCATAGGCTTCGCCGGTGCCGACCGGCACATGGCCGAGCAGAGTGAGCTTGCGCGTGGCGGGATCGAGGCGGAACAGGGCGAGCTTGGGGTTCACCTTGTCGTTGCGGTCGCTCGCCGCGACGATGATCCCGGCGGCGCCCATGTCGCGCAGGTCGACATTGTTGACGCGGCCGGCGTCGAGGAACGACTGGATCTCGCCCTTGAGGTTATAGACGTACAGCCCGGCCTTCTTGTCGGTCGCTACGATCAGGCTGGCGGCCGGATCGGCCGCGTTGCGCCAGATGGCGGGATCGTCGGCTGCGTCCGCATTGCCGGTGCCGACCGGCTTGGTCTCGCCGCGAGGCTGAACCGAGGCGGTGGGCGCCTTCGAGAAGGCGGGGCGGGCTTCCTGGGCCGAGCAGCCTGCCACCCCGAGGGGCAGCAGGCCGAACAGCAGCGATGCACTGAGCTTGTTCATCATCATCAGAACGCGAGGCGTGCCATGACCTGGAACACCGGTCCAGCGCGTTCGGTTTCGATTTCATACTCGTCGAAGCTGCGCGACTGCTGGTCGCCGAAGGTGGTGAACTTGTTGAACACTTCGTCCTTCGAGCCGTCGAGCAGGTTCGAGCCGACCGCGCGGATGGTGAAGCTGTTGCCGAAACGCTTTTCGACGAACACTTCGAGGTCCGCGCCGTAGTTGGTGGTCACTTCCTCGCCGATGGTGCGGTCGTACGCGCCGCCCTGCTTGCGATAGGTAACGCCGAATGCGCCGCCGACGCTGGGCAGGTTCTGGATGAAGCCGACGTTGAAGACGTACTTCGACTGGCCGTTGAAGCGGCGCGAGCCGAGCGCATCGTCGATGTCGCTCTCGAGATACGAGAAGTTGCCGAACACGCCGGTGTTGCGCAGGCCGATGAAGCGCAGGTCGGTCGAGAGATCGAACTCGACGCCATAGACCTGGCCGTCGCCGGTGTTGCGCGGCTGGTACACGAAGGTGCCGGCGCCTTCCGAACCCGTCACACCGGTGTTGGCCAGCTCGATCAGGTCGGTGACGTTGCGGTAGAAGAAGTTGATGCCGACCACGCCGGTGCTGCCGATGCGATGCTCGTAACCAACGTCTGCGCCCCATGCGCTTTCCGGACGGAGCGCCGGGTTGCCCTGCAGATCGTTGTCACCCAGCTCGGCCAGAAGCGTGATCGGGGTGAGGTAATCGAGGCGCGGGCGGCGCACGGTGCGGGCGCCCGACACGGTGATGCGATCCGACGGAGTCAGCTCGATCTTGGCCGAAGCCGAGGGGAGCAGGATGCCATAGTCGCGGTCGGCAGTGCCGGTGCTGGTGACGCTGGTATGCTCGTAGCGGAGACCCGCTTCCCAAGAGATGACGCCGTTCTTGCCCTCGACCAGCGCGAAGCCGTCGCGGCGGTTTTCCTTGACGATGTCGAGGCCACCGGTCGGCGGCAGCAGGAAGGTCGGCGTCGTCAGGAACGAGGTCGGGTTCTGGGTGAACTGGTTCCAGGTGGTGCGCAGCGGATTGGTCAGGTTGAAACGCTGACGTGCGGTGCGCAGGTCGATGTCGTGCGTCTTGTCCTGCACGAAGCCGCCGAAGACCACGTCCAGACCCTCGCCCAGATCGATCTCGTGATCGAGGCTGACCGAGAATTCGGTGTCAGCGACGCGGGTGAGCGTCAGGTCGCCGGTGAAGCGCGGCGTGGCGCGATCGAAATCGATCTCGTTCTCGGTTTCCTTCTGATTGTCCGAGAAGGCAGCATAACCGATCTTCAGCGTGGTCTCACCGGCACCCCAGTTCTGCTTGATCTTGCCGTTGATGCTGTAGTTTTCCTGGTTGATGCGGTTCACGTTCGCATTGTCGGTCAGCAGACCGGCGGTGGCGCTGCTGGCACCCGGGACCGGGCCGAAATTGCCGGTCGCGCGGTTATATTCGAACGAGCGCTCGGTCTCGGTGCGGATCGTCTGCACGTAGAAGCCGCTCAGCTCGACCTTGGTGCCGCCGAACTCGATGCCATAGGTCGCGTTGAAGGCGTAATCGGTGCCGTCGCGGGTATCGGTCTGGTCTTCGCGGTTCACGAAGCTCGCGGTCGCGTAGTTCGGATTGTTCTCGGGCGAGTCGCTGTAGCGCAGGCTCGACTTGAGCTTCGGGTTGTAGCGGCCCTGGATGTTGCCGCCGATCAGCAGGCGGCCGCCGGCGAATTCACCGCCATAGACCACGCCGATGCTCGGCTTCACCTTGCCGTCGTCGAAGCGCAGGCCGCCGACGCGGATATAGCCGCCGTCGAGCTGATAGCCGTCACGCAGCACGATGTTGAGCGTGCCCGCCATCGCGTCGCCGGTGCGGCGTGCCGAGTTGGAGCGGACGATCTCGACGCGGCTGATCAGTTCGGCCGGGATGCGATCGAGGAAGAAGCTGCGGTCGGCGTTCGAGCCGGGGACCTTGTCGCCGTTGATCAGGATCTGGGTATAGCCCGGATCCATGCCGCGCAGGCGGGCGCCGTCGCTTTCGATCACGTCCGAGAGGAAGGTGACCGAGGGAACGCGCTTCAGCGCGTCACCGGCGGTCAGCGGCTCGAAGCGCTGGAAATAGTCGGTGTCGTAAACGAGCGTCGGGACGGTCGTTTCCGAACGGTTGCGGAAACCGATGGCGCCCTGAACGACGATCTCGTTTGAGGTTTGGATCGGGCCTTCCTCGGCGGCTTCTTCCTGAGTCGCGGGCGTGCTGGTCTGCGCCATCGCGGTGCTGGCAGTGCCGAGTGCGAGCGTGCTGATGCCCGCCGCGAGAATGAGCTTGAAAGTCTTGGTCATGACGCCCCCGTTTCGTTGGTTGAGGGGGCCTCTAGGGATGCTAGCTGACAGTTGGATGCGGTTTCGATGACTCCTCCGCGTACCTTTCATGACAGTTTTGCGGTGCCGCAAAATGGGTCGATTTTGCCACGGTTTGCGACTCCTTCTTCGAGTCACGCAATCTACGCTGCATCGCAACATTGCCGTCACGAACCCGGCGCAAGGCCCGTGGTCAAGGCGCGGGGAATGGCCCGTGCCGCGTAAAGGGGTCCAATCATGTCCGTTCGCATCGCGCTACTCGCGCTCGTCAGCCCGCTTGCCCTGATCGCCGCGCCCGCCGCCGCGCAGGAAGCCGCGCCCGAGGCGCCCGCCGCCGGAGAGGATAATGGCGAGATCGTCGTCACCGCGCAGCTGGTGCGCCAGACCGTCAACGAAGTGCCGTTCGCGCTGACCGCCTATACCGGCGACTTCCTCGACAATAACGGCATCACCGAATTCGACCGGCTGGGCCAGTTCGTCCCCGGTTTCGACGTGCAGAACCAGTCGCCGAACAATCCCGGCTTCGTGATGCGCGGCATCACTTCGGACTCGGGCAGCGCGTTCAACGAGCCGCGCGTCTCGGTCTTCCAGGACGGCGTGTCGATCTCGAAGTCGCGCGGCTCCTATGTCGAGCTGTTCGACCTGGAGCGCGTCGAGATCGCCAAGGGGCCGCAATCGACCCTGTATGGCCGCGGCGCGCTGATCGGTGCGGTCAACCTGATCCAGGCCAAGGCGGACCCGAGCGGCGGATACGGCATGGTGCAGGGCACCTATGGCAATTTCGATTCGTGGCGGATCGACCAGACGGTGAACCTGCCGCTGACCGACACGCTGGCGATCCGCGTCGCATCGCGCATCCGCGAGCGCGGCGGCTATGTCGAGAATCTGCTGGGCGGCGACGATTATAACGGCATCAAGTCCGAGGCCGTCCGCGCATCGGTCCGCTGGGCGCCGGGCGCCTTCACCCTCGACGTGATCGGCAATTACCAGCACGACCGCGCGACCGGCACCTCGTTCAAGTCGACCGCATTCGTGCCGACCGATCCCACCACCGGCGCGGTGATCGGCGATACCGGCCGCAACTCTGGCGCGGCGCTGGTTGCCGGCGCGGGCTTCGAGGGCGGCAAGTCGCTGGGCCTCGATCGCGACGTGTGGGGCGTGACCGCGATCGCCAATTACGAACTCTCCGACACGCTCTCGATCAATGCGATCGGTTCGTATCGTGAGTTCGCGGGCATCGAAGTGTTCGATCCGGACGGCATCTCGCTGCCGATCCTGACCGCGGCCGAGGATGCGCAGGGCGACCAGACCATGGCCACGCTGCGCCTGACCTATTCGAACGACCGCGTCACCGCGTTCGTCGGCGGCACCTATTATCGCGAGAGCGGTCTGCAGCGCACCCCGCTGCAGTTCGACGAGCGGCTGGCGCTGGCGCGTCTGGTCGACGCCCAGGTGCCGGGCGTGCTCGCCGGTGGCGGGCTGATCCCGGGCCGTCCGGCGAATGTGCCGGCACCGTTCAGCGTGCTGACCAACCCCGCCTTCACCGGCAGCCTGTTGCGCGCCTCGCTCGGTTCGGCCGCGGCGCTGCTGCCGACCCCGGCAGCCAACGCGATCGCGGCGAATTTCGGTCCGGCCTATCGCGAAAGCTCGACCAACGATTCGAAGACCGAGAGCTTCGACCTGTTCGGCGACGCGACCTTCCATGTGACCGACCGGTTCGAAGTCGGCGCGGGCGTGCGCTATACCCATGACAGCAAGGAAACCGGCTTCGCCTCGTCGGTGACCAATGGCCGTTCGATGCTGGCGGCGTTCCAGTTTGCGGGCACGCTGCCCCCGGCAGCGATCCCCGGCTTCTTCACCCTGCTGGCGACGCCGGGTGCGGCGAACCTGCCGGTCTCGGCCAGCTTCCCGCTGTTCGCGCTGTTCACCCAGCCGACCGCGGGCAATGGCGGCCGCGTGGCGCAGACGCTGACCGATAGCGGTTTCACCTGGCGTGCGATCGCCCGGTACGAGTTCAGCCCGCAGGTGAGCGTCTATGCCAATTATGCCCGGGGACGCCGCCCGGAAGTGTTGAGCGTCACCGGCCCCTCGGTGCCGTTCGGCGCGCCGCGCTTCAGCCTGCTGCCGTCGGAAACGGTCGACAGCTTCGAAGTGGGTACTAAGACCGTGCTGGCGAACCGCACCCTGTTCCTCGACGGGTCGGTCTTCTATTACCGCTACAGCAACTTCCAGACGATCGAGCAGCAGGGGTTGAGCTTCGTCGTCGTGAATGCAGGCAAGGCCGAAAGCTATGGCTTCGAAGGCCAGTTCCGCTGGAACCCGGCGAACTGGGTGAGCCTGTACGGCACCTATGCCTATAACCACAGCCGCTTCGCCAGCGGTGCGCGCGACGGCAACCGGTTCCGCCTGTCGCCGGATCACAGCGCCTCGCTGGGCGCGCGCTTCAGCGTGGATGCGGGTCCGGTTGTGCTGGACCTGACGCCGAGCCTGATGTGGCAGAGCAAGGTGTTCTTCGACGACGACAACGACCTGCCGGCGCTGCAGGTGAACAACCTGATCGCCGACACGGTGCAGGACGAATATCAGGACAGCTATGTGCTGGGCGACGTCCGCTTCGGCATCGAGACGCCGAACGGGCGCTGGCGGATCGAAGGCTTCGTCACCAACGTGTTCGACCGCAAGTTCATCAAGGATGCGGGCAACACCGGCGACGGCCTGGGCCTGCCGACCTTCATCGCGGGCGAGCCGCGCATGTATGGCGCTTCGCTGCGGTTGAAGATTGGGAAGTGAGGTAATCCTCCCCCGTAGGGGGAGGTGGCGCCGAAGGCAGCGGAGGGGGAGGATTCCCAGCAAGTGTTGTGGAATCCTCCCCCTCCGTCAGCTGCGCTGACACCTCCCCCTGGCGGGGGAGGATAAAACAAAGAAAAGGGCGCCCGGACAAGCTCCGGGCGCCCTTCTTGTTTTGGGTGAGCCGGTGGCTCAGCCCGAATAGTACATGTCGTATTCGACCGGGCTCGGGGTCATCTCCCAGCGGGCGACGTCCTGATACTTGATCTCGATATAGCTCTCGATCTGGTCCTTGGTGAACACGTCGCCCTTGAGCAGGAAGTCCATGTCCTTCTCGAGCGATTCGAGAGCTTCGCGGAGCGAGGCGCAGACGGTGGGGACTTCGGCTAGCTCGGCCGGCGGCAGGTCGTACAGGTTCTTGTCCATCGGCTCGCCCGGATGGATGCGGTTCTGGATGCCGTCCAGGCCGGCCATCAGCAGCGCTGCGTAGCAGAGATACGGATTGGCCAGC
This sequence comes from Sphingomonas sp. AOB5, assembly GCF_029433115.1. Lineage (GTDB taxonomy): Bacteria > Pseudomonadota > Alphaproteobacteria > Sphingomonadales > Sphingomonadaceae > Sphingomonas. The sequence goes on along the minus strand of NZ_JARNTV010000010.1, from coordinate 85,119 downwards.
GCGTCCGGGAAGCGGAACTCGACGCGCTTCGCCTTGGTGCCCGCGCCGTACGGAATGCGGCACGATGCCGAGCGGTTGCGTGCCGAATAGGCGAGCAGCACCGGTGCTTCGTAACCCGGGACCAGGCGCTTGTAGCTGTTGGTCGACGGATTGGTGAAGGCGTTGAGCGCCTTGGCGTGCTTGATCACGCCGCCGATGAAGTAGAGGCACATGTCCGACAGGCCGGCATAGCCGTTGCCGGCGAAGAGCGGCGTGCCCTTATCCCAGATCGAGATATGGGTGTGCATGCCCGAGCCGTTATCTTCCTTGATCGGCTTCGGCATGAAGGTCGCGGTCTTGCCATAGGCCTGAGCGACCTGATGCACGACATACTTGTAGATCTGCATGCGGTCTGCGGTCTGCACCAGCGTCCCGAAGGTCAGGCCGAGCTCATGCTGCGCCGCGGCGACTTCGTGGTGATGCTTGTCGCAGGGCAGGCCCATTTCGAGCATGGTCGAAACCATCTCGCCGCGGATGTCGACGGCCGAATCGACCGGTGCGACGGGGAAATAGCCGCCCTTGGCGCGCGGACGGTGGCCGAGGTTGCCGCCTTCATATTCCTTGCCGGTGTTGCCCGGCAGCTCGATGTCGTCGATCGCGTAATACGAGGTCGAGTAGCTGTTCTCGAAGCGGACATCGTCGAACATGAAGAATTCGGCTTCGGGGCCGACATAGACGGTGTCGCCGATGCCGAGCGACTGGAGATAGGCCTCCGAACGCTTGGCGGTCGAGCGCGGGTCGCGCGAATAGAGCTCGCCGGTCGAGGGCTCGACGATGTCGCACACCAGGATCAGCATCGGGGTGGCCGAGAACGGATCGATCCACACCGCGTCCAGATCCGGCTTCAGGATCATGTCGGACTCGTTGATCGCCTTCCAGCCTTCGATCGACGAACCGTCGAACATCAGGCCGTCGGTCAGCTCGTCCTCGCCCATGACCTTCGAAACCATGGTCAGGTGCTGCCACTTGCCCTTGGGATCGGTGAACCGCAGATCGACCCATTCGATCTCGTTGTCCTTGATCATCTTCAGAACGTCATTGGCCGAATTCGCCATTGGGAACCCCTTTCGCTCTCTTTCGTGAACCCGACGAATCGGGCAATTAAATTACGTTTGCGCGTTGCAGCATCGGACGGATGCTGCGTCGCGTCAATTTCGTTAGATGGCGTTCTCGTTACGCTCGCCGGTGCGGATGCGCAGCGCGGTCTCCACGGGCATCACGAAGATCTTGCCGTCGCCGATCCGGCCGGTCTGCGCTGCTGCTGCAACCGCTTCGACCACGCGCTCGGCAAGCGCGTCCTCGACCACGACTTCGAGCTTCACCTTGGGCAGGAAGTCGACGACATATTCGGCACCGCGATAGAGTTCGGTGTGCCCCTTCTGGCGGCCAAAGCCCTTGGCTTCGGTCACGGTGATTCCCGAAACGCCGACTTCGTGCAGCGCCTCCTTCACTTCATCGAGCTTGAACGGCTTGATGATCGCTTCGATCTTTTTCACGCCTGTTATCCTTCATGCGTTTCGGTGAGGAATGCCTCATCTCCTGCCGCGCGTTTTGCATCAAGCGTGCCAATGCGGCTTTCGAGAGAAAGTGCCGATCGAGCGGCCTGCAATCATTAACAAATGCCTACTTATTGGGCAGCGGGCCAAACCTTGCCCGATGATGGAGCAGGCGAAGCCGCGATCCCGAGCCGATCGCAAGATTCGCGAAATCGCGCGTTGACGCGTCCATCCGAATCTAGCTAATGCGAGTCAGTCGCAATAACGCGTGACTCGGAGATGGCCCATGTACCGCTTCCTCGACCGGACCATAACCGACCTTGCGCCGGGCGAGCAGATGATCGCGTGGTCGATGCGCAGCTGGGTCGCCGCGATGGGGATGCAGCGTTGCCCCTGCGCGGCACTGGGGCCTTCGTTTCAGCGCTGGCGGGTGGCGGAATTGCTGCCCGACTTCAACATGGCGATGTTCCTGCTCAATACCGAAGGCGAGGGGCCGCTGCGCTTCGGATCGCCCGGTTGCGCGCGCATCCACGACGACGAGGCGATGCTGCTCGCTTTGTTCCATGCCGCCGCCGACAATGACTATCGCCTGGTCCAGCGGCTCGCGGCTCAGGTCGTGAAGCCCGAGGCACTTTCTCCCTTCATCGTGGCGATCGGCCAGTCTTCCGACGTGCTCCGCCGCACCCCCGTTCCGCGCACCCGCAACTGAGATCGCTACCCATGACATTGCACACGCGCCCGCCGGCGCTGCTTCCCGAACATGCCAGTTTCTTCACCAGCGGGGTCCGGTGGGTCCGCCACTGGAACGAGCATCTGTTCAGCTTCGCGATCGAACGGCCGGCGAGCTTCCGCTTCCGCTCGGGCGAGTTCGTGATGATCGGGCTGCTGAACGGCGAGAAGCCGCTGATGCGCGCCTATTCGATTGCGAGCCCCGCCTGGTCCGACGAACTGGAGTTCCTGTCGATCAAGGTGCCGGACGGGCCGCTGACCTCGAAGCTGCAGATGATCCGGCCCGACGATCACCTCTATCTGGGCCGCAAGCCGACCGGCACTCTGGTGTCCGACGCGCTGTTGCCGGGCAAAAGGCTGTTCCTGCTGGGCACCGGCACAGGCCTTGCGCCGTTCCTGAGCGTGGCGCGCGATCCTGAAATCTATGACCGGTTTGCGCAGGTGATCATGGTGCACAGCGTGCGCCGGGTCAGCGACCTGGCCTATGCCGACGAACTGACCGCGCAACTGGCCAGCGATCCGCTGGTGCAGGAACAGGCGCTGCTGCAATTCCATTATGTGCCCACCGTCACCCGCGAGCCGTTCCGCACCGGTGGCCGAATCCAGGCGCTGGCGGAGGATGGCACACTGTTCCGCCATCCCGTGCTGGGGCCGCAGGATTTCGATGCCGAGCATGACCGGATCATGTTGTGCGGATCGATGGACATGATCCGCGACTTCGCAGCGATGCTGGCGGCGAAAGGATTCATCGAAGGATCGAACGCCGCGCCGGGTCACTTCGTGATCGAGCGGGCATTCGTGGGATAAGGCTTTCCGCATTTCCCAGATCGTTAAATAGTTATTCGGCAATTCATCAGTATTTCGTTCGACAATGGGCGATATGCGATGTCGAATCTATACAATGACTATTGACGCCATCTTGGTTGTGTCTCGTTGACTCCAAGATGACTCCATGGATTCCTGAAGATACGGGCGCGACTCGACTTAAATCTTCAGGAGAGATCAAATGACGGAACCTGTCGGATATTATCTGGTCAACCTGCTGGTCGAACAGCAGGGACCTGTCGGCGCGCCGGCGCTGCACCTTCAGCTCGGCGTGAATGCAGTGACCGGGCAGATCATGGGATCGGGCGAGATCACCCAGGCGCTGCCGCCGCCTTATGGCCAGACCCATTTGCCGCAGGTCACCGGCAGCATCTTCCATACCGGTTTCGGTCAGGACACGATGCTGGTGCATCTGAGCGGGCAATATGTCGTGTCGGTGCCGCCGCCCGCGATCGGCAGCTATCTGGCGCAGTTCAGCGCGGCGCTGGCAGTCGACAAGGCGTGGAACGGCAAGGGCAGCTTCTCCTACGCCAATCACAATGTGACCGGATGCGAAGTGACCAATGAGTCGCCGGCGGCGGTGAGCAACGAGCAGACGCTGATCGCGACCGCGTGATCGCGTCGCGCGGCGAGCGGACGCCCCCGGACACCTCCCCCGCTCGCCGCGCACCCATTTGGAGCGCGGATCGCTTCAGCCGTCAGTAGGGCGGCTGGTGCAGGCCCTTGGGGCTGGCGGTGAAGATCTCGCAGCCGGTCTCGGTGATGCCGATCGAATGTTCGAACTGGGCCGAGAGCGAGCGATCGCGGGTCACCGCGGTCCAGCCATCGTCGAGCAGCTTCACGTCGGCACGGCCGATATTGATCATCGGCTCGATGGTGAAGAACATGCCCGGCTTGAGCATCGGGCCGGTCTTCGGACGGCCGACATGGACGACCTCGGGCGCGTCATGGAAGATCTGGCCGAGGCCATGGCCACAGAAGTCGCGGACCACGCCATAGCGATGCTTTTCGGCATGAACCTGGATCGCATGGCTGACGTCGCCGAGATAATTGCCGGGCTTCGCCTGTTCGATGCCGAGCATCAGGCATTCATAGGTGACGTCGACCAGACGGCGCGCCTTCAGCCCGACATCGCCGACCAGAAACATGCGGCTGGTGTCGCCGTGCCAGCCGCCCAGCATCGGGGTGACGTCGATATTGACGATGTCGCCGTCCTTCAGCGTGCGATCCGACGGGATGCCGTGGCACACGACATGGTTGATCGAGATGCAGCAGCTGTGGGTGTAGCCGCGATAGCCGAGCGTGGCGGGCACGCCGCCTGCGTCGAGCGTCATCTTGCGGACGATATCGTCGATCTCGGCCGTGGTGACGCCCGGCACGACATGCGGCGGCAGCGCGTCGAGGATCGTCGCGGCGAGCTGGCCCGCGGCGCGCATGCCCGCAAAACCCTCGGGCCCATGCAGCTTGATCGCGCCCGTGCGGGCGGTGGGGGTGTCGGCGGTGACGCTCACATACTCGGTCATGCGGGCGATATAGTCGTTTGCGCCGCGGTTTGCGAGTGAGTACGGCGCCACTATGGACGAGAGGATCTGGACAGCGGCGCTGGTTGTGATCGGGGACGAGATCCTCTCCGGCCGGACGCAGGACAAGAATATCGCGCAGCTTGCCACCTGGCTGAACGCGCAGGGCATCCGCCTGGCCGAGGTGCGGGTGGTGGCGGATGTGCAGCCGGCGATCGTCGAGGCGGTGAACCAGTTGCGCGCACGCAACGACTATCTGTTCACCACCGGCGGCATCGGGCCGACCCATGACGACATCACGGTGGATGCGATCGCGGCGGCGCTGGGCGTGCCGGTGGTCATCCATCCTCAGGCGCGGGCGGCGCTGGAACGCTATTACGCGACGCGCGGCGGGCTGAACGAAGCACGGCTGCGCATGGCGCGGGTGCCGGGCGGGGCCGATCTGATCCCCAATCGCATGTCCGGCGCGCCGGGCATCCGGGTGGACGACAATCTGTTCGTGCTGGCGGGAGTGCCGCATATCGCCGCGCAGATGCTCGACGCGCTGACCGGCGAGCTGGAAGGCGGCAGGCCGTTGCTGTCACGCACCGTGGGATGCTGGGTGCCGGAAAGCGAGATCGCCGATCTGCTGGGTGCGGTCGAGCGCGCGCATGAAGGCGTGGCGATCGGCAGCTATCCCTTTTTCCGTGAGGGACGCGTGGGCGCGAACTTCGTGATCCGCGCGACCGATCAGCTTGTGGTGGATGCTTGCGCCGAAGCACTGATCGCCGGGCTGAGCGAAGCCGGGCGCGAGGCAGTGGACGGCGGGATCTGAGGCCGCTGACCCTCTCCCCCTCAGGGGAGGAGAGGGTGCGCGACGATCAGAATTTGGTGCCGACGCGGACGCCGAACGTGGCCGGGCGGATATACACCGCATAGGGCCGCTGCGAGCAGCTGCCGCAGGCCTGGAAGCGCGAGATCTGACCGCGCTCGTCGAACGCATTGGCCAGGAACAGCTCGACCGAGAAGTCGTTGAGCTTCGCGCCGAACGAGAAGTCCGCCGTGGTATAGGCGGGCAGGCGGCCGAGCAGCTGGGCAGGGTTCACCACATTGCCGGTGCCGGCCTGGATCACTGCGGTGCGGATATCCGAAGATGCGCTGCTCTGATGCGCGAGCACGCCCTGGACGAACCAGTCGAGGCCGTTGAACGCGAAGTCGTACCGCGCGGTGATGTTGCCCTTGAACCGCGGCGTGATCGGCAGGCGGGTGCCTTTCGGTGCGGCGATGAAGTTGCCGCCCGCGGTGCAGGCATAGGTCGCATCGTCCGCCGCGCAGAGATTCTTGGTGGTCTTCGCATCGGTATAGGCGCCCGAAGCGGTGAAGCTGAAGCCGTGCGATGAGATGTTCACGTCTGCCTCGATGCCGCGGATGCGGGCGTTCGGGCCGTTGTGGATCTCGGTGAAGCTGTTCTGGCCCAGGAACGAGAACTGGAACTTGTCCCATTCCTGCTGATAGACCGCACCGTTGAAGCGGATCAGTCCGTCGGCCAGCGTCGTCTTCCAGCCCACTTCATAGTTGGTGAGGAAATCGGCCTCGTACGGCGTGATCGTCGCGCGGCGATTGATGCCGCCCGGACGATAGCCCTTCGACCAGGTGGCGTAGAGCATCACGTCTTCGATCGGCTTCCAGGTCAGGTTCAGCTTGTAGAGGAAGCCGTCACCCTCGGTCGACTTGGGGATCAGCGATCCGCCGACAAAGGTGGCCAGATTGGTGCAGGGGCTGCCCGGAACCGCGGCCGGGAGCAACGTGCCGCCCGGATTGTCGCGCAGCTGCGCGCCGGTGGTGGTGTAGCAGCCGGCGACGCCGGTGCGCGAGCTGCCCGCGCCATTGTATGGCGGGCCCGCCGGGTTACGGCCGAAGCCGAAGAACCCGATCAGCGAGTTGTCATACTTGTAGAAGCGGCCGCCCGCGGTGATCGTCAGCGTCGGTGCGATGTCGAAGCTAGCTTCGCCGAACGCGGCATAATCCTTGTCGACGCGCTTCTGCTGGGTGAGCCACAGCGTGCCGGGGAAGCCGTTGACCGAAAGCGCGGGGGCCAGGCCGGTGACGATATAGTCCTGATGGATCTCGTTGCTCTGGCGCTGATAGAAGGCGCCGACCACGACGCGGAACGGCGAATCCTGCGGCGAGGAGACGCGGACTTCGTGGCTCATCTTGCGGAAGTGATCGGTGCCGACGACGCGCTGGCGCGGGTCGATATTGTTGCCCAGGGCGTTCTGCAGATAGAAATAGCCCGCCAGACCGCCGACCGACGAGTAGAGCGAGTCATACGCCTCGGAATAGTCGGTATAGTCGCTCGAGCTTTCGGTGGTGCGGTCGAGATAGGCGCCAGCATAGGTGACGTCCCAGCTGCCGATCCGGCCTTCGATGGTGAGCGCGGCCTGGACGAACCGGTCGTCGCGATATTCGTCGAAGAAGTGCTGGACCATCAGGTCGCCGACACGGGCATCCGATCCGAAAAAGCCCTTCGTCTTACTTTCTTGGTACAGCACCGTCGGCGTGACGGTCCAGTTGTCGTCCAGATCGACCTTCAGCGCGGCGCGGCCGCCCCAGGTGTCGTTCGAGTTGTAGTCATCCTTGGCGAAGGCGCCGTTGTTGACGGTGATGCCGCCCGGAATCGGCCGGAAGCGGCGCAGGCTGTAGACATTGTCGATGTAGCCGCCATCACGCTGATAGAAGCCGACGAGGCGGAGCGCGGCGTTCTGCGACAGCGGAATGTTCAGCATGCCTTCGAGGCGGCCGCCATAATCGCCCTGCGAGACCTTGTTCAGCTCGCTGTCGACGCGGCCATAGAAGTGGCTGGTCTCGGGCTTGTTGGTGATGATGCGGATCGTGCCGGCCTGAGACGAGGCGCCGTAGAGCGTGCCCTGCGGACCCGCGAGGCTTTCGATACGCGCCACGTCATAGACGTGCACGTCGAGCGTGCCGCCGATCGTGGTGACCGGCTGTTCGTCGAGATAGACGCCGACCGAGGGCAGCGAGCCCGAATGGTTGCCGTCGCCGCCCGAGGCGACGCCGCGCATATAGACGGTGGTGATGCCGGGCTGGCTCGTCTGGAACGACAGCGAGGGCAGCAGCTGCGAATAATCCTCGAAATTGGTGACGTTCAGATTGTCGAGGCGCGTCGTGCTGAGCGCCTGGATGCTGATCGGCACGTCCTGCAGGTTCTGTTCGCGCTTCTGCGCGGTGACGACGATTTCCTCGTTCCCGCTCTCCTGTCCGCCACTATCCTGGGCGAAAGCAGGCGCGGCGAGCGCCGATGAGAGCAGCAGGGCGGCAAAAGTGGCGCGGCGCTTGGTAACGTGCATCGGTCGGTCTCCGGCAGAGAGGCTTCTGCTGAGCGGAGAGTGTCACACCCGTAACAACCGTCAATATTGTACGATCGTGCAGCTGTCGTTCGCAGGTGCAGCGTGACAGTTTTGCAACGGTCGCGGGACGTTTCCCTTACGTCGCCGGTGACGAGATGGAGCGCGGCACTGCCGGATAGTCGGTAAGCACGTCGCCCAAGGCCGCTTCGAGCGGGCCGAGCCAGGGCGCGAAGGGCTGCCACGCTTCGGTGCCGTCGCGGAAGATGGGCTGGCGGACCTGCTCCGAACTGGCGGTGCGGACCGCGCGGTCGTTCTTGTGGAATTCGAGGCAGGCGGGTTCGAACTCGAGCCCCAGCGCCGCGAGCAGGGCGCGAACCTGCGCTTCGGTATCGTCGACCATCGCTTCGTAGAACACGCGGTGGACCAGCCCAGGGCGGACCGCATCGACATGCGCCATCAGCCGCACATAGTCGCGATAGTAACGGCCCATATCGTCGAGCGCATAGCTGAAGGTCTGGCCGCGGGCGAAATGCTGCTTGAAGTTAGAGAAGCAGCAGCCGAGCGGATGGCGGCGCGCATCGATGATCTTCGCATTCGGCAGGATCAGATGGATCAGCGGGACATGCGCCCAGTTGTTGGGCAGCTTGTCGATGAAGAAGGGCCGGTCGGTCTGGCGCTGGATCTCGGCGCGCTTGAGATAGGCCTCGCCCAGTTCGCGGAATTTGTGCGGTGCAAGGTGGCCGGTGCCGGAAGGATAGTTCTCGATCCCCCTGACCAGCGCCGGAATGTCGGGCAGCTCGGTGGTGCCTTCGACCTGGCTGTGGCTCGACAGGATCTGCTCGATCAGCGTCGATCCGGCGCGCGGCATGCCCAGGATGAAGATCGGATCGGGCGCATCGCAGCCCAGCCCGATCCCCGCATCGAGGAACTCGGCCGAGTAGAGCGCGATCGAGCGATCGACGAACGCCGCAGTCTCGTCCGCATCGTAGCGGACCCTGGTGCGGCGCAGGCGGTTGCCGGCCTCGTAATGGGCGAAGGCGGTTTCGGCTTGCTTGCGGTCCTCGAACGCCTTGCCCAGTGCGAAATCGAGGTGGAAGCGATCCTCGTCCGAAATGCCGGTTCCCGCCAGCGCACCCTGCATCGCCGCGATATCGGCATCGTCGAACTTCACCGTCTTCAGATTGGCGAGGCTCCACCACACTTCGCCGAGGCCTGGCGCGAATTCGAGTGCCTTGCGATAAGCGGCGACGCCCTCTGCCTGCCGCCCGACGGTCTTGAGCATATGGCCATAGCTCATCCAGACCTTGGGCTGATCGGGCACCGCATCGAGCACCTCGCGATACAGGGCGATGGCTTCATCGAACCCGCCGAGGCGGGCGAGGGCGGCCGCCTTGAGGTTCGCATGGCCTATATTGTCGGGGTCTTCGCCCAGTACCTGATCGAGTTCGGCCAACGCTTCGGTCGGGCGATTGAGGCGGTAGAGGACCAGTGCGAGATTGGCGCGGGCCGCCGTGAAGGCTGGCGACAACTCGACTGCGCGGCGCAACAGGCTCTCCGCATCCTTGTAGCGCCCGATCCGCCCGGCCAGTTCGGCGAGCATGCGGATCGCGGCGACATCGAACGGGTCTTCCTTCAGATGCGCCTTGAGCCGCGGTTCGGCATCGTGGAGCCGGTTGTCGTGCAGCGCCAGCGCGGCTTCGAGAAGGCGGGGGTGATAGCGGGACGCGGGCAAGGGCTGCATTGTTACGGTGTAGCGCGAGATTTGGCGGGGCGTCACCTGCCCAAATCCTCCCCTAAGGGGGAGGTGGCAGCCGGAGGCTGACGGGAGGGGTTTTCTCCACGAGCGGCATCGCCTGTGGAGACTACCCCTCCACCGCTTCGCGGTCCCCCTCCCCCTCCGGGGGAGGATTGTTCATGGACAAAGCCGTCACGCAAACCTCTCCCCGTCGCTGCCGATGGAGTCGCCGGCAAACGTCACAAGAGTCACAATCCCATCGCGTGCACTCGCCCGCTCATGCCCGCCCGCACGCGACTGAGCGTGCTGAAGCGCCCCGCATCGGAGCGATGCAGGTGGTGTGGTGCCGGAAATGGGATCGAAGCTTCGGGCTGCGCTTATAGAACAAATAAAGAACATTGTCAAGCGATTTGTCGGGCGCCGGCTTCCGTGCTTCACTTCCGGAAAGGGGGATCGTCCATGACCGATACTATTGCAAAAGAGGGGCGTCCGTTCGGTTTCTGGACTGCGACCGCGATGGTGATCGGCGGGATGATCGGGGCGGGGATCTTCGTGTTGCCCGCACAACTTGCCCCCTATGGCGCGACCGGCGCAGCGGGCTGGGTGGCGGCGATCGCGGGGGCAGTGGTGATCGCGTGGGTATTCTCGCGGCTGTTCGCAGTACGACCCGAAGCGACCGGGGCGATGGAAGTGGTTGCGGGCGGGCTCGGTCCGCTGCCCGCGATGCTGGTCGCCTGGAGCTACTGGGTGAGCCTGTGGTGCGCCAATGCGGTACTGGCGCTGACCGCGTCGCGTTATCTCGCCGAATTCTGGCCTTGGCTGGGCTCCAGCACGTTGGTTTCCGCATTCGCCGCGCTGGCGATGCTGTGGGCGCTGACGTTGTTCAACCTGCTCGGCGCGCGCGATGTGGGGCGGCTGCAGGTGGTCACCGTGCTGCTCAAGCTGATGCCGTTGGTGGTGGTGGTGTTGATCCTGGCCGGGCTGGCGTTCACCGATCCGGGCCGGTTCGCGACGAACGCGCATGCGCCGTTCGATCCGGTCCAGATCACGCCGGCGCTGGGCCTCGCCTTCTTCGCGCTGCTGGGGTTCGAATGTGCGGGCGTGTGCGCAGAGCGGGTTCGCGATCCGGGGCGGATCATCCCGCTGGCGACGATGGCGGGCGTGGTGGTGACCGGCGCGCTGTACCTGCTGGTGTCGACCGGCATCGTCTATGCGATGCCAGGGCAGGCGCTGGCGGATTCGGGCGCGCCGATCGCGCTGTTCGTCGGCGAATTTCTGGGGAGCAAGGCAGGGCTGCTCGCCGCCGCGTTCGCGATGATCTCGGCGCTGGGCTGCCTGAACGGTTATGTGCTGCTGGTCGGCGAAGTACCGCTCGGTATGGCGCGATCGGGATTGCTGCCACGCTGGATGGCGCGCACCAGCAGCCGCGACGTGCCGGTGGCGGTGATGCTGATCGCCAGCGCGCTGGCCAGCGTGCTGATCCTGAGCAATGCGTTCCGGACACTGTCCGGGCTGATGACGTTCATGCTGAACATCACCGCCGCGGCGACCATCTGGCTTTATCTGGGCGCCTGCGCCTCGGCGTGGGTGCAACGCGTGGCGCGGCCTTGGGCGGCACTCGGGTTTGCGTTCTCGATCTGGGTCATGATCGGTACCGGGTGGGAGGCTGCGGCGTGGAGCGTGGTGCTGATGCTCAGTGCGGTGCCGCTATATTGGTTGCGAGGACGGGCCGCCGCCGCAGCGTAGATCGAAGGAGGTCGCGATGCTGACGGATGCGCAGGGCGATTATCTCATGCTGCTTCTGTTTGTGGGGCTGCTCGGGGCGGGCACTTATGGCTTTGTCCAGGCGTTGCGCGACGGATCGATGGTCGTTGGCAAAGGCAGAAGCGGCCTCCCCACCGAAACCGTGATGCGAGACGAGAATCCGCGTCGCTTCCGGCGGTACCTGATCTGGTGGGCACTTCTGTTGCTGATCGTCGCCGGGCTGCTGGTGCTGAAGGCCGCAACGATGGCGCTGTAGAGGCGGGGCGGCCTACCCCAGCAGCCAGCCCAGCACGCTACGATCCCGCAAAATCTCATGCGCCGCATTATGCCCCGGCGCGCCGGTGACGCCGCCGCCCGGATGGGTGCCTGCGCCGCACATGTAGAGGCCCTTGATCGGTCCGCGATAGTCGCCATGGCCCAGTACCGGCCGCGCGGCCCAGAGCTGATCGAGCGACATATGGCCGTGCATGATGTCGCCGCCGATCAGGCCGAACTTGCGTTCGAGATCGAGCGGTGAGTGGATCTGCACACCGAGGATCGACTTGCGGAAATTGGGGGCGTGCTTCGTCACCGTGTCGATGATCAGGTCGGCGGCCTTGTCCTTCTCGTCGTCCCATGAGCGACCGTCCGGAAGCACGGGTGCGAATTGCTGACAGAATAGCGAGGCGATGTGCTGGCCCGGGGGCGCCAGCGTATCGTCCACGCTGGTGGGCAGCTTCATCTCGACGATCGGCTCCTTCGACCAGCCGAACGCCTTGGCGTCGGTGAAGGCCTTGTCCATGTAATCGAGGGTGGGTGAGATGATGATCCCCGCGGTGTGATGCTCGGCCTTTTCCTTGCCGGGGAGGACGGTGAAGTCGGGCAGTTCGGAGAGGGCGACGTTCATGCGGAACGTGCCCGAGCCTGCCTTGAAGTTATCCATGCGGCGGGCGAATTCGGGCGACATGTCGCTGCGGTCGACCAACTGGCGATAGAGCAGGGCGGGGCCGGCGTTCGACGCGACGATCTTTGCCGCGATCTCTTCGCCGCTTTCCAGCTTCACGCCGGCGACCCTGCCGCCATCGACCAGCACCTTGGCGACCGGGGCTTCGAGGCTGATCTCCACGCCCATATCGGTGCAGGCCTCGGCCATATATTGCGTGATCGCGCCCATGCCGCCGACCGAGTGGCCCCACATGCCCTTCTTGCCGTTGATCTCGCCGAAGACGTGGTGGAGCAGGACGTATGCGCTGCCGGGCGTATCGACGCTGGCATAGTTGCCGACGACCGCGTCGAAGCCGAACGCGGCCTTCACATATTCATTCTCGTACCAGCTATCGAGGAAGTCGCGGGCGGACTTGACGAACAGGTCCATCACGTCGCGCTGCGCCTCGATATCCATGCCGGCGAGGCGGCGGCCCTGCGAGGCGGCGGCGAGGAGGGCGCGGACGCCGCTGCCGGCATTGGGCGGGGTCTTGAGCGCGAGATCGCGCAGGACCTCGGCGACGCGTTCGAGCGCTTCCTCGTACTTGGGGAAGGTTTCGGCATCCTTCGGGCTGAAGCGGGCGAATTCGGCCTGGGTGCGCGCGGTGCCGCCGCCGAGCTTCAGATAGCCGCCCTCGTGCGGGAAGAAGTTGCTGATCGTACGCTCGATGATCCGCCAGCCGCGCTCGTGCAGGCGCATGTCCCTGATCACCTTGGGACGGAGCAGGCTGACCGTGTAGCTGGCGGTGGAGTTGCGGAAGCCGGGGTGGAATTCCTCGGTCACCGCGGCGCCGCCGACGATATTGCGGCGTTCGAGTACGCGGACCTTCAGGCCGGCCTTGGCGAGATAGAAGGCGCAGACGAGGCCGTTATGCCCGCCGCCGATGATGAGTGCGTCGTAAGTCTGGGTCATCAACACATCCGTTCGTTTCGAGCGAAGTCGAGAAACCTGGGTCGGTACTCCGTCACCGTGTCTCGACTTCGCTCGACACGAACGGTGGGTAGGTTCAGGTGGCGGATCTCGGCCGTCGTGACCATCCCGCAGGCGGCGGCGTGTGCTGCCTTGCCTCGGGGATCAGCCCGCGGATCTTGCGCGCGAAGCTGCGCAGGCAGACTTCGCTCTGGCCGAGCGGGCCGACGGTGTAGCTCTTGCTCGCCATGCCCTTTTGCACATTGGTGATCAGCCAGGTGTCCTCGGCATTGACCATGCGGTTGATCCGCCAGTTGGCGTAGCGGACCAGCTTCATTTCGCGGCGGTCATCGGGGAGCGCGAAAGCCATTTCGCGCAGCACGCATTCGGTGGGGCTGATCGGCAGCCATTGCATGAAGTCGATCTGGTCCGAATAGATGTCGAACGCCTGGTTGGGCCACAGCTTGTAATAGAGCCAGAGCCGCTGGTTCTCGTCGGGCAAATGCGGCGCGCGGGGGAGGTGCTTCTGATAGACGCCCTCCCAGAAGTTCGAGCGCGGGCTGTCGGCGAGCAGGCCGGACATCTTGTCGACCCAGGGCTGGGCCTCGATCGCATAGCTCTTGCCGAACAGGCGCGTCAGCCCCGGATGCGCGACCGGGATGTGCAGGCCGTCGGAATAATTGTCGCCGACATTCTTCCAGTTCACGTCGCGCTCGCGCAGGCGGACCGGGCTGATCGTGCGCATGTCCTCGAAGCGGTAGGGCGCGACTTCATGGTCATAGGGGGCCATCATCTCGGCGACCGAAGGCCCGCCGCGATCCTCTAGCCGGACGAAGACGAAGCCGCGCCAGATCTCGATGTCCACGGGAGCGAGGCCGTGCTTGCTGGTGTCGAGGCCAACGTAATCGGACTTGGACGGCACCCCGGTCAGGCGGCCGTCGGCGTCATAGGTCCAGGCGTGGTAGGGGCAGACGAGCTTCTTCGCGCAGCCGACAGGTCCTTCCACCAGCCGCATCGCGCGGTGGCGGCAGACATTGGTGAAGCCCTTGATCGATCCATCCTGCTGGCGGATCGCGATCACGCTCTCGCCGATATAGTCGAGCGTGTGATAGTCGCCGGGATTGGCGATATCGCTTTGGTGGCAGACGATCTGCCATGAGGGGCGGATGACGCGATCCAACTCGACCTGATAATATTCCGGGTCGGTATAGAGCCAGCCGGGCAGGCTGAGACCGTCGTCCGGATCGGTGCTGGCATCGGCGAAGCTGTGCGCCATCGGCGGTCCTTATGGTTGTTGTACGATCGTATAACGGAAAAGCCTGACTTCGACAAGGCGAGGGGCTAAGGTGCCCGTAATGGCCACCCGAAGCTATACCCGAGCCGAACCCGATGCGCGCCGGCAGAGCCTGATCGAAGCGGCGGCGCGGGTGCTGGCCGAGCGTGGCGCGGCGGGGGCTTCGGTGCGGACGATCTGCGCCGAGGCTGGCGTATCGCCGGGGCTGTTGCGGCATTATTTCGACGGCATCGATGCTCTGATCGCCGAGACCTATGCCTGGACCGATGCGCAGGTGGACGAAGCGCTGGCCGAGGCGGTGGCAGCGGCCGGGGCGGATCCGCGGGCGCGGCTGATCGCCTATGTCACCGCCAGCTTCCGCGCACCGATCGCCGATCCGAAGCTGTTGGCGACCTGGATCGCATTCTGGAGTCTGGTGAAGGCCAAGCCGGATATGGAGCGGCTGCACGGCGAGATCTATGCCGGGTATCGCGCGGGGCTGGAGGCGCTGCTGACCGAATGCGGGATGCCCGCGGGCGACGTGCGGCTGGGCGCGGTGGGGATCACCGCGCTGGTCGACGGGTTGTGGCTGGAGCTTTGCCTGGCGCCGGGGACCTTCAGCGCGGAAGAGGCCAGCGGGATTGCGGAGAAGTGGATCGGGGGCGTGCTCGCGCCCTCATAACAGCACCTCCCCAGCGAAGGCTGGGGTCCAGTTGCGATGTCGGAGTTGGAGAGGTTCGCCCTCCGTTATTGCCACCTCTGCAACTGGGCCCCAGCCTTCGCTGGGGAAGGAAAGAGGGTTTAAGCGCCCTACTTCGCCAGTTCCATCAGCACCGTCCGGTAGAACACGATCGACGGGGCGATCTCGCTCAGCGGGGTGCGTTCGTTCAGGCCGTGGGCGAAGGCGTCGCTGTTCTTCATGAAGATCGGGCTGATGCCATAGCTGGGCACGCCGCGTGCACGGAAGTGCATTGAGTCCGTCGCGCCTGCCGACATGACCGGGACGATCGGCACGCCGGGGAAGCGGACATGGACCGCCTTGGTCACCAGCTTCATCAGATCCGGGCGGAGCGGCGAGGCGTCGCTGGCCAGTGCGCCGCTGTCGATCTCGTGGATCTTCATCTCGGGATCGCCGACGACCTGCGTGAGCGTTGCTTGCACATCGGCGACCTTGACGCCCGGGAAGATGCGGCAATTGACCGTCGCCACTGCGCGCTGGGGCAGGGCGTTGGGGGCGTGGCCCGCGGTGATCATCGTCGCGACGCAGGTGGTGCCGGTCTGGCCGATATAGGAGGGTTCGGCGCGCAGCACGGCCGCCGCTTCCTTGTCTTCGGGATTGGCGACGTAGCGGCGCATCGCCTCGGCCATTTTCGGATCGGCATTGGCGGCCGCCGCGGTCAGGCTGGCGCGGGTGATCTCGTTGATCTGGGCGGGGAATTCGTACGCGGCGATCTTGTCGAGCGCGCGGGCGAGCGAATAGATCGCATTGGCCTTGCGCGGGGCCGAGCTGTGCCCGCCGGGATTGGTGAAGGTCAGCTCGAAATCGGCATAGGTCTTTTCCGCGCCCTGCACGCCGAACACGACCGGCTTGCCGGCTTCGTCCAGCTCGCCGCCGCCGCCATCGATGTTCAGCAGCAGCTCGGCATCGTGATAGCGCTCGGCGAGGATCGCGGTGGTCTTCATCGTCGTCTCCTCGTCGCCCGAGAGGAGCAGGATGATGTCGCGGCGCGGCTTGAACCCTTCGCGGCGCAGCTGGATCAGCGTGGCGACCATCGTCGAGAGGTCGTACTTCATGTCGCTGGCGCCGCGGCCCCAGATATAGCCCTTCTCGATCACCGCAGTGAACGGATCGCGATCCCAATCGGCGGGCTTGGCCTCGACCACGTCCATATGGCCGGAGATATAGATCGGCTTGAGATTGTCCTTAGCCGTGCCGCGGTAACGCGCGACGAGGAAGGCGGTGTCGCCGACGCGTTCGACGATGATGTCATCCGCGGAGAAGCCGGCTTCGACCAGCACGCCCTTCAGATATGTCGCATATTCGAAGGTCTGGTTGCCTTCGCCGATCACGGTGCGGAAGCCGATGCCGCGCTTCAGCAGCTCGACCGCCTGTGCCTCGGCCTGCGGATATTTGCCCGGCGGGATGGGCGCTTCGTAGGCAGGCTTTTGCGCATGCGCGACGCCTGCGAAGCCGGTGGCGAGCGCCACTGCGAGGAAAGCCCCGAACCCGCGATGCGCCATGCCTTGTCTCCTTGTTGAACGAGCGTAAAGTTAGGCGAGGCCGTGGGGGAATGGCAATGCGTGAAGTGTTTCGCTGGATCGCCTTTTGTGTCTGCCTGTCGCTGGCGATGCCGGCCGCGGCGGCGGAGATCCGCTATGTCCGCGCGGGCAAGCTGATCGACGTGATCGCGGGACGGGTGCTGACCGACCAGTTGATCCGCATCGATGGCGAGCGGATCGCGGGCATCGGGCCATGGACCGGCGCACCCACCGACGGGCCGGTGGAGGACTGGTCGGGCTATACGGTGATGCCGGGCCTGATCGACATGCACACGCATCTGGCCGATTTCGCGGGCTTCGACATGGGCGGCGTGCTGATGAAGACGCAGGCCGAGGCAGCGCTGGTCGGCGTCTATAATGCGCAGGCGACGCTGCGCGCGGGCTTCACCACGGTGCATGACGTGGGCTGCTATCGCGGGCTGACCGATGTGGCGTTGCGTGATGCGATCAACATGGGCTGGACTCCGGGACCGCGGATGAATGTGGTCGGCGCCTATATCACCGTGCCGGGTGGCGGCGGCGACATCACCGGCTTCGCGCCCGATGTGCCAATCCCGTTCGACATGCGGCTGGGCGTTATCCGGTCCCCCGAAGAAGCCCGCGAGCGGGTGCGCTTCCTGTTCCAGAAGCGGGTGGATTCGATCAAGCTGATCGCATCGGGCGCAGTGCTGGCGATGGGCAGCGAGCCGGGGCGGCTGGAGCTTTCCGAAGCCGAGATGCGCGCGGCGGTGGCCGAAGCGCGTGAGAATGGCGGCTATGCGACCGCCCACGCCCATGGCGCCAAGGCGATTATCGCTGCGATCCGGTCCGGCGTGCGATCGATCGAGCATGCCTCGCTGATCGATGCCGAGGGGATCGCGCTGGCCAAGTCGCAGGGCGTGTGGCTGGTGATGGATATCTATAACGGCGATTACATCGACAAGGAGGGCCGCGCGAAGGGCTGGCCCGCCGAATATCTGCGCAAGAATCTGGAGACGACCGAATTGCAGCGCACCGGCTTCACCGCGGCGCTGAAGGCCGGGGTGAAGATCGCCTACGGCACCGATGCCGGCGTCTATCCGCATGGCCAGAATGCGATGCAGTTCGCCTACATGGTCCGTTACGGCATGACGCCGATGCAGGCGATCCAGTCGGCCACGGTAGTGGCGGCGCAACTGCTGCGCTGGGAAGGCGATGTCGGCGCAGTGGCGGTGGGCCGCTATGCCGATCTGGTCGCGGTGAAGGGCGATCCGCTGAGCGATATCCGGGTGCTGGAGCGGGTCTCGTTCGTGATGAAGGGCGGGGTGGTCGTCCGCTAGTGTATTGATTGAATAATACACATATGCCATGATCCTCCGGCTGAGGCATGGAGGGCATGATGGCTTCGAACGCTGCGACGGCGCGGATTGCGGGTCTGCTCTATCTGATCGTGGTGGCGACGGGCATCTTCAGCCTGGCCTGGGTGCCGTCGGTGATCGAGGCGAGCGACGATCCGGCGACGGTGGTGGCTGCGATCCGCGAGCACGAGACGCTATTCCGGCTGGGCATCGCGGCGGGCTATCTTTGCTACACCGCGTTCCTGATCCTGCCGCTGGCGCTGTACCGGTTGCTGGCCCCGTATGGGCGGACCGCGGCGGCGCTGATGGTCGCGCTGGCGGTGGCGAGCGTGCCGATGTCGTTCGGCAATCTGGTCCACCGGATCGATATATTGTCGCTGCTGGGCGAGGAGGCTTCGTTGCGCGGGCTTTCGGCCGCGGACGTGAACCTTCAGGTGATGGTGGCGCTGGAGCATTACTGGAACGGGATCTTCGCCTCGAAGATCTTGTGGGGCCTGTGGCTGCTGCCGTTCGGCTGGCTGGTGGTCCGCTCCGCGGCGATCCCGCGTGTGCTGGGCGTGCTGCTGATGGCGGGATGCTTCGGCTATCTGATCGCTTTCTTCGGCAGGCTGCTGGTGCCCGGGTACAGCGAGTTGCCGTTCATCGGCTACGTGTCGATGCCCGCGACGCTGGGGGAGATCGGGAGCTGCTTGTGGCTACTGGTGATGGGCGCACGGGAGAGGGAAGCCGTGGCGCACTGAGCCGGACTGTTGACCAGCCGGGCATGACCGTGCCACTGGGCCGTCACGCGCCAAGCGGGTGTAGCTCAATGGCAGAGCAGAAGCTTCCCAAGCTTACGACGAGGGTTCGATTCCCTTCACCCGCTCCAGCTGAACGTGACAGCATCGAAGTTTCATCCTAGCTTTCCCGAATGGCTGACAGCGATTGGAGCGACGAGCAGAACGATGCGGTCGTCGCCGATTATTTCGCGATGCTTGCCGATGATGAAGCCGGGATACCGTACAACAAGGCCGAGCATAATCGGCAGTTGCAGCTGATCATTGATCGCCAGCGCGGCTCAATCGAGTATAAACATCAGAATATCAGCGCAGTGCTGAAGGGCCTGGGAGAGGTTTGGATTCCAGGCTACAAGCCAGCGTTCAACTATCAGGGATCCTTGGCCGACGCGGTCGCTCGATGGCTGGCGAGGCACCCTGAATGGCTGTCTCCGGTTACTCGAATGGCCTTGGCACCGGCCTTATCGCGAGTTCGCGAGGAGACTGCGCTGTGGATCGGGCCACCGCCGACGCATAGCAACCTTCCGCCGCCTGACGAGCTAGAGCAAATGATGGCGATCGCGCGCAAATACGATGTCGCCGAGCGAGACGCGCGTAATCGCGCGTTGGGCCGTGCGGGTGAGCAGCGGGTATTGGCGCATGAACGCGTGTCGCTTGCTAATGCTGGCCGGCCGGACCTTGCCGAGCGCGTCCGCTGGGTGGCCGACCTCGATGGTGACGGCGCGGGTTATGACATTGCGAGTTTCGACCCCAATGGTCGCGCGCGGCTGATCGAAGTGAAGACCACGAATGGCTGGGAACGAACTCCCTTCCACATCACTCGCAATGAACTCGCCGTGGCGGACAGTCACCGGGAGAAATGGCGACTCGTGCGGCTATGGAACTTCGCGCGCGAGCCACGAGCATTCGAAATATGCCCGCCGCTCGATGCACATGTGTCGCTGACGCCGACGAGCTTTCAGGCCAGTTTCAATTAACCCTCACCAGTTGAACATCGTCCCGTCCTCGAGCCGGTTCACCGGCAGGTACGCGCGGTTATATTCGTACCCCGCGGCCAGTTTCTCGTCGATGTCGACGCCAAGGCCGGGCTTGTCGCCGGGGTGCATCAGGCCG
Organism: Sphingomonas sp. AOB5; assembly: GCF_029433115.1. Lineage (GTDB taxonomy): Bacteria > Pseudomonadota > Alphaproteobacteria > Sphingomonadales > Sphingomonadaceae > Sphingomonas. The sequence continues at coordinate 65,033 of NZ_JARNTV010000010.1, read as the reverse complement.
TCCTGGAACGAATAGGCGTGCGGGAACACCGCGTCGGTTTCCGGCGTGTGGCGCATATATTCCTGGATGCCGAAATTCGGGACCGAGATGCCGAAATGCAGCGCGGCGGCCATCGAGACCGGCGACAGGTCGGTCGCGCCGTGGCAGCCGGTGCGGACCTGATACAGGTCGGCAAGGCCCGCGATGCGGCGCAGATGGGTGATGCCGCCGGCATGGACCACGGTGGCGCGGATATAGTCGATCAGTTGTTCCTCGATCAGCTGCTTGCAGTCCCAGATCGAGTTGAAGATCTCGCCCACCGCGAGAGGCGTCGTGGTGTGCTGACGGATCAGGCGGAAGGCGGCCTGATCCTCGGCGGGGGTGGCGTCCTCGAGCCAGAACAGGCGATAGGGTTCGAGATCCTTGCCCAGCCGCGCAGCCTCGATCGGGGTGCAGCGATGATGGACGTCATGGAGCAGGTGCAGATCCCAGCCCAGCGCGTCGCGGCCCTTCTGGAAGAGTTCGGGGACCGAGCGGAGATATTTGGAGGTGGACCAGCAGGTCTCGTCGGGCAGATTGCCCTTGGCCGGCTCGTAATAGAAGCGCTCGCCCGACACGCCGTAGGTGGCCTTCAGGCCGGGCACGCCCGATTGCAGGCGGACGGCCTTGTAGCCGAATTCCAGATATTCCTGCGCGCGCTCGATGGTTTCGGAGATATCGCTACCATTGGCATGACCATAAACCATGCAGCCTTCGCGGCTGGCGCCGCCCAAAAGCTGATAGACGGGCAGGCCCGCGAGCTTGCCCTTGATGTCCCACAGGGCCATGTCGACCGCAGCGATGGCCGACATGGTGACCGGGCCGCGGCGCCAGTAAGCGCCCTTGTAGAGATACTGCCAGATATCCTCGATCCGGTGTGCGTCGCGGCCGATCAGGCAGGGAATCACATGGTCCGTCAGATAGCTGGCCACCGCCAGCTCGCGCCCGTTGAGAGTCGCGTCGCCGACACCGTACACGCCCTGGTCGGTCTCGATCTTCAGCGTGATGAAGTTTCTGCCTGGGCACGTCACGATGACGCGGGCGGAAGTGATGGTTGGCAAGGCAGCATTCCCCGGGAGTGGTCAGACCAATATCGGCTGTCCGGCCTGATTGTGTCAACCGGCGAGATGTGGGAAACAGTCACATATGAAAATCACCGGCAACAAGCTCTATCAGAAGGTCGCGGCGTCGATCGCGGAATCGATCGAGGATGGGCGCTGGTCGCCGGGAACGCGCCTGCCCGGCGAGCGCGACCTGGCCGAGGAGTATAAGGTCAGCCGTCCGACCATCCGCGAGGCGATGATCGCGCTGGAAATGCGCGGCTGGATCGAGGCGCGGCACGGCTCCGGTCTGTATGTCACGCGGCGCGACCATGGCCCCGGCCGGCCCGAGGACGCGCTGGAATATGATATCGGCGCGTTCGACCTGACCGAGGCGCGCATCCTGTTCGAAGGCGAGGCGATCGCGCTGGCCGCGGTGACGATCAGCGACGAGCAACTGGCGGAGTTGCAGGGAATCCTGGAGGAAATGGGCCAGGACGACGAGGCTGCGGTGATGGACGCCGACCGCCGTTTCCACCTCGCCATTGCTTCCGCGACCGACAATGCGGCGATCCGCGGCGTGGTGGAATATCTGTGGGAGCTGCGCGCCAAATCGCCGCTGAGTGCCAACATCTTCGCTCGGGCGAAGAAGGGCGGCATCACGCCGCGAATCGAGGAGCATCGCCCGATGGTGGAGGCGCTGCGCGCCCGCGATCCCGAGGCGGCGCGCAACGCGATGCGGGCGCATCTGCGCACCGTGGTAGACGACCTGCTGGAAGCGACCGAACTGGAAGCGATGGAGCGCGCGCGTAACGAGATCGACGCGCGTCGCGACAAGGTTTCGCGCCGGCTCAACATCGGGGCCGCTTGACCCGGGACAACAGGTAAGACTAATTGGCCTGACCAAAATGGGAGAGGCCAGTTGCGGAGTCGCAGCCTGAAAGCGTTTCTGTGCGCCGGTGTTTTTAGCGCTACCTTGCTTGGCGGCGCGCCGATGGCGGCCGCGCAGATATTCGACATGGGGCCGCATGGCAGCGCCTATGTCTCGCCCCCGCCGATGAACGCGACCATCGAGGGGCGGCTGATCCCGCAACTCGAGGGGCTGCTCCACCAGCTGCTGCGCGACCGGCGTGAGCTGAAGATCGACGGGCAGGGTGTGTTCGGCAGCGGCGACAAGTTCCTGCCGGGCAAGATCGCGGTGGGGCTATCCTATCTGCTGCTCGACACGCCGCGCACCGATCCGCGCTTCGCCACCTATCTGGCGGGCTATCGCGACATTGCCGACATGACGCTGGGCGATACCAACGACAGCTGGGGCATCTATTACTACATCTCGGCGCTGCATTCGCTGAAGGAAGCCGGGCTGCTCGATCCGGCGGTGCGGCCGCAGACGCTGGCGAAGCTGAAGGTGCAACTCGACTGGCGGCGCTTCGTCGATCCGGCGACGCTCAAGCTGATCAATTTGCCCAATAATTATTACGGCGTGGCGTTCAGCGTGGCGCGGTTGCGCTTCCTGCTAGGGTGGGAAGATGCGAGCGGCAGCGAGGCGCTGCTGGCGAAGATGCTCGATCATTATCGCACCTATTCGGGCGAGTTCGGCTTCGCCGATGAGACCGAGGGCGATGGCCGGTTCGACCGTTACTCGGTGCTGCTGATCGGCGAGATCGCGCAGCATTTCATCGAGACTGGCATGACGCCGACGCCCGAGGTCAAGGCATGGCTGCGCCGTTCGGCCGAGCTGATGCTGTTGCGCGCGAACATGACCGGCGAGGGCTGGGAATATGGCCGCAGCATCGGCGCCTATGGCGAGACCGCGATGCTGGAAGTGCTGACCGCCGCGGCGAAACTTGGCGTGCTGAGCGATGACGAGCGCGACATGGCCTATGCCTGGTCGAGCCGGATCGCGGCGCGCTATGCCGATTTCTGGCTCGATCGCACGACCGGTTCGGTCAATCTGTGGGACGGCGGGCGACGCACCGACGCCTATCGCGGCAAGCACCGGATCCTGGGCGAGAATCTGAGCCTTGCGCGGCAATATATCTATACCAACGCGATCTGGAACGAGCTGGGATATAAGGGCAGGGCGACTGCGCCGGGCTATGCCGGCTGGCTGAATACGCTGCCCAAATCGACCTTCACATGGTTCGCGAAAGGCGAGCATGACCGCGCGCTGCTGACGATCCGCGACCGCGGGCATGTGATCGGGCTGCCGCTGATCAACGGGGCGGTGGGGCAGCATATGCACAGCCCCTATTTCCCGGTGCCCTATTCCGCGGGGATGCTTTCGGGATCGGCGGACGCACAATATCCGCACCTCGTGCCGCGCTTCACCTTGGCCGATGGCAGCGTGCTGATGCCGCTGGCATGGTTCCGTGACGTGACCTACCGGACCAGTGGCCAGACCAGTATCGTCACCTATCGAATGACGGCGATGGACCGCATGGGCAAGCCCGATGCCGAGCAGGACGCGCGGCTGACGGTGGAGACGCGCTACGAATTTTCGCCGGGAAAGATCACGCGAACCGACCGCTACAGCGCACCCCGGCCGATCACGCTGAAGGCGATTGATATGGAGTTCGCCAGCTTCTCCTCGGGCGCTTCCGCTATGGGGAATGACATTCGTTTCGCGTCGGGCGACGTCACCGGGTTCAGCGCATCCGGGGCAGGGGACTGCACCGCCGCGCCGGTATCGGATCCCAAATACCGGGCGCCGAGCGGGGCGTTCGCGACTCGCGTCGCGTGCAGCCGCGGGGCGATGCGCCTCGACCGTCCGCTGACCATCAGCTGGACCCTCACCTATCGCTGAAAGCCCTTGATTTGCCCGGCCCGGCAGGGTCGATCAGGACAATTGGGTTGACACCGGTAACATATTGGCCTTACCAAAATCGCAAGACCCGGTAACGGGCGAACTTACCTTCAGGGGGATTGGAATGTCTGAACGTCGTTTTGCCGCTGCCGGCCGCACTGCACTTAAGGGTCTGCTTCTCGCCACCGCTTGCGCCGCGATGCCCGCCTGGGCCCAGGATGCGCAGGACGAGACGCCCGCGGTTCAGGAGGACGAAGCCATCGTCGTCACCGGTGCGCGCGCGACGCAGCGCAACTCGATCGACGTGAAGCGCAATGCGGACGTGGTGCTGGACGGTATCGTCAATGACGAGATCGGCGCGCTGCCCGATAACAGCGTGGGCGACACGCTGGAGCGCATCACCGGCGTTTCGGCCGACCGTTTCAAGGGCAATGCCAACGAGCTTTCGGTGCGTGGCCTGGGGCCGACGCTGAGCTTCTCGACCTTCAACGGCCGCGAAGTCTCGACCGCGGGGCCGGATCGTTCGGTCGCGTTCCAGCAGTTCCCGTCGGAACTGGTCAACGGCGTGCTGGTCTACAAGACGCAGCGCGCGGACTTCCTCGAAGGCGGCATCGGCGGCGTGATCGAGCTGCGTTCGCTGCGCCCGCTGGAATATGGCAAGCGCCGCATCCAGGGCGAGTTCCGTGGGTCGTTCCTGCCCAAGGACGACGACATCATCGGCCGCGACGGCCTCGGCTATCGCGCGAACCTTTCCTATGTCGACCAGTTCCGCACCGGGATCGGCGATATCGGCATTTCGATCGGCGTGCAGCGGCAGGACGTCGCCGCGCCGGAGGATTACTACAACGGCAATGCGGTGTTCGTGCCGTGCAACACCTATGCGACCAACGGCACGCTGGTGACGGGCACGACCGCGGTGCTCAACGCCGCGGGAGCCAATTCCAACTGCCAGGTTGGCGCGGCGCCCCGCACCGGCATTGGCGAGACGATTGGCGATACCTATTACGCCACCCAGTCGCGCAGCTTCCGCCAGCAGCGCACCCGCGAACTGCGCAACGCGGTGATGGGCACGCTGCAATGGCGGCCGACCGAGACGCTCGATATCGCGTTCGACGGTCAATATTCGAAGCGTGAATCGACCGAGGAGCGCAACGTCTTCGCGATTGCCGAGGGCCTGCGCGGCCTGCGTCCCGAGATCGTCGGCGACGGCAGCAACGGCTATTCGGATGGCGCGCTGATCAAATTCTCGGGCAACTCCAACCTCGAGAACCAGCTCGAGCTGCGCGAGCGCGACGAGGAATATTATGGCGGCGGCGCCACGGTGACCTGGCGTTCCGGCCAGTTCTTCATCACCGCCGACGGCTCCTTCTCGAAATCGCACCGCACCGAGACGCAGCGCGCCACGCGCATGCGCTCGACCACCCGCGTCGGCTACACGCTCGATTATTCGAACAGCCCCGACGTGCCGATCGTCACCTTCAACAATTTCGACATCACCAATCCGGCGAACTTCAACGCGTCAGCCGCCAACGCCGTCTATGCGCGCAATCGCTTCGTGACCGACCGCGAGGACGACATCTATGCCGGCCGCGTCGACGCGCAATATGATTTCGAGAACAGCTTCATCACCTCGATCAAGGCCGGCGGGCGCTTCTCCGAGCATACCCGCACGCTGGACGGCAACGCCAACACCGATCTGAACACTATCGTCGGCTATGGCGGGATGACCCCGGCGCAGATCATCGCCAAGGCGAACACGGATTGCCGCACGGCCTTCCCGACCAAGAGCTATTTCGGATCGACCAACACCAACGTCACCAACTGGGCGACGTTCGACAATGCCTGCCTGTTCCGCACCTTCACCGGCAGCGACAGCGCATTGGCCCTGCCGACCGAGACACGCGATCCGGGCGACATCAATGTCCGCGAGCGGATCAAGGCCGGCTACGTCATGGCCAATTTCCAGGGCGATCTGGGCGCCACGCACTTCAGCGGCAATGCCGGCGTGCGCTATGTCCGTACCGATATCCGCTCGGTCGGTTACCGCCTGCCGTTCCGCGTGACGATCGATACCGCGGCGGACAACTACACCGTCGCCGCCGACCCGACTGGGGCGATCCGCACCGATGTGTTGACCAGCAGCTATGAATATTGGCTGCCCAGCCTGAACGTGTCGTTCGAGGTCACCCCGAAGTTCAAGGTGCGCCTGGCCGGTTATCGCGCCCTGTCGCGTTCGCCGATCGAGAGCTTTGGCGCGGGCATCAACCTGAACCCGACCGCGGGCACCGACGCCGACAATATCGTGTTCAACGCGACCAGCGGCAATCCGGGGCTGAAGCCGCTGCGCGGCTGGAATGCGGACGCCAGCTTCGAATTCTACCTCTCGCGCGACACTTTGTTCTCGGTCGCGCTGTATCACAAATGGCTGGTCGGCACGGTGATCTCGCGTTCGGAAGCGATCCCGACGACGATCAACGTCACCACCGTTGTGGATGGCGGCACCCCGACCAACCGCGATTACAACATCAACCTGATCGCGCCTTCGAACGATCCGGAGACGCGGCGTCTGTACGGCATCGAGCTGACCGGCAGCCATGCGTTCAACTGGCTGCCCGCGCCGCTCGACGGGTTCGGCGTGCAGGGCTCGCTGAACGTCGCCTTCGCGAACTTCCAGTATCCCGATACGTCGACGCTGATCGCCTATATGGAGCCGAGCAACCTGATCGGCCTGTCCAAGTACGTCGCCAGCGGCACGGTCTATTGGGAGAAGAGCGGCTTCTCGGTTCGCGCCGCCTATCGCTACCGCTCGCACTATTACAAGCCGAATGGCGGCACCAACCGCAGCGTGCAGGATGCCGGCTATCTCAACCTGTCGGCCCAGTATGACATCACCAAGAACATCCAGCTGAAGTTCCAGGTGCTCAACGTCACCAACACCAAGGACGTGTTCTACAAGGGTGGGTACGACAGCATCGCCGAGGTGAGCGAGAGCGGGCCGCAATATTATTTCGGCGCGCGGTTCCGGTTCTGACGGGGCGCGAGGGGATATGCGCATGCGCCGATTTGCTCTGGTTTCGACTTCCCTTGTCCTGATGGCGCTTGCGCCAGTGGCTGTGACACAATCCGGGATAGCCTCCCCTGGCCCCCTAGTTCAGCAGCCAGTCTGCATGGGCGCGGACGGATATTCCGCCGCGTTCGGCGGACGCAGGACCTTTTTCTTGCAGCCGGACACGATGGAGCGGCTGAAGGCCGCGAAGGACAGTGATCCGGCGGTGGGCGCGGCCTATACCGCGCTGATCGGCAAGGCGAATGCGGCGCTGACGCGCGGGCCGTACATGGTGGTCGACAAGCGCACGATCCCGCCCTCGGGTGACCGGCACGATTATCTGAGCGTCGGCCCGTACTGGTGGCCGGACAAGACCAAGCCGGACGGGTTGCCGTACATTCGCCGCGATGGCGAGATCAATCCGGACCGGTCGAGCGACAAGTATGACCTCGCCGATCTGGAATCGATGAGCGCGGACGTCGAGACGCTGGGGCTGGCATATTATTTCTCGGGCAATGTCCGGTACGCCCAGCGCGCGGCGTTTCTGGTCAAGATCTGGTTCCTCGATCCGCGGACCAGGATGAACCCGAACATGAACTTCGGGCAGGCAGTGCCGGGCCGCGAGGACGGGCGCGCCGAGGGGATCATCGACACCACGCGGCTGGCGCGGGTGATCGAGACGATCGGGCTGATCGGCCCGACGAACGTTCTGAAGCCCGAGGAGCAGGCGGGGCTCGAGAAGTGGTTCAGCGACTATCTCGACTGGATGTACAAGAGCCGCAACGGCAAGGCCGAGGACACGGCGAAGAACAACCATGCGATGTGGTTCGATGCGCAGGTGGTGCAGTTCGCACTGTTCGCGCGGCGGCCGGACCTGACCAGGAAGGTGGTCGAGGCATTCCCCAAGCGGCGGATCGCGGACCAGTTCACCGTGGACGGCAGCCTGCCGCGCGAGCTGATCCGCACGCGGAGCTTCCACTACTCGATCTATGCGCTGCTCGCGGCCTATGACGTGGCGGAGATGGGGTCGTGCGTCGGCGTCGACCTGTGGAGCTATGACGGCGGCGGCAAGAGCCTAAAGCGGACCACCGATTTCCTGGCGGCCTATCGCGGGCGGCTGGACCAGTGGCCGCACAAGGAGATCCGGCCGGATGCGGGCGAACTGGACGAACTGCTGCGCCGGGCGCGGCGGGCCTGGCCGGATGGCGGCTATCCGCTGGCGGACGGGGTGGAACTGCGGCGGTACATGAAGGCTGGCAGTGCGCCGAGCGATCTGGACGTGCCGAAATAGGGGCCTGGGACCGCGAAGCGGTGGAGGGGGATACCCCAAGCTATCCCGCTTGCGGCGCTCCCCCTCCGTCAGGCTGCGCCTGCCACCTCCCCCTCGGGGGGAGGATTTAGTTTTTGCAGCCCAGCGAGGCCGATACCTTGTCGTTCTCGCCAAGTTCGGCCGCGGTCGCTTCCAGCCAGGTGCGGAAGCTGGCGATATCCTTCGGTGCGCCCGGTTCCTGCACCCATGCGGCGGCGAAGGCGTAGCGGATCAGCAGGGCGTTGCAGAAGCGGACGAAATAGGTGCCGCTATTCTCGCCGGTCTCGGCCACGTTGGCGGCGGGATAGAATAGCGCGATGCCCAGTTCGTCGCCGGCAAGGCTCTGTTTCCCCCAGGTGGCGATGTAGCGCCAGCCGGGGCCGTTCGAGGCCAGCTTTTCGACACCGGGGTGCACGGTCAGGCCCGCGACCATCGGCGGTGCGTCCTTCAGGACCATCGCCATCACTTCGGTCACGCGTGACCCCGGCCGGATCGAATAATTGGTCATCAGCCGGGCAGGGCGCCCGCCATTGCCGCTGAACCCGTCATTGATCACGGCGACCGAGGCCCGGTCTGTCTTGTTGAACACCTGTGCGCGGATCGTCGACGGCCCGAGCTGGGTCACCTTGCCCTCACGCATCACGCCGATGCCGCCCATGCCGAGGGTCTTGTTGACCTGGAACAGATCCATGCCCCAGTCGGCCATCGTGTGATAATCGTCCTTGCCCATGCCGATGCGCGGCAGGATCGGGGCGGGGAGCTTCTTGCCGTAGATATCCGGCACGTTGCGCTCGTCGAGATAGAGGCGGTAGGCGACGCGGTCGGACTCCCAGCCGGGGCCTTCGAAGGCGATCAGCCCGTCATGGATCTTGTGATCGGCGGGCACGTCGATCCGCTCGACCAGCTTGTAGCTGCCATCGGCCTGACGGACGTTGAGCGTGGCCTGTGCGACCGGCTCCGGCGCGTCCTGCGCGGCGAGCAGCAGAAGCGGGGCGAGAAGGAGCGCGCGGCGCATCACTTGCGGTCTGCCAGATCGTACACCGCCGAACCGGCGAGCAGATAGGCGCCCACGCCATAGAATTGCGTGTCCGCCGCGGCGACGGCATCGGGCATGTAACTGACCTGCTGCACCCAGCCGAGCCGGCCGTCGGGCTGGATCGCGCGGTTGAGTGCGGCCCAACCCTTGGTGATGGCGGGCATATATTGCGCGCGGGGGAGGTAGCCTTCCTTCACGCCCCAGGCGAGTGCGTGGACGAAGAAGCCGGTGCCGCTCGATTCATCCTGCGCGGTCTTGAGATCGCCGAGCAGTGAGGGTGCCCAATAGCCGTTCTCGCGCTGGAGCGTCAGCAGCTTGGCTGCCATCTGCTTGTAGAGCGCGATATAATAGGGGCGGCGCGGATCCTTCTTGTCGAGCACCGGGATCAGCCGGGCGAGGCCCGAGATCACCCAGCCGTTTCCGCGCGACCAGTACAGCTTTTCACCATGGGCGCCGCGCTGGGTGAAGAAGCGGCTGTCGCGATAATAGAGATGGTCCGACCTGTCGTAGAGATAGTCGGTCGCGGCGACATATTCCTTGTGCGCGAAATCGCCGTAGCGCTTGTCGCCGGTCTCCTTCTGGAGCGCGTAGAGCGTGGGCGGGGCCATGAACAAAGCGTCGCACCAGCACCAGCGGATGGTGCATTCCGGATCGCCGCTGGTCGGGTTGATGAATTCGAGCGAGCTGACGGGCGGGGCGGCGAGGATCTGTTCGAACCGGGCCTTCATCGGCGCCAGCGCCTCGGGTCCGGCGCCGTTGCGAGAGGCCCAGAGCCAGGTCCAGCCGATCAGGTGATCGTCGGCATGGAAGACGCGGCCGCCGAGCTGCCAGTTTTGCGCGCGACCCATGGCGAGGATCGCGTCGCGATAGCGTGGCGACTTCGAGCGATCGGCGACATTGGTCAGCGCAACCCAGAAGGTTGCCTGCTGCCAGTCGCGGGGATTGCTGAGGCTGGGGCGGGCGAGGGGGATATAGGAGGAGATATTGTCGAGATGGGCGAGCTGCCAGTCGGCCATGCGCTCCATCGAGGCGAGGATCTCGGCGCGGGCGGGCAGCTTTGCGGGAGCGGCCTGAGCCGTGGGGATCGCGACGGCCTGAGCGCCCGCGGTCAGCAACAAGGCGGCGAACGCACCGGCGAGCTTCGAAACCATCTTCATCCCTCCTGCTACCGCTGTCACTCGCGGCCGGGCGGACGATGTTTTGGCCAGACGATCAAGTCAAGTGGTAAGGCCAATTCTTTGCGGATGACCAAGAGGGAAACGGCAGCTTTAGCGGCGCGGAAAATCGGCTGGCTTGCCGTGCCGGGCAGGGCGGACTAGCTGCGATTCCCAAAGCGAGGAGAGACGGGATGAGCGAAGCGCCATCGGTGTTGTTCGAAATGGACGGGCAGGTCGCCGTGCTGCGGTTGAACCGGCCGGACCGGCTGAACGCGCTCACCCCGGAAATGCTCGACCTGATCGCGGCGTCCCTGCGCCGCGCCGTCGATGAAGGCGCGCGCGCGGTGTTGCTGACCGGCGAGGGCCGGGCCTTCTGCTCGGGCGCCGATCTGGCCGCGGCGATGACGGCGCCGCCGGAGAAGCGCCAGCTGGGCGATGCGCTGCGCGATCATTACAATCCGGTGGCCGAGACCTTCGCCGCGTTGCCGATCCCGGTCGTCAACGCGATCAACGGCGCGGCGGCCGGTGCCGGTGCGGCGATCGCGCTTTCGGGCGACATCATCGTGGCGGCGAAATCATCCTATCTGCTGCTGGCCTTCGCCAATATCGGGCTGGTGCCCGATGCCGGATCGACCTGGCTGATCGCCAAGGCGGCAGGCCGGGCCAAGGTGCTGGAAATGGCGCTGCTGGGCGAGCGGATGACGGCCGACGATGCGCTCGAGGCCGGACTCGTGACCGCGGTGGCCGAGGACGAGGCGCTGTTCGAAACCGCGATGGGCTATGCCCGCAAGCTGGCCGGCATGCCCACGGTGGCGCTGGGGCTGATCCGCAAACAGGTCGCGTCGGCGCTGACGGGCACGCTGACCGAGACGCTGGAAGTCGAGGCGGTGCACCAGAAGATCGCATCGGGGACGAGCGATTTCGCGGAGGGCGTCATGGCCTTCCTCCAGAAGCGCAAGGCGGAGTTCACCGGCAAATGAGCCATTATGACGTGTTGATCGTGGGTGCCGGCCATGCGGGCGCACAGGCGGGGATCGCGCTGCGCCAGAACAAGTTCGAGGGCAGCGTGGCGATGATCGGCGACGAGCCGGAAATCCCGTACGAGCGCCCGCCGCTGTCGAAGGAATATTTCTCGGGCGAGAAGGTGTTCGAGCGGATCCTGATCCGGCCCGCTGCCTTCTGGGAAGAGCGGCAGGTGACGATGCTGCTGGGCAAGCGCGTCGTGAGCGTCGATCCTGCGGCCAAGACCGTCACCACCGATGGCGGCGAGACGATCGGATACGGATCGCTGATCTGGGCGACGGGCGGCAAGCCGCGCGAGCTGCCGTGCGGCGGGCATCATCTGACCGGTATCCATACCGTGCGCACGCGGGCCGACGCCGACCTGATGCTGTCCGAACTGGACGGCGTGCAGAAGGTGGTGGTGATCGGCGGCGGCTATATCGGGCTGGAAGCGGCCGCGGTGCTGACCAAGTTCGGCAAGCATGTGACCGTGCTGGAAGCGCTCGACCGGGTGCTGGCGCGGGTTGCGGGCGAGCCGCTGTCGCGCTTCTACGAAGCCGAGCATCGCGCGCATGGCGTGGACGTGCGGCTGGGCGTGCAGGTCGCCTGTATCGAGGGTGAGGACAAGGTGACCGGCGTGAAGCTGGCCGATGGCAGCGTCGTGCCCGCCGACATGGTGATCGTGGGCATCGGCATCGTCCCCGCGGTGCAGCCGCTGATCGATGCGGGTGCGACGGGTGGCAATGGCGTCGCGGTGGACGGCCAGTGCCGCACCTCGCTGCCCGATATCTATGCGGTGGGCGATTGCGCACACCATGCGAACCGCTTTGCCGATGGGGCCGATATCCGGCTGGAATCGGTGCAGAACGCCAACGACCAGGCGACCGTCGCGGTGAAGACGATCCTGGGGCAGGAAGTCGCATATGACGCGGTGCCGTGGTTCTGGTCGAACCAGTACGACCTTAAGCTTCAGACCGTGGGGCTTTCGATCGGGTACGATCAGATCGTCGTGCGCGGCGATCCGGCGGCGCGGAGCTTTTCGGTGATCTACCTGAAGGGCGGGAAGGTGATCGCGCTCGACTGCGTGAACATGGCCAAGGATTATGTGCAGGGGAAAAAGCTGGTGGTGGAGGGGCTGTCGCCCGATCCTGCCACGCTGGCGGATACGGGTGTGCTGCTGAAGGAACTGGCGGGCTGAATCAAATCCTCCCCCGCCAGGGGGAGGTGGCGCCGAAGGCGACGGAGGGGGAGGACTCTTCAACACTCGTTCTGGAATCCTCCCCCTCCGTCAGCTGCGCTGACACCTCCCCCTGGCGGGGGAGGATTTGATTCACCGAAACCCGTACGGCACCGCGCCGCGCGCATCGGCATCGATACGGATTTCGCTGCCGGCGGGCGGGAAGGCGCGCTGGTCGCAGTCGTGGCGGGGGCAGATGCGGCAGCTGGTGCCGATCGGCGTGGCGATGCCGTCGGTCCGCAGGCCATCGGCATAGATGAAGTCGGGCGCGTGGCTTTCCTCGCAGCCCAGCGCGACGGCGTAGCGGCGCGGCGGGCGGGTATAGCTGCCCGAGGGTTTCACCAGCCCCTTGGCCATCGAGACGTAGCGGACGCCATCGGGCGTCTCGGCGAGCTGGACGAGGATGCGGTCCGGGATCGCCACTGCCTCATGCACCACCCAGAGCGGGCAGGCGCCGCCGAAGCGGGCGAATTGCAAGCGGGTGGCCGAATGGCGCTTGGTGATGTTGCCCGCCATGTCGACGCGGCAGAAGAAGAAGGGGATGCCCGCCGCACCCGGCCGCTGAAGGGTGGAGAGGCGGTGGCAGGCCTGTTCGAAGCTGGCGCCGAAGCGCTGGCGCAGGCGATCGATATCGTGGCGCATTTCGCGTGCGGCGACGCGGAAGCGGCCATAGGGCATGACGAGCGCGCTGGCGGCATAGTTGGCGAGGCCGGCGGACAGCAACTCGCGGCCTGCGGGCGTGTCGATCCCGCTATGCGCGATGTCGCGGATCAGGTCGGCGAACTCCAGCCGGGCGAGCTGGTGGGCGAGGCTGAACAGGTTCGTCTCGGGCGCCTGGGACGGATCGAGGCGCAGCGTGCGGGTTTCGGGGTCGTAATCGCGGAGGCGTTCGCCGCTGGCGATGGTGACGCCGTGGCGCTCGCGCAGCCGCTGTTCGATGCCGCGGGGGCCTTCGGCGAGTTCGTCGGCGATGCGTTCGGCTTCGCGGTCGATGGGATCGACATAGTTGCGCTCGGTGTGGAACCAGTCGCGCACCTCGTCCCATGGCAGGCGGGCCTCGCCGGTCTCGAACCGGTCGTCGAGCACGCGGAGTTGGTCCTGCGAGCGGCGATAGGCCCCGTGCAGCGCGACCATTCGACGGACGAGCAATGGCTGTTGCTTCACGCCACGCTGGACGATCTCCTGCGCGAGCGCGCCTTCCGGGACGCTGGGATCGGAGGCTGCGTCCATGCCCTCGATCAGCAGCGAGGTTTCCTCCTGCGGATCGATGGTGGCCCAGTCCGTAGGGAAGGCCTCGCCCAGCGCGGTGAGGACGGCAGGGGTGATCGGGCGGTCGCCATTCTCGATCTGCGAGAGATAGCTGACGGAGATGCGCAGGCGCGCGGCCATTTCCGCCTGCGGGAGTGCCAGGCGGGTGCGGAGTTCGCGGACCAGATGTCCGGCGAAGATGCGGCGGGTCATGCGTCCGCTATAGTTTGCAAACCTATCCCCCACAACTTTGCAACATCACAGTTGCGCCGCGATGTGACATATGGAACGGGCTTCAGCCACTCAGCGGAGAGATGCCCTTGTCCTCGACGATCCAGGAACTCGAACGGCGCCGCGAGGCGGCACGCGCCGGTGGCGGCGAGAAGCGCGTCGCGGCCCAGCATAGCAAGGGCAAGCTGACCGCGCGCGAGCGGATCGAAGTGTTTCTCGACGAAGGATCGTTCGAGGAGCTGGACATGTATGTCGAGCATAACTGCGTCGATTTCGGCATGCCGGATCAAGTGGTGCCGGGCGATGGCGTGGTGACTGGCAGCGGCACGGTCAACGGCCGCCTCGTCTTCGTGTTCAGCCAGGATTTCACCGTGTTCGGCGGATCGCTGTCCGAGCGACATGCCCAGAAGATCTGCAAGATCATGGACATGGCGATGAAGGTTGGCGCGCCGGTGATCGGCATGAACGACAGCGGCGGCGCGCGCATTCAGGAGGGCGTGGCTTCGCTCGCGGGCTATGCCGAAGTGTTCCAGCGCAACGTGCTGGCCAGCGGCGTGGTGCCGCAGCTGAGCCTGATCATGGGGCCGTGCGCGGGCGGCGCGGTCTATTCGCCTGCGATGACCGACTTCATCTTCATGGTGAAGGACAGCAGCTACATGTTCGTCACCGGGCCGGACGTGGTGAAGACCGTCACCAACGAAGTGGTGACGCAGGAGGAACTGGGCGGCGCGGTGACGCACACCACCAAATCCTCGGTCGCGGACCTCGCGTTGGAGAATGATATCGAGACGCTGCTGGCGGCGCGCGATTTCATCGACTTCCTGCCCGCATCGAACCGCGAAAAGCCGCCCGAGCGGCCGTGCCACGATCCGTGGGACCGCATCGAGGACAGTCTCGACACGCTGATTCCGCCCAGCGCCAACCAGCCCTACGACATGCACGAGCTGATCCGGAAGACGTTGGACGAAGGCGATTTCTTCGAGCTGCAGCCGGCGCATGCGGCGAACATCATCATCGGTTTCGGCCGGATCGAGGGCCGCACGGTGGGCGTGGTGGCGAACCAGCCGATGGTGCTGGCGGGGTGCCTCGACATCAACTCGTCGAAGAAGGCGGCGCGCTTCGTGCGCTTCTGCGACGCGTTCGAGATTCCGATCGTCACCTTTGTCGACGTGCCGGGCTTCCTGCCGGGCGTGGGGCAGGAACATAGCGGCATCATCAAGCATGGTGCGAAATTGCTGTTCGCCTATGCCGAAGCGACCGTGCCCAAGATCACCGTCATCACCCGCAAGGCCTATGGCGGCGCGTATGACGTGATGAGCTCAAAGCATCTGCGCGGCGATCTCAACTATGCGTGGCCGACCGCCGAGATCGCGGTGATGGGCGCGAAGGGCGCGGTGGAGATCATCTTCCGCGGCAAGACGCCCGAGGAGATCGCCGAGCGGACTGCGGAGTACGAAGCGCGCTTCGCCAACCCGTTCGTGGCGGCGAGCAAGGGTTTCGTGGACGAAGTGATCATGCCGCATTCCACCCGCCGCCGGATCGCGCTGGGGCTTCGCAAGCTTCGCAACAAGAAGCTCGAAAATCCGTGGAAGAAGCATGACAATATTCCGCTTTGATCCCGGGATGCGCGGATGAGCGCACCGTCGAAGCCCATGTCGAACGGCGTGCTGATGCTGGTGGCCGCGATCGTGTTGATCGCGGTCGGCGCGGTATCGTGGATGCAGCATCTGCAGGGTGGTCAGGGCGGGCCGCGTGATGCCGGCGGGATGCTCGCGGGTCTGGCCGCCATCGCCTTTGCCGTCATGGCGCTGGCGAAGCGCGGCTCGCCGCAGCGCCGTCGCGATCCGGTGCGCTTCTGGACGATTTTCGTGCTGCTTGCCGGGACCGGGACGATCCTGGTCCTGAGCGGCCTTTCCCGCTTTGCCTTGATCTGATGGAACCTTGATATGACCGATCCCGTCGTCATCCTCTCTTTTGCCCGCACCCCGATGGGCAGCTTTCAGGGCAGCCTGTCGGGCGCGACCGCGACCGAGCTGGGCGCTGCGGCGGTGAAGGCAGCGGTGGCGCGCGCGGGCGTGGACGGCGCCGATGTCGAGCGCTGCTATATGGGTTGTGTTCTTCCGGCCGGCCTCGGCCAAGCCCCGGCGCGGCAGGCCGCGCGTGGTGCGGGTCTTCCAGATCATGTCGAGGCGACCACCGTCAACAAGATGTGCGGCAGCGGCATGAAGGCCACGATGATGGCCGCCGATGCAATTCTGGCGGGGAGCGCGGACATCATCGTCTCGGGCGGCATGGAGAGCATGTCGAACGCGCCGTATCTGTCGAAGAAACATCGCGCGGGCGCGCGGATCGGGCATGACACGGTGTACGATCACATGATGCTCGACGGCCTTGAGGATGCCTATGAGCCGGGCAAGGCGATGGGCGTGTTCGCCGAGGCGACGGCGGGTGAGTATCAGCTGACCCGTCAGGCGCAGGACGATTATGCGATCGAGTCGCTGACCCGTGCGCAGAAGGCGCAGGCATCGGGCGCATTCGATGGCGAGATCGTCGCCGTGCAGGTGAAGACTCGCAAGGGCGTCGAGACGGTCGACAAGGACGAGCAGCCGCTGAAGGGCGATCCGTCGAAGATCCCGACGCTGCGCCCGGCCTTCACCAAGGACGGCACGATCACCGCGGCCAACGCCTCGTCGATCTCGGATGGCGCGGCGGCTCTGGTGCTGGCGCGCGCTTCGGTGGCTGCGGCCAAAGGGCTGAAGCCGGTGGCGACCATCGTCGCGCATGCCGGCCATGCGAAGCTGCCCGCGCAGTTCACCACCGCGCCGGTGGGCGCGATCCAGAAGGTGCTGGACAAGACCGGCTGGAGCGTCGGTGAGGTCGACCTGTTCGAGATCAACGAGGCGTTCGCCTGCGTCACCATGTTCGCGATGCACGATCTGGGCATCCCGCACGACAAGGTGAACATCCATGGCGGCGCGACCGCGATGGGCCATCCGATCGGCGCGTCGGGCGCACGTATTCTGGCGACGCTGATCGCGGCGTTGCAGAAGACCGGCGGCAAGCGCGGGATTGCGGCCTTGTGCATCGGCGGTGGCGAAGCGACGGCGATGGCGGTGGAGCTGGTTTGATGAAACTCGGACGGCTCAACCATGTCGGCGTGGCGACGCCTTCGATCGCGGACTCCATCGCCTTCTATCGCGACGTGATGGGCGCCTCGGTGATCACCGAGCCGTTCGACCTGCCGGCGCAGGGGGTGAAGGTTTGCTTTGTGGATACGCCGAACAGCCAGATCGAGCTGATCGAGCCGCTGGGCGAGGCGTCGCCGATCCATGGGTTTCTGGCGAAGAATCCGGCGGGGGGGCAGCATCACCTTTGCTACGAAGTGCCCGATATCCATGCGGCGAAGGCGTGGTTCGAGGGCAAGGGCGCCAAGGTGCTGGGCGAGCCGCGGATCGGTGCGCATGGGACGCTGATCTTCTTTGTGCATCCGAAGGACATGGGCGGGGTGCTGACCGAGATCATGGAGACGCCGAAAGATGCGCACTAACTTCCGTTCGCCTCGAGCGAAGTCGAGAAGCCTGTCCTTCAATCTCCGTTTCTCGACTTCGCTCGAAACGAACGGAGTGGGGGTGACCCGTGGCTAACAAACCCACCCTCGACCAATGGTCCGCCGCCGCGTCCAAGGAAGTGAAGGGCAAGGACCTCATCTGGCGCACGCCGGAGGGGATCGACGTCAAGCCGCTCTACACCGCTGAGGACGTGGCGGGGATCGATCCCGGCCTGCCGGGCTTCGCGCCGTTCACGCGCGGGGTGCGCGCGTCGATGTATGCCGGGCGGCCCTGGACGATCCGGCAATATGCGGGCTTTTCGACCGCCGAGGAATCCAACGCCTTCTACCGCCGCAACCTCGCGGCGGGTCAGAAGGGTCTGAGCGTCGCTTTCGATCTGGCCACCCATCGCGGCTATGACAGCGATCATCCGCGCGTCACCGGCGATGTCGGCAAGGCGGGCGTGGCGATCGACACGATCGAGGACATGAAGATCCTGTTCGACGGGATTCCGCTCGATCAGATGTCGGTCAGCATGACGATGAACGGCGCGGTGATCCCGATCCTCGCCTTCTTCATCGTCGCGGGCGAGGAGCAGGGGGTCGACCGCAAGCTGCTCGACGGGACCATCCAGAACGACATCCTCAAGGAGTTCATGGTCCGCAACACCTACATCTACCCGCCCGAGCCGAGCATGCGGATCATCTCGGACATCTTCGGCTATACCAGCCGCGAGATGCCGAAGTTCAACAGCATCTCGATCAGCGGCTATCACATGCAGGAAGCCGGGGCGACGCAGGTCCAGGAGCTGGCCTTCACCATCGCCGACGGCATGGAATATGTGAAATACGGCGTCGCCAGCGGGCTCGATATCGACAAGTTCGCCGGGCGGCTGAGCTTCTTTTTCGCGATCGGCATGAACTTCTTCATGGAGATCGCGAAGCTGCGCGCGGCGCGCGTGCTGTGGCATCGGGTGATGACCCAGCTGGGCGCGCAGGACGAGCGCAGCAAGATGCTGCGCACGCATTGCCAGACCAGCGGCGTGTCGCTGACCGAGCAGGATCCGTACAACAACGTCATGCGCACCACGATCGAGGCGATGGCCGCGATGCTGGGCGGGACGCAGAGCCTGCACACCAACGCGCTGGACGAAGCCATCGCGCTGCCCACCGATTTCTCCGCCCGGATCGCGCGCAATACGCAGATCGTGATCCAGGAAGAGACGGGGATGACCAAGGTCGTCGATCCACTTGGCGGCTCCTATTATATCGAGGCGCTGACCCAGGAACTGGTCGACAAGGCGTGGGAGATCATCGAGCGGGTCGAGGCCGAGGGCGGCATGGCGAAGGCTGTGGCGGCAGGCTGGCCCAAGGCGATGATCGAGAGCGCCGCAGCCGCCACCGCCGCAAGGATCGACCGTGGCGAGCAGGTGATCGTCGGGGTCAACAAGTACCGCAAGGACGGCGAAGACCCGATCGACATCCTCGACGTCGATAACGTCGCGGTACGCGAGGCGCAGATCGCGCGGATCAAGCAGGTCCGCGCGAACCGTGACGAAGCCGCGTGCCAGTCTGCCCTGATGGCGCTGCAGAACGGCGCGGCGGGCAGCGAGAATTTGCTCGAACTCGCGGTGGAATGCGCCCGCAAGCGTGCGACGCTCGGCGAGATCAGCGCGGCGATGGAAGCGGGCTTCGGACGCCACGCGACCGTGCCGACGCCGGTGAAGGGCATCTATGGCGGCGCCTATGCCGACGATCTCCGCTGGGCGCGGTTGAAGGACGGCGTGGCCGCGACCGAGCGCCGCCTTGGCCGTAAGCCGCGCATGCTGGTCGCCAAGATGGGGCAGGACGGGCATGACCGGGGTGCCAATCTGGTCTCGTCCGCATTCGGCGATCTCGGCTTCGAAGTGGTGCCGGGGCCGCTGTTCCAGACGCCTGCCGAAAGTGCGGCGCTGGCGTTGGAGAAGGATGTCGACGTGGTCGGCGCCTCGTCGCTCGCCGCAGGGCACAAGACATTGATCCCCGAGCTGATCCGCGAGCTGCAGGATGCCGGCCGCGCGGATATCAAGGTGATCGCAGGCGGCGTGATCCCGGCGCAGGATTACGAGTTCCTGCGTGAGGCGGGGGTGCAGGCGATCTTCGGGCCGGGCACGAACCTTGTCGCGGCGGCCGAGGAAGTGTTGCGGCTGCTGGGGCACAACATGCCGCCGATCGAGGAAGCCGCGGAATGAGCGACGGCGGGGAAATTGGCGCGTTCGTTCAGAGCGTTGCGTCGGCGGTTCTGAAATGATCCTGTCGATCGGCCTTGCGCTGTTCGCGGCGGCACCTGCGCTGGCGCAGGACCGGGCGCCGACCGCTGGCCGTTCGATCTCGACGCTGGCAGGCGTGCCGCTGAAGTCGCGCAACGGTGCGCCGATCACGCTTGGATCGCGGATCGTGCCGGGCAAGCCTACGCTGATCGCATTTTGGGCAAGCTGGTGCGGGCCATGCTATGCCGAGGCGCCCCACCTCAACCGAATCCGCAAGCAGTTGGGCGAGCGCTATAATTTCATCTATATCAATCGCCGGGAAGGCGATCCCGATCCCGACCAGACCCCCGCTTGGATCGCGCGTTTCCTCGCCTATGGCGGGATGACCGATGTCGATTACGTCATTGCCGATGTGGCTGCCTATCGCCGGATTCTCGGGAAGGATATCGCGACCGTGCCCGAAGGCCGGGTTGGGATTCCGCGCGTCTATCTGTTCGATCGCAACGGGCGGCAAATCTACATGTCCCACGGGTTCGCGGAATCGGATGGCCCGGAGCTTGAGCGGCTCGTGAAACAGGCGGTGGCAGAGCGATGATCGCACTGCTGCTTTCCCTTGCGGCCTTGCCGGCGCAGGACATGACGCAGATGCGCGTGCGGCCGACGAGCGAGCAGGCGGCGGTCGCCGAGTTCGAGGCGACCTGCGTCGCCAACTTCCGCGATGTCGAGGGGTTGAAGAGTGCGGCGGCGGCCTCGTCGCGCGGCTATGCGTTCGATGACAAGGGGCCGCTCGACTGGCGCAGCTGGTCGTCGGCCTATGGTGGCGTCTATTATTATCAGGGGCGGCCCGAGGGCAGCGCGATCACGCCCGAATGCAACCTCACATCGTATACGCGGCTGGCGGTGGACGACGATCTGCTGATGTCCGAGCTTCGCGCGATGATCGCGCGGCAGAACGGCGCGCAGGTTGTGCGGACCAGCTTTCGCACCCGTCCGGTATGGCGCTGGCGCGATGCGGCGGGCAAGCCGATGGCGGTGATCGTTGCGCTCGATCCGCGGACGCCGCAACAGATCACGCTGTCGCTGCGGCCTGGCGTGGCGGATTCGTAAGGGAATGGGAATGATGCGTACCGACTGGACCCGCGACGAGATTGCCGCGCTGTTCGACATGCCTTTCCTCGATCTGGTGTACGAAGCGGCGTCGATCCATCGCGCGCATCATCCGCGTAACGAGGTCCAGCTTTCCACGCTGTTGTCGATCAAGACCGGCGGTTGCGTTGAGGATTGCGGTTACTGCAACCAGTCGGCCAGTGCCGAGACCGGCCTGAAGGCGACCAAGCTGATGGACGTGCGCGCGGTGCTGCAGGCGGCGGCACAGGCCAAGGACAATGGCTCGTCGCGCTTCTGCATGGGCGCGGCGTGGCGCAGCCCCAAGGATCGCGACATGCCCGCCATCGTCGAGATGGTGAAGGGCGTGCGCCAGATGGGGCTGGAGACCTGCATGACGCTGGGTATGCTCAGCGAGAAGCAGGCTGCGCAGCTCGCCGATGCGGGCCTCGACTATTACAACCATAATATCGATACCTCGCCCGAGAACTACGCGAACGTCATTACGACGCGGACCTTTGAGGATCGCATCGAGACGCTGGAGAATGTCCGCGGCGCGGGGATCAACGTGTGTTCGGGCGGGATCGTCGGCATGGGCGAGAAGCGCGAGGACCGGGTGGGTTTCCTCCATGCGCTGGCGACGATGCCGCATCCCGAAAGCGTGCCGATCAACGCGCTGGTGCCGGTGAAGGGCACGGTGCTGGGCGACATGCTGGCGGATACGCCGCTGGCCAAGATCGACGAGATCGAGTTCGTGCGGACGGTGGCGGTGGCGCGCATCGTGATGCCGCTGTCGATGGTGCGTTTGTCGGCTGGCCGAGAGAGCATGAGCGATGAGACGCAGGCGCTTTGCTTCATGGCCGGGGCGAACTCGATCTTCACCGGCGACAAGCTGCTGACCACCGGCAATGCGGGCGACGACAAGGACAGCGCGCTGTTCGCGCGGCTGGGTGTGCGGGCGATGCAGGGCGAGGTTAAGGCCGAGCTGGAGGCGGCGGAGTGATCAGCCGGGCGACATGGCGCCTGATCCTGGCGTTGTTGCTGTTGCTGCCCGTCCCCGCGCTGGCGCAGCCGGCGGGCGGGACGCCTATCGCGATCGGGCAGACCTACAAACTGCCGTCCAAGGTGATGGGTGCCGAGCGCGCGCTGAATATCTGGCTGCCGCCCGGCTATGCGACAAGCGGCAAAAACTATCCCGTGCTGTACCTGCTCGACGGCGGTCTGGAACAGGATTTCCAGCATATCGCGGGGCTGGCGCAGTTGGGGACGGTGGTCGATACGATCCAGCCGATGATCGTGGTGGGGATCGAGACGGTCGATCGCCGCAACGAGCTGGCCTTCCCGACCAGCAATGCCAAGGATCGCGCGACCTGGCCGACTGCCGGGCATTCGGAGCGGTTCCGTCGCTATCTGTCGAGCGAGGTCCTGCCCTGGGTGGAGACCAATTTCCGCACCACCGGCGATACCGTGCTGATGGGGGAATCGCTTGCCGGCCTGTTCGTGGTCGACACGCTGCTGAAGCAGCCCGATCTGTTCCGGCGCTATATCGCGATCAGCCCCAGCCTGTGGTGGGACGACATGTCGCTGGTCAAGGCTGTGGGGCCGGTGATCGCGTATGTGCCGGGCGAGCGCTGGCTGTGGCTGGCGCTGGCCGATGAGGGCGCGGCGATGGGCGTCGATCCGCTGGTCGCGGCGCTGAAATCTTCGGCGCCCGCGGGCCTGCACTGGAGCTTCACGCCGATGCCGGCCGAAACCCACGCCACCATCTATCATCCTGCGGCACTTGCCGCGCTGCGTGCCCTGTTCGGCCCGCCATCCGAGAGCAAATGATGATCACCAAAATCCTGGTCGCCAATCGCGGCGAGATTGCATGCCGCGTGATGCGGACCGCCAAGAAGATGGGCATCAAGACCGTCGCGGTTTATTCCGATGCCGATGCGCGCAGCCCGCATGTGCTGATGGCGGACGAGGCGGTTCGGCTGGGGCCGGCGCCTGCGTCTGAATCCTATCTCAAGGCCGAGCTGATCCTGCTTGCCGCCAAGGAGACCGGGGCGGATGCGATCCATCCGGGATATGGCTTCCTGTCCGAGCGCGAGAGCTTCGCCAAGGCTTGCGCGGAGGCGGGCATCGCGTTCGTCGGGCCGCCGCCGAATGCCATTGCGGCGATGGGCGACAAGATCGAGTCCAAGAAGCTGGCCAAGGCCGCGGGGGTGAACGTCGTGCCCGGCTTTGTCGGGGTGATCGACGATACCGAGCATGCCGTGCGCATCTCGAACGAGATCGGCTATCCGGTGATGATGAAGGCCTCGGCTGGCGGCGGCGGCAAGGGCATGCGCCTCGCTTATTCCGAGAAGGACGTCCGCGAAGGCTTCGAGGCGACCAAGCGCGAGGGGTTGGCGTCGTTCGGCGACGACCGCGTGTTCATCGAGAAGTTCATCGAGAGCCCGCGCCATATCGAGATCCAGGTGCTGGGCGATCAGCATGGCAACATCGTCTATCTGGGCGAGCGCGAATGCTCGATCCAGCGGCGCCACCAGAAGGTGGTGGAAGAGGCGCCGTCGCCCTTCGTCACGCCCGAGATGCGCAAGGCGATGGGCGAGCAGGCGGTCGCGCTGTCGCGGGCCGTGGGCTATTACAGCGCGGGCACGGTCGAGCTGATCGTCAGCGGCGCGGACACGACCGGGCAGGGCTTCTACTTCCTCGAGATGAACACCCGCCTGCAGGTGGAGCATCCGGTGACCGAGGCGATCACCGGCCTCGATCTGGTCGAGCAGATGATCCGCGTGGCATCGGGCGAACCTTTGGCCTTCACCCAGGACGAGGTGACGCTGACCGGCTGGGCGATCGAAAACCGCGTCTATGCCGAGGATCCGTATCGCGGCTTCCTGCCCTCGACCGGGCGGCTGACCCGCTATCATCCGCCGATGGAGACGGTGCCGGGCAGCCCCGGCGCGCACGCCCATGCGGGATGTTGCGGCCCCGCACCGGAGCAGACGGGCAAGGGCTATGTCCGCGTCGATGACGGCGTTCGCGAGGGCGGCGAAGTCAGCATGTTCTACGATCCGATGATCGCGAAGTTGATCACTTGGGGCGAGACGCGCGACGAGGCGGCGGACCTTCAGGTGACTGCGCTCGACCGGTTCCAGCTGGAAGGGGTGGGCAACAATCTCGATTTCCTGTCGGCGATCATGCAGCATCCGCGTTTCCGCGCGGGCGAACTGACCACCGGCTTCATCGCCGAGGAATATCCCGAGGGCTTTGCGGGCGCGCCTGCGGCCGAGGGGCTGGCGGCGAAGATCGCGGCAGTGGCGGCGTTCGTCGCGGCGACCGAAGCGAGTTGGGCGGGGAGTATCAGCGGGCAGTTGAACGGCGCTCCGGCGGTGTCGACCGAATGGATCGTCTCGTTCGACGGCAACAAGCATCAGGTGATCTTCGACCAGATCATGACCGTGGTGGATAACCGGGCCATGGCGCTGAACATGGCCTATCAGCCCGGCCAGCGGCTGGTGGACGCGACGATCGATGGCGAGACGCTGTCGGTGCAGATCGAGCGCAAGCGCGGGCACTGGAAGATCACCACGCGCGGCGCATCGCATCAGGTGCGTGTCTATCGTCCGCGCGTGGCGGCGCTGGCGAAGCACATGATCGAGAAGATCCCGCCGGACATGTCGCGCTTCCTGCTGGCGCCGATGCCGGGCCTGCTGACCCAGTTGCACGTCCAGCCGGGCGACAAGGTGGAGGCGGGCCAGCCGCTGGCGGTGGTCGAGGCGATGAAGATGGAAAATATCCTGCGCGCCGAGAAGGCCGCGGTGGTGAAGGCGGCGAACTTCGCACCCGGCGACAGTCTGGCGGTTGACGCGGCGATCCTCGAATTCGAATAAGGGCCGATGATCAAGTTCCTCCCCTATGTGCTGCCCTATGCGGTGGTCGCCGCCGTCATTCCCGCTGCCGCGATGGTGCAGGACGCGCCCGACGCGACCACGCCGCAGGACGCCGCGTGGCACAACCGCCAGCAGCTCGCGATCTCCAGCCTGAAGGCGGCGGACGGCTGGCAGCCCTTGCCGGGCAATGGTCGCTGGCGCCGGGTGAAGGGCGATGGCACCGGACGGCATCCGGCGGTGACCGATACGGTGACGCTGCACTATGCCGGCACGCTGATCGACGGCACCGAGTTCGACAGCTCGTTCAAGCGCGGCGAGCCGGCGACCTTCCCGCTGAACCGGCTGGTCAAGGGCTGGCAGGTGGCGGTGCCGAACATGGGTGTGGGCGACACGATCGAAATCGCGATCCCGGCGGACATGGCCTATGGCCCCAACGGCCGCGGTCCGATCCCGGGCAATGCGACCCTGCTGTTCACCATCCAGCTTATCGCGATCCAGTAGGCCTCACGAAATCGCTTGCGCTGGTTAGCGCTAACATAACAAGATGCCGGCATGATCCGCTGGCTATTTTCGCTCATGCTGCTGGCCGCGACGCCGGCCTTTGCCCAGATCCCGCAAGTCGCGCAGCGCGGCGAGGTGCGGCAGTTGATCGTGGACGGAAAGCCGTTCCTGATCCTGGGCGGCGAACTGGGCAACAGCAGTTCATCGAACCGCGCCTATATGGCCCGGCACTGGGCTAAGCTGCGCGCGATGCGGCTGAACACGGTGCTGGCGCCGGTCAGCTGGGAGCTGATCGAGCCGGTCGAGGGGCAGTTCGATTTCTCCAGCGTCAACTGGCTGATCGAGGATGCCCGCGCCAGCGATATGCGGCTGGTGATCCTGTGGTTCGGCACGTGGAAGAATTCGATGTCGAGCTATGTGCCGGCATGGGTGAAGCGCGATACGAAGCGCTTTCCGCGCACCACCGATGCCGAGGGCAGATCGCAGGAGATCCTTTCCGCGCTTTCGCCCGCGGTGCGCGATGCCGATGCGCGGGCGTTTGCGGCGCTGATGGCGCATCTGCGCAAGGTGGATGGCGAGCGGCACACGGTTATCATGGTGCAGGTGGAGAATGAGATCGGCTTCCTGCCGACCGCGCGCGAGCATGGTGCGGTGGCGGATGCGGCCTATGCCAAGGCGGGCGGCGATGAGGAGCGGTTCACGGCGCTGAGCTATGCGCGGTTCGTCGAGGTTGTGGCGGGGGCGGGCAAGCGGGCCTATCCACTGCCGATGTTCGTCAACGGGGCGCAGGGGCGGCCGGGCAAGAAGCCGGGCGAATATCCCAGCGGCGGCCCGCTGGCGCATCTGATGGCCGAATGGCGCAAGGGCGCGCCGTCGATAGATTTCATCGCGCCGGACATCTATTTCCCGAACTTCGCGGGGATCGTCGCGGGCTATGTGACGCCGCAGAACCCGCTGTTCGTGCCCGAAGCGAACAATGCCGGGGATCCGCGCGCGGCGGCGAATGCGATGCTGGTGATCGGCAAGCATGGCGGCATGGGGTTCAGCCCCTTTTCGATCGAGAATATCTCCGATGCTGGCGCCGAGCGGCTGGGCGGGCTGTACGCACTGCTGGAAAGCATGGCGCCGGTGATCCTGACGGCGCAGTCCGAGGGGCGGATTGCGGGCTTCGCGCCGCCGGTGACGTTCGACGGGGTGGTGGACGAAGCGCCGCAGAGCGTGACGATCGGCGGCTATCGCCTGACGGTCAGCTTCGTCGATCCGTGGACAGCGAAGGACAAGCAGCAGCCGTCGGAGCATGGCGGGATGGTGATCTGGCTGGGTGGGGAGGAATTCCTTGTCGCGGGCCGCGGCGTGACGCTCACGGTCGAGCCGGCGGATGGGAAGGGCCGGGCAGGGCTGGACGCGGTGGACGAGGGGCGGTTCGAGGGCGGCAAGTGGATCGCGGGCAGGCGCCTGAACGGCGACGAGACCCATCAGGGGCGGCATGTGCGGCTGCCGCCGGGGCAATTCGGGGTCCAGAAGGTGCGATTGTACCGCTATTGACGTCGCGCCGGTCTGGCGGCTGGCGTCACGCTGAGCCATGATGCCCGGGGAGGGCCATCATGTCGCTGAACGAGTTGGTGCTCGCATTTATCGGGGTCGTCATCGGGCTGGGCGTCGCCGATCTACTGACCAGCTTCCACAAGCTGTTGCGCGCCGGATCGCGGGTGAAGTGGGACTGGTTGACCATCGTCTATGCCGTGATGATGCTCTACTCGATGATCGTCTTCTGGTGGTGGCAGTTCGGCTATCCGGGCACGCAGACACTGACGATCGCGGCGTTCCTGATCAACTTCGTGTTCCTGGTCATCTCATTCCTGATGGTCGCCGCTGCGCTCCCCGATGAGGTGCCTGCGGAGGGGATCGATCTGAGAGCTTTTTATCTGGAGACACTCGCGCACCGATGAGGACTCATGCTGATCTCGCTGGTGCTGGCCATCGTCATGAACCTTTACAGCGCCAGCACGACGGGCAGGTGGAGCCAGACGATATGGAATCTGTTCCCGGTTGGCAGCGCAATCCTTGCCGCTTTGGCGATCCGCATTCGCGCCGCGTGGTTCCAGGCCCTGGTGATCCTGTGGATCTTCGCCGTGACGAGCTATTTCAATCTGTTTCGGGCAATCGGTCCATAATTGCCGCCACCAAATCGATTCCGATGCGTTACGATCACCATGCAACGTCTCTGGTTCATCACCAATCCCAATTCCGGCACTGCGACTCCCGCCAAATGCGAGGCTCTTGAAAAGGTCTTTGCCGAGCGCGGGATGGAGCTTGCCGGCCGCACCGCCTTTCCCGACGAGGAACTCCCCAAGGGAGGTTCGCTGACCCGCAAGAAGGTCGACACCGTCGTGCTCTATGCGGGTGACGGCACGATCAACGCGGCGCTCAGCGCACTGTCGACATGGAAGGGATCGTTCCTGATCCTGCCGGGTGGGACGATGAACCTGCTCGCCAAGGGGCTGCACAAGGAACTGGATCCCGCGAAGATCATCGCTGCGGCGCACAAGGAAACCACGCGGGTGACGCTGCCCTATATCGAGGCGGGGGAGCATCGTGCGTTCGTTGGGCTGATCCTGGGTCCGGCCGCATCCTGGTTCCGTGCGCGCGAGGCGGTGCGCAAGGGGCGGGTCGGGCGGCTGTTCCAGGCGGCGCGGGCGGCGTGGGCGAATACCTTTGCGCGCAAGGGCATCCGCGTGCGCGGCGCGCCCGAGCTGGAGCGCCATTATCAGGCGGTTTTCGTGTTCCCCGACAGCGACGGGCTGGAAGTCACCGGCGTCGACGCGCGCGACTGGCGATCGATTGCGCAGCTGGGCTGGGAATGGCTGACGGGCGACTGGGTGGCGGCGCATGCGGTGACCAAGACCAATACGCCCGAGCTGCGGCTGAAGGGCAATCGCAAGGTGCTGGCGCTGTTCGACGGCGAACCGGTGACGCTGGATCCCGCGACGCGCATCCGCAGCGGCACCAGCCTGAAGGCGTTCATCTCGACCCGCGAGGCATGAGATGATCCGCCTGTTCCATGTCAGCGACATCCATTTCGGCGCCGAGGATCAGGTGGCGCTGGACTGGTTCGCGGGGCTGGTGAAGGCGGAAGAGCCCGATGCGGTTGTTGTGACCGGCGACCTGACGATGCGGGCGCGGCACCACGAGTTTGCCGCGGCGTCGAAATGGCTGGAAGGGCTGGGGCGGCCGGTGACGGTGGAGGTGGGCAATCACGACCTGCCCTATTTCAACCCATGGGCGCGCTTCGTGACGCCGTACAAACGCTACACCGCGCTGGAGCGGATGATCGAGCGGCCGCTGGACATCAAGGGCGTGAGCATCGTGCCGCTGCGCACCACCGCTCGCTTCCAGTTCCGGCTCAACTGGTCGAAGGGCCATGTCGGCATCCGCGCACTGCAGCAGGCG
Source organism: Sphingomonas sp. AOB5 (assembly GCF_029433115.1). Taxonomy (GTDB): domain Bacteria; phylum Pseudomonadota; class Alphaproteobacteria; order Sphingomonadales; family Sphingomonadaceae; genus Sphingomonas. Next base: position 36,171 of record NZ_JARNTV010000010.1, on the reverse strand, counting down.
CTGGCACTGGTCGAGGCGGCACCGGCGGACGATCTGAAGTTCGTCGCCTGCCACCATCCGCTGATCGAGGGCGGCACGCGCATGTCGTCGAGCACGCGCGGCGGGCGGCGGGCGTTGGCGGCGCTGGCCGCGGCGGGCGTGGACGCGGTGTTGACCGGGCATGTCCATGACCCGTTCGATCTGGTGCAGGAGGTTGGCGGACGCACGGTGCGGATGATCGGCGCGGGCACATTGTCGGAGCGCGTTCGCGTGTCGCGGCCCTCATTCAACGAGATCCGGATCGAGGGCAGGGCGTTCCGGACGCTGGCGCGGGTGATGGACTGAAGCGGATCGCGGCTAGCGGAACCGCGCGCATCGGCCTGCGTCCCAATCCTCGCGATTGTCGTAGAATGTCGGCTGATAGGTCATGTCTCCGATCCCCTCGAAACGAAGCGTCCGGGTGATCGCCAGATCGTTCCGCTGATTGGGTACGGCGGTTAGCTGGATATATTTCCCGCCCTTGCCATAGAGCTGACTGGCCCAGCAATTGCGCGTGACCCAATCGGTGATGTCAGCCACGTTGGTTGCGGTGATCGGCGAAAGCTTGTTGCCGTTGCGATAGATCACCGTCGCGGGGCGATCGGTCAGCCGTGCGATGACGTTCGAAGTACCGGCGCGGTGGATCGCGAACGGCAGGCAATTGCCCTGCAGATTGACTTCGAGCGACACCTCCCGCCGACGTTGGTCCATCGTCATGCGCGGGACGGTGCAGGCACCATTCTCCTGTTTAATGTCCTCGGCCGGGTCTCCATTTGGGTTTCCGGCGGCGTCCAGCCAGTCGTCGTTGAAGACGAGACCGCGTGTTGCCTTCTGGCTGGTCACGCCGATCGGCAGCACCCAGGCGCCGGTGCCGTCGACATCGAGCGCGAGAATGAGATCGTCGGTCTGCTCGGGTGAATCCGCGTCAGCCATCAGCATTTGCAGCAGCGGGATGAAGGTGTGCCGATAGCTGTTTGAATCGTCGAAATATTCATGGGCATCGGCAAGACGGCCGTATTCGTCGTCGCTCTCGTCATATTCGGCGACAGCGGCGAAGCCCTCTTTCAACGTCTCAAACTCTGTGGCGCTGAACCCGCCAAAGGTCATCCGGATCCGCAGCGAGCCGAGCGGCTGGCCCTGCAGGACGATGCGTTGTGACTGGGCGAGCTGGAAGATCCGCGCATTGCCCGCGATGGTGCGGTCGCGTTGTTCCTCGATCGCGGCGAGCAGGTCCTGGTTGGAGACGATGCGGCCGCCTTCCTCGCGGGTCGCGGCAATGCCGAGCTGGCTCAGCGCCTCCTGATATCTCTTGTTAAACGCGCGCCAATTGGCCTCGTCGCGCTGTTCGGCTTCGGCTGCCTGTTTCTGCTGGAGTGCCAGCAGCCGTGCGTCGGCCGCGGCCCTTTCCCGCCGTTCGGCTTCCGTCCGCTGCTTGTCGTTGTCGACCATGGCCTTGAAGCCGATGCTGGTCACCGCGACCAGCGCGCTGATCGCGGCAAAGCCGATCGCCACCCGGCCCGCGGGCGTGAGCTGCTTGCTGCCATCCTCGGCCTTTGTCGAAACTTCGCGGGTCAGTCCCCAGAATGCCGAAGTGGCGGCAATGATCGGCGCGGCTATTGCGAGCCCGATCAGGATCATTTCGCTGACGGACATCAAGGCCCCCCTTCGTAACCGGCAGTCAAACCGGAACGCTGTCGTCACGAACAAGAATGTCGCGGGCAGGGGGCAGAGTCGAACAAACTATGGGGTTCGTCACCATTTCGGAGTCGAAACCCGTGCAAAGAAAAAGGGCCGCCCCTCGCGGGACGGCCCCTTTATTTCACTGCGTTTCGATCAGAACTTGAACGAGATCGATCCGCGATAGGCCTGGCTCTTCACGTCTTCGCGTTCGAGCGTGGTCTCGGCCGAGATCGAGAGATCGAACGAACCTGCGCTGATGGTCAGGCCGCCATTCAGTTCGAACCAGTCATGATCCTGGCCGTTCAGGGCGAACAGGACGTTGCCGCCCACGCCGCCGACGAAGTTCGCGCCGATCACGGCCGGACGGTCCGTGAAGTCGTGAACCACGGTGCCGCTGATGTACGGACGGATCTTCGGGCCGGTGCCAGCGATGGTCAGACCACCGCGGGCCTGGGCACTGTTGACAGGCGAACGATCGGTCATGAGTGCCATCGGCCCACCGGTCTCGATCTCACGCGAGAAGCCGATATGGGTCGTGCGGCCGGCGATGCGCGGGGTGAGCCGCGCGGCGCCGAGATCGAAATCATAGCCCAGGCCCAGTTCGCTGGAGAGGACCAGCGAAGACTGCGACGAGCGCAGCGTGTAGGGCGTGCCCACGAAGCTGACCACGCGGGTGGTGTCGGTCGACAGCGCACCGGCGCTGAAGATGACGTCGAGGTTCACGCCACCGCCAAGGTCACCCTTGCCGTAGATCGAGCCCTGATACAGCGTTCCCTTGGCGCTGTTGCCGACCAGCGCCGACGTGCCGTCGAGGCGGGTATAGGACAGTGCGAAGCCGAGCGTGGCATCCGACATCGAGGTTTCGATACCGGCGGCCGCATACCAGCCGTCATAATCGTCGCGTCCGGTGATGCCCGTCATCGGGGCGCTGTCGCCCTTCAGATAGCCGCCCGCGAAGAAGGCGCTCATATTCTCGGGAAGCGCATTCTCCTGGATCATCGGCGTGACCGCATCGCTGCGGATATCCATGCCGAAGCCCATGCCCGACAGACCGGCAATGCCGCGCGTCGCGGTGAGGTTCTGCGCGACCTGGGTCACCGCGCCGTAACGGGCGATGGTGCCGCCCGCGCTGCCGGCTTCGATGCCGTCGACGCGCGTGCGCAGGAAGCCCGCCATGTTGTCGACACCGACGATGCCGAGCGACTGGGCGGTCGAGTCCGCTGCCGGCGCAAGGCCACTCAGCGTCGTACGGATCACGCCAGCCGTCTGGAGATCGAGCGGGCCGTAGATCGCATCGAACGCCGCTGCCTGGCTGCGGTTGCGGTCCAGCAGCAGGGCATAACGGTTCTGCACTGCGTTGGTGTTATCGACAGCGCTGAAATACGAGCTGGCGACAAGCTGAACCGTCACGGCATTGTTCGAATAGGTGAGGTTCGGCTTCAGGATCGCGCTGCTGGTGATCGGGTTCACCGTGAAGCGATGCGACGAGTCGAGGCCGGCAAGGCCGCCGCCCGCAGCGGTCATGATCGTGTAGCTGTTGCCCGCACGCGCGGTCGGCAGCAGGCCGAAGCTGACCTGACCACCGATGCTGGCGACGCCGGTGTTGCCGCCGAACGCCTGAACCGCGATGCGGTCAGACACGCCGTTGGCGCCCAGATCGACCAGGAACTTGTTGCCCGAGCTGAGGACCACGTTGCCGCGGAAGGTGAGCGTGCCGGTGGTGCCCGCAGTGCCCGGCGCGATCGTGCCGGCAAGGCTGGTGAAGTAAGGCACGGTGATGGTGCCGCTGCCGTTCAGGCCGCCCGACATCATCAGATAATCGCCCGACGAGGTCAGCGAACCATTGACCTGCATCGTGCCAGTCGCCTGGGTGATGTCGATCAGGCTGGTGAGCGAGCCGGTCGAGGTGATGTTCAGCGCCGCGCCGCCGCCCGCGATCGCGAAGCGATCGATGGTCACCGCGCTGCTGAGCGTGGTGGTGCCGGTGGCGGCGAGGGTGACGTCGAAATACTTGCCCATCACGCCGTTGGCGCGATTGCCGTCGGTGTTGTTGGGCACGAAGTTGGTCGCACCCGGCAGGCCGTTGGCGAGGGTCGCCGCAGGCAGGGCGTTGGTGCCGACGCTTTCGTTCGCCTGCGCGGTGGGTGCGGTGGCATCGACATCCTCGATGCTGAAGACATGCGACGACGCGGTGCCGCTGCTGTCCTCGAGCGTGGAGATGCTGACCGTGGCTGCGCCGCCGCCTTCAAGGCTCTGGCCGATCGGGCGGGTGCCGCTGGTGATCGCGCCGGTCGCCATGTTCTGGCAATCATAGAAGCCGCCGCTTTCGAAGCAGGCTTCACCGAACGTCTTGTCGCCCGGAGCTTCGTTCTGCGCCGTGCCGGGGTTGGTCGGCACGCCATTGATGAAGGTGCCGTTGGGGCCGATGATTGTGTAGTTCGGGTCGAGATTGGTGACCCAGTGCGACGCATCGGTCCAGTTCGCGTCACCCGCCAGCGACGAGACGTAGCGATACGGATTGTTCGCCGCGATCCAGTCCCAATAGAGATAGAGCGGCTGGTAGAATGCGGCGGTGCCATAGCCATTCGCCGGGGCGCCGTTGAAGAAGCGGGTATAGCCGCCCGAGAGGACGCCGATCACCAGCTGCTTGGCGAGCGTCTGGTTGCCGATGCGATCGAGGATCAGCGGGCCGCCCGAATCGCCGCTGGCGGTGATGCCTTCGTTCGGGGTCGGGTTGTCGCGCCACGCGTTGAAGTCGCGCGGATCGGCCGATGCGGTGCCGCGGCGGGGATCGTCGAAGTCGATCCAGTAGAGGTTCTGCGGCAGCACGCCCGAAGCGCCGCCGAACAGGAAGCCTTCGAAATCGTCGATCGAGGCGAGCGCGCCGAGCATGTTCTCGGCAAGGCGGCGGCGATAGTCGATGCCGCCGGTGGAGCCGGTGGCGCCGGTGCCGTTATTGCCATAGCCGACGATGTTGACGTGATAGCCGGTGCCGCCCGCGCCGCCCGTGGTCTGCGGCAGCTGCGAGAACAGCAGCGCCCAGGTGGGAATGTTGACCGCAGGCGTATCGAGCGAAGCGATCGCGACGTCGGCATAGAGGAAGCCCGACGCGTTCGGCTCGAGCGAGCCGGGGTGATAGGCGACCTGGTTGACGTTATACATATAGCGGCTGGTGTTGGTCTGGTGATTGCCCAGCCAGCCACCGAACGCGCTCGCGCCCGCCTGGTTGTTGTTGCTCGAGAAGCCGAAGCCGATCGGCTTGCCGCCGGTGTTCGAGCCATAGGAATTGGCAGGATCGTCGTTCACGCAGTGCGCCGCGAAGATCACGGTGCGGGCGTTGATCAGCGTGCCGGTGCACAGGCCGATAAAGCCGTTCTGCTGATCGACGATCATCTGGCCGACGCCGGTGACGTTGACCGGATCGCGCGCAGTGGTCGGCGTGCCGGGCGCGCCGATGACGATCTGAGGATCCGGAGCGGTATATTCGAGCGCCGACACAAGGGTCGGGCCGGTGGTCTGCCGCTCGAGTACGGCCTCGTCGTCAGACGGGCGGTTGATTTCGCCGCTGGTGTCGCTGCTCTGGGCGTGGGCGCCGGCTGCGAGGGCGGTGAGGCAAAGGCCGGCCGAAGCCAGCAGCGACGCGCGAAGCGTGCGGGAGGTACGTGTGTGCTTCATGTAACGGATCCCCCTGAATCGTGGACAGTCGGGTGACGTATCCAGGCCAGAGGGTGAGGCTATTTGCGGAGGCCTCGCTTCTCAAGATACTTTTCAATAAATTTCGATTTATTTCAAAGTGTGACATCGCAGTATTGCGATACGCATTATTTGATGCGCGTACCTATCAGCGTGCCCTTGGTACCCGGATGGGTCAGGTTGAACTCGAAACCGGGCCAGCGCTTCTTCCATTTGCGTGCGACGACACGCTCGCCGGGGCGCGCCGCATCGTCGAGCATCACCGTGCCGCCCACCGGAATCCGGTCGAACAGGCTGTCTGCCGCGCCGCGGACGTAAGGGTGGATCGCCCAGGGCGGCCCGTCGATGATCAGCAGGTCGATCTCCTGCGGCAACTGGCCGTGATCGTACCACACGCCCGGCCAGCCATTGGGCGAAGGGCGGAACGGCGTGGCGCGCAGATCGGCATCGACGCCGTTATCGTGCAGCCATTCGAGGGTCGCGGCGACGAATCCGGCATGCTGGTCGCAGGCGATGTGCCGGCCGCCGCCATTGCGCTGAAGCGCTCGCGCGACGATCAGGCTGGAGGCGCCTGCGCCGAATTCGACAACGGTCTGCGGCTTCTTCGCTTCGATATGATCGACGATCAGGTGGAGGAAGCCGGTATCGGCCTTCCAGCTGCCGAGATAGGGCAGGGCGTCGGGCGCGAGGTCGAGGCGCTCGATCAGGCGGCGCTTCTCGGCCTTGGTGCCGCCCGACAGGCTCTTGAGCAGCCACGGCCAGCCGATCGCCCCGAACGCCATCACGTGCAGCACGTCGGAGATCGAGCGGCGAGCGTCGGCGGGCCACGCGCCGTCATCGGCCAGCGGCAGGAACGAAGTCATCTCACGCGACGTCATCGAAATCTCTTTCCTTCGCGTCCGGCGAACGACCTTTGCCGACGGAGCGAGCAAATCAACGCACGAACAGGCATTTGGGTTGTGTTGAAAGTGCGCGGGCAGCGCGTCAAGCGGCATCTCCAATCCGCGGTGGCGTGCCCCGTCGCCGCGATCCCTGATCGGCACATCGCAGCCAAGTGCGGCCATGAAAAGGCGGGCCGGAACGGTTCGCCGCACGGCCCATGCACCTTGACTTTCCGTCAGGCTGACCTCATATTTCTGTTATGACAGAAATTGCAGACAAAACGAGCCTTCTGCCCCCGGCGGTGCAGCAATTCGTGCTGCATTGGGGCGAGATGGGCGGGCAATGGGGCGTGAACCGCTCGGTCGCGCAAATCCATGCGCTGCTCTATCTCAGCGATCGGCCGCTCAACGCGGAGGAGATCAGCGACACGCTGCGGATCGCGCGGAGCAACACGTCGAATAGCCTGAAGGAACTGCTCGGCTGGAAGCTGATCCGCCGCGTGCCGGTGATGGGCGACCGGCGCGAGCATTACGAGGCCGAGGTCGACCTGATGCAGATGCTGACCCGCATCGCCGAGGGCCGCAAGGAACGCGAGATCGACCCCGCCGTGGCGGCACTCAAGGTCTGTCGCGAGGAAGCCGAAGTCGACCCGCGCATCTCCGCGGTGGCGCGTGAGCGGATCGAGGCGATGCATGGCTTCGTGGCGACGCTGGACGACTGGTACGAACAGATGATCGCGATCCCGCCGAGCCGGCTGATGCTGCTGATCCGCATGGGCAAGCGGGTGCTGGCCTTTCTCCCCAAGGGCAAGGCCGAGAGATAGGAGGCGAAGATGGCGCTGGCAGTCGATTGGTGGAGCGAACCGGTCCGGCGGCGGTGCGGCAGCTGGCACCGCCCGGCTGCGGAAACGCTGCCCGCGGGCGAGGCGCCGTTCCGCAATGTGATGGGCGAGGCGCGCTGGGCTGCGCTGCCCGAAGCGACGCGTGCACGGTTCGCGCGCCATGTCGGGCGCGGCGCCTGCGTCTCCTATGTCGGCGAAGTGATCGAATGCCGGTTGAGCCGGGGCGGGTGGCTGCTGGCACAACTCGGCCGGCTGATCGGCGCGCCGCTGCCGCTGGGCGAGGATGTCGGCGTTGCCGCCAGCGTGAGCGTGACCGGCGATGTCGAGGGCTGCAGTCAGTATTGGACGCGCCAATATGGCCGCCGCCACGGCTTCCCGCAGGTGATCCACAGCAGCAAGCGCTTCGCGGGACCGACGGGACTCGAGGAGTATCTCGGCCTTGGCGTCGGCATCGCGCTGACGCTCGACGCGGCGGACGGGACGCTGCTGTTCCTGGGCGATCATTATTTCCTGCGGCTCGGCGGATTGCGGCTGCGCGTGCCGGACTGGCTCGCGCCGGGGCGGCTGGTAGTCGGCCATGTCGAGCTGGGCGAGGACCGTTTCGCCTTTACGCTGGATTTGGTCCATCCTTGGTTCGGCGAACTGATCCACCAGATCGCGGTGTTCGCGGATTGCGATGCGGGGGCGGTGGCGTGACGCATCCGGTCATCGTGTTCGACGCGATGTGCGTGCTGTGCTCGGCAAATGCGCAGTTCGTGCTGCGGCATGACCGGCTCGGCCATTTCCGGCTGGCGTCGATGCAGAGCGAGGCCGGGGCGGCGCTGTACCGCCGGTTCGGGATCGATCCGGCCGATCCGGACACGCTGATCGTGGTCGACGGCGAACGGGCGCTGCGGGATAGCAATGCGGTCTTCGCGATCTGGCGCGGGCTGGGCTGGCCGTGGCGGATGCTCGTGATTGCGGCGGTGGTGCCGCGGGTGGTGCGCGATTCCGTGTACCGATGGGTGGCGCGCAATCGCTATCGGCTGTTCGGGCAGCGGGAGACCTGCTGGATGCCGACACCGGCGCAGCGGGAGCGTATCCTGTGATCGACCGTGAATTTGGCGCCATGCTGCTCGCTTCGCTGGCAGCGGCGGCGGTGCCAGCCCTTGTTTTCGTGCTTTTCATCGCTTCGATCGAGGGATTCTATCTCGGTGCCGTGGGAGTCGCGCTGGTCATCTTCGTCTTCGGCTGGGCGATAGCATTGCTGCATTTGTTGCTCGCTCTGCCGTTGTACAACTTTTTGCGTACCAGAGGCGCCACGAACTGGGGCATATCGGCATTGGCCGGTGCGGTGATCGGGGGCTTGCCGTTGACGCTGATCATGCGGCTGACAGGCTTCAATCCAACCTCGTTCAGCGAGTTGCTGTACCAGGCCATCCCCGCCGTCGCCGGGCTGGCTGGCGGTCTGACCTTCCGCTGGAAGGTCGGGCTACCGGAGCAGATCCTATGAGCCGCATTCTCGTCATCGGTGGCTATGGCGGGTTCGGCGCGCGGCTGGTGCGGCGGTTGCTGGGGGCGGGGCATGAGGTGCTCGTGGCCGGGCGGTCGCTGGAGAAGGCTGCGGCCTTTTGTGCCGGGCTTGAGCGCGCCGAGCCGGTGGGGGCGGATCGGGCCGGGGGGATCGGCATGGTCATGGCGCGGCATCGGCCCGATCTGGTGATCGACGCGGCGGGGCCGTTTCAGGCGAGCGGCTATACCGTGCCCGAGGCGTGCATCGCGATGCGCATCCCCTATCTCGATCTGGCCGACGGGCGCGATTTCGTGAGCGGGATCGCGGTGCTGGACAAGGCGGCGAAGGCGGCGGGCGTGGCGGTGATCGCGGGCGCCTCCAGCGTGCCGGCATTGTCGGGTGCGGTGGTGCGCAAGCTGGCGGATGGGCTGGAGCGGATCGACCGGGTCGAGATGGCGATCAGCGCCTCCAACCGGGCGAGCGCGGGCGTGTCGGTCGCGGCGGCGATCCTGAGCTATGTCGGGCGACCGGTGCGGCTGTGGCGGGGCAAGCGTTGGGAGACCGCTTATGGCTGGCAGGAGATGCAGCGCGAGGATTTCGTAACCGCGGACGGCGTGCTGCGCGGGCGGCTGGTCGCCATCGCCGATGTGCCGGACCACGCCATCGCGCCGGAGCGGCTGGCGGGGCGGCCCGCGGTGACCTTTCGCGCGGGGACCGAACTGGATTTCCAGATGCTCGCTTTGTGGCTGATGAGCTGGCCGGTGCGCTGGGGCTGGCTGAGTTCGCTGACCCGCGCCTCGCGCTGGCTGACGCCTTTGTACCGGATGACTTTGGGCTTTGGCGGGGATCGTTCGGCGATGCATGTGACCGTGCGCGGCGGGCGGACCGAACGGCGCTGGACGCTGATCGCAAGCGACGGGGATGGACCGGAGATTCCGGTACTTGCCGCCGAGCTGATCGCGGGGGACATGCTGGCCGGACGGGTCGTGCCGGGCGCTCGCGATGCATGGGACGCGCTGACGCTGGAGCGGTTCGAGCCCTTGTTCGCGAGACTGGCGATTGGCCATGAGATTGTGGAACGGCAATTGCCCGAGCCGCTCTATGCCCGATTGATGGGGGAGCGGTTCGCGAAGCTGCCGCCGATGGTGCGGGCGATGCACGAAAGCGACGAGGCTGTGGGCGAAGGCGTGGTTGAACGGGGCACCGGTCCGCTGGCCGGGCTGTTCGCGGCGATGATGGGGATGCCGCCTTCGGGACGCTATCCGCTGCATGTTGCCTTTGCCGAGCGTGACGGGAGCGAGACCTGGCACCGCGATTTTGGCGGGCATCGCTTCCGCAGCGTGCTGAGCGCGAAGCGGGGGCTGGCGGTGGAGCGGTTCGGGCCGTTGCGCTTCGCGTTCGACCTGCCCTCGGACGGAGAGGGGCTGCGGATGGCGTTTCGCGGCTGGAGCCTGTTCGGGGTACCGCTGCCGCGTTTCCTGGGTCCCCGCATCGCGGCGCGGGAGTGGCAGGAGGACGGGCGGTTCCGCTTCGAGGTGGACGTTGCGGTGCCGCTGGTGGGGCGGGTGATCCGCTATTCGGGCTGGTTGCTGCCGGCCGGGGAAGCGGCGGACCCGGTGCCGGAACGTCGAAGCGCCTAGCGCAACCAGCGCGCCATGGCGGGGAAGGGCGCGCGGTCTAGTGCTGCCGCTTGCCGGGCTTCGGCGGTCATGCCGTAATATTGCAGCATCGGCACGCCGATCCCGCCATTGCCGTCGAACGATGACAGGAAGTTGGCGCCGCCGCCCTTGTAGCCGCCTTCATGGAAGACGATCGCGGGATCGATCCCGATCTCGATCGCGGCGGCATAGGACCATGCGATTGCCGCCATTTCCTCTGCCTGATCCTGCGAGACTTCCTCCAGCGTATCGCGAAGCACGGGATCGGTCACCGCGATGTGTCCCGCCTCGTGCAGCAGGTCGCCGGGCCAGGGGAGCGTTGCGGGATCGAAGATCAGCGCGCCGTGACGTACGGTTGCGCCGGGCAGCAGCACATCGTCCCCCACCGGCTCGACGATCACCGGGATGCCGACGCTCTCGATGAACGCGACGATCCGGGCGACGATGGGGTCTTCGAAGGTCATGTCGTGCGCCTAGCGTATGGCGCTCCAACGAAAAAGGGCGGCCCGTTGCCGGACCGCCCTTTTCGTGTCGCTGATCGCGAAGCTTAGCGCTTCGAGAACTGGAAGCTGCGGCGGGCCTTCGCCTTGCCGTACTTCTTACGCTCGACGGTGCGGCTGTCGCGGGTCAGGAAGCCCGCGGCCTTCACCGGCGCGCGCAGGATCGGCTCGAACTTGGTCAGCGCCTGGCTGATGCCATGCTTGACCGCGCCGGCCTGGCCCGAAAGGCCACCGCCCTTGACGGTGCAGACGACGTCATACTGACCTTCGCGGCCGGCAACGCCGAACGGCTGGTTGATGACGAGACGCAGCGTCGGACGCGCGAAATAGGTTTCCTGATCGCGACCGTTGATCGTGATCTTACCGGTGCCCGGCTTCAGCCAGACGCGGGCAACTGCGTCCTTGCGGCGGCCGGTGGCATAGGCGCGGCCATAGGCATCGAGTTCCTGCTGGCGCAGCGGGGTGTTCGACACGGCCGGAGCGGCCGGGGCGTTCAGATACTCGTCGGCGCTGGCCGGAGCGGCTTCACCGCCGGCGATGTTGCCGAGATCGGAAAGGGACTGGCGATTGTCGGACATTATGCGCCCACCTTGTTCTTCCGGCTCATGCCGGCAATGTCGAGGACTTCGGGGTTCTGAGCGGCGTGCGGATGCTCGGTGCCGGCGAAGATGCGCAGGTTGCGCATCTGGGCGCGACCCAGCGGACCGCGCGGGATCATGCGCTCGACAGCCTTTTCGAGAACACGCTCGGGGAAGCGGCCGTCGAGCACCTTGCCCGCGGTGATCCCCTTGATGCCGCCCGCATAGCCGGTGTGCTTGTAGTACACCTTCTGCGCCAGCTTCTTGCCGGTGAACTTGATCTTGTCCGCGTTGATGACGATGACATTGTCACCGCAATCGACGTGCGGGGTGAAGCTGGTCTTGTGCTTGCCGCGCAGGACGTTGGCGATCACCACGGCAGCGCGGCCGACGATCAGACCGTCTGCATCGACGATGTGCCACTTCTTTTCCACTTCGGCCGGCTTTACCGACTTGGTGGTCTTCATCAGAGCCTTCATGGCCTGTGACCTTTCATTAGAAACGCAAACACGCCGACCTTTCGGCCAGCGCGGTTGGCGGCCATTTGCAGAAGAGGTGCGATAAAGTCAAGCGAATGCGCGGGTTTCCTGACGGGTATCAGGATACCATTCGGTTGGAGCCGCCCTCAGTCGGGCCAGTTTGTGCCCGGTTCGATGCGCACCGACAGGGTCGAAACGCGCTCGCGGGTCTGCTCGCCGAGGCGGGTGCGGGTGGTTTCGCGGGCCGATGCGATCAGGCCGGTGCGGGGATCGGTGTCGCGCACCGTCTCGACCGAGACGCGCGCGGTGGCGCCGTCGCGGCCTGCGACATCGCCTTGCGCCAGCGTCGTGCTGCGCAGGATCTCGCCGCTTCGTTCGAAACGGCGAGTGCCGTCGAGCATCGCGGAGCCGCCAAAGGGCGAGGCGGCGGGGAGGCGTAGCGTGCGCGTGGTGTCGGGGGTCTCGCCGCCATCGCCGCTGATCAGCGCGGTGACCAGTGAAGCGAAGATCGCCTGCTGCTGCGCTTCGGGCAGGGTGCGGATGCGTTCGGCGGCCGCGGTTGCTGTGGGATTCCGGTTGGCGGTCAGCCGGGCGATGCCGTCGCTGAACGCCTTCCAGTGCGCGGCGAGATCGATCACTTCGACGACATTACCGGTCGGGTCGAGGCGGAACTCGATGGTGCGGCCGATGATGCCGCTGAAGCCCGCATCGAACATCGCGCTGCGCTGGTCCGAGGTTTCCGCGCTGGCGGCGATCACGCGGACCTTCGCGCGATAACCGGCGCCGTCGCGATGGAAGCGGACGAGGCGTTCGGCGCGATACGTGCCTTCCGGCTCGATCCGTTCGGTGACGACGCGGATCGGCACGTCGAGCGGCGGGGCGAAGATCGCGGCCTGCGCCAGTGCGACGATGGCCGCGAGGAACATCAAGCGCCGGTTTCCCGCGCGATCCAGTCGGATACCGGGTCCGAAGCGGCGGCGAGCCAGGCCTCGATCACCGGCAGGTCGTAGGAATGCAGTTCGGCGATGCGCGCGCGCAGGCGATCGGCGAGTTCGGGTGTCGTCTTGAACAGAGCGGGGACTTCGTCGCCGCGCTCAACCTTGCCCTCCCAGCGATAGATGGAGGTGCAAGGCGCGAGGATGTTGACGCAGGCGGCGAGGCGCTCGGCGATCATCGCTTCGGCTACGCGCTCGGCGTCGGCCCGGTCGGCGAAGGTCGACCAGAGCAACGCTACATCGCTCATCGCCCAATTCTCATTTACGCCGGCCGATGGCGTGGGCGCCCCAGACGGTGGCGACCAGCAACAGCGCGCCGGTCAGCTGGTGAAGCGCTGCCAGCACGATATCCATGCCCGACATCACCGTGGCGATGCCCAGCAGGATCTGGATGCCGAACGCGCTGTGGATGGCGATAGAGGCGCGGCGGTCGAGCGGCTTGGCGGCGCGGGCGAGCAGGATCAGCCCGGCGACGGCGACCCATGCCCACCAGCGATGGACGAAATGGACGATGGCCGGATCGTTGAACAGCGCACCGAAGAAGCTCTGGCCCTCGGTTGTCGCGCCGGGGAAGAAATGGCCGTTCATCAGCGGCCACTCATTGGTGACCAGCCCGGCATTGAGCCCTGCGACCAGCGCGCCGAACAGCAATTGCACGAACAGGATCGCGAGCACGCCCGTGCCCAGCCGGGTCAGCCGCGCAGGGCGCTCTGCGGCATTGCGGTCCAGCGTCCGCAGATCGAGCGCGACCCAGACCAGCGCCGCGAGGATCGCCAGCGCCATCAGCAGGTGGGTCGCCAGGCGGATATGGCTGACATCGGTGCGTTCGGTGAGGCCGGAGGTGACCATCCACCAGCCGACCACGCCCTGCATACCGCCCGCGATCAGCAGCGCGACCAGCTTCCAGCCATAGCCGCGCGGGATCGCCTTCTTCACCGCGAACCAGATCAGCGGCAGCGCGAACGCCATGCCGATCAGCCGGCCGAGCAGGCGGTGCAGATATTCCCAGAAGAAGATCGCCTTGAACCCGGCGAGCGTCATGCCCTGGTTGAGTTGGGTGTATTCGGGGATGCGCTTGTAATTGTCGAACTCTGCCTGCCACTGCGCGTCGGTGAGCGGCGGGACGATGCCGCTGATCGGCTTCCATTCGGTGATCGAGAGGCCGGATTCGGTCAGCCGCGTGATGCCGCCGACCACCACCATCAGGACGATCAGCGCGGCGACGGCGAACAGCCAGTTGGCAATGGCGCGGGGCCGGGCGGTGGCGGGCAGGGGAGTCGCTTGGAGCACGGCGCGGGATTTAGCGGGGCCGGGATGGGAAGGCCAGTGCGCGATGATTGCGGCGCTTCCTGCGCAACAGTGAACATATGAACTTTGAGTCGGAAATGGTTGTATCTATTGACGAAACGATTCGATGCTTCAGGATGCCCTTCGGACAGAAAGCGGCGTTGGAGCCGCTTCGCAAGCGGAGGGTATATGGACGATATCTATATGGGTGAGGTCCGCGCCTTTGCCTTCGGGCTGGTGCCCGTTGGCTGGGTGCCGTGCGACGGGCGGACGCTGCCGATCGGGCCCTATGCGGCGCTGTTTGCGCTGCTCGGCACCACTTATGGCGGCAATGGAACCACGACTTTCGGCGTGCCCAACCTCGCCGGCCGCGTGCCCGTGGGGCGTGGCCAGATGCCGGATGGCGCGAACTATGTCCTCGGGGCGCCCGGCGGACTGGAAGAAGTCGCGCTGACCGCCGCCAACCTGCCGCCGCACCAGCACAATTGGTCCGCGACCAATGCGCCGGCCAATACGCCCCCGCCGACCGGCAACTATCTGGCGGGCGCCAAGTCGGGGACTCAGGCGATCAATCTCTACGGCACGCCGGCAATGCCCGACGATACCGTCCAGCTGGCGGCCGACAGCATCTCGAGCACCGGTGCCGGCAAGCCGCATGCCAATGTCCAGCCCTATTTGGCGACGCAATACTGCATGAGCACGATCGGGATGTTCCCATCCTCGGCGAGCGATAGCGAAGCGAACACGGAGGATGCGCTGTGAGCGAGCAATATCTGGGAGAGATCCGGCCGCACGCGGGCAAGACCGTGCCGCAGGGGTGGAAGCTGTGCAACGGCGAGTATCTGGTGATCGCCGGCAACGAGCAGCTCTATGAGTTGATCGGCACGAAGTTCGGCGGGGACGGGACGAGCACATTCCGCCTGCCCGATCTGCAGAGCCGCGTGCTGGTGTGCACCGGCCGGGCGCAAAGCGCGCATGTCTACGACTGGGGTGAGCAGGGCGGGGGCGAGAAGGTCGCGCTCGGCAATCTCGAGCTTCCGCCGCACAGCCATCCGCTGAACGTCATGAAGCGATCGGCGACGGATTCAGCTCCGGGCGCCAACTCGATGCTGGCGGCTCCGGGTAGCCTGGCCCAGTTCTACCACAATGGCAGCGTGCCGGCGACGGAAGCAGCCGTAGCCAGCGATACGCTGCAGATCGTGGGCGGCTATGGCGATCACGACAATGTGATGCCCAGCCTGGTCGTCAATTACATCATCGCGGTTGAGGGTGTGGTGCCCAAGCCGTTTACCGGCGACGCCGCAATCGACGGGGAGGTCTCCGATGCCTGTTATTGGTGAAATCCGCGCCTTCGCGAGCAACCGCGTGCCCAGCGGCTGGGCAGAGTGCAACGGCGACCTGGTGGGCGTCGGGGGCCAATATGCCGGCCTGTTCCGGGTGGTGAAGAACATCTATGGCGGTGACGGTGTCACCCAGTTCGGCTTGCCCGATATGCGGGGACGCACGCTGATGGGCGCGGGGGAAGGGTTCGGCCAGTCGCCGCGTCATGTCGGCGAGAAGCCGGGCAGTGAAAAGGTGACGCTGTTGCCCGATCAGATGCCGGCGCACCGGCATTTCGCACGCGGTCGGCTCGGCGAAATCGCGTCCCAGCGCAAGACGCCGCAGGCAGGTGACTATATCTCGCGGCTCGTCGCCACGCCGCAGGGGCCGATCGCCTCTGCCTATGACACGCCGTTCATCCTGCCGGGCACGCGGCGGACGATGCATGCATCGATGGTCGGGCAAACCGGCAGCGGGCAGGCGCATGAGAACCGCCAGCCCTATCTGCCGCTGTTGTTCTGCATCGCGCTGGAGGGGACGTTACCCTGACGAATGCCGGGGCGGAGCGCGGTTAGGCCCGCGCTCCGCCTTCGACTGCGGTTTCGTTCCACCGCAGCGCCTTCAGCACCGTGTCGACGATATGCTCGGCGTTCAGGCCGGCTTCGTCATATTGCTTCTGCGGACTGTCCTGATCCTGGAAGAGGTCGGGCAGGCGCATCGTGCGCAGCTTCAGTCCGGCATCGATCAGGCCCTGATCGCTGGCCATGGTCAGCACATGCGCGCCGAGGCCGCCGATTGCGCCTTCCTCGACCGTCACCGCCACTTCATGTGTGGTCAGCAGGCGGCGGATCAGATCCTCGTCCAGCGGCTTGGCGAAGCGCAGGTCGGCGACGGTGGTGGAGAGGCCGCGGGCCTCGAGCGCGTCGGCGGCCTTGAGCGCCTCGGCGAGGCGGGTGCCGAGCGACAGGATCGCGACCTTCTTGCCCTCACGCACGATGCGGCCCTTGCCGATCTCGAGCTGTTCGGGAATTTCGGGCAGCGCAATGCCGATGCCGTTGCCGCGCGGATAGCGGACCGCGATGGGGCCGGTGTCGTAGAGCGCGGCGGTGTGGGTCATATGGACCAGTTCGGCTTCGTCGGCCGCGGCCATCACCACGAAATTGGGGAGCGTCGCCAGATAGGTGACGTCGAAGCTGCCGGCATGGGTGGCGCCATCCGCCCCGACCAGACCTGCGCGGTCGATCGCGAAGCGCACCGGCAGGTTCTGGATCGCAACGTCATGGACGACCTGATCATATGCACGCTGCAGGAAGGTCGAATAGATCGCGCAGAAGGGACGCATGCCCTGTGCGGCGAGGCCGGCGGCGAAGGTCACTGCATGCTGTTCGGCAATGCCGACGTCGAAGGTGCGGTCCGGAAACGCCTTGCCGAAGCGATCGACGCCGGTGCCGCCGGGCATGGCGGCGGTGATCGCCACGATCTTCGGATCCTTCTTCGCTTCCTCGATCAGCGCGTCGCCGAACACATTCTGATAGGCGGGCGGTCCCGGCGGGGCCTTCACCTGCGCGCCGGTGATCACGTCGAACTTCTGGACGCCGTGATATTTGTCCGCGCTGTTCTCGGCCGGGGCATATCCCTTGCCCTTCTTGGTCACGACATGGATCAGGACCGGGCCTTCCTTCGCGTCGCGCACATTTTCGAGCACCGGGATCAGATGGTCGAGATTATGGCCGTCGATCGGGCCGACATAATAGAAGCCCAGTTCCTCGAACAGCGTGCCGCCGGTGACGAGGCCGCGTGCGAACTCCTCGGTCTTGCCCGCAGCGGCGGTGAGGCGGCGCGAGAATTTGCGGATGGCGCGCTTCGCGAGACTGCGCAGGCCCATATATTCGGACGAGGACACCATCCGCGCGAGATAGGCGGAGAGCCCGCCGACCGGCGGCGCGATCGACATGTCATTGTCGTTGAGAATCACGATCAGCCGGTTGCCCGCAACTTCGGCATTGTTCATCGCCTCATAGGCCATGCCCGCCGACATCGATCCGTCGCCGATCACCGCAATGGCGCGGCCGGGCGATCCGGACAGCTTGTTGGCGACGGCGAAGCCGAGCGCCGCGCTGATCGAGGTCGACGAATGCGCCGCGCCAAACGGGTCGTATTCGCTCTCGCTGCGCTTGGTGAAGCCGCTGAGGCCGCCACCCTGACGCAGGGTGCGGATGCGATCGCGGCGTCCGGTCAGGATCTTGTGCGGATAGCATTGATGCCCGACGTCCCACACGAGGCGGTCTTCGGGCGTGTTGAAGACATAGTGGATCGCGGTGGTCAGCTCGACCACGCCAAGGCCCGAACCCAGATGGCCCCCGGTAGTGCCGACCGCAGAAATGGTCTCGGTACGCAGCTCGTCGGCAAGCTGGCGGAGTTGTTCCGGCTTCAGCTTGCGAAGGTCGGCCGGTGTGTCGACAGTGTCGAGCAGCGGCGTTTTGGGTAGGTCGGACATGCCGCCTGATACCGCAGCCTAACCCCCAAGTCGAACATTGTGATTCAGCAGCTTGGATGCAGATTCTGTGCAGCTTGCCGTAGCGTCAGTCGCAGTCGGCGCATTTTCCGCGGACTTCGATCACCGGGCGGACGGGCGAGAAGCCGGTGCCCTTGGCGGCCGAACGGACGCTCTTGGTGATGGTGTCGTCATCGATATGCGTGGTCTGGCCGCAATTGTCGCACACCAGGAAGATGCAGTCGTGCAGGCAGTCCGGATGCGCGTTGGCGACATAGGCGTTGGCGCTTTCCACGCGGCGGGCGAGATTCGCGCCGACGAACAGGTCGAGGATGCGATAGACGCTGTTGGCGGCGACGCGGCGGCCCTCGATCTTCGAGACGGCCTCGGCAATGTCATAGGCGGAGGCGGGCTTTTCGAACCCGGCCAGCGCCTCGAACACGCGTTCGCGCATGCTCGTCCATTGCTCGCCGGACTTTTCCAGCGTGGTCTGGGCGGCGCGCGTCAGGTCGGTGCCTTCGTGCTCGTGATGGTGATGATGGGCCATTGATCGAATTTAGGCGCTCGGACGGCTTGCGGCAAGCGGCGGCACCACGCATCATCGCATCCATGAAGCTATGGCAGCGGATCCTGCTCGTGCCCGGCGCCATATTGGTGCTGGGCGCGCTGTTCCTGGGCTGGGTCTGGCTGGCGAGCGAGGCCGAACTGCGCCGCTTCGATCCGCCAATGGCGTTCCGGCAGCCGATCCCGACCGACGCGGCCTCGATCGCGAAGGGCGAGCATATCGCCCGCACCCGCGGCTGTTTCGGCTGCCATGGCGATGCGTTGCAGGGCGAGGTGTTCGGCGACGATCCCTGGTACGGCTATGGCCGCGCGGTGGCGCCCAATTTGGCCCGCTATGCGCGCGAGCATGCGCCGGGGGTGATCGAGGCTGCGGTGCGGCACGGGATCGGAGCGAACGGGCGGGCGCTCTATTCGATGCCGTCGTTCAACTTCGCGCGGATGAGCGATGCCGATATGGCGGCGCTGATCGCATTCCTGCGCACAGTGCCGGTTCGCGAAGCGGCGCTGCCCGCCGGCTATCTCGGCTGGCAACCGCGCTGGGATATGGCGCGGGGCCAGGATCATGCGATTCCATTCTTCACCGGCAAAGTGCCGTTATTGGCGAAGGCGAACGATCCGCGGCCCGAGGTGCGGCTGGGCGAATATCTGGCGATGACCAGTTGCAACGAATGCCATGGCTTCTCGCTGCGCGGCGACAATCCGTTCGACGCGCCGGGCAAGGGGCCGCCCGATCTGGCCGGTGCAGCGGGCTATGACCGCGCGGCGTTCTTCCGATTGATGCGGACGGGCAAGGCGACGGGAAATCGCGAGCTAAGGCTGATGAGCGGGGTTGCTCGCGGCCGGTTTGTGCATTGGAGCGACCCGGAGGTCGACGCGATCTACGCCTATTTGCTGACGCTCGGCGCTCAGTAAGTCGCGCGGCGGTTCAGGTCGTGGCCGAGCGCGACCAGCGACACGCCGATCAGCGTCCAGACGATCTCGTAATTGCCGTGCGGCAGCGAGAGCGCTCCGGCCATGATGCCGATGCCGAATGCGCCGACCACCGCGGGCATCATATAGCCATGCATATAGATGCCGCGGCCCAGCGCGATGATGCCGAAGACAATCGCCAGCAACAGGCCGAATTCATGCACCGCCGGATGCAGCAGGCCCCCGGCGGCCGAGAAGACCGCGAGCAGCACCGTCGTCGCGAGGCAGTGCGCCAGGCACAACCCGCTGAGCCCGATAGCGATGCGATCGATGCGGGTGTCCAGCGTATTCCAGAATCGCGAAAGGGGGAGAGTCGTCGCCATCTGGCGGCGATATAGACCCGGCCGGTGTAAGTTACAACATATCATCGTGCCGGTTGGTCGTCACGGTAGATACATGGACGCGCCATTTTTTCGGCATCCGCGCTTAAGTCACTCAGAAGTGGCCGGTTAGCTGCGGTAACCCCGCCGCAACAGCGAGGCAGTTGTATATGAGGATCAGTCCGCCGGAGATGCCGAGGAGAACGGTGACCCCAAAAAAGGGCATCCACAGCCGCCGTTGAATCCACTGCAAGAAGTTCATTTGCTTTCGCTCAATCGCATCCCACTCCAGGAAAGCTTCTTCCGGTTTTTGCGTCTTTACCATCGAGGCCGCAAACTCCCGGTCGTGATGATGTCGTGCGACCATCACCCCCATTGTCCACACGATGTAGAGTGCGATCGAAATACCCATTAGGAATGCTGTGGTCACGCGCGCGAAAGGAGTTATGTCATCTGATACCCCTGCCCAGAGCGCGAAGAATGCTCCGTACCCTGCAACTATGATCGCAGCGTCGTAGGTGTTCGCTGAACTCCATTGCTCACCCGAGAATTTTCGCCTTTGCTCCAGCAAACGTTCCACATCGTCGGCGCTATAGTGGATTATTGCACCTGGCCCGCTATCCATGCCGCCCCCAAAACCTAGGCACCTAAACTTCACCAGTGACGTCAATTGGCGCAAACTAGGCAGGCTGTATAGTTGCTTGGCTCCTACCAGCCGTGCCGCTTCGCAAAGGCCATGAACAGGTCCGGCCATGCCGCGACAGGCTTGCCGAGGGTGAAGCGCAGGCCGAAGCCGTGGCCGCCCTCCTCGAACAGATGCGTCTCGACCGGCACGCCTGCTGCCTTCAGCGCCGCGCGGAGGCGGACGGTGAATTCGACAGGCAGGGTCGCGTCGTCCTCGGCATGGCAGAGGAAGCAGGGCGGGGTGTCCTTGCTCACCTGCGCGTCGAGCACCTGCCAGCCGGTGCCGCTGCTGGCATAGGTGCCGGCGGCGGCTTCGCGGGTGAGGAACGGGTCCATCGCGATTGCCGGGTAGATCGGCGCGGCGACGATCGGCTTCGCGTCGAGCGTGTCGGCGTCGTCGACCGGCGCGTAGACCTTCTCGGCATGGCGGGTGGCGAGATCGCCGCAGACATGGCCGCCTGCGGAATAGCCGAGCGCAGCGACGCGTTTGGGATCGATCTTCCACTCCGCGGCGCGATGTCGGATCAGCCGCATCGCGCGCTGGGCGTCGGCGAGCGAGACGGTGCGCGGATTTTCCCAGCCTTGTCCTGGCAGGCGATAGAAGCAGACGAATGCGGTCACGCCGCGTTCGGCGAGCCAGGCGGCCAGTTCATAGCCTTCCTTGTCGATCACCACGCGCTGATAGCCGCCACCCGGCGTGATCAGCACCGCGGCGCCATTGGGGTTCTTCGCGGGGAAGACGTCCATCCGCGGCGTGCGGACCTTCACCATCGCGCGGTCGCGGATCGCGGGATCCTTGCTACGCTCGATCACCTCGTCCTTCAGCGCCGGGTCCTTCAGGCCGGGCGCTTCGCCGGGCCACAGCTTCACGCTGAAGGCGGGTTCGGGAAATGCAGGGGCGCTGGCCGCATGCGCGACGGCGGGGAGGAGCGGCGCGGCAAGGGCGGCGCCGATCAGGGTGCGACGATCAACCGGTGTCATCGCGCCGTTCTGCGCGCAAAGACGGGTCTTATCAATCGGGGAGGAACGGTTGGCCGGGCGGACGCTCTAGGGGGACGCCACCCGGCCTGCCCGCACGCGATTTATAGGGTCGTTTCACCTCCGTTTCCACTGGAACCGCGACGGTCCGGGGCGGCGATGCGGTAGCCCGAAATCGGGGTCAGCCGGCGCCGAGATAGTGGGACTGCGCAGCCTCGGTTGCGTTGACCGCGAGCAGCGAGCGCGCCTCGCCTGCATTGCGCGGACGGCCGCCGCGATCGGAGGCCGCGTCGAGCACGCGATCGAGCAGTTCCTGCCCTTCCTCCCACCAGCCGATGCCGCTGGCGGCATTGATATGCCCCTGCGCGCCGGCGTCGACGAAATGGCTGCCCCATTGCGCGGCGAGGCCCTTCGCCCGGTCGATGCCGATCCACGGATCGTCGGTGCTTGCGACCAGGATCGAGGGGAAAGGCAGGGGCTTGGACGGGGTGGGGCGGAACGCGGCCAGCTCGGGCGCTTCGCTGCGCTCGACATCTGCGGGGGCGACCAGCAAGGCGCCCGCGACCGGATAGCCGAAGGGCTGGCTGGTCAGTTCGGCCCACCATGCCACGGCCAGGCAGCCGAGCGAATGGGCGGCGAGCACCACCGGTGCCTGCGCCTGTCGGATCGCCTGATCCAGCTTGGTCACCCAGGCATTGCGATGCGGCGTGTTCCACATGCCCAGCTCGACGCGGGTCGTGTCGGGGCGCGATTGCTCCCACAATGTCTGCCAGTGCGACGGCCCCGAGCCGCCAAGGCCGGGCACGGTCAGGATGAGCGGCGCGCCGCTCTCGATGGGCGTAAAGATACTCATGTCCGTTCTCCCTATGAGGAAGTGGCCGGACCCTTTACGTAATTCCCACTGAATTGATGGGCAATAGCCATTGCGACGAAATGCGGGGCAGTTGCGCCGGGTGGAGGGGAGCCTCTAAAGCGCGTCATGGCCAAGCAGCGCGCAGACCAGATGCTCGTCGATCGCGGGCTGGCCGAGAGCCGGACGCGGGGGCAGGCGCTCATCATGGCGGGCCTCGTCTTTTCGGGCGAGCGCAAGATCGACAAGGCGGGGCAAATGCTCGCCGAAGACGCTGGAATAGAAGTGCGCGGGCGCGATCATCCCTGGGTGTCGCGCGGCGGGATCAAGCTGGCGCATGGGCTGGACGAGTTCGGCTGGGACGTGACCGGCGCGGTGGCGATCGACGTGGGCTCTTCGACCGGCGGCTTCACCGATGTGCTGCTGACCCGCGGCGCGGCGCGGGTCTATGCGGTCGATTCGGGGACCAACCAGCTTGCGTGGAAGCTGCGGCAGGACCCGCGGGTGATCGTCCATGAACAGACCAGCGCGCGCATCCTGACCGACGCGCATATCCCCGAGTTGGTCGACCTGATCGTGTGCGACGCCAGCTTTATCGGGCTGGCCAAGGTGCTCGACGTGCCGCTGGGCTTCGCGGCGCCCGATGCGCGGCTGCTGGCGCTGATCAAGCCGCAGTTCGAGGCGGGACGCGAGGAAGTGGGCAAGGGCGGCGTGGTGCGCGATCCGCAAGTGCACGCGCGCGTCTGCCGCGAAGTGGCCGAATGGGTCGTGTCGAAGGGCTGGACGGTGGAAGGCGTGACCGAAAGTCCGATCAAGGGTCCGGAAGGGAATGTGGAGTATCTCATCGGCGCGAGGCGTTAATCCGCCATTCAGTGCTTGAGTGTGCTATCACACTATCGCAATATGCGCCGAAGGGGAGTCGGACATGACAAGGGGAATCACGCGGCTGTCGGTCGCTGCAATCGCATTGATCGCGGCAGTGCCGGCGCTGGCGCAGCGTACGGACGACAATGCTGTCGCCGAGGCGGAAGACGCGTTCGGCACCAGCGTGGGCGACGATTCGATCGGCATCTACAACGCCTATAATGTCCGCGCCTTCTCGCCGGTCGATGCCGGCAATGTCCGCATCGAGGGTCTGTATTTCGACCAGCAGACCTACCTCACCAGCCGCGTGATCGCCGGATCGACGATCCGCGTCGGCATTTCCGCGCAAAGCTATTCCTTCCCGGCGCCGACGGGCATTGCCGATTTCTCGCTGCGCAAGCCCGGCGGGTCGCCGCTGGCATCGGTCGGTGTGGGCTTCGGGCCGTGGAATGGCGGCTATGGCGAAGTCGATTTCGAGCTGCCGATCGATGGCGAGCGGTTGGGGATCGCAGCGGGCGCGGGCATCTATCGCAACGGCCAGCCGTTCGGGGGCAGCCCGAAGGATCTCTCGATGGGCACGGTGGTGCGCTATGCGCCGCGGCCGGGGATCGAGCTGATGACCTTCTGGAGCCGGGTACAGACCAGCGACGCCGAGGCCCAGCCGCTGATCTTCACCAGCGGCGCGTTCCTGCCCAAGCGCTTTGCCCGCAACGAATTCTATGGTCAGGAATGGGCCGATTACGGCGCCGAGCAGGTCAATTACGGCATGGTCGCGCGGGCCGATCCGGCCGGGTTCGACGTGCGGCTGGGCGTGTTCCGCTCGGTCAGCAATGTCGATCGATCGGCGGCGGACCTGCTGTTCAACACTGGGCCGGACGGGCTGGTCGGCCGCCGCATCGTGGTGATCGAGCAGGGTGCATCGTCGGCCTCGACTTCGGGCGAGCTGCGCGTGTCGCGCCATTTCGACGAAGGCCCGCGGCGGCATACATTCATCGCCTCGGCCCGCGGCCGCGCGCAGGACCGGCGCTATGGCGGCGCGGCGCTGATCGACCTTGGCCCCAGCACCAGCCTGGGTCCCGATTTCCGCCCCGAACCGGCTTATGCGCAGGGTCCGCAGACCACCGACGCGGTGCGCCAGACCACCTTCGGCCTCGCCTATCAGGGCCGCTGGCGTTCGGTCGGCGAACTGAGCCTGGGCATCCAGAAGAGCGATTACAGCAAGACGGTGACCGATCCGAACCCGCTGGTCGTGTTCCCGAAGACCGAGGATTCGCCGTTCCTCTTCAGCGCGAATGCGGCGGTCTATGTGACGCCGAAGCTCGCTTTCTATGGCGGCTATACGCGCGGGCTGGAGGAAAGCCCGGTCGCGCCGATCGAGGCGGTCAACCTCAACGAAGCGCCGCCCGCGATCCGCACCCGCCAGATGGACGGCGGCCTGCGCTGGACCGTCGGCAAGGTGCATGCAGTGGTCGGCGTGTTCGATGTCGAGAAGCCCTATTTCAATCTCGATTCCGCGCTGCGCTTCCGTCAACTCGGCATGGTGCGCCATCGCGGGGTCGAGATTTCGGTCGCGGGCGAATTGCTGCCGGGGCTATACGTGGTGGCCGGCAACATCTTCCTCGATGCGCGGGTGAGCGGTGAGGAAGTGGCTAATGGCACGATCGGGCCAAAGCCGGTCGGCAGCATCGGCCGCCACACCATCGTCAGCTTCGACTATCGCCTGCCGAGCCATCCGGCCCTGTCGTTCGACATCTATGCCGAGGGCACCAGCGACCGCACCGCCAATGCGGCCAACACGCTGATCATCCCGACGCGGGCGATCCTGAACCTGGGTACGCGTTACAGATTCAATCTGGGCGACACCAAATTGATGTTCCGCGCGCAGGTTGCGAACGTCACCAACACCTTCGGGTGGAACAATGGCGGCAGTGGATTCTTCGTACCCAATGGCGCGCGGCGCTTCTCGTTGAGCCTCGCCGCCGACATTTAGCAGACATCATCCGGTGGCACGGGTGGTGTTCCCCGGCCAGCTTGTACGGTAGATGTTGAACTTGTATGCAAGATTTGCCTTGCCTTTCTACCGCTGTCAGCATAGCCGCTGAGAATTGATGCGGAGCACAATTCTTCTGATCGCGCTTGCTGTTGCCCTGGGGGGATGCGGCGGGAAGGCCAATGGCAACGCGGGCGGGCGCGAACCGCCGCTCGTGCGGGCCGAAGCGACGAAGAGCGCGCAGTTCATCGACCGGATCGATGCGGTGGGCACCGCGGTCGCCAACGAGCAGGTCACTCTGGCCGCGCCGGTGACCGAGCGGATCGTTCGCCTGAACTTCGACGATGGCGCTTTTATCCAGCGCGGTCAGGTGGTTGCGGTGCTCGCGTCGGGTCAGGAGAGCGCCCAGCTTTCCGAAGCCAGCGCCCGCGAGCGCGAAGCCAACCAGCAACTCGCGCGGCTGAGCCAGTTGCGCCAGCGCGGCTTTGCCACCAACAGCGCGGTGGATTCGCAGACCGCACTCGCGGCACAGGCCAAGGCACAGGCGGCCGAGGCGCGCGCCTCGATCGGCGACCGGGTGATTCGCGCGCCATTCTCGGGCTGGGTGTCGCTCCGCAACATTTCCTCGGGTGCGGTGGTCGGCGCCGGGACCGAGATTGCGACGATCAGCGACATTTCGAAGATCAAGCTCGACTTCGCCGTGCCCGAAACGCTGCTGGCGCAGATCCGGCCGGGGCAGGTGATCGAAGCGCGCGCCGCCGCTTATCCCGATCAGCCGTTCCGCGGAACGATCTCCAGCATCGATACCGTGCTCAATCCTCAGACCCGTGCCGTCACCGTCCGCGCGATCCTGCCCAATGGCGATCGCCGCCTGAAGCCGGGCATGCTGCTGACCGTCTCCATCCAGGCGCAGGCGCGCGAGAACGTCGCGGTGCCCGAACTGGCGCTGGTGGGCGAGGGCGATCAGAATTTCGTCTTCGTGGTCGAGAATGGCGCAGCGAAGCGCATCCCCGTGAAGACCGGGATCCGGCAGAACGGCATGGTCGAGATACTGGAAGGCCTGCGTCCGGGTCAGCGCGTGGTGACCGAAGGCGTGGTCAAGATCAGCGATGGCCAGAAGGTCCGCGTCGAGGGTGAGGCCGGGGCCAAGGGCGGCGATCAGGCAAAGGGCAAGGCCGGGGCGAAGGGCAGCTAAATGCAGCTTTCGGACCTCTCCGTCCGGCGGCCTGTCTTCGCCGCGGTGCTGGCGATGCTGCTCACCATCGTCGGCGCGGTCGCATTCCTGAACCTGTCGGTGCGTGAATACCCCGACACCGATCCGCCGATCGTCTCGGTTTCGACCAGCTATACCGGCGCCGCCGCCAGCGTGATCGAAGCGCGCATCACCCAGCCGCTCGAGGACCAGCTTTCGGGCATCGAGGGGTTGCAGGTGATCTCCTCGCGTTCGCGCGACGGTTCGTCGGACATTTCGGTGGAGTTCGCGCCCGGCCGCAACATCGACGAAGCCGCCAACGACGTGCGCGACCGCGTGGCCGGTGCGGTCAGCAACCTGCCCGAGGACGTGCTGGCGCCGCAGGTGCGCAAGGTCGATGCCGATGCGTCGCCGATCATGTTCGTCACGGTGCGCCGGCCCGGCTGGAGCCAGCTCCAGCTTGCCGACTGGGTCGATCGCAACCTGACCGACCGGTTCGCCAACATCAACGGCGTGGCGCGGGTGTTCGTGGGCGGCGATGCGCGGCCTTCGATGCGCATCTGGCTGCAGCCGGCAAAGCTGGCCGCGTTCCAGCTGACCCCGGCCGATATCGAGGCCGCGCTGCGCCGCCAGAATGTCGAATTGCCCGCAGGCCGCATCGAATCGCAGCAGCAGAACCTGACCCTGCGCGTCGATCGCCAGTTCCAGTCGCCGGAGAGCTTCGCGGCGCTGGTCGTCGGGCGTGGGCCGGATGGCTATCAGGTCAAGCTGGGCGACGTTGCGCGCGTCGAGCAGGGGGCCGAGAACCCCTATTCGCGCTTCCGCGTGAACGGTGCGCAGGCGGTCGGGTTGGGGATCGTGCGCCAGTCCGGCGCGAACACGCTGGCGGTTGCCGATGCCGCCAAGGCGCTGATGGCGCAGCTTCAGCCGACCCTGCCGCAGGGCATGGTGCTGGATATCGGCGGCGACGATTCGCTGTTCATCGGCCGCGCGATCGAGGGCGTGTGGCACACGCTGGGCGAGGCCGCGGTGCTGGTGGTCGTGGTGATCTTCCTGTTCCTGGGATCGTGGCGCGCGACGCTGATCCCCGCGGTGACGGTGCCGATCTGCCTGCTCGGCAGTATGGCGGTGCTGTGGTTCTTCGGCTTCTCGATCAACCTGCTGACCTTGCTCGCGCTGGTGCTCGCCATCGGCCTGGTCGTGGACGACGCGATCGTCGTGCTCGAGAATGTCTATCACCGGATCGAGGAAGGCGAGCCGCCGCTGGTCGCCGCGTACAAGGGCACGCGGCAGGTGGGCTTCGCGGTCATCTCGACCACACTGGTCGTCTGCGCGGTGTTCGTGCCGGTGTGCTTCCTTGCCGGCCAGACCGGCCTGTTGTTCCGCGAGCTGGCGGTGGCGATGATCGGCGCGATCGCCTTTTCAGGCTTCCTCGCGCTCAGCCTCACGCCGATGCTCTGCTCGAAGATGCTGCGCCATGAGAAGCGCGGGCGCTTCACCGGCTGGATCGACGACAAGTTCCAGCGGCTGGAGGGGTTCTACGCACGCCGTCTGGATGGTGCGCTGCGCAAGCCGCTGATCCCGGTGATCGTGGTGGCGATATTCCTGGGCCTGTCGGGGCTGGCCTTCACCACGCTCCAGTCCGAGCTGGTGCCGGTCGAGGATCAGGGCCAGGCGCAGGTGTCGATCAGCGCACCCGAAGGCACCGGCTTCGCGCAGATGGAACGCTATATGACCGATCTGCAGGGCAATCTCCTGCCGATGCTCGATGGCGGTTCGGTGCGATCGCTGATCACCCGCGTCCCGGGCGGTTTCAGCGCCAGCGACGATTTCAACAGCGGTATGTTCGTCGTCTTCCTGAAGCCATGGGAAGACCGCACCCAGACCACGCAGCAGGTCGTGCAGCAGATCAACCGCGTCCTCGCGCAGAACCCGTCGGTACGCGGCAACGCAGCGGTGCGATCGGCGCTGGGCCGCGGTCGCGGGCAGCCGATCGGCTTCGTCATCGCCGGAAACACCTATGAGGATCTCGCCCGTGCGCGCGACCGCATCCTGCAGGCCGCGGCGGACAATCCGGGGATCATCAACCTCGACAGCGATTACAAGGAAACCAAGCCGCAGGTGCGGATCGACGTGGACGCGCAGCGCGCCGGCGATCTGGGCGTGTCGGTGCAGGCGGTTAGCCAAGCGCTGCAGACCCTGCTCGGCTCGACCCGCGTCTCGACCTATGTCGATCGCGGCGAAGAGTATCGCGTGATCGTGCAGGCCGAGGATGGCGACCGTACCAGCCTGGCCAATCTCGCGCAGATCTATGTCCGCGCGCGCGACAACAGCGTGGTTCCGCTGTCGAACCTCGTCACGACGCGGCAGGTGGCCGGTCCGCGCGATCTGGGCCGGTTCAACAAGCTGCGCGCGATCACCCTCTCCGGCGCGCTGGCGCCCGGTTACTCACTCGGTGAGGCGCTGAAGTTCCTGCAGGATCAGGCTGCGGCCTCGCCCGAGGTGCTGGCGGTGGGCTATCGCGGCGAGAGTCAGGCGTTCATCGAGACCGGCGGATCGATCCTGATGGTGTTCGGGATCACCATCCTGATCGTCTATCTGATCCTGGCCGCGCAGTTCGAGAGCTTTGTCCATCCGGCGGTGATCATCACTACCGTGCCGTTGGCTGTGGGCGGTGGCCTGATCGGGTTGATGGTGATGGGCCAGTCGCTCAATCTCTACAGCCAGATCGGCATCGTCATGCTGGTGGGTCTGGCGGCGAAGAACGGCATTCTGATCGTGGAGTTCGCCAATCAGCTGCGCGACGAAGGCGCCGAGATTGCCGATGCGATCCGTCAGGCGGCGGCGCGGCGCCTGCGCGCGATTCTGATGACGTCGATCGCGACCATTGCCGGTGCGATTCCGCTGGTGATCGGCGGCGGCGCAGGCGGTGCGGCGCGCGCTTCGATCGGCGTCGTCATCGTGTTCGGCGTGGCGCTGGCGACGCTGATCACCCTTTTTCTGATCCCGATTCTCTATACCAGGTTCGCAAAACGCACGAGTTCTCCCGAAGCGGTCGGGCGGGAGCTTGACGCGCAGCTAGGTTCGGGGGCACCTCAGCCCGCTGAATAAGGAGGTCGCGGGTTTGAGGGAGATCGCATCGAAGGGGCAATTGCGCCTCGCCTATCTGCGATGGGCGGTGGTCACGGTGCCGTTCATCCTGTTGCTCGGCTTCACTTCGGCGCGCCTCGTTCCCTCGGGATCGCAGAATCCGTGGTATATGGCGCTGATCAAGCCCGAGAACATGCCGCCGGAGATCGCCTTCCCGGTCGCCTGGACGGTGATCTACGTGCTGGCCGGTCTGGCGCTGGCGATGATCATCAACGCCCGTGGATCGACGCTGCGTGGCCCCGCGCTGGTGGTCTTCGCGGTGCAGATGGGCGTCAACCTTGCCTGGTCGCCGGTCTTTTTCGGCATGCATCAGGTGCAGACGGCTTTCATCCTGCTGTGCGTGCTGGGCGTGCTGGTGATGCTGACCATCATCCTGTTCGGCCGGATCCGGGTGGGCGCGGCGGTGCTGCTGCTGCCCTATCTCGCCTGGGTCTGCTACGCGGGTTTCCTGCTCAATCAGATCGACCGGCTCAATCCGAACGCGGCGGGTCTTGTCCCGTCGGGGTCGAGTGACCAAGTGATACTCGACGCGCCGAGCGACAATGGCGTGACCAGTGAACCGTTCGAGGTCCAGACCAATGCAAACTGACAACCGCCTGTTCGACGATTTCGTGAAGTTCGTGAATGGCGCCGCGGGCACCTTTGCCGGCATGGCGCGCGAGGGCAGCGAATCCGCGCGCGAGCGGGCCAAGGAATGGGTCGGCGGACTGGATTTCGTCAGCCGCGACGAATTCGAAGTGGTGAAGGCCATGGCCGTCGCCGCCCGCGACGAAGCCGACGCGCTGAAGCTGCGCATCGCCGCGCTGGAAGCCCAGCTGGGCACCGCGCCCAAGGCCGCCGCAAAGCCCGCACCCAAGCCCAAGGCACCAAAAAAGCCGCAGGGATAAGCTTGCACGGCTTTTCCACAGCTTTTCGACAGGCTTGCCCACGCCGCGCTTGTGCGCTCCGCCGATGGACCGTTAGTTCTGCTCCAGCGTTTCTGGGGTGGAGGTTGTGATGCTCGACGAAGCCGAGTTCGATCGCGACGACGCCGCGCCGATCGACATGCTCGAAAGCTACTATGCCGCACATGGCTGGTCGCACGAGCGCGAGGACGACGAGATCGTCGCCAAGGTGAAGGGCAGCTGGACCGAATATGAGCTTCGCGCGATCTGGCGCGAGGATGACGGCGTGCTGCAGTTCCTGGCCTTTCCGGACATCCGCGTGCCCGACGAGCGCCGCGCCGCGCTGTACGAGACGATCGGGCTGGTCAACGAACAGCTGTGGATCGGTCATTTCGAGCTGTGGTCGGCCAGTGGCATCCTGTTGTTCCGTCACGCGACGATGGTCGATGGCGAGGAGCCGACGCTGAGCCTCGCCCAGGCGGAGCTGCTGATCGAAAGCGCGATCGACGAGTGCGAGCGCTTCTATCCGGTGTTCCAGTTCGTGCTGTGGGGCGGCAAGACGCCGGCCGACGCGCTGGCTTCCGCGCTGATCGAGACGCAGGGCGAAGCGTGACCGCCGCTGCCAGCATCTGGCTGGTGGGCTGCGGCAATATGGGCGGAGCGATGCTGCGCCGCTGGATCGCCAGCGGCACCGCGCCGTCCTCCATCACCGTGATCGATCCCTATGCGCCCAAGGTGCCGCGCGGCGTGCGCCTCGTCGCCGAGGTGCCCGAGGGTGCGCCGGACGTGCTGGTGCTGGCGATCAAGCCGCAGCAGCTGGGTAGTCTACCGCGGCTGAAAGCGAAGCTGCTGGTCTCGATCCTTGCGGGGGTCGAGGAGGCGACGCTGGCCGCACGTTTTGACGCCGATGCCGTGGTGCGTGCGATGCCCAATCTGCCGGTGGATATCGCGAAGGGGGTGGTCGCGCTCCATACCGAGAGCAGCGACGCCGATGCCCGAGCGGTCGCCCATGGGCTGATGGCGCCGCTGGGGCTGGTCGAATGGATCGAGCGCGAGGACCAGTTCCATGTCGTCACTGCGCTGTCGGGCAGCGGGCCGGGTTTCATCTACCGGCTGATCGAAGCGCTGGCCGATGCCGGTACTGCGCTGGGGCTTCCTGCCGATCAGGCGCAGCGTTTCGCCATCGCCACTGTGGAAGGCGCCGCGGCATTGGCCGAGAAATCGGACGCCAGCCCCGCCACGCTGGCGGATCGCGTCGCCAGCCCCGGCGGCACCACCCGCGCCGGCCTGAACGTGCTCGATCACGACAATGCGCTGAAGCGGTTGATCCACGAAACGCTGGATGCAGCGGCGAAGCGCAGCGCCGAACTGGCGGAAGCTGCGCGGGGCTAGGTTACCGCCCCAGCTGTGCCACCCGGTCGCGCTCGCTTTCGGGCACAAGACCTTCCAGCACCGCCCAGAACCCGCCGACCGCCTCACGGTCGGCGCGCGAATAGGCGGCGGAGAGCTTTTCGCGCAGAGCTTCGAACAGTTCGGCTTCCAGCGCGGTGCCCTTGGCGGTCAACCGCAACAGCCGTTGCCGCCGGTCCTTCTCGCCGGTGCGCGTCTCGACCAGTTCGCGCTCTGCCAATTCGCCCAGCACCCGGCCGAGCGATTGCTTGGTGATCGCCAGCAGCGCCAGCAACTCGCTCACCGTCAGGTCCGGCTTGCGGGCGATGAAATAGAGTGCGCGGTGGTGCGCCCGGCCCAGGCCCTGCTCGGCGAGCCCCGCGTCGATGGTGCGGGTCAGGTGCGAATAGCCGAAATAGAGCAGTTCCACGCCGCGCCGGATTTCCGGCTCGCGCAGGAACAAAGGAGAGGCGGGAATTGGGGCAGCCATGTTGACCATTCTTGCCACCGGGCCTAGTCCTCCGCAACCCAAGACGAACGACCGGACACAGCCAATGGAAGACGCGACGATCCTGGATTTCGAGTTCGAGGCACATGCCAATCCGGTCGCCGTGGCGGACCGTGCGGCGATCCTCGAGAATCCCGGTTTCGGCAAAGTCTTCACCGATCACATGGTGGTGATCAAATATTCGGTCGAGAAGGGCTGGCACGATGCCCGCATCCAGCCGCGCGGCCCGATCCAGATGGATCCCGCCTGCGCCGTGCTCCACTATGCTCAAGAGATTTTCGAAGGGCTGAAGGCCTATCGCCTGCCCGATGGCGGCGCGGCTTTGTTCCGTCCCGAAGCCAATGCGGCGCGTTTCCGCGAATCCGCCGAGCGTATGGCGATGGCGCCGCTGCCGGACGAACTTTTCCTCAATTCGGTGCGCGAACTGGTGAAGGCCGACCGCGACTGGATCCCGGACAGCGAAGGCGGCTCGCTCTATCTGCGACCCTTCATGTTCGCCAGCGAAGTGTTCCTCGGCGTGAAGCCTGCTTCCGAATATCTCTACATGGTGATCGCATCGCCGGCCGGCGCCTATTTCAAGGGCGGCGCGCCTTCGGTGACGCTGTGGATCTCCGAGCATTACACCCGCGCGGCGCCCGGTGGTACTGGCGCGGCCAAGTGCGGCGGCAACTATGCCAGCAGCCTGATCGCT
Organism: Sphingomonas sp. AOB5; assembly: GCF_029433115.1. Taxonomy (GTDB): domain Bacteria; phylum Pseudomonadota; class Alphaproteobacteria; order Sphingomonadales; family Sphingomonadaceae; genus Sphingomonas. Next base: position 3,221 of record NZ_JARNTV010000010.1, on the reverse strand, counting down.
CAGGCAGAGGCGATCCGCAACGAATGCGATCAGGTGGTTTTTCTCGACGCGGTCGAGAATAAGTGGGTCGAGGAACTGGGCGGCATGAACACCTTCTTCGTGTTCGACGACGGTTCGATCCAGACGCCCCCGCTGGGCGGGACGATCCTGCCGGGCATCACCCGCGAATCGCTGCTGACGCTGGCGCGCGACGCCGGGATCACGGTGCGCGAGGAACGCTACAGCATCGATCAGTGGGAAGCCGATGCACGCAGCGGTAAGCTGCGCGAGGCGTTCGCCTGCGGCACCGCGGCGGTGGTCACCCCGATCGGCCGCGTGCGCGGACGCGAGACGGATTTCACCATCGGCAATGGCGGTCCCGGCATCCTGACCGAGAAGCTGCGCGCCGATCTGGTCGCGATCCAGCGCGGCGAAGCACCCGATCCGCACGGTTGGCTGCAACGCCTTTTCTGAGGCTTCCCAAGCGCGGCGGGAACACTATAAGCCGCGCTTCCTGCTGGGGCGTAGCCAAGCGGTAAGGCAACGGCTTTTGATGCCGTGTACCGAAGGTTCGAATCCTTCCGCCCCAGCCAGTTCCTTTGCGGCCGCCGCATCTTCCGCTTGACCCTGCCAATCGCAGGCCGGAAGCCACGCCAATGACCGACCGATCCAAAACCGCACCACCGCTTGCCGGGCGCCGTGTCCTCGATCTCTCGCGCGTGCTGGCGGGGCCGTGGTGCACGATGGTGCTCGCGGATCTGGGTGCGGACGTCACCAAGGTGGAGCATCCGCGCGGCGGGGACGATACGCGGCATTGGGGACCGCCCTATACCGGCGGCGAATCGGCCTATTATCTGTGCGCCAATCGCAACAAGCGCAGCATCGCGCTCGATATCTCGAAGCCCGAGGGGCAGGCGATCGTGAAAGCGCTGGCGGCGCAAGCGGACGTGCTGGTCGAGAATTACAAGCTGGGTGGGCTGGACAAATACGGGCTCGATTACGCGTCGATCGCCGCGATCAACCCGCGCATCGTCTATTGTTCGGTCTCGGGATACGGCCGCACCTCGCCGATCGCGGAGCGGCCGGGCTATGACTATGTCATCCAGGCCGAGGGCGGGCTGATGTCGGTCACCGGACCGGTGGATGGCGAGCCGATGAAGGTCGGCGTGGCGGTGGCGGACCTGTTCACTGGCATGGCCGCGGCGCAGGCGATCCTGGCGGCGCTGATCGCGGCGGACCGGGACGGGGAGGGCCAGCATCTCGATATGGCGCTCTATGATTGCCAGCTGTCGATGCTCGCCAATGTCGGCAGCGCGGCCTTGGTCGCGGGCACCGAGCCGAAGCGATACGGCAACGGTCACCCCACGGTGGTGCCCTATCAATTGTTCGACACCAGCGACGGGCAGGTGGTGATCGCGGTGGGCAATGACGGGCAATTCGCGGCGCTATGCACCAGGCTGCTCGAGCGGCCCGATCTGGCGAGTGACGAATGCTTCGCGAAGAACAGTGCGCGCGTGACCAATCGCGCTGCGTTGCTGGCCGAGCTGATCCCGTTGATCGCGCAGCGGCCGACCGAGTGGTGGCTGGAGGGATTGCGTTCGGTGGGTGTGCCGACCGGCGCAGTTCGCGGTGTGGGCGAGGCGCTGGCAGCGCCGGAAACGCAGGCGCGCGGCATGGTGGCTAGCGTGCCGCATCCGAGTGCCGGGGAAGTGAGACTGGTGGCGTCGCCGCTCAAGCTGGGGCGCACACCGGTGGTCGATCCCGTCGCGCCGCCGACTCTGGGGCAGCATAGCCGGGAAGTGCTGGAAGGACTGGGTTATGACGCGGCGATTATCGATCGCCTGGTTGCCGACGGGATCATCGGCTGATCGTCATTGCAGTTCGATATTGCAATTGCTTCAGGCAACGAAAATCAGCCCCGGCGATGATCGCCGGAGCTGATGAATTTCTTCCGCGCTGGCGCTATTAGCTGCCGTAGCCGACCGGATTGGTGGCTTCGTAGTTATCGATGCCCGCCAGGAAATAGTGCTGGGTCGAATCGGTGATGCGGTCTTCGCTCAGAACGGGCGTGTTCCACTCGGGCTGGGCGGCATCGATCTTCAGTTCCGGATTCACAGGCGTTACCCCTCTTTATGTCCCTCGGGCACTTACACGAACCTTTTGTGCCGCGCAATTCATGTCTTAGCCATTTCCGACAAGAAACGAACAAGTCGGATACGGTGTAGCAATTATGCACCGCATCGACGTCCGAATCGTTAACGACGTGGCGTTTCGACGAAGCGATGATAATCACGGGGACCGCAACGAGTCCAATATGAACGCCATCCTGTCCCAAATTCGCGCAGCCCTGCCTGACGAGACGCTGCGCGAGCATATGGCCGCGCGGCGCCTGCTGCACATACCCGGTGCGATTGCCGATCCCGCTTCGATCTGGACGATGGCGGATCTGGAGCGGGTGCTGGCGCGCGGTGCGCTGGGTGCGCATGAGGTCAAGATTTATGCCGGCGACACCGGGGTCGATCTGAAGAAGGTCGGGGCGGAGGAGAATGGCTATCCGCGCCCGATCGCGATGCGCACCGTGGCGCGTCAGGGCAACACGCTGATCGCCAACAGTCTGATCCGCGCCGATCCGAAATTGTGGGACCTTGCCTGCGCGGTGGAGCGCTGGACCGGCGCGCGCACCATGATCGGCGCGATCGCCTCGTTCGGCCCCTCCGGGCTCAAGGTCCATTATGATTCCGAAGACCTGATCATCGTTCAGCTTTCGGGATCGAAGCTGTGGCACTTTCATGGCGATGTGGTGGAAGGGAGCATGCGCCGTTCGGTGCCGATGCCACCTGATGCGGTGCCGCCGGTCGCGTTCGAGGTGATGATGAACGAGGGCGACATGATGTTCGTCCCTTCGGGCTTGCGCCACCGCTGCACGCCGCAGGGCAATTCGCTGCATTTCGGCATCCTGCTCGAATATGACGCGCCCACCGATTTCCTGACCCATCTTGCCACCCAGGCGCGGGCGGAGGCGCTGTTCCACGCGCCGCTGCGCCGGTTCACGGGCCGCGAGACGGTGGCAGTGCAGCTGGATGCGATGCGCGAGCGGCTGAAGGCGCTGATCGACGAGAGCGATCCGCTGGCCTGGTATGACGAGCGTATCGCGGCGCGGGGCCGGTCGAGCGGTGCCGAGTTCGCGCCCGCCGGGATCGACACGCCGGGTGCGTCCGCGATGCTGGCGAGCACGTTGCCGC
>NZ_JARNTV010000001.1 GCF_029433115.1 Sphingomonas sp. AOB5 | reverse complement strand
CGGACGCCGCCATCGGCGAGGATCTCGAGTTCGTCGCCCACCGCATCGGCGATGGCGGGCAGCGCGCGGGCCGAGGAGAGCACGCCATCGAGCTGGCGGCCGCCATGGTTGGAGACGACGATGCCGTCCACGCCTGCCGCGGCGGCATCGCGCGCATCGCCTTCGTCGAGGATGCCCTTGACCACGAACTTGCCAGGCCATTCGGCGCGGATCCAGTCGAGATCCTTCCAGGTGATCGAAGGATCGAAATTGCCCGCGATCCAGCCGAGAAAGTCGAGCATGCCGCTGTCCTTGCCCAGCATCGGCGCGACATTGCCGAGCTGGTGCGGGCGGCCGCGCACCCCGACGTCCCACGCCCAGCCGGGCCGCATCGCGCCCTGCACGAAGCGGCGGAGCTGGCCCATCGGCCCGGCCGCACCGGTCAGCCCGGAATGGACGTCGCGGTAGCGCGATCCGGGCATGGGCAGGTCGACGGTGAGGAACAAGGTGGTGCAGCCCTGATCGCGCGCGATCTGCAGCATGTCGCGGATGAAGCCGTGATCCTTGACCATGTAGAGCTGGAACCAGATCGGCTTTTCGACCGCGGCGGCGACTTCGGGCAGGCCGCAGAGCGACATGGTGGAGAGCGCGAGCTGGATCCCCGCCTTGTGCGCGGCGCGGGCGGCCTGGACCTCGCCGCGCCGGGCATACATGCCGGCAAGCCCGACCGGGGCGAGCGCGACGGGCATGGCGAGTCGCTCGCCGAGCAGATTGGTGCTCAGGTCGATGCGCGAGACGTCACGCAGCACGCGCTGGCGCAGCACGACAGTCTCGAGATCCTCGATATTCCGGCGCAGCGTCACCTGGCCGTAGGCGCCGCCATCGATATATTCGAACAGGAAGTGCGGCAGCCGCCGCCGCGCCAGCACGCGATAATCGAGCGCGGATGCGGCCTTACGCATGCGGCAGGGTCTGGCGGGTCGCGATCATCACACTCGCTGGTGAGCATGGATTTCGCCGCTGAACAATGGGCGGCGGCGAAATCAGGTGCGGATGTAGCGGAAATACCAGACTTCATGCCCCTTTTGCCGCGCCTTCATCTCGTACCGGGTCTGCGGCCAGTCGGCGGGGCGGGTGAGGAAATCCTGTGGCGTGTTCGCCTGCCACACGAAATCGCGGCGCTGGTTCAGCACCATCATCGACCAGCGGCAATAGGTGGGATCGTCGGTGCCCAGGCGGAATTCGGCGCCGGACTTCAGCTTGCGCGCGATCAGATCGAGCGGGCCGGGATTGACCATGCGGCGCTTGGAGTGGCGCGCCTTGGGCCAGGGATCGGGATGGAGCAGATAGACGCGCGTCAGGCTGGCGTCGGGCAGGCGTTCGAGCACGTCGAGTGCGTCGCCCATGTGCAGGCGCACGTTCTCCAGCTTGTCGTCGCGGATATGGTTGAGCGCGCCGACCACGCCGTTGAGGAAGGGTTCGCAGCCGACAAAGCCGTGATCGGGATTGGCACCGGCCTGACCCGCGAGATGCTCGCCGGCGCCGAAGCCGATCTCGACCTGCAGCGGGCGATCGTCGCCGAACAGGATGCGGGAATCGAGCGGGCCGGTTTCGGGCACGCTGTAGCGGGGAAGCGATTCCTCGATCAGCGCGGCCTGTCCGTCGCGCAGCTTGTGGCCCTTGGAACGGCCATAGAGGCGGCGGAGCGTGGTGGGATCGCCGGGTTTGTGCGCGGTCATGCGCGCGGCACTAACGCCGCTGCTGCATAGCGCAAGTCAGGCGAGGACCGAACGCAGCGCGGCGATGGCGTCCTGCGCCAGATTCGGCTGGCGGCGATGCGTCAGCAGGTCGCGCTGGGTGCCGAGCGGCAGGGTGCGCGGTTCGCGGCGAGGGGCGATGCGGCGCTGGGCCGGTTCGACATTGATCCAGCCGCCCTGAAGATGCTCGACGCCGATCCGCAGCAGCGCGGCCAGCTCGCCGCGAGTCTCGGTGAGCGGGGCGACCATCACGACGCCGCGGCGCCGGGCGAGGCGGAGCGCGCCGTCGACGATCAGGCGGAGCGACTCGCTGCGATCGATGTTGCGCACCAGGCTGCGATCGAGGGTGACGAAGCGCGGGGCGAACTTTGCGAGCAGGTTGAGGCCGACCGGACCCGAAGCGAAGGAGGAGAGCGCAATCGAAATGCCAGCCTCCGCACAAAGCTCGGCGAAGCGGGTGGCGGGGGCGAGGTTGCCGCGCTCGTCGGCGCTGATTTCGAGGACGAGGCGGTCGGCCGGGAAACCGCTGTCACGCGCGGCGGCCAGAAGATCGGCGATCAGCGCTTCAGGCGTGGCGCTGGCGGCGTTGACCGGGAGGAGGAGCAGCGCGTCGCTCTGGACGATGCCGGCGGCGATCGCCTGGCGGAGCGCAAGGGCGGCGCGGCGGCAATCGAGGGCGTGGCGCTTTTCGGGAGCCAGTGCACCCAGCACCGCTTCGAACGCCCGCCCGCCCGGCCCGGTGACTTCGGCGCGGAAAGCGAAGATCCGCTCGCCATGGAGCATCGGCTGAAACGCGATGCTGAGTTCGACGATGACAGAACTGGCCGGAGTGGAACTGACTGGCTGGGCGGCGATAAGCATTACGAACTCCCCTTTGGATGTGATCTGAGTATGGTTAACGCAGATCAATCGAAACTCAGGGCGGTGCCCCGTTGGATTCCTCCTGAGTAGGGATTCTCCAGTATAGGCGATGAATTCAGCCTGACTCCGCGAGTCGCCCGGTGTCAGAAGCCGTTTTCTGGCTTGAACTTGTCGTTCGACATCCGGTTTATTTCACCGTTCTCGACTGAATAATAACGTTTTTCCGGATTTTCGATGACGACGATGAGCGGCTTTTTTGCTGCCAGCGACGAGAAAACGTGAATCTCCGTAGGCACCGGATCGAGCAGATGGGCGACTCCGATCGAGGTAACGGGCTGCCGGGGGCCGGGAATCGGCACGGTCAGGCAGGAACGGGTGAATCCGCGGATCGCGCCGGGCTTGCCGTCGGGCCCGATTTCGACCCGGAAATGGCCGCCGAAGGGCAGTTTCGCCATCTCGGTTTGGGGCGTGAGCAGATAGACCAGCATCGGGCCGCCCGGAGTCGCGGGGGGCAGGACGACGGTGTTCATCGGCTTGTCGCGGACGCAGGCGAAGCTGCCCGGCGCGGTACGCCATGCCTCGCCGGCGGTTTCGCGCGCGCGAATCATCGATACGAGCTGTGGGCTGAGGCGGCGGTCGTCCTTCTCGCCCAGCACCTTGCTCGAGACGAGCCGGTTGCCGCGGAACTGTGCGACATAGACCGCCTGCGGGTTCGTCCTGTCCTTGCTGAAGAAGGTCAGCCGCGGCGCATCGACCGGGCCATCGGCGATATAGCCGCCCGCGATCGCGGCGGGATCCTTCACTTTGGCGAGGAAATCGTCGGTGCCGTGCCAGGCTGCCTGATCATAGGCGTAGATCAGCTTGCCGCGTTCTTCGGCGATGCGAATCGCCTCGGCGTCGGCAGGCGACTCGGCGGGCGGCGCCGTGAAGGCGGGTACTGGCGCAGGCGTCGGCATCGGGACGATCGCGGGGGTCTGGGCGAGGGCAGGCGTTGCGAGGGTCAGGGCGGCGAAGGCGAGGACGGGCTTCATTTCAGCCACTCCGAGTTGATGGTGATGGTGCGGCTCAGGCCGAAGGTGGTGGTGATCGAGCCGTATCGCCCCGAATTGACGATCTCGACTGCCTGATCGGGCGAGGGCAGCCGGTCGTGGCGCAGGAAATTGACCGTGCGCGCGGCCTCGATCAGTTGCACGACCCAGGCCGGCTTTGCGCCGCGTTCCACCGCGACCGGCGTGACGAAGACGGCGCGGCCGGCATCGTTGATCGTCAGCAGATAGCCCTGCGGCGCGTCGGCCGGGCGATAGATGCCGCCGACCGGCGACGTTGTGGGATCGAGGCACCAGTCCTCGGGCACGGTGCCGGCAGGTTCGCCGGTGGGGATTCTCAAGCTGGCCGAGCCATCGGCGGACAGGGTTTCCTCGTCGGGGACCAGTTCCCGCGCTTCGCCGCTGAGCGCCAGCGGGGTCGTGCAGGGGCGGACGGGGCGGGCGGGGACGCTATTAGCGATGCCCGCGGGCCAGCCGAGCTGATCGAGAACGGCGCGAAGGCGCGGGGCGAGCGCCTCGGCGCTGAGCGAATCGGAGGAATAGCGGATCTTCACCAGCCATTCGCCCATCGGCAGCAGCGCGAGGCCGGTGCTGCGGAACGGGCTGGTACCGGCAAGGCGGTAGACGAGCGCGAGGCCGCTGGTGCTGGTCTGCCGCGGCGGGGCGAAGGCGGTGACGCCCAGCGGGGTCACCGTGCCATAGACATCGGTACGGCTCTCGATCGAATGGCGCGCGCGATCGAACCAGACCGGCACGCCGCCGATCGGCAGGCGATAGATATAGACGCTGACCAGCTCGTTCCTGCCCGGGAGCTGATAGTTGAAGAAGATGTCGAGCTGATCCTCGGCGACCTCGCGGATCGCGCTCATCGGCATGCCGAGCAGGGTGTCGGGCAGTTTGAGCCCGCTATGCTTGTGGACGAACGGCGCGCCCTTGGGGACGGCGTAACTTTGCTGGGCGGCGGCCGGCAACGCTGCGAGGGTGAGCAGCAATCCTGTCAGCAGCGCGATCGTCTTGCGGATCATGAACCTCTCCCCGGACCCGGTATCGGGGGCGAAGGTGACAGCGGCGTGTCGGCGCCGCAAGCCTTCCGGATACTGCCCCGGAGGGGGAGGCGGCACCATTCAGGCACTGCCTTACACCCCTCCCCAGCCTTCGCTGGGGAGGGGGTTTGTTTGTTAGGAGTCGATGCCGTTACGAGCGATATCGCCCGCGGCGTTCCCCCTCCGTCAGCTGCGCTGCCACCTCCCCCTCCGGGGGAGGATTTCATTTCAAACGAAAACCCCCGCCGCGGGCGGGCCGCGACGGGGGTTTCGAAACACTGTTTGCGAAGACTTAGGCCAGCGCGGCCTTCAGATCGTCGACCAGGTCGGTCTTCTCCCAGGGGAAGAAGTCGCCTTCCGGCTTGCGGCCGAAATGGCCGTACGCCGCGGTCTTGGCATAGATCGGCTTGTTGAGGCCGAGATGGGTGCGGATGCCGCGCGGGGTCAGGCCGCCCAGCTTCTCGATGCCCAGGATCGCTTCCTCGATCTTGTCGTCGCCGACGGTGCCGGTGCCGTGGGTGTCGACATAGAGCGACAGCGGCTTGGCAACGCCGATGGCATAGGCGAGCTGGATCGTGCAGCGCTGGGCGAGGCCCGCGGCGACGATGTTCTTCGCCAGATAGCGGGTGATGTACGCCGCCGAGCGATCGACCTTGGTCGGATCCTTGCCCGAGAAAGCGCCGCCGCCGTGCGGTGCTGCGCCGCCATAGGTGTCGACGATGATCTTGCGGCCGGTGAGGCCTGCGTCGCCATCGGGTCCACCGATCTCGAAGCTGCCGGTCGGGTTGATGTGGTAGACGGTCTCGTCCGACAGAAGCTCGGCCGGGATCACGTCCGCGACGACCGACTTCACATAAGCATGGAGCTCGGCTTCCTTCGCGCCTTCGTCATAGCCCTTGGCATGCTGGGTCGAGACGACGATCGCGGTGCAGGCGACGGGCTTGCTGCCCTCGTAGCGCAGCGTGACCTGGCTCTTGGTGTCCGGCTCGAGGAACGGTGCCTTGCCCGAGTGGCGGTCGGCCGCCATCTGCTCGAGGATCTTGTGGCTGTAGTAGAGAGTCGCGGGCATCAGATCGGGCGTATCGTCGGCAGCATAGCCGAACATGATGCCCTGATCGCCGGCGCCTTCGTCCTTGTTGCCCGACGCGTCCACGCCCTGCGCGATGTGCGCCGACTGCGGATGCAAGTTGTTCTCGAAGCGCAGCGTCTCCCAGTGGAAGCCGTCCTGCTCATAGCCGATCTTCTTGACCGTGTTGCGGACGGCCGCTTCGACTTCTTCCTTGACGCCCGGAGCCCAGTTGCCCTCGGTGTCCATGATGCCCTTGCCGCGGATTTCGCCGGCCAGAACCACCAGCTGGGTGGTGGTCAGCGTCTCGCACGCGATGCGGGCTTCCGGATCCTTCGAGAGGAACAGATCGACGATGGCGTCGGAAATCTGGTCGGAAACTTTGTCCGGATGGCCTTCAGAAACCGATTCGGACGTGAAGAGATAGTTGGAACGCATGGAAATTCCTCTTGTGGGGCGAGGAAAGCCGGGCCGTTGCCATGCCCATATAAAGCTTTCCTTATATCAATGCTGCACTAGCGAGGGACGCGGCGGATGGCAATCGCAATCAGCAGGAACAGCGCCGCGACGAGGAACGCCATCCAGTTGCCCATGCGGCTGAACAGCGTCGGCGCGCCGGGCGGGGGCAGGGGCGCTTCGGCTGCGCCTTCCTGATTGTGCGGCACCGTGCCGATCAGCTGCCCGCGCGCATCGATGATCGCCGAGATGCCGGTGGGGGTGGAGCGCAGGATGGGCAGCCCCTCCTCGATCGCACGCATCCGCGCCTGCGCCAGATGCTGCGGCGGACCCCAGCTGCCGAACCAGGCATCGTTCGAAGGGTTGAACAGGAAATCGGGGCGGTTGGCGGGATCGACAATGTGGCCGGAGAAGATGATCTCGTAGCAGATCTGCATCCCCACCTTGCCGAAGCCGGGCACGCTGACGGTGCGCGGGCCGGGGCCGGGGATGAATTCGATATCGCCCATCACGAAGCGGGCGAGACCGAGCGGCTGGAGTATACTCCGCAACGGGAGATACTCGCCGAACGGCACGAGATGCGCCTTGTCGTAGCGAGTCCCCAGCATGCCATCGGGATCGATCGCCCAGATCGAATTGCTCGCGCCGGAAAGCATGCCGCGATCATCGAAGAACAGCGCGTTGCCGCCGATCAGCATCATGTCGCGCGGGCCGAGTATCGCGGCGATGCGTGCGCGAATCAGCCGGGGATCGACGCGGTAGAAGCGCGGATCGGGATAGCCGTCCTCGATGAAATCATTGACCATCCCTTCGGGCCAGACGACCAGCCGCGGGATCGTGCCCGCACGGCCGCTCCATTCGATCTGCTTGGCGAGGACGCGCTCGTTATAGTCGGGCAGTTGCACCGCATCCTGGCCGATATTGGGCTGGACGACGCGGACATGCGCGGTGGTGCTCGGTGCTGTGATTTCGAACGGCAAGCTGACCAGCGACAGCAGGACCGGCACGGCGACGAATGCGCCCGCGGTACGGAAGTCGCGATGCGCAGCGAGATAGAGCGCGCCCGCCGCGATCACCATCACGCCGGACAGGGCATAGGTGCCGAGCATCGTGGCGGACTGGGCGACCGGTGTTGCCAGCCATGCGACGCCGAGCGGGTTCCACGGATAGCCGGTGAACATCACGCTGCGCAGCCATTCGCACACGATCCATGCGGCGGCGGCGGCGAGGACATAGGCGGCGTCCGGCCCCGGCCATCCGGCGCGCGACGGCACCTGCCGGGCGAAGCGCCATGCCAGCCCCATCGCCATCGCCGGATAGATTGCGAGATAGCAGGCGAGCAAGACCACCGCGCCATAGCCGAAGGCAGCGGGCATCTGGTCCTGAAACTCGAAGGCGTGCTGGATCCAGTTGCTGCCGATCGTGAAATGGCCGAGGCCGAACAGCCAGCCGCGCAACAGCGCCGCGCGCAGGGTCGGTGCCTCGTGGATCAGGTGGAGCAGGACCGCGAGTCCGATCAGCAGCAGCGGCCAGAAATCGAGCGGCGCAAAGCCGGTGGCGGAGATCAGCCCGGCGAGCAGGGCGGCAAGCAAGGGGCGGTCGCGCATGGCGGCCGCCTTACCGGCTAGTGCCCGTTGGTGCCATAGAGGCATTCGAACTGGACGCGGCCACCCACTTCGCTGATCTGCACATCCACATCGAGCAATGTGTCTTCCAGCGTTTCGCTGCGCAGGTGCAACAGGCACACCGGCGCGCCACGGGGCGACTGGGTGCTGAGGCATTGGGATGCGCGGTAATGGCGCAACAATAGCGCGGACATATCCGCAAACGTTCCGTCGAGCCGCGCCGCGAAGGCGATCTCGGTCATCCTATCCTCGATGAAGATGCTGCTGGCGGCCGATCGTACCGGCATGCCCAGCACGGTCACGCCCGCTCCGGAATAGAAATTGGTTGTTTCGATCGCGCCCGACTCGCTGTCGTCACGCGAACGATGGACCGGGACCTTTCTCGCAAGCTCGATCGCCTCGGTCACCGGAAGCTGACAGGCCAGAACGCGTGTCAGGGCCGCCGAATCCTGCAGGGGCGCGAGCACCGGAAACAGCATGGCAGCAAGCATGCGGATCATCGACATTCCCCATTTGTCGGCTTCCCTTGTTGCGAGGAGGATGCGATCCCCGTTGGCGCGCGGTCAAGCACGCGGTAAGCCGCGACGATGCTTCGCCCCTTTCATCTCGCCTTTCCGGTCCATGACCTGGCCGCCGCGCGCCATTTCTATGGTGAGGTGATGGGTTGCCCGGAGGGGCGGTCGTCGGATCACTGGATCGATTTCGACCTGTTCGGTCACCAGATCGTCGCGCATCTCGATCCCGCGGCGAAGCCGGTTGCGGCCGAGAATGCGGTGGATGGTCATGACGTGCCGGTGCCGCATTTCGGCGTGGTGCTGACCATGGCCGACTGGGAAAAGCTGGCCGGGCGGGTCGAGGCTGCGGGCGTGCCGTTCGGGATCGCGCCCTATGTCCGCTTCAAGGGTCAGCCGGGCGAGCAGGCGACGATGTTCTTTCGCGATCCCAGCGGCAACGCATTGGAGTTCAAGGCGTTTGCCGACGATAGCATGCTGTTCGCCACCTGAAGGAAGACAATGCCCGAACCGATCAAGGTCGATATCCCGCACAATCTGGGCCGCGAGGCCGCGAAGGCGCGCATGGCCGGCGGGGTCGGCAAGCTGGCGGACATGGTGCCGGGCGGCGGCACGGTGAACCATCGCTGGGAAGGTGACACGTTGCACTTCACCGTCACCGCGCTGGGCCAGACGGTGGCGAGCCGGATCGAGGTGTTCGACAACAAGGTCCATGCCGAAGTCGATCTGCCGCCGATGCTGGCGCTGTTCGCGGGCAAGGTGCGCGACAAGCTGATGCAGGTCGCGCCGAAGCTGCTCAAGTAGCGGAACGATGGCGGGGCGGAGCCGTTCGGGTCGCATGCCCCGCTGGTTTCACCGCATCGCCCGCAATTCCCGCGCCGGTCCGCTTATCGCGGGACTGACTGCGATCGTCGCGCTGGGCAGCTGCGGCGGGGCGATGCTCGCCAACTTCACCGTGGCGGGGATGGACCGCAGCTATCATGGGAGCACCGAACCGGCCTTTGCCGCGATCCCGCCTGCCGAGGCCGGATGGGCGGACCGCGCCGCAGACAATCTGATGGACGAAGGCCGGATCGCGGCGACCCGGGCAGGCTATGCCGCCGAGGAGCCGGTCGCGACGGAATATGCGATCGGGGAGTGAGTCTCACTCATCCTCCGCTTTCGAAGAGTAGCCGTGCTCCGGCGAAGGCCGGAGCGTTGGACATAAGGTGATGCGTTGACCGCCTACGCTCCGGCCTTCGCCGGAGCACAGCCCCCAACGGAGAGAGGATTGTTTGGAGCTAGTGCAGCGCGCCCGGCGAGCTGTACACGCAGCCGCTGCGGACCGAATTGTTGCGTTCGGCCAGCAGCAGATCGACGTCGTGCTCCTGATCCGTATTGTCGCTGCGCAGATGGATCAGGCAGGTGCGGCTGCCGGGTTCGTCGACATCGACCAGTTCGCAACGCGCCTTGCCGTGCGCGCGGAGCAGCGCGGTGCGGGCGTTGGCGAAGCTGTCATCGACTTCGGCGCCGTACATATGCTGGTGGATGCGCGTGTCGTCGAACTCGTTGAGGGTGAACATCTTCACCTTGAGGCCGAACAGGGTCACGCCCTGATGCGCATAGGTGTCGGTGACATTCTGTTCGCTGGCGGTGCTTTCGTCGATCGAGCGGATCGGGGTCAGCGCGCCGGTCGCCTTCTTGGCATCGACATAGCTCAGGCGGCATTCGGCCAGCGACGTCAGCGACGGCGCCTGTTGCGGTGCGGGCGCGGCGGCACCCAGCAGCGCGCACGCCGCCGCCAGCAGGGCTGCCTTGCGGATCCTGACCCCGCTCACTGCGCGCTGACGCGCCAGATGACGTTGCCGACATCGTCGGCGACCAGCAGCCCGCCCGAGGCATCGACGATCACCGCGACCGGGCGGCCCTGTGCCTGGTCTTCCTTGTCGAGGAAGCCGGTGAGCACGTCGACCGGCTTGGTGCCGCGCGGCGGGAAACCGTCCGGCCCGAACGGCACGAACACCACCTTGTAGCCCGACAGCGGCTTGCGATTCCACGAACCGTGCAGGCCGATGAACGCGCCATTGGCGAACGGCCCGCCCAGCTTCGCCTCGTTGGCAAAGGTGAGGCCGAGCGGCGCGGTGTGCGGCCCGAGCGAGAATTCGGGACGCTTGGTATATTCGCGCAGGTCAGGACGGCCGGGATTGACCCGCTTGTCGACATAGCCGCCCCAGTAATTCCACGGCCAGCCGAAGAAGCTGCCCAGATCGATGCGCGCGAGATAATCGGGCGGCATGTCCGATCCGAGCATGTCGCGTTCGTTGACCACGGCCCACAGGGTCTGGGTCGCCGGTTCGATCGCCATGCCGTTGGCATTGCGCAGGCCCCAGGCGAACAGGTTGCTGCGCTTGGTATCCGGGAACACCTCGACGATCATCGCGCGGCCGATCTGGCGCGAGGCGCGGGTCTGTTCGGCGCTGGTGCGCGCGGTGTAGGCGGCGCCTTCGGCCTCCAGCCCGTTCTCGGCGATGTTCGAAGCCGAACCGATCGAGACATAGAGGCTCTTGCCGCCGGGCGCGGCGATCACGTTGCGCGCCCAGTGATTGCCGCCGCCGGGCAGGTCGACGATCTTCTCCGCTTTGGCGGTGATCTTCGTATCGCCGGGCTTGTAGGGGAAGCGGACCAATGCGTCGGTGTTGGCGACATAGATCCAGTCGCCCATCACCACCATGCCGTGCGGCGAGTTGAGGCCAGAGAGGAGCACCGACTTCTGATCGGCGACGCCGTCATTATCGGTGTCGCGGAGCAGGGTGATGCGATTGGCCGAGGGGCCGGCGGCACCAGCCTTCTTCATCAGCGATCCCATCACCATGCCGGTGATCCCGCCCACGTCGCGCGGCGGCGAATTGCTCTCGGCGACCAGCACGTCGCCATTGGGCAGGCGATAGAGCCAGCGCGGATGATCGAGGCCATCGGCAAAGGCCTGGACCTTCAGCCCCTTGGCCGGTGTCGGCTTCGCGCCACCCGCCCAGCCGACCGCGGGGGCGACGTTCATCGTCGGGAAGACCTGCGGCCGCACTTCGGAAAGCTGCGGCACGCGGCCGCTGACATCCTCGACGCTGTAGCGCGCGACATCGGGACGGCTGACCCACCACCACACAACGAACAGCAGGAGGATCAGCCCCACCAGGGCGAACAGGATCGGTCTCAGATATTTCCGCATGGCGGGAGTTTAGGTCGGGTGCCGGTAGGGCGCCAGTCAAATCCTGTGGCGCGACATCGGGTCGATTCGGGTCATGTCCAGCCTGTCCCGCACGTGCTCCGGCGAAGGCCGGAGCGTTGGTCGTATTGCGGTCCGTTGACTGCCAGCGCTCCGGCCTTCGCCGGAGCACAGCCGTATTTTTCCAACGGGCTTTCGCGTCACTCCTCGGGGACGACCAGCTCCTTGGGCGGATGCAGGCGGAGGCGGCTCACGCGGCGGGTGTCGGCATCGACGATCTCGAGCGTCCAGCCGCTGTCATGCTCGAGACATTCGCCCGCCTGAGGCACATGGCCCGCCAGCACGAAGGCGAGGCCGCCCAGCGTGTCGACATCTTCCTCGACCTCGGCCAGCCGGGGATCGACGGTCTCGCCGACATCCTCCAGCTCGGCGCGGGCATCGGCGTCCCAGCCGCCGCCGTCGAGCGGCACGAGCATCTGGATCGGCGCCTCGTCATGCTCGTCCTCGATCTCGCCGACGATCTCCTCGATCAGGTCCTCGATGGTGATCAGACCCTCGGTGCCCGAATATTCGTCGAGCACCACGGCAAGATGCGTGCGGCTGCCGCGCATCTGGGCGAGCAGATCGAGCGCGCCCATCGATTGCGGGACATAGAGCGGCTGGCGGATCAGGGTGGAAATCGAGGCGGGCGGCTTGGCGCCGGTCGCGAGGATCGCGAACACGTCCTTGATATGGACCATGCCGACGACCGTATCGAGCTCGCCGCGATAGACCGGAAGGCGGCTGTGCCCGGCCTCGGCGAACAGCGTCACCAGATCGGCGAAGCTGGTGTCGTCGGCCACCGCGATGATGTCCGCGCGGGGCACGCCGACATCGCCTGCGTCACGCTCGCCGAAATGGAGCAGGTTCTTGAGCATCTGGCGCTCGATCGGGGCGAGATCGCCCGCGGGACCCTTGGCCCCATCGCCTTCATGCTCGTCGATCGCGTCTTCCAGCTTGTCGCGGAGCGTCTCTTCCTGGGCATCGCCGAACAACAGGGCGCGCAGGCTGCGCCATATCCCACCGCTCTCGGTGCTACTGTCTCCGTTTCCGGTGCTACTGGGGCCATCGGCCATGGAAGTGATCAATCCTCGCGTACTGGGTAGGGGTCGTGAAGGCCGAGACCGGCAAGCGCGGCGCGCTCCATCTCCTCCATCACCTCGGCTTCGGAATCCCCTTGGTGGTCATATCCTAGCAAATGCAGGGTGCCGTGGACAATCAGGTGCGTTGCATGATCCGCAGTGGAGATTCCGCGCTCCACCGCCTCGGCCGCGCAGACCCCGTGGGCGAGCACGATATCGCCCAAGATGACCTCGCCATCGTCGCTGTTCTGCGTGACCGTATCGAGCAGATCGGGCTGGATCATCGGGAAGGACAGGACGTTGGTCGGCTTGTCCTTCTGGCGATATTGCAGGTTGAGACCGTGGACCTCGTCATCGTCGGTCATGCGGATCGCGACTTCGATGCAGGCGTCTGAGTCCGCCCAACCGGCATAGGGCGACTGCGCCAGCGCAGCAGCGGCGGCGCGGGTGGCGAGGGCTTCCCAATCGGCTTCGGGCCATTCGGGTTCGGCCTGGACGGCGACGTCAAGCATTGGAAATTCCTGATCCTCCCCCGGAGGAGGAGGTGGCAGCGTAGCTGACGGAGGGGGAACGCCGCGGGCGATATCGCTTGGGGCAGGCCCCCTCCACCGCTTCGCGGTCCCCCTCCCCCTCCGGGGGAGGATTGAGAAGATCAAGCATCCGAACCCTCATACGCCTCGACGATGCGGCCGACGATCGGATGGCGTACCACGTCGGCCGAGGTGAAGCGGCTGATGGCGATGCCTTCGATGCCCTCCAGCTTTTCGACTGCGTCGTTCAGGCCGGAAGCCTTGGGGCCGCCGGGCAAGTCGCTCTGGTTGGCGTCGCCGCAGATCACCATCCGGCTGTTCTGGCCGAAGCGAGTGAGGAACATCTTCATCTGCATCGGCGTGGTGTTCTGAGCCTCGTCGAGGATGACGAACGCGTCGGCCAGCGTGCGGCCGCGCATGAAGGCGATCGGGGCGATCTCGATCTCGCCGCTGGCGATGCGCCGCTCGACCTGCTCGGCGGGCAGGCAGTCGTTCAGCGCGTCGTAGAGCGGGCGGAGATAGGGATCGACCTTGTCCTTCATGTCGCCGGGCAGGAAGCCGAGCTTCTCGCCGGCCTCCACCGCTGGACGCGACAGGATCAGGCGCTGGACGCTGCCGGTGATGAGCTGCGCCACCGCCTGAGCGACCGCGAGATAGGTCTTGCCGGTGCCCGCCGGCCCCAGCGCGAAGATCATGTCGTTCGACACCAAAGCGCGCATATATTGGGTCTGCGCGACCGAGCGCGGGACGATGGTCTTCTTGCGCGTGCGGATCATGATCGGCGGCGGGGCATTGCCGTTGTCGGCGCGGATGATGCCGCTGAAGGTCGGCTCGCTCGACATCGCGATCACCGCGTCGATCAGCCCGGTATCGATATCCTCGCCGCGGATCACCCGGCTGTGCAGCTCCTGCAGCACTTCGCGGGCATGGGCGACCGATTCCGCCGAACCCTCGATCTGCACGCGCTGGCCGCGGGCATGGATATAGACGCCCAGCCGCTCCTCGAGCGCCAGGATGTTGCTGTCGAATTCGCCGAACAATCGCGGCAGGAGCTGGGGCTTGTCGAACGTAACCTCAACGCGGCTGCGATCACCGGACTGGGCGGGGACAGGCTTGCGGCTCATGCGGCTCCTTTGGCGATAAGAGTGCTGTGTGGGCGGCCACGCGGCAGCGACGCGGCCCGTTCGCCTGATTGGCGAAACCGGGAGCGGGCGGGGTTGGTTCCGTGCTGCATGTGGTGAGAGGGAAGATGGCAGAGTCGGGGCGTGGTGGACAGCGGGAAAAGGAGGGGCCGACGCAAAAGATCAGGGCGTGGCCTTGCGGCAACGGTTGCGGCGTTTTCCGGCCTTAGCGCTGATAGCGGAGCTTCGTGATCCGGCCGGTGCAGCGGTCGATGGTCATTGCCATGCCGCCGCCCCGGACGCCGGGCATGTAGTGATAGGCGAGATAGCTGCGATGGTCCGCGCTTTCCTCCACCTTGATCTGATAGCCGGAGAAGTCCTCGCCGCCCTGGAACTGATCGGCGACCGCGACGAAGATGCCTTGCGCGGCTTCGGGATCGCGGACGAAGGGGCCGGGGAACATGCCCGGCGTCTTGGGGCACGCGACTTCGGTTTGCGCGAATGCTGCCGGTGCGGCGATCAGGGCCAGGACAAGCGACAGTGCGGCGGGGACAGGTTTCATGGCGCTTCCGGAAACAGCGATTTCTCTTCGCGCATCCGTTGTAACAGATGCTGGAAATTGTCTGCCACGCGGATCGCGTTGCCTTCGCTCAAGTCGATGAACGGGGCCATCACCACTGGCATCGGCGTGGTCCGCCGGTCGAACGCGAAGGACTCCCCGGCGCCGTCGCTGCCGAAGCCGATCAGGAACGGGGCATATTCCGGGAACCCATACTCCCGATTCCAGAGGGCCAGATCTTCGACCTTCCACAGATGCAGGTAATGCTCGCCGACCCAGCCTTCGCCCGTGCCTTGGGTCAGGAGGAATGCGCGGTAATCATCGGGGAAGCGGATTTCGAGCGCGGTTTCCGCCGCTTCGATCATTGCCGGGGTTACAGGTCCATCGGCATGGTCGAAGTCGGCGGCCTCGGTCACGCCGCCGCCTTCGCCGTCTCGACGCCTGCCAGCGAGTTGGGGTCGGCGCGGACGATCTCGACTTCGACCAGATCGCCGATCTTCGCGTCGGTCATCAGATGGACCGATTGCAGCCATGGCGACTTGCCGATCAGCTGGCCGGGCAGCTTGCCGGGGCGTTCGAGCAGCACTTCGCAGGTCTTGCCGAGCGTCGCGGCGTTGAACGCGGCCTGATCGCGGGCGATGGCGGCCTGGAGGCGCTTGAGGCGCTCGTCCATCACTGCCGCGGGCACGAAGCCGTCGGTCATTTCCGCTGCGGGTGTGCCGGGGCGGGGGCTGTATTTGAAGCTGAACGAGGCGGCGTAGCGGACTTCGTCGATCAGGCTGAGCGTATCCTCGAACTCGGCATCGGTCTCGCCGGGGAAGCCGACGATGAAATCGCCAGACAGCGCGATATCGGGCCGGACGGCACGGACGCGTTCGAGGATGCGGAGATAGGAGTCCCGCGTGTGGCTGCGGTTCATCGCCTTCAGGATGCGATCGCTGCCCGCCTGAACCGGCAGGTGCAGATAGGGCATCAGGCTCTCGACCTCGGCATGGGCGCGGATCAGCCCTTCGCGCATGTCGTTGGGATGGCTGGTGGTGTAGCGGATGCGCTTCAGCCCATCGATCTTGTCCAGCGCGACGATCAGGCCGTGCAGGCCGGTGCCGTTCTCGTCGTCCCAGGCATTCACATTCTGGCCGAGCAAAGTGATTTCCTTGGCGCCTGCATCGACCAGCGCCTTGGCCTCGTCGACGATCGTCGCGAAGGGGCGGCTGATCTCGGCGCCGCGGGTATAGGGGACCACGCAATAGGTGCAGAATTTGTCGCACCCTTCCTGCACGGTGAGGAAGGCCGAGGGGCTGACCTTGCGGCGCTTCGGCAACGCGCCGAACTTGGCGATGGCCGGCATGTCGGTATCGAGCGCGAGGGTGCCCGAGGCAGCCTGCGACACCAGTTCGGGCAGGTTGTGATAGGCCTGCGGGCCGACCACCACGTCGATCTTCGTGCGGCGCGCGATCTCCTCGCCTTCGGCCTGCGCGACGCAGCCGGCGACGGCGATCATCGGCGCGGGGGCTTCCTCGCGATGCTTGAGCCGGCCGATCTCGGAATAGACCTTTTCGGTCGCGCGCTCGCGGATGTGGCAGGTGTTGAGCACGACCAGATCGGCGGTGGCGGCATCGCTGGCGGTCATGCCCTGCGCGCCCAGCAACTCGGCCATGCGCTCGCCGTCATAGACGTTCATCTGGCAGCCATAGGACTTGACGTGGAAGGTCTTGGGGGATTTGGGCGCGTTCATGATGGCGGCGCTATAGCGGCGAAGCGCGGCGATATTAAGCCCCGGCTTCCTCCGGAGGTTTCTCATACCGGACCGCGTCCACCGCATAGGCGAAGGGGCGCAGCGGCTTGCCGAGTGCGGCGACCAGGGCAGTCTCGATCCGGCGGCGGCTTTCGGCGGCGATGGCCTTGCGGCCGGGGAAGTCGCGCGGGTGGAACGGCTCGAGGAACGAGACTTTCAGCGGGAAGCTGCCCTTGCGGCCGAGGATGCGTTTGGCGTTGTTGATGCCGCCTTCCTCGCCGATCCAGCCGATCTCCTCGGCGACGGCGCCGTAATCGAGCATCACCGGCTGGACCATCACCCCGGGCGGGGGCGGTTCGAGGACGCGCAGCATCGGCGTCTTGAAGGGGAGCAGCGACTGGCCGTCGGTGGTGGTGCCTTCGGGGAAGACGGTGACCGCCCAATTCTCCTCCAGCGCATCGCGGAGCTGGTTGATCTGTTCGGCCACGCCCAGCCGGTTCTCGCGCTTCACATAGACGGTGCGGTTCAGCCCGGCGAGCCAGCCGACTGCGGGGGCGGTGGCCAGCTCGGCCTTGGCGACGAAGGCGGTGCCGCTGGTGCCGCCGAGCGCAAGGATGTCGAGCCAGCTCAGATGATTGGAGATGTAGAAGACGTCGCGTTTCAGCGGCACGCCGATCCGCTGCACCCGCGCGCCGGCGATGCGGCCGGCGAGACCCAGGAACAGGCGCGGCCAGGGCGAGGGCAGGCGGAACAGGCGCCACAGATAATGGAGCGGCACCAGCACCACGACTGCGATGACCAGCATCGCGACGCGGCGCCACAGGCGGAACTGCGCACGCAGGCTGAGCGGCGTGGGAAGGCCCTGTGCGGCCTGGGCACGAAGATCGGAATTCATCGCGGCGCAATAGAGGGGATCGGCGCCGCGGAAACAAGCGTCGCTTGACCGGGGCGGGTGCGACATGCACCGTTCCTGACGATTCGTGCAGGGAGAACAGTGGGATGCGGGGCGTTTTTGCGATGATCGGCGTGTCTGTTGCAGCGATGCTGGCGATGGCGCCGCAGCCTGCCGCCGCGCAGTCGCGGGAGAAGACCGGGGTGTGCACCTCGCGGGTCGAGCGCTCGGAAACCTATCGGAGCGGCAATCGCCGGATCACGACATTCTACTTCCAGTATCGCAACGATTGCCCGCGCCCGATCCGCCTCCATTATTGCGTCGTCTACAGCAGCGATCAGGCGCAGTGCGCCCGCACCATGTATCAATGGGCCGATCTGCGGGCGGGCCAGACGATCGATGTTCGCGGGCGGGGGCAATCCTATGTGCACATCCTCGAATGCGGGAGCGGCGATCCGCTGGTCGATGTGCGCAGCCGCGTGACGGGCCGCAGCACCATCGAATGCCAGAGTGCGGCTGCCGTGGCGGCTCCGGAAAGCAATCCGGGGGCAGCCTTTTCGGGCATTGGCGATGCGCCCAATCTGTCGCTTCCCCGGGCGACGGCGCGCCCCGGCTACAGTCCGTTCACGGCAGAGGATTACCCGGCCCGGATGATGGAGCGCGGCGCAGAGGGTACGACGATCGTCGCGCTGGCGATCAACGCCACCGGCCGCGTGACCGGATGCAAGGTGACCCAATCCAGCGGGTTCGCCGAACTCGATCGGGCCACCTGCGCGGTGCTGATGCGGCGCGGGCGGTTCAATCCGGCCGTCGACAGCAGCGGCAATCCAGCTGCCGGGGTCTATCCGGAATACAGGATGGGCTGGGCGAGGAACTGAAGGGGCCTCTTGTCGAGGCCCCGGCCAACAGGCCTACGCGTTTTTAGAAGCTCCGGCCAACAGGCCTACGCGTCTGTCCGGGCTCCAGCCAACAGGCTTACGCTTTGCGCTCCAGGCTGACGCCGTAAAGCTCCATGCGGTGATCGACCAGGCGGAAGCCGAGCCGTTCGGCGATCTGCTTCTGGAGCTGCTCCAGTTCCGGATCGACGAATTCGATCACCTTCCCGGTCTCGACATCGATCAGGTGATCGTGATGCGCTTCGGGTGCGGGCTCGTAGCGCGCGCGGCCGTCGCCGAAATCGTGGCGGTCGAGGATGCCGGCCTCTTCGAACAGGCGCACGGTGCGATAGACCGTGGCGATCGAGATACCCGGATCGATCGCCGAAGCGCGTTCATAGACTTTCTCGACATCGGGATGATCTTCGGCATCCGAGAGGACGCGGGCGATCACCTTGCGCTGTTCGGTGATGCGCAGCCCCTTTTCGTGGCAGAGCGCTTCGAGATCGATCTTGCGGGCCATCGGATCCTTACCGGCTTTTAGGGGTCGAGCGCCGATGTAGCGGCTTGCGGCGCGCGGGGGAAGGGCGGCCAAAACGCAAAACGCCGGCCGGGGCAAAAACCCGGGCCGGCGCTTGTTTCCCGAAAGCGGGAAGGGTCGATCAGCGCTTGCGGCGCTTGGTGCCCAGACCGATCTTCTTGGCGAGCGTGCGGCGCTGCTCGGCATAGTTCGGCGCGACCATCGGATAGTCGGCAGGCAGGTTCCACTTGGCGCGATACTGGTCCGGCGTCATCTGATAGTGCGTCATCAGGTGGCGCTTGAGCATCTTCAGCTTCTTGCCGTCTTCGAGGCAGACGATGAAGTCCGGCTTCACCGACGAACGCACCGAAACCGCAGGTTCCTGCTTCACTTCCGGCTCCGCAGCGACGGTGCCGAGACCCGCGAGCGCACCATGGACGTTCTGGATGAGCGTCGGAAGGTCCGAGACAGCAACCGAATTGTTGCTGACATGCGCCGCGACAATATCCGCGGTCAGGGTGATCAAGGTTTCCTGCATTTCGTTCTGCGTATCCATTCAATCTTTCCTTCGACCCGTGCACGGGCGATTTTGATCGCCTCATGTGGGCGGGGCTATCGGACCATTTCGGATCGAACGCAAGTCCGTTTGCGTCGATTCTGGTCTATTCAGCGAAGTTTGCGGGAAAATGTCAGGGCATCGAAAAGTTGTCCACTAGCCCCACGATAATAATGGTGGCGTTCACCAACTTTTTCGAACCCTTCGCGACGGTAAAGATGAACCGCTTCATTACCAGCGCGAACTTCAAGATGCAGATCAATGACACCGCGACATGCAGATTCTGCAATCACGGCGCGAAGCAATGCACCGCCAACGCCGCGTCCGCGTGCCGCAGGACGCGTGGCGAGCAGTAAAAGTTCCGCTTCGGGCCCGGCGACGCGCGCCAAGGCGAAGCCGATATCGGCATCGTCGATACTGGCGATGGTCAGCCAGACGCCCGGAAGTGACAGCATCCCCATGCATTGCGCGCTGGTCCATGCCTCGCCGTAGCGGGGATCGAATGCGTCCTGCATGATCCGGGCGACCGCGGGCAGATCCTGCGGGCCGCCTTCGCGAAGTTCGGTGAGGTTGATCGTGCGGCTCATGCCAGGCCCCGCTCGGCCAGCGTCTTCGCGTCGGGTGCGCGGCCATAGATGGGGCGCGGTTCGAGTGCGGCGAAGGCGGGGGGCAGCAGCCGGGCATCGGCGGCGCGCGGCAGGATTTCGGTCAGGTCGAGCGCGGGATCGACGGCGGCGAGATAGCGCACGCCGTTGCCGATAGCAGGCGTGCCGCCCAGCGCATCGATGGCGGCCTGCGGCACCATCGATGCGAAGGCGCCATCCTCGGCCAGCGGAGCGGTGAAGGCTTGCATGAAGACTTCACCGTGCCCGCCTTCGAGAACCACCGCAAGATTGGCGCGGGCGGGATCGGCGGCGAAGCCCTGTGCCGCGATCAATGCGAGCGAGGAATAGCCATGAACCGCGCAGCCCCAGCCGATGGCGAGGCCGCGCGCGGCGGCAAGGCCCACCCGCACACCGGTGAAGCTGCCCGGGCCGCAATCGACCAGGATGCGGTCGGCGCGGCCCTGATCGGGCAGATCGGCGATCATCGGGATCAGCCGCTCGGCATGGCCGCGGCCGACCACGTCATGATGCTCGGCCAGGATCGCGTCGCCTTCCAGCAACGCGACCGAGCAGGCAGCCGTAGCGGTTTCGATTACCAGGGTTCGCATCGTCACGGTGCGGCTTTCGCCGGGATGGCGAACGCGGTCAATCGATCCGGTTGAACTGCTCGAACTCGGGGCGCGGCAGGCGATCGAAGATCGTCGCATGATCGGCATGGCCCAGCGTGGCGATGAAGTTCGACTTCACATCGGGCTGGTCGCCGAAGAAGGCCGCATCGACCTTGTCGTGATCGAAGCCCGACATCGGGCCGACATCGAAGCCGAGCGCGCGCGCGGCGATGATGAAATAGGCGCCCTGCAGCGACGAGTTGCGGAAGGCATGCTTGAAGCGGACTTCGGGATCGGGGAACCAGTCCTTCGCGGTCGGCGCGTGGGGGAAGAGCCACGGCAGATGCTCGTTGAACTTCAGGTCCATGCCGATAACCACCGATGCCGGTGCGGCAAGGATCTTGGCGCCATTGGTTCCGCTGGCAGTCTCGGCGAGCTTCGCCTTGGCAGCCTCGCTGGTCACCCAGACGAAACGGCCCGATTGCTGGTTGGCCGAGGTCGGCCCCATCTTCAGCAGATCGTAGATCGCGCGGATATCGGCTTCGGTGACCGGATCGCCATTATAGCCATTGGCCGAACGCGCGGCGCGGAAGATCGTGTCGAGGCCAGCCTCGTCGAGCTTGTTGGTCATGATCGTTACTTTCCTGAAAAGGCCGCGGGATCAGACCGCGCGGACTTCGGTGACTTCGGGAACATAGTGCTTCAGCAACTGCTCGATCCCGTTCTTCAGCGTCGCGGAGGATGAGGGGCAGCCCGAACAGGCGCCCTGCATCTGGAGGAACACCTTGCCCTGCTTGAACCCGCGATAGACGATGTCGCCGCCGTCGTTTGCGACCG
The DNA here is from genome assembly GCF_029433115.1 of Sphingomonas sp. AOB5. Taxonomy (GTDB): domain Bacteria; phylum Pseudomonadota; class Alphaproteobacteria; order Sphingomonadales; family Sphingomonadaceae; genus Sphingomonas. The sequence goes on along the minus strand of NZ_JARNTV010000001.1, from coordinate 168,227 downwards.
CGGGGCGGACGCGGGTGTCGATCAGTTCGCGGATCTGCGCCACGATATCGGCATCCTCGGGATCGTCGCCGAAATCCTCGTCCTCGGGCGGCGGGACCGAGAAGCCGGCCGAAGGCATGTGGAACAACGGCATGTTGGCCGAGAAATGATCGAGCAGGATCGCCAGCACATCGGGCTTCAGCGAGCGCCAATCGACGCCGGGCGCCGCGGTGACTGAGATGAAGTCGCGGCCAAAGAACACGCCGGTCACATCGCCCAGATTGAAGAGCGCATCGGCCAGCGGCGAGACTTCGGCTTCCTCCGGGGTCGCGAAATCGCGGGTTCCGGATTCCATGACCGTGCGGCCGGGAAGGAATTTGAGCGTCGCCGGGTTGGGCGTCGGTTCGGTCTCGATCAGCATGGACCGCATGTGGGCCGATGCCGGGCCGGGATCAAGGTGGTGGCGGGAAACGGATGGTTTACGACGAGAAGTGTGACCTTCTCCTCCTTGTCCCGATTTGCCTTCCCCAGCGAAGGCTGGGGCCCAGTCGCAAAGGTCGATGTAACGGCGTTCGACACGCTCCAATGAGCGTCCTGCAGCTGGGCCCCAGCCTTCGCTGGGGAAGGCGAGGGCGCGCTGTGATGGCTGCTTTTAAAGCAGCCGCTCCGCCAGCCAGCGTGCGGGCTGTTTCAGGGGGCGGCGGAACTGGAGGTGGAGGACGGTGCGCGCGGCGCTCGCCTCGTTCCAAATCTCGTGCTCGTAACTGTCGTCGAACACCAAAGTCTCGCCTTCGGACCAGCGCAGCACGCGATCGGCCAGCGCCATGCGCACATCGCCGTCGCGCGGCACCGACAGGCCGAGATGGCAGGTGATCAGCCCTTTGGTCGCGCCGCGGCGGCGCGGGACATGGATGCCCGAGGCCAGCGTCGAATAGCGTGCGCTGACCAGTCCCGGAATCTGCGCAAGCGCAGCGGCGGTTGCCGGGCAACGCGCCAGATCTTCCTCGCCGCCATGGTTCCACAGCGACAGCCGCTGCGCGGCGCCGCCCAATGCACTGGCAGCCTCGTCGCGGATCGCGGACCAGTTGGCGCGCAGCGTCGCGGTCCAGGCGAATTCGCGCATGTCGAGAACGGGATCGTTGGGGATCAGCGACGAAGCGGCGATCAGCCGGTCGAGCAGCGAGCGCAGCGAATTTGCGGGAAGCGCGGCGGCCGCGCCCGGATTGCGCCACATTGTGGCTTCGTCCTTCGAAATGCCAACGCTCACCTGGTGCCCCTCGACCTTTCCGATTCTGTGGCTGTTTTCCGTGCCTGTCCCTCCCCAGAGACGGCGGCGGAATGCCCTTGAAGCCATCATCATTAACCTTTGCATGGGTCCAAATGATGGCGTGCCGCAAAGGGATTGTGGCGCGGGTTACGGCGCTTTTCCGCGGGATTGCGGGATCGGGACGCGATGCCTACAATCGCAATATGTTGTCGTACCTGCGCAGCGCGCGCTCCGCCCTCGTCGCCCTTTCGATCCTTGGCCTCGCGGTTCCCGCGATCGCCCAGCAGGCGCCACCCGCCCGCACGATCCAGACCGCCGAGGATCCCTGGCTCTACAAGAACAGCGACTTAGTCCATGATACCGCATGGCGTTTCGGGCGGCTGCCGAACGGCCTGCGCTATGTCGTGCGCAAGAATGGCGTGCCGCCGGGGCAGGTCGCGGTGCGCGTGCGGATCGACGCCGGTTCGCTGAACGAGACCGACAGCGAGCGCGGCTTCGCGCACCTGTTGGAGCATCTGTCGTTCCGCGGCTCGGTCTATGTGCCCGATGGCGATTCCAAGCAGATCTGGCAGCGGCTGGGCGTGACCTTCGGGTCGGACAGCAATGCCAGCACCACCTTTACCCAGACCGTCTACAAGCTCGACCTGCCCAGCGCGACCGAGAGCGGACTGGACGAGAGCATGAAGATCCTGGCCGGCATGATGTACGGCCCCAACATCACGCCCGCGACGCTGAACGCCGAGCGGCCGGTGGTGCTTGCCGAAGCGCGCGAGCAGCCGGGCGCGCAGATGCGTCTGCAGGACGCGATGTTCGACCTGATGTTCGCCGGGCAACCGCTCGCCAAGCGCAAGCCGATCGGCACCACCGAGACGCTGAACGGCGCGACCGCCGAGAGCGTGAAGGCATTCCATGACCGCTGGTACCGCCCCGAGCGTGCGGTGGTGGTCGTGGTGGGCGACATGGACGTCAATCTGCTCGAGCAGATGGTGATCAAGCATTTCTCGAGCTGGAAGGGCACCGGCCCGGCGCCGGCCACGCCCGATTTCGGCAAGCCGATCGCCGATGGCCCGACGAGTGCCACGCTGGTCGAGCCGCAGATCCCGGTGCTGACCATGCTGACCGTGGTGCGGCCCTGGACGGTGTTTTCCGACACGGTGATCTTCAACCAGAAGCGCATGGTCGATCTGGTGGCGATCCGCATCATCAACCGGCGGCTTGAATCGCGCGCGCGCACCGGCGGCAGCTTCCTGGCCGCGGGCGCCAGCCTCGACGATGTCGGCCGCTCCGCCAATGTCACCACCGTGCAGATCATGCCGGTGGGCGAGAATTGGGAGACCGCGCTGAAGGATGTGCGCGGCGTGATCGCCGATGCTGCCGCCAGCCCGCCGACCCAGGCCGAGATCGACCGCGAACTCGCCGAGATCGAATCGGCGATGAAGAACCGCATCAACACCGCACCGGTGGAATCGGGCGTGTCGCTGGCCGAGGACATGATCCAGGCGGTCGACATCAACGAGACGATGACCACGCCCGAGGCGAGCTACGACATCTTCAAGGAAGCCGTGGACTTGCGCATGTTCACGCCCGAAACGGTGCAGGCCGCATCGAAGAAGGTGTTCGAGGGCACGGCCACCCGCGCGATCCTGAACCTGCACACCGCCGATCCGCGCGCGGGCGCCAAGCTGACCGCGGCGCTCAACGCCGATGTCTCGGGATCGGGCAAGCCGCGCAAGGAACTGGGCAACGTCACCTTCGACGGCCTGCCTGCGCTGGGCACGCCCGGCACGGTGGTGAGCCGCGAGACGGTGCTGTTCTCGCCCAAGATCGAGAAGGTCACCTTCTCCAACGGCGTGACCTTGCTGATCCACGAGAATTCTTCGGAGACCAGCAAGGTCTATGTCCAGGTACGCTTCGGCCGCGGCCTCAACGCGCTGCCCGCGAACCGGCGGACGCCGGCATGGGCAGGCGGCGGCGCGCTGGTCGCCAGCGGCGTCGGCACCTATGGCCAGGAGGAGCTCGATGCGCTGACCGGCAATCGCCAGATCGGCTTCGACTTCGCGATCGACGACGACGCCTTCGTCTTCTCTGCACAGACGACGATGAGCGACCTGCCCGATCAGCTGAAGCTGTTCGCGGCCAAGCTGGCATCGCCGGCATGGGATCCCAACCCGGTCAATCGCGGCAAGACCGCGTCGCTTTCGACCTATGCCAGCCTGTCGGCCTCGCCCGACGCGGTGATCAACCGCGATCTCGACAGCCTGCTCCATTCGGGCGATCCGCGCTGGGGCATCCCGCCCAAGGCGGCCATCGCGGCGCTGACCCCGGCGAGCTTCCGCGCGCTGTGGGAGCCGCTATTGGCAAGCGGGCCGATCGAGGTCTCGATCTTCGGCGACCTGAAGACCGAGGAAGCGATCGCCGCGTTCGGATCGACCTTCGGCGCGCTGAAGCCGCGTACCGCCAGCACCGTGCTGACCCCGCCGGCCAAGTTCCCGGCGCATGTCGCCAAGCCTGTCGTGCGCACCCATACCGGGCAGGACGATCAGGCCGCGGCGGTGATCGCTTGGCCGACCGGCGGCGGCAGCGCCGATATCCGCGAAAGCCGTCGGCTCGAGATCCTGGCCGCAGTGTTCCGCGACCGGCTGATGGATCAGCTGCGCAGCCAGGCGGGCGTGAGCTATTCGCCATCGGTGATGAGCGACTGGCCGATCGGCACGACCAGCGGCGGCAAGATCATGGCGCTGGGCCTGTTGCCGCCCGACAAGACCGACTTCTTCTTCCAGCTGACCCGCAGCATCGCCGCGGACCTGGTGGCGAAGCCGATCAGCCAGGACGAGCTGGAACGCGCGATCAACCCGCTGATGCAGACGATCATCCGCCGTTCGAGCGGCAACATGTTCTGGCTGCAACTGACCCAGGGCGGCGGCCTGGATCCCGCGCGCATCGCCGCCGTGAACACGCTGGGCCGCGACTATCGCGGCGTGACCCCGGAGGACATCCAGGCGCTGGCCGTGAAGTACCTTGTGCCGAGCAAGGACTGGACGATGGTGGTGGTGCCGGAAGGCAAGGCCCCGAAGCCGGCGGCTGCGCCGCGGGCGGGGGTGAAGCGGAAGAAGTGAGCCTGGACGCCCGCCGGCGGTTTGCCGCTGGCGGGTGGGGCTTGCGAGGATCGGAAGCGGTGTTAGCCGCAGCTCGGTCCCGCGCGATTATTCGCCAGCGGGAAAATGGTGCCAGAAGAGAACTCGATAAAGTTAAGTATCCACTTGAAATGCAATCTTATCGACGATTAAAAAATTCATGAATGACCCGAAAAATTTCCCGTAATATAGGTCACTTCAAGTCTCGCCGATGATTTGATTACATGTTTGATCAGAAAGTGTCAATTAGTTTCATCGATTCCTGGGCCGTTGCGAGCGTCTTGGATAGCGATTTTTGACTCGGGCAACCGCAGCAATACTGGGTCATTCGACTGGATGTTGGAACCCAAAGGCCCGTTTGCAAAGCCTATCGTTTTGTATCCCGACCGATCAGATCAACGCAGGGAGGATGCGCTCAATCTCCTCTCCTAGGTGTCGCCTGACTCGTAGGTCATCGACGAGCACTGCATCTGTCGAACCAAATGCAGGTATGCCGGGTGCAATAGGCGAATGAATATCAATGGTCACAGTCTTCCCCTGCGGACCTCGGACTATGAGCGGTCCCGATAGGGCGCTGTTCGTCAACGGCTGATCAACACTGAAGTTGATGGGAAGCTGGCGCCTTAGATCCGCTGCTAGGATCGCCAGCGACTGCGCGGCACGCCTATCATCGAACGGCGCAATAACGCCGGAGAGCAGATGACGAAGCAATTGGGCGCCAACGAAGCGATCGAGCAGCCCGTGATCGAGCTTGTTCCGGAAGCTCCGCAGACAGCGATAGCAGGACGCGTCACACTGCTCGGGACAGTCCTCCAGTAGTGACAGTGCCATCTCGAACAGTTCCTGCCCGCGCGGGACAAGCTGCGGCGCGAAGCCCGCGCCGCCTGCCAGCGTGTCGTAGAGAAAGACCTCCACGAGCGAACCGGCAGCACCCCGGTCATTTAGCGCCGGTCTATATTCGGCGAGAACCTCGCCGGGCTCGATCTCCAGCAGTCGGCACGCAGCCTTGGCGAGCGCCTCGCACACGGTGCGCATCGCCGACAGCGTTTCTGAGTGCGCCGGTATCAAGAGGAACGGCGCATCGAGGCGAAGGGCGAATAGGGCAATGTCGGTGGGAAAGTCGGTTCCAAGAACAACACCCCGCGAGGAGAAGCCAGGGCAAGGTGGGTCATTATCGTTCGGATAGGGTAAAGGGTGCGGCTGCGAGAGGTTCATCTCGGGCGCTGCGGACGACTCGATCCGACCGCAGCGCACGCAATAGTCATAGCCATCGCTGTCGGGCCCCGAGTTCGAGACCAGCAGATGCTGCCGAGTCGCCAGGCCGCGCACGTTGCTCGTGATCGGCGCGCCCATCTGCGTGCCGTCCGCGGTCATCACCAACTTCGCGCGCGTCGCATAGGCAGTCTCATTCGGTTCGTCCGGGACCGAAGGCGCCGGCGCCTTCCACACATGCGCAAATCCAGGAGGGCGGAACCACGGTTTCGCGGGCCCGAAGCTGTTCGGCGTGTGGCACGCCTCGCAGGTCAGCCGCTCGCCGCGCTTGGCCGGATTGTAGAATCCTTCGGTCTTGGCGTGCCCGCACCGCTCGCACTCATAATAGAGGCGCTTGCGACCCCAGGCGACGCGGCGATCGTCAGGAAAGGGAGAGTAGATCGCCTTGGAAGTATATTGCTTACCCTTGATCCAGATCTGCTTGTTCGGCGCATATTGCGAGAGCGCGAGGTTGAGCCCCTGGCTGGGCGCAAACTCCATCTCAGCCCGATAGCCGGTGGAGTTGGCGCTGAAAACATAGAAGGGTGCGACGTCGGTCGGGAACGCGTAGCGCGGCAGGACACCCCAATAGAGCAGGCGATCAAGCAGATTGTCGGCAGCCGCATCCAAACCCTTGTCGTCGTCGGGAACCGGATCGGCCTCCGCCTCGAGTTGGTCCGGATCGGGTGTGTCCTCGGGTAGTGGCGCCATCCATGCCGGCGTATCAGCCGCGGCGGGCGCCCCCTCCGGGTCCGGTGGCAGGGCTGCGTCCTGCAAGCCTTCGAGCGCGAGATCGAGCGCTCCGAGCAGGTCGACGATGAACTGATCGAGCAGCATGGTACGGTCGGCCTGACTCAATTCACCGGGCAGCCAGCCGTCGATTGCGGCGCGCAGCCCTGCTTCGTTGGCATTGAGCCAAGTCTGGAGGTCGAGCCGGTTCAGCGGCCCGGTGCTGGCAAAATCACCCACCGTGCCCAGCACCGAGAAGAGATTGGCGAGGGCCGGATCGGAAGGGTTGAGAGTCGGCAGCTTATGGTCGTGGTAGCGCTGGAGCAGGAAGGCCCGAATGTGCCGGCGGGCAATGTCCGGATTCTCGAGAGTCAGACGCGGGTCGATGACCTGGCCGCGAATCATCTCCTGCGGGCGAGTGAAATAGTGATCATCATGGCTGTCGGCGCTGCCGAACGCGACGACTGTGGCGACAGCATTACCGCGGCGCCCCGCCCGGCCGGCCCGCTGCTGGTAGTTGGCTCGGCCGGGCGGCATATTGCGTAGGGCGACACCCGAGAGGTCGCCGATGTCGATGCCGACCTCCATGGTCGTGGTGCTACTCAGCACATCGATACTGGTGCTGCGGCCCTGGTCGACGTCGCGCCAAGACAAGTCGATGTCCTGGAACTGCATCTCATGATGCTCGGCTTGTGAGAAGGCCGCGTCCGGCCGGGCGGCATTGAGCTGCGCGGTGTGCTCGGCCGCGATGATCGACATGAGGTCCGGATCGTCATTGCCGAGCGCTTTAATCACCGGACCGCGATAGAAGCCCTTGCGTGCGAGAAACACTGGATCGCTGTCTGGATCGAACGCATGCACATCGATAGATCCACAGTCTATGCAGACCGGCACGGTCGCGATCGTGCGATGAACCGAAGTGCAACGTGCGCAGCGCTTCCAATCATCTCCGCCGATCTGGAGCGAAAGCTTGCGCGCCAGCAGTCGGCTGCCGCCGTCCGCCTGCTCAGTGACAAGCGGCATCAGCCGCGATATCCATTCCTTCTTGAAACTCTTCTTGAGTGCCGGGGTGTTCAGCACATGCTGCATGGCGCGGAAGTCGCCCTTGTGCGAGCGGACGATGCCGCCGGTGCCCCACCAACTGTTGGGCATACCGCGAAACCAGATACCGCTCTTGCGCGACCAGGCACGCAGCCAAGCTCGCGCAACCGCGAGCTTATCCTCTGGAGTCTCGGCCAGGCCGACAAGCGGCGGCAGCGCCATGATCTTGGCGGTTTCGCTCTCGGCTTCGACGATCGATGCGATCGCGAGGGGTTCGAGGCCGAGGATATTGTCGCGCAGGACATCGACCAAGGCACGGATCAGGTTGGCCGGCGGCTCTTGGTTGAGCAGCCCAATGAGCACTTTAGTGCCCGGCATACTCCCAGGCGGCGTATCGGGCACGCTCGGCATGGTCTCCGAAGGCTCCAGTTCGGGCCGGAGGCGAACACCGAGTTTGTGGGCGGCGACGACCGTGGCGAGCCAGGCATTGTCGAGCACGATCGAGTCCGCGATGACGGGGTCGCTGCCGAGCAGTTGGTAGCCGACCGGCAGCAGCGCGCGCAGCGTATCCTTCAGCGAATAAACCTGTAGCGCCGGAGCGAGCCGCGCGGCGACCTGGCGGGAATCGGAAAAGACGAGGACCTTGCGGCCACGCAACGGCGCGAACTCGGTCGCCTTGGCCGGGCTCGGCGGTTGCACCCGGATCTGCGCGGACACGAGCGCCTGGAACGGTTGGTCACCCTTGGTGACATGGTCCTGAACGCTGGCCTTGCCGCCGCGGACCGACCGTCCGCAGCAGCCGCAGGGCACAAATTGGCCAGGGCCGGCACCCATGCTCCCGTCGTCGTCATCGTCGCCCTGGTCATCGTCGTCGTCATCGGTGCCCGTCCCTACTGCGGCCGCGAGGCTGCTTGCCTGGGGCCGCAGATAGACCAGACGATGGCGCGCGCTTAGCTTTTCCGGGTTGAGCAGGCCGGAGGCGAGATCATAGTTCGCGGCAACGCCCTGGGTGAGAGGACCTGACGCTTCGAGCATTAGATCGAGCGGCTGGAAGGACAACGCGACCCCGGCCGACGTGATCAGCTTCTGACCCGGCTCGGCAAACAGATGGTCGGGCTGCCCGACATCCTTGGTGTAGGCGCGCGCATAGGAGGTGCCGCAATAACGGCAAGTGAAATAGGACAGCACTGGCGCGCTGCAGCCGCAGCGATCACGCGGCTGGGCGTAGAGCTTGCCGATGGGCCCGCCGCGCTCCGCCGGGCTGAGGCTGGTGCAGTCAGGGTCCATACAGGCCCACAGCCCCGGTAGCCCGCGATAGAATGCGTGTACGCGACAGGGCAACAGACTGGGGTCGTCCGGCTTCAGACGTGCGCGGCTGCCGGTCGCGAGGAGGGCGTTGATCGCGCGCGCACCTGCGTCTGGAGCGGGATCGTCGAAGATGAGATCGGGAAGTTCGTCGAGGGCGCAGGCGCGGCGCATCGTCTCATTCACCAACAAGGCGAACGGCGGGTAATTGCTCAGCGCATGGAACAGGTCGGCTTCGTCATCGCCGGACGGACTCACCCCGCGCGCCGAGAGAAACGGCGCTATCGACGCGCTGCGCTCGGCCGCGTTCTCGGAAAAGAAAAGGTCGAGATCGATGCCCCCAAGGCTGGCTAGGTCGGCGCCGTCGCCCTTGGCCGCGCCTCCCCGTAGTTTGAGGTCGCCCGTGACAGGCACAAAGCTCGCCGGGTCGACTCCGGTCAACTGCGCTCCGAACGCACCGGCCATAGCCTTCCCGGCATCGGAGAAGCTCGCGGTCGCGCAAATGACCTGGAAGCGATCGGGCGGGATCGCCAATCGCTCGCGTAGACGTCGCAGCAATAGCCCGACCTCGGCGCCCTGCGCGCCGCGATATAGGTGCGCCTCGTCGAGGACGATTAGAAACTTCTCGTCCGGGCAGGCTGCCAGCCATAAGCGGGTCGCCTCGAAGATGCTGCGCTCGATCGGCCGCAGCATCATATATTCGAGCATCGAATAGTTGGTGATCAGAAGATCTGGCGGCGCCTGCTGGATCTCGTACCGAGTCATGAGTTCGGCATCGTCCTCGAGCGTCACGGCGCGACGGAATGCGCTCCCGGCCATCCAGCGCCCGCTGCCGAACCACTGCGACACGCTGGGCTTTGCGGGCCATTTCCCCTTGCCTTGGAGCCGGCTCATCAGCGCTGCGGCACGCGCGTCCTCCACGTCGACGATGGGCGTGCCGTCGGCATGCCGTTTGGCCGCATCCTCGATGTCGACGAAAAAGTCACCGATCGAGCGTAGGCGAGCGCTGTCCTTCTCCTTGGTCCGCACGCCCGCATAGGGGGTGCGGCTCGTATAGCGGGCGAAGGTGGCGGCACGTCCCGACCAGCCTTGAAACATCTCGACCAAGCGCGGATCGCCAAAGAGCGTGCGCAGGCGCCCAAGCTGGTCATTGACCAGCGCGTTCATCGGATACAGGACCATCGCCCGAACCGCACTGTGTCCGGCGAACTGCGCACTTCGATCGCGCGCCTCGATCGCGAGCTTGCCGAGGATCGGCAGTAGGAATGACTCGGTTTTGCCCGAGCCGGTTCCGGTCATGATCATGACGTTGCGCCGGTCGTACAGAATCGTGCGGATGGCGTCGGCTTGGTGAGTGTAAGGCGGGTCAAATAGCAAGGGCTTGCCGGTGGCCGGCGCCGCCAGCCGGGCAAAAGCCTCGCGCGCCGCGTCCGGGATGTCGGTCATCTGCGCATAGGTCTTGCCGGTCACGTAGCGCGGGGTCGATTCGACATAGGGCGTCTGGAAGATGCCGCCGGCATTGCGCAGGAGTGCACGGCGCTGGGCCACTGTTTTTGGGTCGGCGATATGATAGGTCGCCTCGATATAGCCCTGCAGTGTATGGTGCAGCGTAGCGATGGTCTCTTGGATCGTGGCCGTCATGCTTGGTCCTTGCCGTCAAAGAGTTCCATCCAGAGGAGATCCCGGAGGGCGCGTATTTCCTGCTCGGCCGCGACGAACGGAAGCGCGTAGCTGAACAGGCGGCCCGGACCGAGTTGCTTGTCGCCAACCAAAGCTAGGCGACGCTCGGCGAAGGACGGAAGCGGCGAGAAGAAATCGAGCCTACCCACGTCGCCAGCGTGCCGTAGATCCACCTGCTGGGGATGGCCGGCGAGCGCGTCGAAGGCGGCCTGGATGCGCCACGCCAAATCGCACGGTCGCTGTCGGTCGCTGTCGTCGCCGAGGTCAAGCAGGCGGTGGCAGCTGCCGTTGCGAAATTCAGCGATCGACCAGAGATCTGCGCCGAAGCGATGTGGCCGCCGCGCCAGAAAGATACCGGTGGATTTCGCGTCGGCAGGGCGCCATCGACCGTTATAGAATCGAACGGGTCGGGCCGGGTCCAGGATCTGAAGGTCCGGGATCGCGGCCGCCTCGCGCGGCAGCGCCGAAAGCCGCTCGGCCCATTGCCGAACAAACTCCCCCGCGGCTATGGCGCCAGGTGTCCTCAGCCAAGCGGCCTCCGACAGTTGCGCAAGACCGAGCAGGCGGAGATGGGCGGGCAAGGACGGGTCGCCTTGCACAGGCAGCCGCCGCACCGGTCCGTGCTCCGCGACGCGGGCCGCCAGTTCGGGTGTCAGTGCTGTCGGCTGATCGCCAGCGACACCCAGCAGGATGATGGATCCGTCAGCCCGTTGCACGAAAGTAGGTGGCGCCGGCCGAAGCACGACCCGGGGCGCGTCCCAGGGATCGCTGCCGAGCTTGTGCATCTCGAGTGCGTCGCCATAGGCTAACATTTCCTCGAGCGCCGTTTCGACCGCGTCGCGTTCGACGCCCAGGGCCTCGAGCGGTGCGAGCACGAAGCGGATGATGTCCGCGGCTGAGGCCGGCGCGAGCCAGAATAGCGCGCGGCGCAGCGCGGCCTTCAACATGTCGCCGTCCTGTTGGGTGAGGCCGAGCGCAAGCGCCGTTGCGCCTGTGGCTTGCTCAGCTGTTAGCGCACGCATCATATTGCCGCTGCCAATTGCTCTGCGTGCGCCATCGTCATCGCGGCCGAGGCGAGGAACGCGCCGCGAACCAGCGTGCGGTTAGCGAGGAGCGCGGCAATACGCTTTCGCGCGCTGTCCGCGTCTCCCAGCCGTAGCATGCCCGGTGCCACCGCGAGGCGGTAGGCATCGGCTGCCTGGTGACCGTCCAAGTCGACCCGATAGGTCCGGGCGATCCTTTGAAACGCGTCGAGCCCATCCTCGTCATCGGACGGCGCGAACGTCCGGGCGCGCGACCCGAATCCCGGCGAACCTCCGACAAGGGCCTGGGCGCGAACGAGCGCCCCGGCGCCGCCGGTTGTGATGAGCGCGGCGAAATCCCGGCCGCAGGCGCGCGCTGGTAACTGATCAACGATGCGCGCGAGCGTTTGGTTTTTGCGATTCACAGCCTGCGGGCCGATTGGGCGCGAGCGGTTCCAGCGCGCCAACGCGGAGAGCAGGATCAACACCGCCTCGCCATCATCAGCTCCGAGCGTAAAATCTTGGGCTACGCCGAGTTCCGACAAGGCGTGCAGGGTCTCGGTGGGCGGCGCGCTTGCGAAGACAGAATATTGCCGGCCTCGATAATCGGCGACGAGAAGTGCGCCTGGCGCCTCGACTGCGATGCCGTCGATGGCCTGGGAATAGTCAAGCTTGGCCTTGGCGAGCGGGCGCGACAGATGATAGGTCCGCGCGGTGACGGGGTCTTCATGCGCGGTTTCATCGATCAGCCGGGCCCGGCGCGAACCGGGATCGAAATGCCAGCGAAGCGGCTCGACCCGATGAGGAAAGGCGAGGGACTGGCGGCCAAGCTCGCCAATCGCGCCTATTAGGTCGACCCGATGAGCGGCGTCGATGGCGTCGGAGAGATAAGCGCGCATCCGATCGAGAATGGCGATCGGCACGGGGGCGCCGACCGGCGAATTGCCGCCACTATATGTGCCTGTCGGATGGCCGGCCGCATCGAAAGTTTCGAGTGACCAGTTCACGGCGCGTCCGGCGGGACCGAAGGCGCGCAGGGCGACACGCTCGGCAAACAGCGCTTCCAAGTCAGCGCCCGCGGGTTCGAGCAGCAGGCGGAAGCCCGCTCGTCCCCGCATCGCGTCGGGCCAGGGCTGCGGGGCGACGATCGCGAAATCGAAGCTGGCGGCATCGCCGGTCTCGGCCTCGCCGTGGGGAGTGCGCGCCAGGGCGCGCGCCGTCAGGCTGTGCCGGCCAATTGCGAGCGCGCCGATCTCCAGGCGGACCTCGCCTCCTGCAGCGACAAAGGTTTCGGTGGGCCCGCCGTCCAGCCGCACCGCGAAGCCGTGCAGCGCGAAATCAGCGGTCAGCCGGAGCAGGACCGTTTCGGATGCCACCCATTGCGGCAAGCCAGTGTCGGGTGCGGCGGCCGGCGATAGGCCCAGCGGGTCGATCCGAATCCCGGCGACCGTCCCGATACCGAGCGCACGAAGGGCTGTCTGCTGCTGGCCCGCCCATCGTTGTGGTGTTTCCAACAGGAAGGCGTGGATCGCTTGCGCTGACACTATTTTCGGGATCAGGCTAGCCAGATCCCGCAGGGCGGCGTTCGGCGCCTGCCGGAATAGCACTAGATAGACTTCGTCAGGGCGCACCTGGCGACCGCGTACCTCTCGGAACATTCCGTCATTGTGTCGCCGAAGCAGCCAGATCGGTGCGGGCTCCAGAAGGAACAGCGGCTGGAGCATGGCGCGCAGGGGCGCGTCGTCGGTTTCGATGCGGACGACGGGTTCGCCGGCCGCCGGGAAACTCGCGAGGGCACGATCGCGCCGGGCGAGGCCAAGAAGCGCCAAAGCCGGCTCGGGCCGAGCCTCTGCGCCCACCACCCTGATCCGGACGGCTGCCAGAGCGCGAGGCTCGCGATTGCATCGCGCGAGTGCCGCTCGGACATCGGGGAATATCGCACCCAGAAGTACGGTGCCGTCGCTCCCCAGCCGTGCGGCCAGTGTCACGGCCGAGATCGTTGCGTCGCCGCCAGCGGACGGGGTGCGGTTCGGACCAGCGCCGCGCAGCGCCAGCGCGAGCGTGGATTGATGGCGGCTGATGACCGAGCGCGCCGCCCGGAGCAATTCGCGCGAATCGCGCCGGCCTTCGAGATCACCCACGATCCTTGCGAGCAGGTCTGGCAGGATGCGCGGCATGTCGGTACCGAGATCGCCTTCGCGCAGGGCCCGGACGATCTGGCTGGTGAGGTCGGTCTGCTGCAAGAAGTCGGCGAAGCGCGAAGAGGACCCGTCGTAGTCCTCGCGCAGCAGGTTGCCGAGATCCGCGCTGTCGCTCATCGCCGGACTGGCAAGGGCCCAGCGCTTGGCGTGAAGCTGCGCTGCAAAATGCGCCTGGAGATAGCGCGGCAGGATCGCGTTAGCGATCGGCCAAGCGATCTGTGAAAATTGATCGGCCCAGCGTCCTACGGGCTGCGGACCGCCAAACCGGTCGCGAAACCGCTCGTATCGACACCTCAGCCAACGCCGACGATGATTGTCCCGCCATTCCCCCGTCGCCCGCTCAAGCGTCGGCCAGTATTCGTCCCCGGCATAAGCGTAACCGGCTTCGGCGCCAAGGACTGTCCAGATCAGCCAATGCTGATCGCGTGGGCCATGAGGGTATAGGGTCGCGCTGGCGGCAGTAGCGAGCGCGTCGATCTGCTCGGCGCTAAGGCCATGCTCAAGCGCGTAGACCGGGTAGTTATGAGGGCGGCGTATTGCCGCAAGTGCCGTGAAATGGGCCTCCAGCTCGGTCTGCGCCTGGGCCAACATGCGATCACCCCGATCGACGCAAAGAAGCCTGCGGCATGTCCACGCGTCCCTTAATGAGCTTGGGTATCATGTCTCGCCGCCATCCGCGGAAGTCGATCTCTCCGCGCCCCGCGCGCGGTACAATCCACCGATCGCGGGCCAGGTCCGAGATTTGGGCGACCGTTAGCAGCCCAGAAATGTCTGGCGCCACCGCACCAGTCCGCAGCACCTCAAATGCGTTCGTCGCCAGCGTTGCGATGAACACTTCCCGCCTGATGCCGTGCCGCATGATATTCTCGTTGAATTTCAGCGCCGCGAGCGCGGCCCGGATGGTTCGAAGCCGCCAGTTCGGACCCTCGCCGAACTTGTGTTTGTCGGCATAGCCATGGTTGCGATCGCGTAGGAATGTTCGCATTCGTTCGAACAGTGCGTCGGTGATGTGGAAATGCCCCCACCCTTCGGTGTAACCGATACGCTCGAAATAGTCGGTCCCGTCTAGGCGTAGCCTGTTATAGATGGCCGAGCGCCCCATGGACGATGTGGTAGTCACCGCTACGAGGTGCGCACTTTTGGCCTGGCCGGAGATGACTCCCACGGTCTCGCCATAAGCCTTCCGGAAATCATCATATACATCGCGCGATCGGATCAGGCAGGCGACGGCCTTACCACCTAACAGCAGATTGTAGGGCGGAACGGCGCCGAGTACATAGGCGTCGAGTATTCCGACCAACCTCTGGGCCCTGTCGTGCACGGTCCAGTCGATCAGCTTGTCGCGCACCGCCAGATTATAGACGGGGTCGCCCAGCGCAATGATGCCGGCCAGGCGATCATGCCCCTCGTCCCAGACTAGGTAACGCATCCGCCGACCGAACCCGGCGGACACTGGCACAGACCAAGTCAGCGCCGCGACACGAAAAAGGTCGGATTCCAGCGTGTCGCTGCGGACGACGCGTAAGCGTAAAGCAACCCTTTGCGGGTCGATCTCGTCGCCGTCGGCAAAGAAAGGCATTGCCTTGGGCAGTGCCCGCGCCAGGAAATTCTGCGACGCAGTGAGTCGCTCGCGGCGCTGCCCGCGATGCATCTTGCGGATCGTGTCCTTGCCTACGCCGGGCAGGACCAAGTCGCCGGCCTCGTCCTTGGTGAAGCCCAAATTGCGGAGATGCGATCGAATGGCGCGCTTAAGCGCGGCTTCGGCACTAAACGGTTGTGCAACTCCCCCCATACTTAGCCGGTCGATCTTCCCAGTAGCTGACGATTGTTATGACCCCGCTATCACCATGCATGCCTGACATAATCATGCAAGTGCTACGGCCATATTTGATCCTGCAACTACTTACCCCGCAACTGCGCGTCTGGTCGCCCCCGGGCGACGAGACGTTCCCAGCGCTGCGGGTCGCCTTTTGCCATCATCTGCTGACCGGCATGCCACATGTTTTTCCCCACCGTTCGAGCCGCCATCCTTTCCGGTACGGCCCAACTCTCCGGAAGGGCACGCACAACAACGCCCGGAAGGATCGCCCATAACATCATTCCCGCGATGGCGAACGCGACGCGGTTCCGGAGAAGCGCCCGGTCCTGCTCGGCAGCCGATCGTGCTCGCGCGAGCGCTGCATCGATGCGGCCGGCGGCGGCATCCATCCCACTCGCAGCATTCTGCAGCATCTGCCGATCTTGCTCACGGCTCGTTGATGCGGCGCCAGCAATGTCCCGGCCGATCCCCTCGGGAGTCAGCTGCATTGCCGGCTGTTGAGCGATGCGGCCCGCCCAAACGACAACCTTCTCCATCCGCCTAGAGATTTCTTCCAGGCTCGGCGCATAATCGGGCTGCGAGGTGCGCTCGTCCGTCAGCCGTTCAACGGCCCGTCGCATCAGGCTGACCTCGGCGCGAAGTTCGCCAAAGGCATGCGCAGCCAAGCTGCCGCCGACTTCGCGGGTGCTTTCCTCGTCCATTGGGCAGGTCTACCGCCCAAGCCCGCGACCGCGCGAGAGGCCGAGCCAATCCTGGATGCTGTGGGATATCGACGCGCCCTCGCGCGGCTGAATCCCAAGCTCCGGAAGCCGCTTTCGGATCGCCGACTCGGCCTGTGCATCACGTTCCATGCTCTTGCCCAGCGCGCTCATCTGCTGACCGATCGCGCGGGCGCCGACATCGTCGCCGGCGTGGCGAAGCGCGCGATGTTGCCGGGCGAGCTTTTGCCAATCATCGACGAACCGATCCGCGCGTTGCTCCGGGTTGGCTCGAATCTCTGCTTCCAGCGCCATCGCGCGGATGGCGGAAGTGGTACGGCCTTGAGCAGCTTCGCTCATTAGGCCGGAATCCCGTGCGAACGCTGAACGAAGATCGCGCGAAGCTTCCGGTCGCAGGGCGTCCAACGCCTTACTCGCCTTGTCGAACGCGATCCGCTGGTGCGGCAGCTCGGTGTAGCCATCGTTGCGTAAGCGCATGATATCAGCGGTTGCGCGCGCGAACCGCTGCACTGCGCTTTCCAAGCCGAGCGACTGTGGAGCGCGCACCGATTGCGTGAGCCGAACCCCCTCGAACAGGCCGCGCGTGGGCGGCGGCGAGACTGGCCGTAGATCGAGTCCGGCGAATGGATCGCGCGCCGGCGTTGGCCTTGCCTTTTCTACGACGGGTTCAGGCAGTCGAATCTGCCGTCGCTCGGCGAATTCCTGCGAGTAATCCGAGGCCATGTCCTTGGCGCGATCACGCGACAATGCGCGCACCAGCTTCGATGGCTCTGCAAAGTCGTCGCGGCCGTAATGCAGCTCCACGCTGTCGCGGTGCCGCGACAGCGCAACATAGGCCGCGTGCCGGTCTAAGCCGGGGGTTGCCAGCACATGTGCCCGATCAACGGTGACGCCCTGCGCCTTGTGGATCGTCGCGGCGTAGCCGTGATCGATCTGCGCATAATCCTTGAGATCGAACGCCACTGCGCGACCATTATCAAGCATCACGGCCATACGGGCGCTGGTTACGCTCTGGACGATACCGAGAGAGCCGTTCTTCACGCCCATGCTCCGCTCGTTCTTGAGGAACATGATGCGGTCGCCGGAGGCGAATGTCCGCGATCCTCGTTCTGCGCGAAGCGTCACGTCCTCGCCAAGCTGCCCGGCATCGCGCATCCGCGCCCGCGCGGCCTGGTTGAGCGCCTGCACCTCGTCATTCGTGTGCGTGAGGATGATCCGCGTCGCGTCGGGCGCTGCCGCACGATCGCGATCCCAGCGATCGACAAGATTGGCACGCGCCTGCTCGCGCGTTTCGGCGGCGTGGACGCGGCCATGCTCTTCATAGGCGTGCAGCGCATCGCCGGTTCGTCCGGTAGCAAGGTGCCGGGTGGCATCGCGCTGCCAGTCTTCCCGCTGGCGGCGAATGTCGGTGATCTCGACGCTGCCATGCCGTTCGGCAATCGAGCGGAACGCGGCGCCCGCCTCGATCGCCTGAAGCTGCTCGGGGTCGCCGACCAGCACGACCTTTGCACCGCGCTTCTCCGCCTCGGCGATCACATGCTGCATCTGGCGCGATCCAATCATCCCGGCTTCGTCGATCACCAGCACATGGTCGCGCGACAACAAATCGCGGTCCTGTGCCCACTGATGCTCTATGCTGGCGATCGTGCGCGAAGCGATGCCCGAACCGCTCTCCAGATTTTCAGCGGCGATGCCGGAGAGCGCGAGGCCCTGAACCTGATAGCCGGCACGCTCCCAGGCATCGCGCGCAATACCGAGCATCGCGGATTTGCCGGTGCCAGCATAGCCAACCACGACGCCGAGATCCTTGGCCTCGGTGACATGCTCGAACGCCGAGCGCTGTTCGGCGGAAAGCACGAGACCGCGGCGATCGGCATTGGCGAGCGCGCGACCGCGATCCTGCTCGCTGACGCGATGTCGCTCGCGTTCGACGAGCACCTGCGTCGCGCGTGAAAGACGCTGCTCGGTCTCGATCATGTCGCGGCTGGTGAAGCGATCCTCGCCGCGACCGTCCTTGCCGAGCGCGACCAATTCCGGCGAAGCGCGGACCGCCGCCATCACATGATCGAATTGCTCCTTTCCCTCGCTATGCCGATGCACGAACATGGCGAGGTCGCGTGTTGTGAACGTTGCCTGGGTGCGGGTGATCGCATCAAGCGCAAGGCGCGGCTCCGCGATGATCTTCGCGCCGTTCGAGCGTGCGATCTCGCGATGCTCATCGACGCGCTCGGACTCGAGTCCCTGCGCTGCCATGCGCGATGCCGCCGGGCCGATCTTGTGCTGGGGCTCGAGGTCGATGCTTTGCTCTTCCAACGAGCGGTGATCGATCCGCGCATCGACATCGAGTTCTGCAAGGCGCTGGTTAGCATGCTCCGCCCAGCGTTCGCGCCACTTCTCCAAAAGGTCGGTGCGGTTCCAGTCGCGGTTCTTCTTGCCGAAGCCGTCTTCGTCGACATCGCGAAGCGTCAACATTACATGCGCGTGCGGCTTGGGCTGCCCATCAGCGCCGATGTCCCAATGCACGTTGAGGTCGGCGATCATCCCGCGATCAACAAACTCGGCGCGGACGAAATCGCGGGCCAGCTCGGTCCCTTGCTCTTTGGTCATCTCGCGCGGGATCGCGAACTCGATCTCGCGAGCAAGCTGAGCGTCTTTGCGCAGCTCGGCGGCCTCGACCGCATTCCAAAGAGTTTCGCGATCGGAGAGATGCTCGGGCGCGCCGTCCGGCAGCATCACCTCGGAGTGGATGACACCCGCCTTGTTGGAGAAATCGTGGTGCCGATCGAGCCGCTGGTCGTGCAGGCGCGAGGCTGAGCGATACGCCGCCGACGCCAAGGCGCTCGAACCGGCAGCGCGCGAGATGACCTTTGCCGAGAAGTGGTAGATTGCCATTGCGGCAACCCATCTACACCCCAAGCAGCACGTCGGCACGACGTATAAGCGCGCCCTCGAAAGAATTCATCTTTCTCGGGACTGCGGAATCCCATGAGATTTCAGGACATTGTGCCTGATCGAATGCGCCGATAACTGGTCGGTCCTTGCCGTGCAAATGGAGAGGGCCGATGCGCAAACCCCGGGATTTTGACGCCGAACTGAAGGCGCTGGGAGACAAGGCCAGGCGCCTCAAGGATCAAAAGCTACATCAGCTTGGCGAACTGGTGGCTGCTACGGGAGCCGACGCGCTACCGATCGAGCAACTCGCAGGTGCGCTGCTCACCACCGTCGAAATTGCGGACAATGCGACGAAAGAGGGGTGGCGCAAACGCGGCGTGGCGTTCTTTCAAGGATCACGGAAAGCTGGCGGAAGCCACCGCGGCGACGCGCGCCGCGATCCGGCGAGCATCAGCGCAGCGTCACCGGCTGCAAGCCAGGATCGCGCGTGACGACAAGCGAGAGTGGGTCGTGAAGCGCCGCGAGAGAACCCGCCAGCTGATCGAGCTTGGCGGTCTAATCGCGAAAGCCGGACTGATCGAACTGACCGGCGACGATCGCGCCGTGATCTTCGGCCTCATGGTCGAAAGCGCAGCGACGTTGCAGAGCGAACATCGCGACCAGGCCCTTGCACTATGGCGCCGGCGCGGTCGACGGGCATTCGAACAGATGACGAGGAAAGATTGGTGATTGCGAACTGCTCGTTGCCATTTCGGGCCGGTTTCAGTGCGGCTACGCGCTCAATCTCGATCAATGGGCTGCTCTAAAGTTGATCCCGAAGCCTGCCAATGGTTCGGTCGATTCTAGAAATAGCGGCTACTGAGTGGTTGGCACGCATCTGACTTCGGACAGCGGGACGGTCGGCGGCAGCGCAGCGAAAGCAAGAGCGTGCACGCTTCATTTGTGAGCAAAGGCCCGACCTGCGTGAGGGGTCGAAAATCCAATTCAGCACTGTCTTAAGCCAACAACTTTTCCGGTGCTTTCCAAGACGAGCAAAACTACATCGTTCAACATGGGGCCGTTCGAAGTCAGTAAGGAACTTGTCGCGGCGCTTTCCGACATGCAGCTTCGTTCGCTGCTGCGACTGCTGCTCGAGGCCGAGGCGCGCACGCGCGGCATCGCACCTGCCGCCATCTCGGTGGGCGGCAACCAGACCGCGGCAGATTCGGGGGTCGATGCGGCCATCGTCTGGACCGACAAAGCTATCCCGAACGGCTGGCTGCCACGGCGGAAAATCTATTACCAATGCAAAGCCCAAGTCATGCCGCCTGCGGCCATTCGCAGCGAAATGCGACCCGGAGGCGCAGCGCGGGCGATCTTCGAGGAATTGGCCGAGGCTAATGGCGCCTATATAATTGTTTCGACCGACGACGTTTCCCATTCCGCCCATGCCAGGCGAGTGGACGCGATGGGCGAAGCGTTAGAGGGTGTGCCTGGAGCCGAGAAAATACATACGGATTTCCTTGGCGCCGACAGTATCGCGCGCTGGGTAAATCAGCATCTCGGCATTGCCGTGTGGGTGCTGCGCCAGGCTGGTCGCGATCTTGGCGGTTGGCGGCCGGCGGGCGACTGGTCGGCGCCCGGGGCCGCGGCGCTGCCCTATTTGTTCGATGAAAGCAGGCGCGCAATCCTGCAGGGCAGAACGGTCGACATCCGCACAGCACTCGGGGCAGTGCGCGAGATATTGGCGAAGCCTGGCGGAATCGTGCGCCTTGTCGGTCTGTCCGGGATGGGCAAGACAAGGTTCGCTGAAGTGCTGTTCGACGGCCGGATCGCCAAGGGCAGCGAACTTCCTGCCGAACAGGCTATTTATGGCGATGCCGGCCTAGAGCTTGCGGTCGGCGCACCGCTGCTCGCCGAGCAACTCGTCCTGGCTAACGTCAAATCCGTCATCATCGTCGATAATTGCACGTCGCGAGCGCACGCGCAGCTCGCCGAGATCGTTTCGCGCAAGCAAAGCCAGTCGAGCCTGTTGACGATCGACTATGATATCGAGAGCGACCCCACGCTAGGCGAATTCGTCAGGTTGGACGACAATAGTCCGCAACTAATTGCGAACTTGCTGGGTCAGCGCCAACCCGGCTTGGGCTACCGGGATTACGAACGTCTGGCGCACTTTGCCGGCGGGAATGCCCGTATCGCGCTCAAGATTGCCGAAGGCGCACGCGGCGGTGACTTATCCCGGCTGCGCGATTCCCAACTTCTCGACCGGCTGTTCCGGACCGGCCGCGGCGAGCAGGAGCCAGGACTAAGGCGCTCCGCCGAAATCGCCGCGCTAGTCTATGCATTTTATGTCGAAGCGGCGGACGGCGAGACCGAAGAACATCCCTCCCTCGCCGCCATCGATGCGCTCTCCGAGGATGTCCTTTATCGCCACGTCGCGACCCTGCTCGACTGGGGCGTCGTCCAGCAGCGTGGCCCCCAGCGCGCGGTCATGCCGCCGGCTCTTGCGAATATGCTCGCAGCACCCTTTCTTCGGCGGAGCGATCCGGCACGACTGCTCCAGCGCTTCCTGGATGCTCCACCGCGATTGCTGGCTTCGTTCGCCCGGAGATTGGGGGAACTTCGTGCCGAGCCAGCAGCACAGCGCATCGCGGAGATGCTGCTTGCCGCGGGCGGCGCGCTGGAGAATCCCGGCACGCTCGACGGCAACGGCCTTCGCGGATTTATCGCGATAGCGCCCTGGGTACCGGTCGCCGCGCTTCGGGCTATCGAGCGAATGCAGGCGGAACGCGTATCGCCTCGCCCGATTAACCTCGCCGGTCAGCGGCGCTACGATCTGGCAAGGCTGCTCGCTAGAATTGGGTATGACGACAGGCTGTTCGACCGGGCGATGGCGGCCTTGGTCGAGCTATGGGTGGGCGCGACGGAGGACGAACGGCGCAAAGTTACGCAAATCATTCAGGATATGCTCCGGCCTTTTGCCGAGGCGACCATGGCAGCGCATGGGGCCCGCCAGCGCTTGCTCGATCGCCTACTTCACGACCGCCGTGAAGAGGTTCGCCGGTTCGGCCTCGAAGTGGCCGAAGCGATGCTCATGACCAACAATTTTGGCCGCAACGACCAGAGCTTCGAGCAGCGTATTATGACGCCGGCGTGGTCACCTGAGGGTCCCGAGGAAGACCATGCATGGTTCGACGCGACTTATCGGCAGATTCGAGACGCGGCTGCTCGCGATCCAAGCCTTGCGGGCGCGGCGCGCGCAACGGTCTGCGCAAGTTTCTCCAATCATGCCGATCGCGCGACGGCAGATCTGGCGACCGCGGCGATGCGCGAACTCCGACCGGAGCAATATTGGCTTGAAGGCTGGCTGGCTGCCGCGGCTGACTTGGCCTATATGTCCGGTCGTAAACGGCAGCGTGCGAATCCAGGCGTCAGAGACCTTGAACGAGCGCTTCGCCCCGACACGCCCGTTGCGTTGTTTGAGACGTTTGTGTGCCGAAAATCTGACTGGGGTGACGATACACTCTGGCGGATGGTGACCGGCGAAGCCGAGCCGGACCGGCGAGCATTTTCGAGCACGGGGCGCCGCTCCCCGGCGGAACAACTCGGTGAGCAACTTGCGACGGGCGGAGCGAGCTTCACCGACCTGATGCGGCGCTGCGATAAGGCCCAGTCCAGCGATAATCTCCGTGCGTTCGGCGCGGCATTTGCGAAAGCGGCCACAGATCCCGAAGCCCTATGGGTCAGCGCTCGCTACGCGTTCACAGCGGATTCAGAGCTCAAACAACAGGTGCAGATGCTCGCGGGCTTGATCCAGGGTATAGCTCAGCGCGACCAGGCCATGGCGGAATCTTGGCTCGACCAGGCGGCGGCGGACCCGGCGCTTCGCCAGCACCTTATCGCCCTGCATCTGAGCATCGGGCTCAACGAGGAAGCGGTGCGGCGTATCGTTGCCGCCTTGTCATCCTGCGAAATGCGCCCCGATCAGATATCGATGCTGATCGATGCCAAGAACATCAAGCTGATCCCGGCAGTCTCGCGCGCGAGCTTTCTTGACCTGATCTATCGCGACAGCAATGGCGTCTACCCGGCGATCGCGCTTCTGTGCAGTTACTTCTTCGGCCTCGATGAAGGAGCTGAACCCGAAGCCGAGATGGTCCGGCTCGCTAAAAGCTTCCTCTGCAACCCGCGCACCTATGCCGATGGGGCGGCCGGCCTTCCGAGCGCGGTCGCCGATCTCGCACGATGGACGCCGGTCAATCAGGACCGAGATGCACTCGCAGCGGCAATTTGCGTGGCGGTGATGCAGGCTCGGCCCGACACGCTCTACATCCTACCGAGTTTCCAGGCGCTGGGTACGTTGCTGACGCGACGCTATCCGGAGATCGTCCTAGAAGAGATACTGGCGAAGGACGCACGCGAGGATGTTCTCCGCATCTTCTTCTCGCAGGAGGTTCTTGCCGAGAAGGTGGTGCTGCGCTGGCTTGAAGCGGATGCCCCGGTGAGGAGCCTGCTTCTGGCAAAGGTCGTGCCCATGACCGCCCACGACGCTTATGCCGGCGAAGTGCGCTGGTCGACGCTCGCCACGGCCTGTGTCGCCGCCGCACCCCAGCCTGAGCGCGTGCTTCGGATCTTTAGGCAGCGCGTCTTCTCCGGAAGCGGAAACCTGACCGCCCGGCTCATCGAGTTCCGCATGCTGGTGGCATCGCTGACCCGGCATTCCGATCCACGCGTGCGACTTTGGGCCGAAACCGTGCTGAAAGGGCTAGAGCGGCATATCTCACGCTGGGACGCAAGCGAGCGCGCAAAACTTAGCCGCTTCGAATAACAAAACGGACCCGGTATGGCGATCAGGCAGTTCGCGGCACCGGCTCCCTTCGATGTACTCGAAATCGAGTCCGCCGATCTCCGTGCCCGTGCGTCGCCATTCACCTACGCGATCGGAACCAGTTCGCGTGGGTGGCGCCGTCGCCTTACCAAGTCCTGATTGGCCGCCCCCTTGACCGGGCATGGCTTTCCTGTTGGGTCGGTATCTAGGCTGTCAGGACTTGGGCCCGCGCTTCACTCGATACTTAGCAAACTGCTTGCCGGGGAAGGAGCGGTGGCCTACCTTCAAAGAAAGGGGAGTATCGGGGGTACTGTGGCAAGAGAATTGAAGCTGGCGGTTGGCGCGTTGAACATTCGGCTGCATCCGCACTCTCCTGAGTTATATGATCAATACCTTCAGGCGCTTTACGATTTGAGATTGCCGGTCCGAATTCGGGGCGACAGGTTCGGTATGATCACTCTTCTTGATAGGAGAAACATCGAAGAGGGCTTGATCAAAGGGTACCTTCGCACCTTCACAAAGATCGACCCAACCAGCAAATGGTTCGACGAAAACAGCCTTGAGGATGCTGACCCCGACCTTTTGAAAAAGATAAGCATCCCGGCCAACGCGCATCCGAATTCATCAGCTTTTCGCTTCACGATGAACGTCAGGAAACACATTCTGACGTTCGAGCAGTATAGCGGCGGTCGTCAGCTTACTCCCAACAGCGCGGAGGCTATATTTCTCGGCCTTTCCGATGACCAGCTCATCGTCCAGCAGTTCGGCCCGGTCAAAATTAGCATTCTGCAAGATAGGACATCGCTGGAACGCATCTTTAAGTTGCGCCGCCTCAAAAGCGTGCGCTTCATCATTGACCGCCCGAACCCAGACATCTGGGACGACGATCTTGAGGGCCAAATCGACAACCAATTGGCAGCTGCTCATGCTCAGCGGATCGAGATAGCGTACACGGCGCCGCCCGGCGGTGCACTCCAGGAAACGCCTAGCCTGCGACGGCTGGGAACGGCCGCGCTCGCAAATGGGGAGGTTGAGGCCAAGGGATATGATGGCGATGGGCATGTAAGGATCTCGACACGCGACAACCCGCGCATCGATCAGATACGCTATGATCCCGAGGTGGAGAGCGAAGCGGCAGCGTTCGATCGCCTTCGTCGTAGTATGGAAGCCAACCAAGGATGAGAGTTCCCGCCAGCTACCAGGGACTTTTGGGTGCCCTTTCACGGTACTGGTCTGACTACGGCGGGTGGAAAGACCTGCTTTCCTCTCCGCTGTTTCACTTTTCCGTCTTGGTGTCTGGCGCATCCTACTCAGCTTGGCTTCGACCCGATTGGATTGAACTTCCCCTTAGTCTTCTGCCCAATCTTCTTGGGTTTAGCCTTGGCGCTTATGCTTTGATTTTTAGCTTGGCCGATGAGCGGCTGTTAGCCGCGTTAAATGCGCCGACTACTGACGGCAGCCCGACCGTTCTGCGAATGGTTAACGCGACGTTCCTGCACTTCATTCTTATCCAGACGGCAGCGATCGTATTTGCAATTATGAACAAGTCGACGCTTTTAATTGATATTATTGGGGTGCTGCCCTTTTCTCCATACTGGGCTACGGTGCTGAACCGACTTCTTACCGGTTTCGCCGGTCTCGTCGGATACTTCCTGACGGTGTACGCCATCGTCCTCCTAATTGGAGCCGCCTTGGCTGCATACCGATTAGCAATAATGAGTGGCAGAGCGGCTGCTATCGCTCAGCAGACGCCGATCACGCAGCCTGTTCAACCACTGACTCCAGCACAGGGTCAGCAGGAGTAGTTTTTAATTAGCACAGACGAGAGGCCAGTCGTCTCGCGAGGCGTGGTGTTTGCGTTACTGTAGACGGATCCGAATTGACTGAATGTCGGCTAGCGTGATGAATGGGCCTAAAATCTCGGGCCTATCTAATGCTGCCCAGACGTTCAGCTATGAATCCTACCGGAACTGCATCTTTCTGCCGAAAGGGCGGCTTTGTGCTTCTGGCGGTCAAAACGTCTTGTCCGCAACCGACCCACTTGCTGTCGTAACGCTAAAAGAAGTGCGCGACACCCGAAGGCGCCGCGCCTCTCGTCAGTCCGCTGGATTCCAGATGATCGCAAAGCGGTCATCGGCATCGCCCGGCACGCGTCCGAGATTGGCGTAGAGCCGCCGCGGTCCGAACTCGGGCGCCGCCAGCGAGAGGGAGACGTAATCCCGGCCGCTGCTCTCGGCGCGGCGGTTCCACCCGGCACCGATCTCGATATCGCCGGACAGGACGCGATAGTCGGGCTGGGTGTCGCCGGCCTTCGCGGTGTTGGGGACGATCGCGACGTCGGCGCGGATGCTGAGCGTCTTGAGGTTCCCCTTGAACGAACCATGCTCGTCGCGGGTGACATATCCGATGGCAGGCATTGGCTTTCTCCACTTGGTCGCGGGAACCGTTCCCGTCGATGCCGACTGAAGGTGGCTGGCTCGAAGGCCCGCGCGCACCGGCACGGCCGCAGCGAAGCGGAGGACCTGAGCGGACGCTATTCTTGTTTCGCGAGGAGCCGCGCAGCGGCGGGGAAGAATGGCGGAAGCGAAGGTTGCGCGCGGGCCTGACCGGTCACAGGTCAAGGCAATCACACGGAGTCGGTGCTGCGATCTCGGAGAAACGTCCGGCCCTGCCTCAGATGGAAGTCACGCTGCGGCGCTGCGTTCAAGCGCCTCGATATGCTCGGTGCAGATCACCTCGACCACGCGGCCCAACGCCTCGACATGCTCGGCCAGCCAGGCGAGTTCGTCTTCGGTGATGCGATAGTGCTTGGAATAGCGCGCCTTAATGTACGCGGCCTTTAGCTTCTCAAACCGCGCGCGATCCGCTTTCGTCTCGCGCGGCCATGCCTCGATCAGGCGCAGGTCGATCCGCTCGGCCTGCGTGCGCAGGAAGCCGAGATTGTGAACGTGCGGCGTATAGAAGGTGCAGACCAGCAGGACGCAATGGTAATAGCGCTCCGTTGCTTGATGCATGAGGAACGCCGCATCCTTCAGCCGCCCTTGGGAAAGGCTAAATTTGGCGGTCTGGAGCATGCCGTCGCCAGCGGGCTGCCACTCCTCAAAATACTCCCGCGCCAGTGCGAGCGCCTGATCCGGCGTCTTGGGCTGCGGCTCGGGCAAGTCGGCGGGATCGCTCTGATAGAGCGCAATCCCATCGCGCGCGATGTCCATGAAGAAGTACCGCCCTTCCGACAGACCGGCATTCACCTCGGCAGTGGTATGGACGATGAAGTTGACCGGCGTCCGCAGCGTCTTGGTGATAGCCAGCTCGCGGTTGAGTCGATCCTCGGCGGTCGACCAATATTCGATGCGATCAGTCAGCTTCTCGTGATTGACGATGACCAGCAGATCGAAATCCGACTGATAGCCCTTGGCGGTATGCGGCTCATCGACCCAGCCGCCGCGCGCGTAGCTGCCGTACAGGATGACCTTGAGGATGCGCGCCTGCTTCTTCCAGGGCGAAGTTGCAATCGCGGTCGCGTCGCCAAATTCCTCGAAGAGGATCTGGACGACGCGCTCCAGCTCGCGCTGCTTGGCCGGTGGCAGATGGTCGAGGTCGGTACGCATGGGTGGATGATCCTAACCGAGCACGGGCGTAAAGCACAGCCTCGCGGGGCACGCCCCGCGAGGCTGAATTTTGAAACTACCAGATGCGCCACCATCGCCTCGGCGGCTTGTTCAGGCGACGGTCGATGCTCGTCAGCGCCTTGGCGATGTGCCGCTCGACATCGCGCACGGCGAGGCCGGTGCGCTCGGCGATTTCGACATAGCTCATGTCGTCGAGCCGGGCGGCGAGGAAGATTTCGCGCTGCAACCGGGGCAGCTTGCGAACTGCCCGTTCGATCCGCTTCAAGGTCACGGGATCGGGATCATGGGTCATGATGTCCTCCACGGGTGGAGGTCTGGCGGCACAGTGACCGCCAGACCCATGCTCAGGCAGCCTGCCGCAGTGGCTGCGGCTCGGGCTGCGAGAGAGTGAGGTCCGCGACCCGCGCAGCGCGGCTGACTGTGCCGACACCACCGCGCTCGGTGTAGGCGGCTGGCGGGAATGCCATCCACTTCGGCACCCAGCCCTCGATCTTGGCGCGTCCGCTCTCGCCGGTCAGGCAGTCGCGGATGATCCCACGCTTCACCTTGCCTGTCGCACCCTCGTTGGCGCTGGAAACCGACTCACCCCCGACATCAGCAAGGACGCAGCCGATCACCTCGCGGTCGCGGATCAGGTCGAGCAGAGCGTCGTCGGCTTGCCAGACCTTGGCGATGTCGGTGCCGAGCAGCGGCCCCAGCACTTCGATCAGCGCGCTCCCGGCCTCCAGCGTCTCGCCCATGACGACTGCCGCCACGTCGAACAGCGCAGGATCGGGGAGCTGCAGCAGCCGGACGAATAGCCCGGCGATGCCATGCTCGCCCTCATAACCGCGCGTGACGGTCGGGGTCTCGGAATCGAAACCGAGCAGCGCCAGCACCGCGCGCCGCTTCTCGTCGAACCGCGCTTCGGATGCGCTATTTTCGACGCTCTCGGCAATCGCATCGCTCGCCGCTCGCTGGTCCTCGACCCGGACAGTCCAGAGCGGCGATCCGACAATGGCATGCGCCACCATCAACCGCAGTGCGACCGAAGGCTGGCCGATCAGATCGGCACGAACCGCCGCATGCCGGTGCAGATCGACATAGTTCTGGATCGGTGCGCTCATCTCGGGGCGAACCGGCTTGTCGTCCTGGCTGACTTCGCCACGCTCGCGCCGCCGCGCTTCCTTGGTCGAGATATAGCCCTCATGGACCGTCACCTCGCCGCGCGCGCTGAACGCGAGGAACACCTTCCCGCCCTTCCGCTTGGCGCAGCGCTCATGCTCCCAACTGTGGAAGGTTTCGCCGGTCGGGAGGATCACCACCTCAGGCCAGCCAGCCTCGCGATAGCCCTCGGCCTTTGCCGCGATGGCCGCATTCTGCGCCGCCCAGAATGCGGCGGTATCGCTGAAATACCGCTCCTCGCCGAACAGGTCGGAAATCACCTCGCCGGGATAGTCGGCGATGTCGAACAGCGCCGCACTCACCGGCACCAAAGCGCCACCGAACAGCCAAGCCTTCAACTGATGCCCGGTCGGGCAGCGCGCATCGGGATCGTCCACCAGCGCCAGCCAGTCGCGCTGCCGCGCCTTCGAGGCGAGGGTCAGATGCCGCACGGTCGCGACGTCGATGTCGCCTTTGCGATAGAGGCCCCGGATGCGGGGCAGGAGATTGCCTAGCGCCAGCGTCCGCTTCACCTGCAGCTCGGTCAGCCCGAAGGTGAGGGCAATGTCCTCGGGCGACCGTCCTTCGCGGACCAGCCGCGTGAACGTCTCCCACAACGTCACCTCGTCAGGGTCCAGCCGCGCGACATTCTCGATCAGCGAGGCCTCCAGCGCAGCCGCGTCGTCACCCGCCGCCATGATCGCGCACGGAAGCGATTCTTCGCCGCCGCCTTCCTCCGCGACCGCCAGCGCCGCATGGTAGCGCCGCTTGCCCGCCACGATCTCGAACCGGTCCTGACCTTCCGCAGGCCGCACGATCAGCGGCACCAGCACGCCCCGCGCCCGGATCGACGGCAGGATGTGCGACAGGTTCGGCTTGCCCTTGGCCCGCATGTTCGCCGACGAGATGCAGAGCTTGGCGATATCGATATGCTTGAGTTCCATCTTCCTTCTCCTCGAAAACCGCACCGGCCCCGGAAAAGGGGGGTGGGCGGCAAGGAGCGGACCGGCAGTCCCGCTTGAGCGGCGGGCAGCACCCGCAGGGCCGAAACGAAGAGTAGGACTTGGGCGAAGCCCAAGTTGCAGCACGCCGCGACGGGATTAGAGGGTAGCGACGCCCACCCCCCTTGGCCGCGGCCGGCAGGCAACGCCGGCGCGCCAGCGCCGTCCGCAGATCTTCAGCGCGAAGCGCCCGGCGCCGCAGGCGCCAGCAAGCACGCACTTTCGAATCCGGACGGCCGTCGTGGCGGCGTGCGCGCGCGCCCGTGCGCCAGCCTCCGCCGCGCCCTCCGGGCGGATCGAGTGTGCTACGCGGAAATCAAAGGCGCTGCGGACCCTGGTGGCTGCGTAGCAGTCCGCCAGCGCACGCCCATCAGCTGTCGCGTTCCGCCGCCGGGCAGCGCCCGGTCAGATTGGTCTCCGGACCAATCTAGCGTCAGCGATCGCAACCCGGATGGGCCGAGACGCTGTGCGACTCGGTGCCGCTCAAGCGGCGTAGAGCGCGGTCACGCAAAGCGTGGGACGCCCTGAGACTTCACCTCTGAAATATCGAACTACGCCAGAGATGCGTTTGTGCACGCTGTCGTTCTCTGACACCCCTGGGCATCTTTTCACCACGCAGATTTCCTGCCCAACTCGCCCCGGGGAGCACCACCACGAAGCACTTCATGCAAGGTGATACCAATGCAGATCGACACCCCCGACCGCATCCTCAGGATCAAGACGGTTCTTGAACGCACCGGCCTCAGCCGCTCGACCATGTACCGGAAGATGCAGAACGGCACGTTCCCAAAGAACGTCCAGATCAGCACCCGCTGCGCCGGTTGGCGCGAGTCCGCCATCAACGCCTGGCTGCACAATCCGATGTTCTACTCCGCCGAAACAGGCCAGTAGCACCCCCGCCAGATTCCCTTTGCGTCCAGATTGATTTTCTACCGGGGGTAGATGTCCCCCACCGTCGTCATGGTCGGGCCAAACAAGGAGGCCTGAAATGACTGCTACGAGATCGCACCTGGATCGAACCGCCTACGGCAAGGAGACGGCTGACAATCCCTCCGATCTTCACAACCTATCATCCCTAGCACCGATAACGGTGCGCATTCCCGAAGCAACAAGAATGCTCGGGATCAGCCGATCGAGGGTCTACGAGCTGATCACCTCAGGAGACATTGAGGTGATTAAGCTCGGCCGTTCGACACTCGTACCCGTCGCTGGCCTGCACGCGTTGGTGCAACGCCTCAGAGAGGAGCAGCTAGGCTAGCGGCGCTCGCACTTCGGCGTCCGGCTCCAGCTGCACGGCCGCTGGCGTCGGACGCTGAAGTGTCTATTCTCTGCCAATGGCCTTCGGCGTTTTCATCCATCGATCCGATTCAATTTATGATGATAGTCCGGCCGAGCGGTATCAGTTTCCTGCGCAATATCTGAGCCGCGCCCAACTGACCGAGGGCGACTGGATCATCTATTACGAACCACGCAAGGTCCCCGACACCCGGGGCTATTTCGCGGTCGCCAAGGTGGAGCGCATCATCCCTGACCCTTCGACGTCGGGCATGTATCTCGCGCTGATCGAGCCTGGCTCCTATCTCGACTTCGCCAATCCCGTGCCCTTTGCCGGGCCGCAAGGGCCGATTGAAACCGGCGTGCTGAACGAAGAGGGCCGCATTTCCGGGCGCGCGCAATCTGCCGTGCGGCCGATCTCTGCAGCGGATTTCAATCGCATCATCGACATTGGGCTGAGTGACGACGCGCCGTTGCTGCCGCGAACCGACGTTATTGCGAAGGGCGACACGCTACGAGAGGAGCCGGTGCCCTTCATCTTCGAACAGGAGCGCGTCCGCGTTCCGGCGCTGACCTCTCGGCCGGTCAGGGACCGGATTTTTCGGCGCACCGTACTGCGTGCCTACGATCAGCGGTGCGCGATCACTGGCCTCAAGCTCATCAACGGCGGCGGACGTGCGGAGGTCGAGGCCGCGCACATTCAACCGGTCGAAGCGAACGGCCCCGATATCATCAGCAACGGGTTGGCGCTCTCCGGCACCGCGCATTGGATGTTCGACCGTGGTTTGATCAGCCTGGGCGACAATCTGGAGATTCTGATCTCGCGTCAGGCCAACGACCCTGACAGCATCCGTAGTGTCACTAACAAGAATGGCTACGCTCTCGCACCGACTCGTGTGGCAGAACGACCGCACCCGCATTTCCTAGCGTGGCATCGCGAATGCATTTTCAAACGGTAGGGTCGATGCCCAGCCACGCGCGTGCGGGGATTAGCACCTTCAGTATCCCCATTATGTGCGGAGATATTCCTTTTTTGCAGAAAAGCGCCCGAGGAGCGTCGCGATAACGTTCGCGCTTCTCCAATGTTGATCACCCGTCAATCACCTTCGTGTGAGCGCTCCATGTGTTCGAACAACTCGTCGGACGTCAGCACGACAAAGCGGTCGGTCGGCTCTTGGCCTTCCGACGCCGCAATATCCTCGGCGACCGCCAGGTCCTGCCGCCATGCTTCATCCTTTGTTACCCGCGGCATGCCGAGTTCCTCGCGAATTTTAGGCCAGCCCCTTCGACCGAAATAACTGACGGTGGCGTCAGCGTGTTCAATCCGCACGATGTCATGATAGGCGTAGATTCCGACCGGGCGTGTGAACCAGTAGTTGATGACGTGGAACGCGCCGCGGAGCTTTGCATCCGTGTCGGGGTCGTCATCGAGCATGCAAACCAAGCTTCGGCGTGCATTCTTTGGCTCCTGGCCGACTTCCTTGACGTAAGCGGCATTGGCTTCCGCACGCTCTTCGGCATCGACCTCATCGTCGGCGAAGATGAACGAGACCCGGCCGAAGTCCTCTGGCCGATCCAGCAACGCACGCAGGATGGACGCCGGGGCCGGTCCACTAGGCACGGCATAGTCCCGCGCGGCGGGATTGCCGGAGGCCCTTACGGCGCGTTCCCAATCCCTCGTTGTGACCGGTAGAGACCGCTCCAAATAGCCTTTGTATATTTCCTCGACGCGCCCGTATGCGACGGGATCGAGTTCACGATCGACCACGACGCCGGCTTCCGACAAAGCGGGCGGGTTTTCCTTGTTGCCCAGCGCGTTGCGCGAGGCGTTGGCGGAGCCGATGATGGCAAGCTTTTCGCCCAGGAATATCTTGGCATGCATCCCGTCGAGGACGGTCACCTTCGAGCTCGGGTCCGGCAGCTTCTTCCGGCGCAGCCCGAATGCCTTCAGCGCGTTTCGCGAGGTACCGCCCATCGAGATGTCGAGCACGACCTCTGCCTCCCGGCCACGCGCCAGCTTTGCAAGGTCCGGACCCCAGAATGCGACGGCGCAACGCAGTTTCCCCGGCTGGTCGAACAGCGCCAATATCTCCGCGGCAAGCTCCCGGCCTTCGAGGATCTTCATATCGTTTCCCTCGGTCGATGAGGTGACCGCTCAACTAGACTGCGCCTTTATTGGCCGGGAGCGCCGGCCACCGGGCTCATTAAGCCCATAAGCTCCGGCTGGTCACCGGGCTCAATCGAAGAGGGTCCCGAAAAGGTCGCGTATATCGTCGTCACCATAGGCCCTGGCCGGTTCCTCTTGGTTCGATACTGCCAATCCGTCGCCACTTCCGAAATCTTCGTTGTCATCTTCGAGTTCAGCAAGCGCTTCGTCGATGGAGGCGATCTCATATTTCAGGTTCTTGGCATGGCGCTCCTGCATACGGGTCAGCGTGTCCCTCAGCCCGGTGAGGTCGTCGGCGCCGTCGCAATTGTCGCGCTCCTCGGAAAAGCCGTCATGGACGATCTGGTCGATGACATCGTCTATATGTTTCCGGACCGGTGCTTCGAACGATAGGCCGCGTTGCATGGCATCGAGCAGGGTGAGGCAGTCGTCGGACATTGCGAACGGCAGCACCTCGAGCAGGTGGTCGACCGCGGGATCGATCAGGTAGCGGGTGACGCCCTGGTTGAGCCACGGGCTCTCGCGAAAGCCCTGGATCGCGTAGACAAGGCTGGTCACGTCATTGGAAGACAGTAGGTGATCCAGCGATTGGCGCACTACGTCCAGTGCCCCGTTCGCCTGCAAATCGTCCGACACCTCGACAAGGTGCCGCACCTTTTGGGACGGGGAGAAATCCACGTGGTGGCCCACGCGGTTGCCCTTCTCCCTCACCCATTTGACATGCTCGGTGGTGATCAACCGGCTATAGGCGGACAGCATCAATGGCATGTTGTCCTGTACAAAGGCCTTCAGCTCTGGTGCGCTCTCGGGCAGCGAGGCCGTGTCGGCGATGTCCGCCACCTGCCGGAACCGGATCGCCGTCGACAACAGGTCCGAGACAGTATCCGGGCTGCGCTCCAGGACGGTCGCCATGAAGTCCCTGACCGACGGGTTAAGGAACAGGACGCGCCCTTCGTCATATCGGAGGAACGAACCGTCGAGCTCCTTGAGCGCGTCACGATAGCTGTTCGGCGCGCTGCTGTAGTTGTACTTAGCGGCGCAGTGCGGTTCATACACATCCCAGGCGGACCGGAGGTCATCCAGGCCGACGAAATATCCAAGGCTGTAGACCAGGATCAGGACTCCGCGCGCTGCCCCGGATATCTCCTGCTCGAATGCGTGCCGCCAGATCTCCTCGGGATTGTCGAGCAACCGGGTGACATAATCCTGGTACGCTTCGGCCGGCACGGATCGAAGCCGGCGCAAGGTCGAGAGCCATTCGATCACTCGCGGATTGAAATGCTCGTGCTCGATGACCTCCAGAAAGAAATCGTCAGCGAGCATCGCCTCCTTATACGCTTCCGGTAGGCCGCTAAAGTACAAGTGATTGTAGAGGATGCGCGCCCGCTGGGACTTGGAATAGTCTGACAGCTCGATCACGCAGCGATGGTCGGCGAATCCGCTTTGTCGGAGACGCTCCGAACGCTGGAGCGCGTCGGCCAGGATATGCTCGCGCGATGTAAGGATGAACCGGCTACCCTCGGATTGCTGCACATATTCGATGAAATCGACAAGCGCCTTGTCCTCCTTGCGCCCTAGATATTCCGGTCGATCGCCCAGATAAGTCTCGCCAAGGAAATCGTCATAGTAGAACAACATGCGCTTGCCCGCGCGTGCGAGGACATGACCTTCGGCCAGGTCGCCGGTGATGATCGCAGGCAGGAAACCATCTTCCAGGTGCGCGTACAGCAGGATGTCGGCCAGCGTGCTCTTGCCGATGCCTGGTGGTCCGGACAGGATGACCTGGCGGTGATCTTCCAGCGCCTGGAGCGCCCGCGGGAACGCGTCGTTCCGAACGAACACCGGCAACTTGCGGATGATCTTCGCTATATGGATCTCGGTCCGCGCGTGCTCGGCCGCGTGCAGCACCCGTTCCATCACCGCCGTGCTGGTCAGCCACAACTTGTAGTGCCGCTTCACGACCTCGTCATGGTTGCGCAGCAGGTCCTCGATCTCCGACGCGCCGATCACATCCTCAGGCGTCAGGATGAATGGATACATCGCCTCGACGATCGCGTCCTTATTCCCCGGCGTGAGTCCAACCGAGGTGACCAGGATGTAGCGCGCCGGAGCCAGCGCGCGGACCTTCGCGATTTCCTGCGATTTCAGCTTGGACAATAATGTCGAGAAGCTGCTGCCCTCGAAATGCTTGCACTGAATGATCGTGCTGGCACCCGCATCGATGCGACGCAGGTCAACGCCGCCGTCGCGCCCGGTCTTGAAGCTTTCTAAAGGGGATTCCCACTCAGCTTCGAGCAAGTCGTGAACCAGTTCTTCGAAATCGGCATGCGAAAGCTTGCCCAAATTATATTCCGCCATTGCGCTCCATCTTGGTAAATAACCAGCGTTCGGATCGCCGACATTCTGTTTGATGAGATCAAGCCGCAGGTGCGAGTCTCTTCATACGGAAGGGCGTGTCATTCATAACCCTAGAGTAAAGCGGACCTTCTTTACACACGACAGGGTTAGAGTATCCACTCGTCACACGGCCGGTAAACGCCCGGCATGCGTGCTCCCGATTTGATCGCCACTCCTTTGCGCCCATGCAGGATGGTTTGCCAAAGTGTTTCGTCTGCTGCCTCGAAGGGCGCCGCGTGCGCGACGCCCTTTTTCCTCAACTCCTCCCTGAGCTGCTCACCCTTCTCGCACCTTCTTTCGGGACGATTTCGCGGCGATGCTCCGAATACTGTCTCGGCAAGGCGTTGGAGCCTTAGGCATGTGTTCTCCCGAAGGTCCGTCACGCAACTCGTCGAGATAGTCGCTCCACCACTGGTGCATCGCTACACGCTCGTCCCAATAGGCACCGCGATTATATGTGCCGCGCACCGCGTCCTTGTCCGCGTGCGCCAGCGAGCGCTCGATCGCGTCCGGGTTCCACTTTCCACTTTCGTTGAGCAGCGTCGAAGCCGTGGTTCGAAGCCCATGCGCGGTAACTTCTCCGGCTGCGTAGCCCATACGGCGGAACGCCTGATTGACTGTGTTCTCGCTGAGCGGGCGTCGAGAGGTGTGAAACGCCGGGAAGATATAGCCGTCGGGACCGGTCAGCTCGTGCAATTCCAACAAGTAAGCCTTCACCTGCCGCGATAGTGGAACCGAATGCGGTCGCCGCATTTTCATCCTCGTGGCGGGGATTCGCCAGACCGAATTGTCGAAGTCGATCTCGGGCCATAGCGCCTGCCTGAGTTCACCCGGTCGGGCCATCACATGGGGCGATATCTGCGCCGCGAGCCTGGTTATCCGATGGCCAGGGTAAGCATCGATCGCGCGCAACAACTCTCCGAACGCCGCCGGGTCAAGGATCGCGGCATGGTGCGTCGTCTTCGGGGTGATCAGCGCGCCACGGAGAAGTGAGGTTGGATCGCCTTCGGCTCGGCCAGTCGCAACGCCGTAGCGAAACACGCGGCCCGCGAATGATCGACAGCGCCGGGCCGTCTCGAGCTTCCCCTTTGCTTCGAGCCGCTTCAGCGCGGCAAGGACGTCGATCGGTTTGAGGTCCGCGATTGGCTGGTTGCAAAGCGGCCGGAGCTGTTCAAGCAGCCATCCGGCCTTCGCCGTCGTCGTATCGGCTCGGCCCTCGGCGATCATCTTCTCGATATATTCCTGGGCCACGTCGCCGAAGGTATTCGCCGCTTTATAGTGGGCCATGAGCTTCTCGCGCTTGCGTTCTGCAAGCGGGTCGATGCCCTCACGCAGCTTCTGCCGGGCCTCGTCGCGCTTCTGTCTAGCCTCTGCCAGAGTGACCTCCGGGTAGCGACCGAAAGCTAGGCGCTTGTCCTTACCGAGGTAACCGTATTTGAAGCGCCAGAGCTTCGAGCCGCTTGGATGCACCTCGATATAGAGGCCGCGCTCGTCAGCTTTCTTGTAGATGCGATCCCTCGGCTGGAGGGCGCGAATTTCGAGATCTTTCAAAGCCATAACCCAAACTCCCGATTCGATCGGTTCTGTTCGGATGGCGCCCACTTTTCCGGTCGAAATGGCCCACCGGGCCATCGTTTTTCCGGGGCCATTTTAGGCCCCGTTCATGGCCCAATATGGCCCTGGGATCGACTGGAACCTGCTCGGACATTTCCGCACAGAACCGAGCAAAAGTGGCAGATTTCTGCCGTTTTTGTCGATGTGCTGGGATGCCCTGACACAGGGAAATGGTGCCCAGAAGAGGACTCGAACCTCCACGGCCTTGCGACCGCCAGCACCTGAAGCTGGTGCGTCTACCAATTCCGCCATCTGGGCACGGGGTAGGGGGCGCGAACTACGGTGGGGGCATGGGCTTGTCAACCACGTGGAACGCGGAAATTCGCTTTCTTGTAAAATCCTTTGCGAAAGGGACGGGGCCTGGCGTGGCGGTGCGTCATTCCGCCAGCTTGGCGATGTCCACCCAGCGTTGTGAGACCAGCGCAGCCAGCCGGTCGGGTGCGATCTCGACCGAGCTGGTGAGCGATCCTGCGGCGGGGAAGACGCTGGGATAGGGGCGGAGCGAGACGTCGCAATAGACCGGCACGTCGGTCGCCAGTCCGAAGGGGCAGACGCCGCCGACGGGATGGCCGGTGACGGCCAGCGCTTCCTCGGCGGAGAGCATGCGCGGGCGGCCGCCGAATTCGGCCTTGGTCTTGGCATTGTCGATCCGGGCATCGCCGCGGGCGACGATCAGGAATTCGGAATCGCCGACGCGCAGCGCCAGCGTCTTGGCGATGCGGCCCGGTTCGACGCCGAGCGCCGCGGCGGCTTCGGCGACGGTGGCGGTGCTGACGCCATGTTCGATCAGCGCGAGATCGGGGGCATGTTCGGCGAGCCAGGCTCGGGCGGTTTCCAGGGTCATGCCACGGCGCTTATCATGAAGCGCCTGCGCGCCTATAGCCGGTGCGGGTAGCCGGTCCGGCGGGGGGAGGAGCATCTGTGGCAGTGATCGCGACCGGAGCGCCGCCTGCGCGCCAGCCGAGCCTGTGGGGGCATCTCTATCTTCAGGTGCTGGTCGCGATCCTGCTGGGCGTGACCGCGGGCTATTATCTGCCGCAATATGCCGATGGCTGGTACAAGCCGATCGGCGACGCGTTCATCGCGCTGGTGAAGATGATCATCGCGCCGGTGATCTTCCTGACATTGGTCAGCGGGATTGCGGGGATGAAGGCGCTGGGCGATGCCGGGCGGGTCGCGGCCAAGGCGTTCGCCTATTTCCTGTTCTTTTCGACGCTGGCCCTGATCGTCGGGTTGATCGTGGCGAACGTCGTCCAGCCGGGCGCGGGGATGAACATCGATCCCGCCACGCTCGATGCGAGCAAGATCCATGGCTATGAGGAGAAGGCGGCCGAGCAGAGCATCGCGGCCTTTTTGCTGGCGATGATCCCGACCACGCTCGTCTCCGCGCTGGTCGAGGGACAGCTGCTGCAGGTGCTGCTGGTGTCGATCCTGTTCGGCGTGGCGCTGGCGCTGGTCGGCGAGCCGGCGCGGCCGGTGGCGGAGATGATCGACCGGATCGGGCTGGTGGTGTTCAAGCTGGTCGGGATCGTGATGCGCGCGGCGCCGGTGGGCGCGTTCGGGGCGATGGGGTTCACCATCGGCAAATACGGGCTGGGGTCGCTGGTCAATCTGGGCCAGCTGGTCGCGACCTTCTACCTCACCTCGATCCTGTTCGTGCTGGTGGTGCTGGGCACGGTGGCGCGGCTGTCGGGCTTCTCGATCCTGAAGCTGATCCGCTATCTCAAGGCCGAGCTGTTGCTGGTCCTGGGCACCTCCTCGTCGGAAAGCGCGCTGCCTGCGCTGATCGAGAAGATGGAGCGGGCGGGCTGTGCCAAACCGGTGGTCGGGCTGGTGGTGCCGGCGGGCTATTCGTTCAATCTGGACGGCACCAACATCTATATGACGCTGGCGGCCCTGTTCATCGCGCAGGCGACGGGCGTGCACCTCTCGCTGGGCGAGCAGATCTTCCTGCTCGGGGTGGCGATGATCAGCTCGAAGGGGGCGGCGGGGGTTACCGGATCGGGGTTCATCACTTTGGCGGCGACGCTTCATCTGGTGCCGTCGGTTCCGGTGGCGGGGATCGCGCTGATCCTGGGCGTCGACCGCTTCATGAGCGAGTGCCGCAGCCTGACCAACTTCATCGGCAATGCGGTGGCGACGATCGTGGTGGCGCGGTGGGACGGAGCGCTGGATCGCGAGGCGCTGAACCGGGCGTTGAATGGGCGGCCGGAGGCCGGTCCGGCGCGGATCGGGCCGGAGGCGGATCCCGATTGATACAAACTGATACATATCGACTCGGAACGGCATGCTATGCGGAAACATTCCGAACACATTCGGGCGCAAAGCCGGACACATGCTGCACCAGACCCCCGCAACGGCGGCCGCAACCGCTACTCTCCTCGTCGTCGATGACGATCGCGACATCCGCCAGCTGCTCGCCGAAAGTCTTGGCGCGCGCGGCTATCGCGTTGAAACCGCGGCCAGTGCGCGCGACATGGACCAGATCCTTGCGCGCACCGCGGTGGACCTGATCATCCTCGATGTGATGATGCCCGGCGAGGACGGCCTGAGCGCCTGCCGCCGGATCGCGCGCGACGACGGGCCGGAGATCGTGTTCCTGAGCGCCCTTGGCGAAGAGCATGACCGTATCCTCGGCCTCGAGGTCGGTGCTGGCCATTATCTCACCAAGCCGTGCAGCCCGCGCGAGATCCTGGCGACGGTGCGCGCGGCGCTGCGGCGGCGGGGCGGGGCGGCCACGACCGAGGCCGATCAATATGTGTTCGACGGGTGGCGGATCGACCTCGCCTCGCACGAGCTGTTCGATCCCGAGGGCGTGCTGGTCGGGCTCACCGATGGCGAGTTCGCGGTGCTGCGCGTGTTCATCGAGCGGCCGCGCCGGGTGCTGTCGCGCGAGGCGCTGTTGTCGGCTGCGCGCGGGCCGGATTCGGACGCTTATGATCGCGCGATCGACGTGCAGGTCAGCCGCCTGCGCCGCAAGCTGCGCGCGGGCGGAGACGAGATCATCCGCACCGTGCGCAACGAAGGCTATCTGTTCGTGCCCAGGGTCGCGCGCTCATGAAGCTGTTCCGGAGCAGCGGAGCGCAATCGCCGCTGTTCCTCCGGATCTTCCTGGTGATGCTGGCCTGCCTGGCCATCGTCCAGCTGCTCAACTTCGCCTTGTCGTTCGCGGTGCCGACGCCGGCGCAGCGCGTGGTGACGGTGGGCCAGATCGCGCATGCGCTGCACGGCACGCCCGATTCCGGCATCGATCTGGAGATCGCGCCCGATGCGAAGATCGATCCGGTCAGCTGGGCGCCGCGCGCGGACCGTATCCGCCCCTCGCTCGCCATGGCGATGGGCGTGCCGCTCGACCGGATCCGGTTCGGCTTTCCGCCGCCGGTCTATCCCCAGCGGCCGATCGTGTACGACCGCGCGAGCCTGCCGCCGCCGGTGCTGCCGGCAAGTGCTTCGGAAGCGCGCGACGTGATCGTGATCGGCGATTTCGTCGCTTCCTTCCGTCAGGACAATGGCGAGTGGCTCACGATCCGTCCGGCTTCGCATGGCCTTGCGACGTGGCAGTGGATGAGCCTGTTGTGGCTGCTGGTCGGCGCGGCGGCGGTGGTGCCGTTCGCATGGATGCTGGCGCACCGGCTGGCCAAGCCGATCGGCGCATTTGCCGCGGCAGCGGAGCGGCTGGGACGCGATCCGCGCGCCGCGCCGCTGGCGATGACCGGCCCGGCCGAGATCGCCGAAGCGGCGGCGGCGTTCAACCAGATGCAGGCGCGGCTCAACCGCTATGTCGACGATCGCGCGATGGTGATCGCCGCGGTGGCGCACGATCTGCGCACGCCGCTGATGCGGCTCGAGCTGCGGCTGGAGAATGCACCCGATGCGATCCGCCGCGCATGCGAGCAGGATGTGCGCGAGATGGAGGCGATGATCGCCGCCACGCTGGCATTCGTCCGCGATACCAGCCAGCCCGCCACGCGCCGCCCGCTCGACCTGCGCTCGCTGGCCGAGACGGTGACCGACGAGCTGGCCGATCAGGGCAGCGCGGTGACTTTGGTGCCGGGATCGCCGATCGTGGTGGACGGCAATCCGGTGGCATTGAAGGCGCTGCTGTCCAACCTTGTCGGCAATGCGCTCAAATATGCCGGCAGCGCGGATGTGTCGCTCGGCCATAGCGAGGGGCAGGCGCTGATCGAGGTGCGCGACGAAGGTCCCGGCATCTCGCCCGAGGATCTGGACCGCGTGTTCGAGCCCTTTTTCCGCGGCGAGCGATCGCGCAATCGCGACACCGGCGGGATCGGGCTGGGACTGGCCAGCGTACGTGCCGTCGCCCGCGCGCATGGCGGCGATGTGACGGTCGAAAACCGCCCCGAAGGGGGACTGCTGGCGCGCGTGTTGCTGCCCGCCTGAACACGGACAT
The DNA here is from genome assembly GCF_029433115.1 of Sphingomonas sp. AOB5. Classification (GTDB taxonomy): domain Bacteria; phylum Pseudomonadota; class Alphaproteobacteria; order Sphingomonadales; family Sphingomonadaceae; genus Sphingomonas. Next base: position 126,741 of record NZ_JARNTV010000001.1, on the reverse strand, counting down.
CTGACGAAATCCTCCGGAAACATACGTAACCGACCCGAAACGACAGGGGCGGAACTGAAGGATGTTTGTTGGACGGGGATCGGATTGATCAGCCGGTGGCGGCCGGCGACGATGCGCAGCGCGGACGGTTCGAGCAGGTGCTCGCCCGGCCCGTGCCGCTCTGGTCGGTGCTGCTGACGGGCATTGCGGGGCTCGGGCTGGCGATCGGCCTCGGCTCGGTCGTCGACGGCTGGGAGAAGTCCGGGCCGCTCGGCCGGGTCGCGATCCAGCTGGCGCGCATTCCCGATACGATCCAGGGCAGTTTCCGTGGGGCCGCGCCCTGGTATGGCGGAAAGGCGTTCGAGCCGCTGCCGGCGGGCTTCTGGCGCAATCCCGATCAGGCCTTCACCGATCCCGGCTATGTGCTGGTCTCGCCATTCGATGCCAAGCGCGGCCGTTCGATCGTCCAACTGCTGCGGCTGAGCGACGGGCGGGTGATGCACGAATTCGTGCCCGATATCGCCGCGTCTAACGCGCAATCGAGCTTCACCTCCGAACTCACCGATATCCGCCGCGACAAGGATGTGGCGCGCAACCGGCTGATGCATCCGCTGCTGCTGTCCGACGGCAGCATCGTCGTCCACGACAGCTCGCCGCTGGCCCGGTACGATGCATGCGGGAAGCTGATCTGGTCGATCGACGGCATCTTCCATCACGGCACCGAACAGGGGCCGGACGGCAGCATCTGGACGGGGTATCGCTACCCCAAGCCGCGCCAGCCCAATGTGAAGCCCGGCTTCTGGGACGATGCGCTGGCGCAGGTCTCGCCCGAGGGGAAGCTGATCGGGGTCACCCGCATCGCCGATATCCTCGAGCGCAACGGCCTTGCGCATCTGTGGGGCAGCCGGCCCTATTCGGACGACCCCTTCCACCTGAACGATATCCAGCCGGTGTTCGAAAGCGGCCCGCACTGGCATCGCGGCGACCTGTTCCTGAGCATCCGCAACCTCTCGCTGGTCGCGCTCTACCGGCCCTCCACCGGCAAGATCCTGTGGTGGCAGACCCAGCCGTGGCGCTTCCAGCACGATGTCGAGATCCTCGACGATCACCGCATCTCGGTGTTCGACAATAATATCCGTGCCAGCGATCCGAACATGCAGGTGGATGGCACCAACCGGCTGCTGGTGGTCGATTTCGCCACCGGGCGGACCAGCTCGCCCTGGCAGGCCGGGTTCGAGCGCAACAAGCTCGCCACGCGCGCGCAGGGCCGCGGCACGCCGCTGCCCAATGGTGATGCGATGATCGAGGAAACCGAGCAGGGCCGGCTCGTCCGTATCGCGCCCGACGGCACGCTGCGCTGGCGCTTCATTTCGGCCGGCGACGACATGCGCCGCATGGCGATCAGCTGGGCGCGCTACCTTTCCCCATCAACCGATGGCCAGGCCATCCAATCCGCGGTGAGTGCAACATGCAGCTGAATCCACCACGCCTCATGGCGGCGCTTGCCGCCTGTCTCCTCCTCACCGCGCCGGGCGCGGCACTGGCCTATACCGGGCCGGGCCTTGGCCTTGGCGCCGTGGGCGTCGCCTTCGGCATCGTCGGGTCGATCCTGCTCGGGATCTTCTCGGTGCTCTGGTATCCGTTCAAGCGGCTGATCCGGCGCATCCGCGGCAAGGGAGCGCGCTGAGATGCTGCTGCTGTTCCTCAGCCTCGTCGCGGTGCTCGAACTCGCGCATCGCCTGCCGCTGATCCCCGCCTTTGCCGAGATGAGCGCCTGCAGCCGGCGCTCGCTCCGCACGATCCGGCGCGGGCGCGTGTCCGAATGGGTGAAGGAACGCGCGCTGCAATTGCTCGCGCGGCGGCTGTTCGCGCGATCGATCCGCGCGGGTGCGTTGCTGGTCGCGGTGGCGTCGCCGCTGCTGGCGGTGCTGGCTTTGCACTATGCGATGGGCGACGATCTCGACTGGGCGACCCGGCTGGGCGTGGTGCCGCTGACGCTCGGCTATGCGCTGCTGCGCTGGCAGGTCGCACCCGCATTGAGGCGTCGTGTACAGCCGCGCTGACCGCATCCTGCATCATATCGCGCTCGGCTTCCGCCCGGTCCTCGAAGCTTCGTTCGATATCGAGCGGGCACGCTATCGCCGGGCGCTGAACGGGATCGCGGTCGAGGCGCCGGTGTTCGTTTCCGGGCTGGCGCGCGCGGGCACCACGGTGCTGATGCGCGCGCTGCATGCGAGCGGCGGCTTTGCCTCGCTTTCCTATCGCGACATGCCCTTTCCGCTGGCGCCGAACAGCTGGGCACGGCTGGGCCGGGGCTTCCAGCGTCATGTCGAGACCAGCGAACGCGGGCATGGCGACGGGCTGACCCACGATCTCGACAGCCCCGAGGCGATCGAGGAGGTCTTTTGGCGGATGCATGAGGGCGACCGCTATCGCACGCGTGAGGCGCTGCTGCCCGAGCCGGTGGCGCCAGATACGATCGCGGCGTTCCGCGACTATGTGCGGCTGGTGCTGCTGCGCCATGGCGGGCCGCGATATCTGTCGAAGAACAACAACAATGTGCTGCGGCTGCCTGCGCTGGTCGCGGCCTTTCCCGACGCGGTGCTGCTGCATCCGTTTCGCGATCCGCTGCAACAGGCGATCTCGCTGCGCACCCAGCATGTGCGAGCGGACAAGCTGGCGGCCGAAGACCCGTTCCGCCGCCGCTATATGAGCTGGCTGGGGCATCACGAATTCGGCGCGGACCAGCGGCCGTTCGGGTTCGAGGGTGCGCCGGGCGCTGGGGAATCGCGGGCGCGGATCGATTACTGGCTGAAGGGCTGGATCAGTGTGCACCGCGCGCTGCTGGCCCAGCCGGAAGCGGTGGCGGCGCGGCAGCGCTTCCTCGATTACGACCGGCTGTGCGCCGATAGCGCCGGGCACGAGGCGGCGTTCGCGCGGGCCGCCGGGCTGGAACGCGCGCCTTCGCTGTCCGGCCTTGCGCCGCCGCCGTTGCATGCCGAACCCGGCGCCGATCCCGGCCGGCTGGCGCAGGCGCGCGCGGTGCTTCCCGAACTTCAGGGGCGGGCGGTGGTGGCCGCATAGGCCGCGGCGATCGCGTTCTGCATCGGCTTGGGGTTGAAGCTGCTGTCATAGGGGCAGGGACGGCGCGGCTGGCCGTCGGCGCGCGGCTCGAAGCCCTGCAGCCAGCTATATTTGTCGCACAGCCCCCAGAACAGCACGTCCCTGAGTGCCGGATACCCCATCATCAGATCGAGATAGGCGCGGGCATAGTCGCTCAGCGCCGCGTCGCGACTGGGGATATCGGCGGGCAGGCCGGTGTCGCGTACGTCCATCTCGGTGATCACCAGCTTGTAGCCCAGCGCGACCACTGCATCGAGGAAGGCGCGCCAGTCGGGACCCTGGTTGGCGACCAGGGTGGCGACCGGCGTGTTCGAATAGATGCCGATATGGCTCTGGATGCCCAGCGCATCGACCGGCACGCCGCGCGCCTTGAACCCCTGCAGTAGCGCGAGGACGCCTGCGCGGTGCGTCGCGCCGCCGCCTTCCCAACTCATATAGTCGTTATAGACGAGCTGGGTCGTCGGCAGTTCGGCGCGCGCGGTGCGGAAGGCGAGATCGAGCGTGGGGATGGCGCCGCCCAGCGCGGTGCTGAGCGCGGTTTCGTAGAGCGCGCCGGTGCCCGGATCGACCGCTTCGTTGACCACGTCATAGCTGGCGATGCGGGTGCCGTAGCGCCGCGTGACGGTCTGGATATGCTCGGTGAGGATGCGCGTCGCTTCGGCGGTGCCTGCGCCATAGGGATGGCTCTCGGCCCAGGCGGGCATCCAGCGGCGCTGGTGCCACAGCAGGGTATGGCCGCGCATCGCCAGCCCCTTGCCCTCGGCATAGGCCAGCATCGCGTCGAACCGGCCGAAGTCGAACGTTGTCGCACTGGGGCGGATCGCCTGCCACTTCAGTTCATTCTCGGGGACGAGGATCTGGCAGTCGCGTTCGAGCAAGGCGGCATAGCTGGGATTGGCGAAGGAGCCGGCGTCGGCGCCGGCATTGCTCCATGCGACCGCCGATCCGAAGCGCATGTTCTTGGCCGCCGCGTTGGCCTTTACCGGCGCTACCGACAGCGGTGTCGGCGTGGGGGTGGGCGTCGGGGTTGGAGTAGGTGTCGGCGTAGGAGTCGGTGTCGGGGTGACGCTGCCGCCCGAACTGCTGCTGCTGCTGCTGCATCCGCCGGCGGCCAGCGCCAGGATCGCGGCCATGGTTTCCCGGCGCGAGAATCGCTCGCTCATCTTCCTCTCCCCAGCCATCCGCGCCCGGCTGATTGCCGGATCATCCATGAATGATAGCGCTAACAATGTGGCGGCATCGATGGCGGCGAGTCAAGCCGCGAACGGATCGACCGGGCGTGCAAATGGTTTAGGGTGTCCGCAATGTCCGACTCCGAAATCCATCCCGCCGCCACCATCGTCGTCATGCGCGAAGCGGCGGATGGGCCGCCCGAACTGCTGATGGTCGAGCGGGCCAAGGCGATGTCGTTCGCGGGCGGGGCGCTGGTGTTCCCCGGCGGGCGGGTCGATGCCGGGGATCATGTGCTGGCCGAACTGATCGGCGGCGACGAGGAGACGGCCTCGCGCATCGCCGCGGTTCGCGAGACGCTGGAGGAAGCGGGAATCGCGGTCGGCCTGTCGGTCGCGGCCGACGCGATTCCGGAGCTTCGCCGCGCGCTCTATGCCGGTGAGCCGATGGGCGCGGCGTTCGAGGCGGCGGGCGCGGAACTGCAGTTGGATGCGCTGGTGCCGTTCGCGCGCTGGCTGCCGCGCGGCGTGCATCACAAGGTGTTCGACACGCGCTTCTACCTTGCCCGCGCGCCCGAAGGTGCCGAACCGATCGTCGACGGCAACGAGAATACCCGCGCCTTCTGGATGAGCGCGCGCGACGTGCTGGCGGAATGCGATGCGGGGCGGGCGAGCATCATCTTCCCGACGCGGCGCAACCTCGAGCGGCTGGCGCTGTACGCATCGTGGGAGGATGCCGTGGCCGATGCCAACGCGCACGAGGTTCGCATCCTGACGCCGTGGATCGAGGAGCGCGACGGCGAGCGCCATCTCTGCATTCCCGACGATCTCGGCTATCCGGTCACCTCGCAGATACTGGCCGAAGCGGTCAGAGGATGAAGGCGACGCGGCGTGCGATCAAATGGACGATCGCGGTCGGAGTGCTGCTGTTCGGCGCCTTCCTGCTCTACGCCGTACTGCGCAACCGGCCACAGGATTTGCCTTGGACCGAACTCGACCTCGCCCAGCCGGTCGGGCTGTTCACCGCGGGCAAGATCGCCGCGCTGCGCGAACATCCCGGCAAGTGCGAGGCGCTGCTGGATCGTGCGGGAATCGAATATGCCGGCCAGCCCGAGATCATCGTCGAGGGCGGCCAATGCGGTTATTCGGACGGGGTGCGGTTCGAGGGTGGCGGTGCGCGGCGGATCGATCTGGTGCCGGCGCGGGTCACCACCTCCTGCCCGGTCGCGGCCGGACTGGCGCTGTGGGAATGGGAAGTCGTCCAGCCCGCCGCGCTGAAGCATTTCGACAAGCGGGTCAGCGCGATCGAGCATCTGGGCAGCTATAATTGCCGCCAGATCGTCGGGCGCGGCGAGGGGGTGTGGAGCCAGCATGCGACTGCCAATGCGCTCGACATCTCGGCCTTCCGGTTGAGCGACGCGCGGCGGATCACGGTGAAGGGCGACTGGAACAGCAATGATCCCGCAGTCCGCGCCTTTCTGCGCGAGGTGCGCGACGGGGCGTGCGGCATGTTCACGACCGTGCTGTCACCCGACTACAATGAGGTGCACCGCGATCATTTCCACTTCGATCAGGGCAATCGCGGGATGATGGGGTGGAAGGCCTGCCGGTGAGCTAATTGAGGACCTAGGCCCTGGACGCGGCCAGTTTCAGCCCGAATGCGATGAAGACGCCGCCGGTCAGCCGGTCGAGCGACTTGAGGATGCGCGGCTGGCGCAGCATCCGGCCGAGCGGCGCGGTCGCCGCGATCAGCAGCGCGAACCACAAAACGGTGATCGCGACATGGACGCAGGCGAGGAAGAAGGAATAGCCCGCCACGCTGGCGCCCGCCGGAATGAATTGCGGCAGGAACGTTACGTAAAAGATGCCGATCTTCGGGTTCAGCATGTTGGTGAGGAAGCCGCGGCGCATCGCCCGGATGCCGGCGGCGCGCGACGCATCGGCATCGGCGGCCATGGTCTCGCGCGGGCGCCACAGCATCGTCGCGCCGACCCACATCAGATAGGCGGCGCCGGTCCATTTCACGACCGAATAGGCGAGTTCGGACGCGTGCAGCAGCGCGCCCAGACCGAGCGAGACGGCCGCACCCCAGACGAGGCAGCCGACCAGGATGCCGATCGACGCGAAGATGCCCGCCCGCGCGCCCTCCGACGCTGCCGCACGCAGCACCATCGCGGTATCGAGGCCCGGCGTGATGGTCAGGATGAAGGCCGCGAACAGGAAGGCGAGGAACAGGGCGGGATCGATCATCGCTCCGCGCTAGGCGCACTATGTGGCGGGGAATAGGCGCCGTGCACGAAAAAGCCCCCGGAGAACGTTCTCCGGGGGCCTTGTCTGTGCGGTGGTGAAGCTCAGTTGGCGAGCGGCTGGCCGTCGACCTTTTCCACCCATTGCGGGAAGAAGGCCGGCTGGCGGTTCGACCAGCCCGAGGCGGTTGCCGCGGCTTCGCTGATCGACTGGAGCAGCTTGCGGCGCAGGTCCGGGTGGAGATGCGGCAGGGCCGCGGCCGAGCAGAAGGCGGCGGGAAGCCAGGGGCGGACCTCGGCGCCGACCAGGCGCTCATAGAGGAAGCGATAGGCCGAGAAGTTGGTCAGCCGGCCCTGGCTCAGATCGAACGCGGTGACGGTGACCAGAGGCGCCATGAACGGCTCGATCGCGTCGAGGGCGCTGTCGTCGGGGAGCAGCGCACGGATCTCGGTAAGGCGATCGTACATGCGGGCCTGGGCGCGGATGCTGGCGGCTTCGACCACGTCGCGCGACCAGCGAACCATCGCATCGTCGCGCTCAAGGCCGATATCGAGCGAGCGGCGGATATACCGCTGCGTCGCCGCGGCGAAGCTCGCAAATTCTTTCATTTCGGCCAGCGTCATCGCGCCTTCCGCCGGTTTCATTCGTGCGCCCATATCGAACCACTCCACCCCAGCAATTTGCACTGGGCAGATCATGCGCTCGAATGGTTAACGCAGCGCTTAATCTGCCGTCGTCCCGCGTTCAGCATTGGACGCCAGTTCTTTTTGCAACGCAACATGGCTTGCGACGAACGGAGTCCCGTGAACGGAAAACGCCTGAATGTGATGCGCTTGGGCAACAAACCAGTCATCTTGGGATGATCACCTACGTGCGAATCCGGATCCGTAATGATGCGGAGCAGCAGATCGCTGCATCGCAAAACGGTTCGTCCCCCGCATCGCTCGACTCGTCGTAAGGTTCCGAATCCGGTCTCCGGCCCACCGCCTCGATCCAACGGTTCGTCCCGTACGACGGGCCGATGGGTAGACTGTTAAACTTCGATCTGGTCATCAGCATTCACCGATCACGTTCCGATCCGGGGGGTTAATGTCTTTTCGAGCTCTGACTGCGCGTTTCGCGCTGATGGTGGCGCTTTGCCTGGCGACTTCGGTCCCCGCGATGGCGAAGAAGTCGTCCTATCTGCAGTGCGTGCCCTTCGCTCGCGAAGTCTCCGGCATCGATATCCGCGGCAACGCATGGACCTGGTGGGGCCAGGCCGAGGGCCGCTACGAGCGCGGCAACGAGCCGGAAGTCGGTTCGGTCATGTCGTTCAAGAAAACCGGCCGTAACCCCTTCGGCCATGTCGCCATGGTTTCGGCGATCGTCAGCGATCGCGAAGTGCTGCTGACCCATGCCAACTGGTCGTATCGCGGCGGCATCGAGCGCAATGTCCGCGCCATCGACGTGTCGCCCGCCGGCGACTGGAGCCAGGTGAAGGTCTGGTTCGCGCCGACCGCCAGCATGGGCACCACCGTGTTTCCGGTGAACGGCTTCATCTATCCGAACGACGACAAGGACGGCCCGGCCTTCGGTCAGCCGCTCGAGCTGGCGGGCCGCAAGGTCGAGCGCCCGCTGCTGCTCGCTTCGTTCATGGGCAAGTCGAGCCTCTGATCCCTGCTTAGGGGCTTTACCGTTTCGGCGTGAACTTCAGCGCGACGCCATTCATGCAATAGCGCTTGCCGGTGGGCCGCGGTCCATCGTCGAACACATGGCCGAGATGGCCGCCGCAGCGGCGGCACAGCACCTCGGTCCGCGTCATTCCCAGACTCCGGTCGCTCTTCGTCACCACGGCATTGGCCAGCGGCGCATAGAAACTGGGCCAGCCGGTGCCGCTGTCGAACTTGGTGGTCGACGAGAATAGCGGCAGCGCGCAGCCGGCGCAGGCGAAGATGCCCGCGCGATGCTCCTTGTTGAGCGGGCTGCTGCCCGGATATTCGGTGCCGCCATTGCGCAGTACATTATAGGCCAGCGGGCTGAGCCGCTTGCGCCATTCGGCGTCGGAAAGCTTGAACTCGAAATTCTGCGCGGCTTCGGCGGCGGGCGCAGGACCGCATGCAGCGACGAGCAGGCCCGACCCGGCACTGGTCAGCAGGTTGCGGCGGCTGATCTGCATGGCTTCGACTCCTTCTGCCATAATGTGGGAGGTTCGCGCGAAATCGCCAGAAGGATGCGGACCGCGCGAAAGAAAGCTACATCGCGTTCTCGTCCGGGATTGCGTCATTGGCGATCGCATAGCCATTTTCGTCGCGCGTGGCGGGTCGATAGCGTTCCCAGTCCCGAAGCTCGTCGCTCATCGGACCCCAGTCGAAATTCACCGGGGTGAGGCTGATCTTGAAGAAGCCTTCGCCGCCGCCACGGGCGCCGCGAGCATTGTCGCTCTCGACCCGGTACAGCACGCCCGGCCGCAACTCCTGCGGCGCGACCTTCTGCACGAAACAGGCGGGCGTGACGCTGTAGGTCAGAGGGAAGGTCGGTTTGCGGGCCTCCCCCTGGCAGCTTGCATCGGGCTTGCGCACGATGTGCCACATCACTTGCCGGTCGTGCGACACGATGATCTCGTCGGAGGCGATGTCCTTGATCCGCTTGCCGCCGAACGGCCAGTTGCCGGGATCGTAGATCTCGAACATGATCCGCCCGTCGCGCGCGATGGCATGGATGACATTCGGCGCCAGCGAGCACCCGCCCAGCGCCAGTAACGCACCCGCCAATATCGCTTTCCGCATCGATCCTCTCCCACAGGTTCGAAGCGAAATCCTATCAGGGTTGCGGTGCCGGGCGAGGGAAATCGCCAAGCCTCAATAGTGGCTCAGCTCCGCGCGCATCTGGCGATAGCCGTGGACAAAGCAGGCGGCGACGCGTTCCGGTTCGGCCAGTACGTTTACGCGCAGGCGGCGCCTGGCCATTTCCTCCATCAGGATGCCGATCTGCAATTCGGCCAGCCGCGCGCCGACGCAGCGATGGATGCCGTGGCCGAAGGCGAGGTGGCGGCGGGCATTTTCGCGCTCGACCATGATCTTGTCGCCATCGGGGAAGACGCTCTCGTCGCGATTGGCCGAGACGTACCAGAGCGCCAGCTTGTCGCCCTCGCGAATCTTCACGCCATCGACTTCGGTGTCCTGCGTGGCGGTCCGCCGCATATGCGCCAGCGGGGTCTGCCAGCGGATGATCTCCTGCGTGGCGTTGGCGATCAGGCCGGGATTGGCCTCCAGCTTGGCGCGCTCCTCGGGGAACTGGTTCAAGCCCCAGGCATAGGCGCTCATCGAATTGCGGGTGGTATCGTTGCCGCCGACGATGAGGAGGATGAGGTTTCCGAGGAATTCCATCTGATCCATGTGCGCCATCGCGTCGGAGTGGATCATCATCGAGATCAGGTCGGGCGTCGGCTCCTTGCCGATCTTGCCCTGCCACAGATTGCCGAAATAGGCCGCGCATTCGAACAGGATCTCGCGGCGCTTCTCCTTCATCACCGGATCCTTGGCCATCTCGATATCGCCGGCCCAGTCCGACCAGTAGGTCAGCTTGCGCCGGTCCTCCCACGGGAAGTCGAACAGGATCGCCAGCATCTGCGTGGTCAGTTCGATCGAGACGCGATCGACCCAGTCGAACTCTTGTCCGACCGGCAGCGAATCGAGAATCTCGGCGGTGCGGGTGCGGATATTGTCGCTCATCCGCACCATCTCGCTGGGCGTGAAGGCGGGGGCGACGGTGCGGCGCTGGCCGGTATGTTTGGGCCGGTCCATCGCGATGAACATCGGCATCTTGATGTCGCCCTCGGCCATGTCGGCGATGGTGATGCCGCCGGCCTCGGACGAGAAGATTTCGGGCAGCGATTCGATCTGGACGATCGGCTTGTAGGTCGACACCGACCAGAAGGGACCGAAGCCGCTATGTTCGGTGTAATAGATCGGCGCCTTTTCGCGCAGCTCGCGGAACGGCGCGTGCCAGGTGTCATCGCGATACAGCTCGGGCCGGCTCATATCGAGCGGATCGACGATTCCCTGGGTCTCGGTCGCAAGCGTCGCCATCGGGCCTCTCCATAATTTTGCCGGAGTAGGCCTTTAACTGACATGCGTGTCAATAGAGTAGCGCCAGAGTCGCGTCGATCTCAGGCTTCGATCGGCCGGGCCGTTTTCTTCCGTCCGAACAGCTTGAGCGGCGCATTGCCCGACTTCAGCACGCCGCGGCGGAACACGCGGGCGCCGATCGTCACGGTGATGCCGACCCAGAGCAGCTGCCACACCAGCGCCAGCGCGTGCGGCCACAGCTCGGGCGAGTTCGCCGCGCGCCCGGCCATCGCCATGGGCGAACTGAGCGGGAAGATCTCCGATGCAATCGTAGACCAACTGTCCGGGTTCGCCGCGCCGAACGACGCGAAGGCGAACATGCCGACCTGAAGGATGGTGATCGGCAGCGAGAGCATCTGGATCTCGCGCTGGGTCGATGCCAGCGCGCCGACGCTGAGGAACACCGCGCCGAGCAGCATGTAGGACATGGTGAAATAGGCGATGAACAGCAGGGTGAACATCGGTCCGCCCACCGCCGGCCCGATATCGGCAAAGCCGCGCAGGATTTCGGGGGGCAGCAATTGCGCGCCGTTGCCGATCAGCGTTCCCCAGAAGGCGAGGAACAACAAGGCCACGCCGAACATGCCGATCAGCTTGCCGAGGAATACGCTCTCCAGGGGAATGGCGGCCGCCAGGATCTCGATCACCTTGTTCGATCGCTCCTCGGCCATGGTGCCCACCGCCTGACCTGCCAGCAACAGGGTGAGGAAGAAGATGCCGAACACCGAGAAAAAGGCCGCTTGGCTCTTGCCGCTCGACGAGGCACCTCCGCGGGTTACCACGTCGATATCGGGCGTGCTGAGCCGGGCAGTGCCGCCGGCCTTTTCCGCGCGCAGCGTCTGTTCGGCGAGCTGGCCGAGATACGCTGCCTCACGCCACGAATTGGTGCCGCGCAGGATCTTCGGCTTTTCGAGCGGGCCGAACATGACTGCCGAGGCTTCGAAATCGTCGCGATCGAACATCGCGCGGGCCTGACGCGAGGTGTCGCCATGCGGGGCCTGAACCAGAAGCTGCGGGCGAGCTGCGGCCGGGAACAGCAGGCGCATCTGCTTGTCGATCTCGGTCAGCGCCGCAGCCTGCGTAGCGGGTGCGATCACGACCATGCGCTGCTTGGCTTCGCCGCTGTTCGACACGCTGTTCGCGCCCATGCCGCCGACCAGACCGAAGCTGAGCATGATCAGCGGCGCCAGCAGGAACAGCAGGAAGGTGGGGGTGAACACCGTCGCGGTGAAATCGCGGCGGGCGATGGTGAGGGTCTGGCGCACGGCGCGGCGGAACTTGCTCATGCCGCGTTCTCCGTCAGCGCGTCGGGTCCGGCATCGCGCAATGCGTCGGGGCCGACGATGCGGACGAACGCGTCATGCAGGCCGGGCCGCTCGATCGACAGGCCCGAAATGCCGTGCCCGGCCTCGATCAGCTTTACCAGCAACGCTTCGATCCCTTCCTTGGGGACGCTGAACCGCCAGCTGTCCTCGCCTTCGCGCTCGGCATCTTTGGGCAGCAGCGCGCGCAGGCCATCGGCGTGATGATGCGGCGTGTAATGCGCCTTGAAGGGCAGGGTGGCGCGGGCATCGGCGACAGTGCCTTCGAAGCGGACCTTGCCGCCGGCGATGATCGACAGGCGATCGCACAACCGCTCGGCATGGGCCATGACATGGGTGGAGAAGAGGATCGTCGCGCCGCGGTCGCGCTGGGCGATGATCAGCTTTTCCAGTTTCTCCTGATTGACCGGATCTAGGCCCGAAAAGGGTTCGTCGAGCACCAGCAATTCGGGTTCGTGGACGACCGATCCGAGCAGCTGGACGAGCTGGGCCATGCCCTTGGAGAGCTTGCGGATCTTCTCGTCGATGGCGTGGCCCAGGCCCGCATCGGTCAGCAGCTGTTCCGCGCGCTTGCGGCCCTCGCGCCAGGGCAGGCCGCGCAGGGCGCCCATGAAGGCGATGGCGTCGCGGCACTTCATGCCGGGATAGAGGCCGCGCTCTTCGGGCAGATAGCCGACGCTGTCGCTGGCTTCGCGTGGGCGGTCGCGGCCGAGCAGCATGCGCTCGCCGCCGTCCGGTTCGATAATGCCCAGCAACATTCGCAGCGTGGTGGTCTTGCCCGCGCCGTTCGGCCCGAGCACGCCATAGATCAGCCCCTTGCGGACGGCGATATCGACGCCATCGACCACGCGGCGGTCGCCGAAGCGCTTCACCAGACCCTTGGCGCTAACGGCCAGACCATCGCTCAAACGGGGTAACTCCTATAATCCACTTCGTGGTAGCGGGTGGTGGTGCGGCAAGACAAGTCACTCGAAGCGCAAATCAAGGTGAAGGCGGCAGAACTGGGGTTCGCCGATTGCGGAATCGCGCGTGCCGATGCCGCGCCGCAATCGGGTGCGCGGCTGCGGGAATGGCTGTCCGAGGGCAAGCACGGATCGATGATCTGGATGGAGGAGCGCGCGCATCACCGCGAAAGCCCCGCGGGGCTGTGGCCGGAAGTGCGTTCGGTGATCTCGCTGGGCATGAGCTATGCGCCCGCGATCGATCCGCTGGCGCTGGAAGGGCAGGGGGATCGCGGCCGCATCTCGGTTTATGCGCAGGGGGCCGATTATCACGATGTGGTGAAGCGGGCGCTGAAGGCGTTGGCGCGATGGCTGGTCGAGCAGTCGCCATCCGACCTGAAAGTGTTCGTCGACACCGCGCCGGTGATGGAGAAGCCGCTGGCCGAGGCGGCTGGGCTGGGCTGGCAGGGCAAGCACACTAATCTGGTCAGCCGGACGCATGGCAGCTGGCTGTTCCTCGGCGCGATCTACACAACGCTGGATCTGGCGCCGGACACGCGCGGGGTCGAGACCTGTGGCAGTTGCGACGCGTGCCAGACGGCATGCCCGACCCAAGCCTTTCCCGCGCCGTTCCGCCTCGATGCGCGGCGCTGCATCTCGTATCTGACCATTGAGCACAAAGGCCCGATCCCCGAGGAATTCCGCGCGGCGATGGGCAACCGCATCTATGGCTGCGACGATTGCCTGGCAGTGTGTCCGTGGAACAAGTTCGCCGCCGCCGCGCAGGCGAACATGGCGTTTGCGCCGCGGGCCGAACTCGTCGCGCCGGAACTGGCGGAATTGCTGTCGCTCGACGATGCCGGGTTCCGGCAGGTCTTCTCCGGCTCGCCGATCAAGCGGATCGGGCGCGACCGGATGGTACGCAACTGCCTGATCGCGGCGGGGAACAGCGGCGATAAGGCGCTGGTGCCGGTGGTCGAGCGGCTGATCGACGATCCCGACGACGTGGTGCGCGAAGCGGCCGGATGGGCCTTGGCGCGGCTCAGCCGGGAACCCGCCACAGATTGACCTGCACATGATCGGCGGTCTCGCTGATATCGGCGGGCCAGTCGTGCATCGGGAAGCAATAGCCGATAATCCGCGCGCCGGGCTTTGGCTCGGCCCTCAGCCGCGGGGCGAGCAGGCGGTTGGCGAGGGTAGTGAGATAGAGCGAGACGATGGTCGCATCGTCGAGGCGCGTGGCAAACAGGTCTTCGCAGCGGAACTCGGTAAGGTGTGCGACTCCCGCCTCTCGCGCGGCGGCTTCGGCTTCGGCGATCCGCTCGGCATCGATGTCCACCCCGATCGCGCGGGCGCCGCGCCGGGCGGCGGCGATGACGATCCGTCCGTCGCCGCATCCGAGATCGATCAGCAGGTCGTCCGGCCCCGCTTCGGCAAGGTCGAGCAGCCGTTCGACGACGGGCAGCGGGGTCTGCCAGAAGGGCGCGTCGAGATGGTTGGGCGTGCCGGCATAGGGGCCGCGCGCTGCGGCGCAGGCCCGATCACCGTCCGATTCTTCCTCACTCACTGCTTCTGCAGCGCCGCCACGCAGCTGGCCTGATCGATCGGGCTGCCGTCGCGCTGGCGGGTATCGATATGCGTCACCAGCGCCTCGCCGCGGCCCTTGGGATAGAGATAGGCGTCGAGCACGCAGATCGGTCCCGCGAATTGCAGCTTGCGGCCGGCGCCTTCGGTCAGGTCGATCTGCGGCTTGCCGAAGGTGGCGATGAGGCGCGTGGCAGGCTGGCCGTGTACGCGGTCGAGTCCGGCGGCCATCGCGGTGGGCGTCACCGGCACCGGGATCGGCGCGGCGCGCGCGGGCCGGGCGATCTCGGCAGTCGTGCCGCCGCACGCGGCGAGCGTCAGCGCGGAGAGGGTTACGGCGAAAGCTCTCATTTGGTCTTTCCGAGATGATAGGCATGGGTCGCCATCGCGGCGCCCAGGATCGGCCCGATCAGGTTGAGCACCGGCACCAGCATGACGCCGGTGCCGACCGAGCCGAGCATGAAGCGGCGGAAGCTGGTCTTTTGCCGCCATTTGGGCAGGTCGCGCGCGCCCATGTGCCGCGCCGCGACCATGTCGCCCAGATCACGGCCGAGCAGCCAGCTGTTGACCACGAAGAAGGCGATGGCCGTCCCCACGCCGGTGACCAGCAGCACGATATAGACCGGCGCGAACAGCAGGTTGATGACGATGAGGCGCAGTGCCGAGCGAAGTCCCATCGCCACCGAACGCGCGAAGGGCACGTCGCGTGCCGCCGCATGCGCCTGCGGATAGTGACGTGCCTCGACCGCGGCGACCACTTCGTCGGCGAAGATGCCGACCACGCCGATGGCAATGGCGCGGAACAGCAGCCACCAGGCGAACAGCATCACCACGATGGTCATGATATCGGCGACCACCCCGCCTTCGCGGCTGATCCCCATCCACGGGCCGTAATTGTCGATCAGCCAGTGCAGGCCCCACCACAGCCCGACGCCGGCGGCGGCGAACAGCAAGGCGGTGAGCGCAAGCGACTTCAGGAACACCGCGGCCACGCGCCGATCGAGCAATTGCCCGAGCGAGAGGAAGAGGGCGTGGATCATTGCGCTCTCCTTTGCCTGTCCGTAGGGGAGCAACGCAACCTATTTGGAGTTTCCGGTGACAGCAGCCACCTATGATGTCGTCGCGATCGGCAATGCGATCGTCGATATTCTTTCGCAGGCCGATGACGCGTTCATCGAAGAGATCGGCGTCGCCAAGGGATCGATGCAGCTCATGTTCTCGCCGCAGGAGGCCGATGCCCTCTATGCGAAGATGGGCCCGGGTCGCGAAGTCTCGGGCGGATCGGCTGCCAACACCGTCGCCGGCATCGCCGCGATGGGCGGCAAGTGCGCGTTCATCGGTCAGGTCGCCGACGACCAGCTCGGCACCGTGTTCGCGCACGATATCCGCGCGGCGGGCGTCGATTTCGACACCGAAGTGCGCGCAGGCGACCCGACCACGGCGCGCTGCCTGATCTTCGTGACGCCGGATGGCCAGCGCACGATGAACACCTTCCTCGGCGCCTCGCAGTTCCTGCCGGCCAGCGCGCTGGACGAGAGCGTGATCGCCAGCGGCGCGATCCTGTATCTCGAAGGCTATCTGTGGGATCCCGAAGAGCCGCGCGCCGCGATGCGCAAGGCGATCGACATCGCCCGCTCGAACGGCCGCAAGGTGGCCTTCACCTTGTCCGACGTGTTCTGCATCTCGCGACATGGCGACGATTTCCGCAAGCTGATCGCCGATGGGCTGATCGACATCCTGTTCGCCAACGAGAACGAGCTGCTCGCGCTGTGCGAGAAGGACGAGTTCGAAGCGGCGGTCGTGCATATCTCGGGCAAGGTGCCGCTGACGGTCGTCACCCGATCGGAAAAGGGTGCGATCGCGCTGGCCGGCGGCGAGCGGGTTTCGGTTGGCGCGGAGCCGATCGACAAGGTGGTCGACACCACCGGCGCGGGCGACCTGTTCGCAGCGGGCTTCCTCCACGGCCAGGCCAAGGGTCTCGGCGTCGAGGCTTCGCTGCGTCTCGGCGCGATCTGCGCGGCGGAGATCATCCAGCATTATGGCGCGCGTCCCGAAGCGGACCTGAAGGCGCTGGCGGAAGCCGCGCTGGGCTGACGCCGAAACTTTCCGCACCTCGCCGGGGTTGGACCTTCCAACGCTGGCGAGGTGAAGGACATGCCGACACAGATCCTGTTCGTTCAGGGCGCCGGAGAGGGCGTGCATGATGGCTCGGACGACAAGCTCGTCGCCAGCCTGAAGCGCGAACTCGGTGGCGGTTATTCGGTCATCTATCCGCGCATGCCCGACGAAGCCGATCCTCAATATGCCATATGGAGGCCCGCGTTGCGCGAGGCGCTGGGCGGGCTCGAGGATGGCGCGGTGCTGGTCGGCCATTCGGTGGGCGGCACGATGCTGATCCATGCGCTGGCCGAACAGGCTCCGGATTTCCGTATCGGCGCGCTCGCCCTGATCGCCGCGCCCTTCATCGGCAAGCATGGCTGGCCCAGCGACGAACTGGCCGAGCGGCACGACTTTGGCGAGCGGCTGCCTGCTGGTGCGCCGGTGTTCCTCTATCACGGGACCGCTGACGAAGAGGTGCCCCCCGCGCATCTCCAGCTTTACGTGCATACGATGCCCGATGCAGTCGCCCGCCTGCTCGATGGCCGCGATCACCAGCTGGGCAACGATCTGAGTGCCGTCGCGGCGGACCTAGCCGCCGTGTCCTGAGCGCTATCGCAGCGCCGCCACCGCTTCGGCTTCGACGCGTTTGATCCAGGCGTCCTTGCAGTCGCAATAATCGTCGATGCTGGCTGCGTTGCGGGCCGCGCAATCGAGCTCGAGCGCTTCATATTCGGCGGCGAGAGCGGGCGTGGCGCGCAGATGGTCGCGGAAGGCGAGGTGGCGGTGGATCGACGGATCGCCGCCGGCATAGCTGTGGAAATTGACGCGGCGCTCGCCCGTATCGGGGGCGGTCAGGGTGCAATAGCGGCGGCCGGGCAGGCCATATTCGCCGCGCCAGCGATAGCCGAGCGTTTCCATCGCCGTGCGCATCGTGTCGAGTTCTGTCAGGCTTTCGCCGACGCCCAGCAGATCGAGGATGGGCTTGGCGGCGATGCCGGGGATCGATGTCGATCCGATATGATGGATGGCCAGCGCGATCGGGATCGCGGCGCGGATCCGTTCGGCTTCCGCAGCGGCCAGCGCGGCCCAGTGCGGATCGTGCGGTAACAGTCGGACGGCTTTGGGCATGGCTTGCTATCGACGTGAATCGATCAAAGAAAAAGGGCCGGGGGTGAACCCGGCCCTTTTCGTTTCCAGTTGCGACGCTGGCCTTACGGCTGCTCGCCGACCGGAGCGACATATTCGCCCATGTCCGGCTGGTCGTCCTGGTCCTCGCCCTTCTGCAGGTTCGAGTTCCAGATGCCGTACACGAAGTACAGCACGATGCCGCCCAGCATGTACCACAGGAAGAACATCAGCACGCTCACCGGCACCGTCGTGATCAGATAGACGCACGACAGGATGCCGAGGATCGGCGTGACCGGATAGAAGGGCACCTTGAAGCCGCGCGGCAGCTCCGGCGCCGAACGGCGGAGATAGATGACCGAGAGGCAGACGATCGCGAAGGCCGCGAGCGTGCCGACCGAGGTCATGTCGCCCAGCACGTTGATGTCGAAGAAGCCCGCCGCGACTGCGGTGAGCAGGCCGACGACCAGCGTGTTGACCCAGGGGGTCTTGAACTTGGGATGGACGGTCGAGAACACTTTCGGCAGCAGGCCGTCGCGGGCCATGGTGTAGAAGATGCGGGTCTGGGCGTACATCAGCACCAGCACCACCGAGGTGAGGCCGATGATCGCGCCGATCTTGATCGTCTTGGCCAGCCAAGCCCACTGCTCGCCGAAGCTGTCGACGACCACCGCGACCGGATCCGGCACGTTGAGCGAGGCATAGGGGACCAGCAGGGTCATGATCGCCGCGACCAGCATGTAGATCACGGTGCAGACGACCAGCGAACCGATGATGCCGAACGGCATGTCCTTGCCCGGATCCTTGGCTTCCTGACCCGCGGTCGAGACCGCTTCGAAGCCGATATAGGCGAAGAACACGATCGACGCGGCGCGCATGATGCCGTCCACGCCGAACTTGCCGTCACCCTGGTTCTCCGGGATGAACGGGACCCAGTGGGCCGCCGAAAGCTCGCCGAACTTCGACAGCACGATCAGGCCGCCGACGACGATGAACGCGGTGAGCACGCTCACCTTGATCGCGACGATGACGTTGTTGACCTTGGCCGATTCCGACACGCCGATCACCAGCAGCAGCGCGAGCGCGATGCAGATCAGGAAGGCGGGCAGATTGAAGATGGTGGTGACGGTTGCGCCGTCGACCAGCACCGGCGCGCCGTCCTTCATCAGAAGGTGCCCGGCAGGCCCGGTGAATTGCGCGGGTATGTGGATCCCGAAATCCCCGAGCAGGCTGACGACATAGCCTGCCCATCCGACCGCGACCACCGAGGCGGCGATGCCATATTCGAGGAGGAGGAGCACGCCCATCACCCAGGCGATGAACTCGCCCAGCGTGGTGTAGCCATAGGTATAGGCCGAGCCGGACACCGGCAGGGTCGAGGAAAGCTCGGCATAGCAGAGGCCCGCGAACGCGCAGACGATGCCCGCGACCACGAACGATAGCAGCACGGCTGGGCCGGCATGGAGCGCCGCGGCGCTGCCGGTGCGGACGAAGATGCCCGCGCCGATGATGCAGCCGATGCCCAGCAGCAGGAGATTCCATTTGCCGAGCGTGCGCTTGAGTTCGCTGTTTGCGGTTTCGCGCTGTACCTGCGCGATGGACTTGCGGGCGAACATGCGCCCCACAATTCCCTTATTCGGAGCTGATGCCATGAGTTTCCCCCTCGCCGGAATCCCGTTCCGGTGTGATGATTGGCGCGAAGCCTAACCGCAAAACGGAGGGGCGCAATAATTTTATAACAGTTGGGCCACGGCTCACCGCGTCAGCATCGGCCCCATCCGCCTGCCTGCGAAGATGTGCACATGCAGGTGGGGCACTTCCTGTCCGGAATCGGTGCCGGTATTGGCAAGCAGGCGATAGCCCGGCGCGACCATTCCCGCCTCGCGCGCGACGATGCCGACGGCGCGGACGAACCCGGCGATCTCCGCATCGCTGCCCCTGGCCGAGAAATCGTCCCACGAGACATAGGGGCCCTTGGGGATCACCAGGATATGCTGTGGTGCGACCGGATTGATGTCGTGGAAGGCGAGCGCGAACTCGTCCTCATAGACGCGCTTCGACGGGATCTCGTCGCGCAGGATCTTTGCGAAGATGTTGTTCGGGTCGTAAGGCTGGGTGGCGTCGACGGGCATGAAACTCTCCGGGGTTCGGCCCTTCCTTAGAAGCTTTCGGGTGAGGCCGGAAAGGCGTCTTCGGAGGAATCTGCCCGGCCCGGTCACACCGCGTCGAATGCCAGCGTATAGGTGTAGCTGCGATACGGCGTCGGCGATCCGGCGGGGGCTTCCGCACGGTGGCGGACCAGCACCAGATAGGTGCCGGCATCGGCGGGGGTGAGCGCGAACTTGCCCGCGGCGTCGCTGCGCACCGTGGCGGCGAGCTTCTTGCCGTCATGCACGCCCGCGCTGCGGAACAGGGTGATTTCGGCACCGGCCAGCGGCTTGCCGTCAAACAGCAGCACGAACTGCGCGGCTTCGCCCGCGGCGATGCTGTTGGGATGGGTGATCGCCTGGATTTCGAGTGCCGCGCCGAAGGGCTTCAGCGCCGCGCCGGTCTGGGCGCCCTTGGTCACATAGGCGTCGGCAAGGGTCATGCTCTGCACATCGACCAGCTTTGCGTCCGCGGGGATCGGATCGTCGCTCTCGCCGCGGACGATCCATTTGGTGCCGTCATGATACATGGTCGACTTGCGCCCGGCGCGCTGGCCGGTGGTGATGCGATAGGTGCCGTCCGCCTTCACGTCCGCTTCGAAGATCGAGAGGTCGCGCAGATAGGTGACCGGGCCGACTTCGCCGCGGGTGCCGTCGGGCTTGATCAGGTGGAACGGCGCGTCGCGCATCGCGACTTCGGGGACGAACGCATCCTCGGCAAAGGCCGAGGTGACGGTGATGTGATCGCCAGTGATGTCGAACAGGGTCGGCAGGATATAGGGCATGTGCGCATTGGCGACGCCCGCGACGATCAGCGTGATGCCCGCAGCCAGGCCTGCAGCGCGCTTGAAGATCGATCCCATGTCAGTTCCCTCGATGATTTCGAGGGCGTGCTAACGATATTGAGAATGAGTCGCAAATCATTATTCGCGGTCAGTCGGCGCGCGATGCCTTTTCGTCCAGCCCCGAAACGCCTTCGCGGCGGACCAGCTCGGCGCGGACATCGTCCAGCGTGAGGCCCGCGTCCGCAAGCAGCACGAGCAGATGGAACACCAGATCGGCGGCTTCGCTGGTCAGCGCGATCGGATCGTTCTGGATCGCGGCGATGACGGTCTCGGTCGCTTCCTCGCCCAGCTTCTGCGCGATCTTGGCGCGGCCCTTCGCGGTCAGCTTCGCGACATAGGAGGACGAGGGATCGCCGGTGCGGCGTTCCTGAATGACCTGTTCGAGCGCGTTGAGCGGATCCATGATTTCCGGCTGGGACAGCCGGGCGATCCTGTCAATCCTGAGCTTCCGCCTTTGCCTTGCGGAACTTCGCGCGCATTGCCCGGCGGACGAACCAGACGCCGAACGCGGCGCACAGGAACAGGGCGAAATCGGAAAGCTCGGGCATCGATCGCGTGCCTGCGACGCCGGTATGTGCATCCTCGGCATAGGCCGGGAGGGCGATCAGCAGGGGAAGGGCGTAGCGGAGCATGGGCGCAGGATACCCGCCAAAAGTTAAGATGTGCTCCGGCGAAGGCCGGAGCGCTGGAGAGAAAATGAGTGGCCGCCAACGCTCCGGCCTTCGCCGGAGCACAGTTATGCGCGAACGGGAATCCCCGCGGCGGCCAGCGCGGCATGCGCGTCGGCGATGCTCGCTTCGCCGAAATGGAAGATCGAGGCGGCCAGCACGGCGCTGGCATGGCCGTCGCGGATGCCCTCGACGAGATGCTGGAGGTTGCCCACGCCGCCCGAGGCCACGACCGGCACCGTTACCTGATCGGCGATGGTGCGGATCAGATCGAGGTCATAGCCGTCGCGGGTGCCATCGCGGTCCATCGAGGTGACGAGGATCTCGCCCGCGCCGAGCCGGGCGAGGTTCAGCGCATGCTCGACCGCGTCGATGCCGGTGGCGCGGCGGCCGCCATGGGTGAAGACTTCCCAGCGGTCTCCGCTGCGCCGCGCGTCGACCGAAGCGACGACGCACTGGCTGCCCATGCGGTCGGCGATCTCGGCGACGACATCGGGGCGGGAAACCGCGGCGGAATTGACCGCGACCTTGTCCGCGCCGGCCAGCAGCAGCGCGCGGGCGTCGTCCACGCTGCGCACGCCGCCGCCGACGGTGAGCGGCATGAAGCAGACTTCGGCGGTACGGCGGACGACATCGACGATCGTGTCGCGCCCCTCATGGCTGGCGCCGATATCGAGGAAGCAGAGTTCGTCGGCACCCGCCGCGTCATAGGCGCGGGCCTGCTCGACCGGATCGCCCGCGTCGATCAGATCGACGAAGTTGACGCCCTTGACCACGCGGCCATTCGACACGTCGAGACAGGGGATGACGCGTGCGCGTACGGTCATTCGATAGACCCGTCACCCCAGCGAAGGCTGGGGTCTCTCACGTCGGGCTGTGCGCTTGCCGCACGAGACCCCAGCTTTCGCTGGGGTGACGAAAATGGAGTCACGCCGCCGCCTCCAGCGCCTCGGCCAGCCCCAGCCGTCCGTCATATAGCGCGCGGCCGGTGATGACGCCTTCGATGCCGTCGGCGACATGGGGGCGGAGCAGTTCGATGTCGCGCACATCGGTCACGCCGCCGCTGGCGATGACGGGGATCGATACCGCGCGGGCCAGTGCCACCGTCGCTTCGACGTTGCAGCCCTTGAGCAGGCCGTCGCGGCCGACATCGGTGAAGAGCAAAGCGGCCACGCCCGCATCCTCGAAGCGGCGGGCCAGTTCGACCACGCTCACGTCCGACACATCGGCCCAGCCGCGCGTTGCCACCATGCCGTCGCGGGCGTCGACCGCGACCACGATCCGGCCCGGATGTTCGCGCGCGGCTTCGCGGACCAGCTCGGGGTTTTCCAGCGCGGCGGTGCCGATCACCACGCGCTCGACGCCCAGATCGAGCCAATGCTCGACCGATTCGCGCGAGCGGATGCCACCGCCCAACTGGACCTTGCCCGCGAAGGCCTGAAGGATCCCGGCCACCGCCGCGCCATTGACCGATTCGCCCGCGAAGGCGCCGTCGAGATCGACGACATGGAGATGGCTGGCTCCCGCGGCGAGGAACGCCGCGGCCTGCGCGGCGGGATCGTCGCCATAGACGGTCGCGCGATCCATATCGCCCTCGGCCAGCCGCACCACCTGTCCGCCCTTCAGATCGATGGCGGGGAAGATGATCAGGCCAGAATCTACGGACGCCATGCGAGGAACCTTTCCATCAGCGCGATGCCGTAGCGCTGGCTCTTTTCGGGGTGGAACTGGACGCCGGCGAGGTTGTCGCGGCCGATCGCGGCGGTGACGGTGCCGCCATGTTCGGTGGTGGCCAGCACATGCTCGCCTTCAAAGGCGAAGCTGTGGAGGAAATAGGCTTCGCCGCGCTCGATCAGCGGGTGATCGGCGACAGGGATCACGTCGTTCCAGCCCATATGCGGCACGCGGATGCCGGGGGCGGGCCGGATCGCGCGGACGGTGCCGGGAATCCAGCCAAGCCCCCGATGCACGCCCAGTTCCTCGCCGGTATCGGCCATCAGTTGCATGCCCACGCACACGCCGAGAAACGGCACACCGTCGCTGCGCACCCGCCGGTCGAGCGCCTCGACCATGCCCGCGATCCCGCGCAGCCCGCTGGCGCAGGCGCCGAACGCACCGACGCCGGGCAGCACGACGCGATCCGCGCGCAGCACTGCGGCCGGATTGGCCGTCACATCGATATCGGAAGCGCCCGCCGCCTTCAGCGCATTATGGACCGAATGGAGATTGCCCGCGCCATAATCGATCAGCGCGATGCTCACGGCAGCAGCTGTTCCAGTCCCTCGGCGGCCATGCTCGGGGTGAACTCGACGAAGCTGGGGGTGGCGACACCGCCGGTCACGAACGGATCGTTCGCGGCCCATGCCTCGACTTCGGCGCGGGTGCCGTTGGCGATCAGTACGCCGCCGGTCTCGGGCTGGCGGCCCGCGGTGACGAGGCGGCCGCTGGCCAGCGCCTCCTTCAGCCACGCGACATGCGCCGGGCGGTGCGGCGTGACGTCGCCGGTATAGGTCAGCAGGACGATGATCACAGCACACCCTTGGTGCTGGGGATCGCATCGGCCTTGCGCGGATCGATCTCCACCGCTTCGCGCAGCGCACGGGCGAGGCCCTTGAACGCGCTTTCGGCGATGTGGTGGTTGTTCGATCCGTACAAAGTCTCGACATGCAGCGTGATGCCCGCCGCCTGCGCGAACGAATGGAACCAATGCTCGAACATCTCGGTATCCATCTCGCCCAGCTTCTTCTGGCTGAACTCGGTCTTGAACACGAGGTAAGGCCGCCCCGAAATGTCGATCGCGACCCGGGTCAGCGTCTCGTCCATCGGCGAGAGGGCGTCGGCGTAACGGCGGATGCCGCGCTTGTCGCCCAGCGCCTTGGCCACCGCCTCGCCGATGGCGATGCCGGTATCCTCGACCGTGTGATGCTGGTCGATATGCAGGTCGCCCACCGTCTTCACGTCCAGATCGATCAGCGAATGGCGGCTGAGCTGTTCGAGCATATGGTCGAAAAAGCCGATGCCGGTGGAGATCGTATAGGCGCCGGTCCCGTCCAGATTGACGGTCACGTCGATCGACGTCTCGCTGGTGTTGCGGCTGATCGTGGCGGTGCGCATGGCGCTCCCATAGCGCCCGCGCGCGTTCAGGCAAAATAGCGTTGCTTGGCCGGACGCAAGCTTGGGCGTTTGATCGGCTTGACCCATCGGCGCGAGCCGCTACCCAAGGGGCATGACCGGTACCGTGCCTGACAGTTTGATTCCCTATGACGAGATCGTGCAGGAGGCCCTGCGCGCAGTCGTCGGCCGCGTGCTGGGCACGGTGGCATCCAGCCAGGCGCTGCCCGGTGCGCATCATTTCTACATCACCTTCAAGACCCAGGTGCCTGGCGTCGAGATCCCGCAGCGGCTGATCGAGCGCTTTCCGGACGAGATGACCATCGTCCTGCAGCACAAATTCTGGGACCTGCGGGTGGATGACGAGCGCTTCTCGGTTGGGCTGACCTTCAATCAGGTCCCCGCGACGCTCAACATTCCCTTCTCCGCGATCACCGGCTTCCACGATCCGGCGGTGAATTTCGAACTGCGCTTCCAGGCGCAGGAAGGCCCGGACGAGCCCGAACCGCACGAGGAAGCCGAGAATGACGGCCCGACCGTGACGCCCGCGGACGACGGGTCGAACGTCGTGTCGGTGGATTTCAAGCGGAAGAAGTAATCCTTCGTTCGTCATCCCGGCGAAAGCTGGGATCTCGGGCGGCTGCAGTGCTCCACCTCGCAAGATCCCAGCCTTCGCTGGGATGACGGAAAAGGCTGAAGATGCCCGGCAGCCAGGATTTCGCCCCCGATCCGCGTAACGCCAATCTGCTCGTCCATCTGAACGGTGCGCTGGTGCCGACCGAAGCCGCGAAGGTCTCGATCTTCGACGCGGGCTTCGGGATGGGCGATGGCGTGTGGGAAGGGCTGCGGCTCCACAAGCGCGCGTTGTTGTTCCTCGATGCGCATCTCGACCGGCTCTATGCCGGGGCCGAGGCAATCAGGATCGATATCGGGCTGACCCGCGATCAGATGCGCGGCGCGCTGCGCGAATTGCTCGAGGCCAACGGCATGACCGATGGCGGGCATTTGCGGCTGATGGTCACACGGGGGCTGAAGGCGACGATCAATCAGGATCCGCGCAATGCGCTGGGCCGGGCGACCGTCGCGATCACCGCCGAGTACAAGACCAAGCCGCCCTTGCCCGGCGGCGGTCTAGCGCTGCGCAGCGTGACCACGCGGACCTCGCGTGCGGACACGTTCGACATGCGGCTCAATTCGCACAGTCGGCTGAACCTGATCCGCGCGCTGATCGAGGCGATCGATCTGGACCCGGAGGCAGACGAGGCGCTGATGCTCGATCCGCACGGGCAGGTCGCAAGCTGCAACGCGACCAATTTCTTCTGGGTGCGCGAGGGCCGGGTGGAGACTTCGACCGGCGCCTATTGCTTCAACGGCGTGACCCGCGCGAACGTGATCGCGGCGTGCCGTGCGGGCGCCGCGCCGATCCTCGAATGCAGTGTGCCGCTGCGCCATGTGATGGCTGCCGAGGAGGCCTTCGTCACCGGCACGATGGGCGGGATCACGCCGGTGCGCTCGATCGACGGGGTGCCGATGATGCAGGTGAATGGCCCGGTAACGCAGCGGATCGCTGCGGCCTATGATGCGATGAAGGATGCCGACGCAGCGGAGAACCCGTTCGTATGACGATCAAGATCGCCATGTGGAGCGGCCCGCGCAACATCTCGACCGCGATGATGCGCAGCTTCGAGAATCGCGACGACAGCGAAGTCAGCGACGAACCCTTCTACGCCGCCTTTCTCGCGAAGACCGGCGCGCAGCATCCGATGTTCGAGGAAGTGCTGGCGTCGCAGCCGAACGACTGGCGCGATGTCGCCGCGGCGATGGCGGGGCCGGCGCCGGGCGGCAGTCCGGTCTGGTACCAGAAGCAGATGTGCCACCATATGCTGCCCGAATTCGGGCTGGAGTGGATGGCGGGTTGCACCAACGCTTTCCTGATCCGGCCGCCCGAACAGGTGCTGGCGTCGTATCTCGCCAAGCGCACGGTGGTGACGCTCGACGATATCGGGGTGGTCCGCCAGAACGAGATATTCGACCTTGTATGCGATCGCACCGGCAGCGTGCCGCCGGTGATCGAGGGCAGCGATGTGCTGGCCGACCCGCGTGCTGCCCTGTCCGGGCTTTGCGCGGCGCTGGGCATCCCGTTCTCGGAGAAGATGTTGAGCTGGCCCGCGGGACGGCGTGCTTCGGACGGGGTCTGGGCGCCTGCATGGTATGATGCGGTGGAGCGATCGACGGGCTTCAATCCGCCTGCCCGGTTCGCGACGTTCGACGATCTGCCCGATACGCTGAAGCCCGTCGCCGAGGCGGCGCGGCCCTATTACGAGCGGATGGCCCAACACAAACTTGCTTGATCCCGCGCCGGTGCGCGGCCAAGGGAGCGGCCAAATCTGCCGTTGCCCCCAATCTGCTTCTGAAAATGGAGACGCATGTGACCAGCACCCGCACCGAAACCGATTCGATCGGCGCGATCGAAGTTCCCGCGGATTGCTATTGGGGCGCGCAGACCCAGCGCTCCATCGAGAATTTCCCGTTCGGCTCGCAGGAGCGGATGCCGCTGGGCATCGTGCACGCACAGGCCATCGTAAAGCAGGCCGCGGCGCGGGTGAACCGCAAGCATGGCATGGACGCCAAGATCGCCGACGCGATCGAGAGCGCGGCGCAGGAGATCGTCGCGGGCACGCTGGACGATCAGTTTCCGCTGGTGATCTGGCAGACCGGCAGCGGAACCCAGACCAACATGAACGTCAACGAAGTGATCGCCGGTCGCGCGAATTTCGTGCTGGCGGGCACCAAGGGCGGCAAGTCGCCGGTGCACCCGAACGACCACGTGAACATGAGCCAGTCGTCGAACGACAGCTTCCCGACCGCGCTGCACGTCGCGGCGGTGGTCGCGACATACAAGACGCTGATCCCCGCGCTCGATCAGCTGACTGCCTCGCTGGTCGCCAAGGCTGAGGCATGGGATCACATCATCAAGATCGGCCGCACCCATACGCAGGACGCGACTCCGCTGACGCTGGGGCAGGAATTCGGCGGCTATGCGGCGCAGCTGATCAGCGCCAAGGCGCGGATCGAGGGCGCGCTGAACGGCAATCTCCGCAAGCTGGCCATCGGCGGCACCGCGGTCGGCACCGGGCTGAATGCGCCGGAGGGCTGGGCCGAGGATATGTCGGCGGCGATCAGCGACATCGCCGGCCAGCAGTTCGAACCGGCGCCGAACAAGTTCGAGCAGCTCGCGGCAAAGGACGGTCTGGTCTTCTTCTCGGGCGCGCTCAGCACGCTGGCGGTGGCGCTCAACAAGATCGCCAACGATATCCGCTTCCTCGGTTCGGGCCCGCGTTCGGGCCTGGGCGAGCTGTCGCTGCCCGCGAACGAGCCGGGCAGCTCGATCATGCCGGGCAAGGTGAACCCCACCCAGTGCGAATCGCTGACGATGGTCGCGGCGCAGGTGATCGGCAACAACCAGGCGGTGACCGTGGGCGGCATGCAGGGCCATTTCGAGCTCAACGTGTTCATGCCGCTGATCGGCGCGAACGTGCTGCGCTCGATCGACCTGCTGTCGATCGGCATGGTCAGCTTCGCCGAGCGCTGCGTCGACGGGATCGAGGCGAACGAGGCGCAGATCAAGGATCTGGTCGATCGCTCGCTGATGCTGGTGACCGCGCTGGCGCCCGCGATCGGATACGACAATTCGGCCAAGATCGCGAAATATGCGCACGAGAAGGGCCAGACGCTGAAGGAAGCGGGCCTCGAGCTGGGCCTGGTCGATGAAGCGACTTTCGACCAGTATGTCCGCCCTGAGACGATGATCGGCCGGTAAGGAACTTCCGTGCCTCTCCCGCGCTTGAGGGGAAAGCTTCAGCGGGAGACGTACATGATCGGCAAGGCAATCGCGGGCTGGATCGGCCACAGCATCGACCGGCGGGACGGCGAGGGCGGGACCCTTGGCGCCATCACCGGTGTCGCGGTGTACGAGACGGGCAAGCGCGTGCTGCCCGCCGCGATCCTGATCGGCGGCGGCGTGCTGTTGGCCCGCTATCTTCGCAAGCGCCTTGGTGGCGAGGAGGCGTTGCCGGAGCCGGCCGAGTGATCGGCAAGCTCCTCGCCGCCTTTATCGGCAACCGGATCGACCGCCGCGACGGCAAGGGCGGCCTGAAGGGTGCGATCATGGGTGTCGCGATCGAGCGGATCGTGCGGCGGCTGGGTCCGGTCGGCTGGCTGCTGGTGGGAATCGTGATGCTGTGGCGGCTGATTTTCGGCCGCCGGCGCCGAACTCGCTATCGTTGAGGCCGACTCGGCTTGACGTGCGCCCGACTCATCCGTCACTAGCGCCCATGGCCGAACACCCCGAAGATCCGCACGGTTTCAATCGCAGAGGCGTGTTGTTCGTCCTGTCCTCGCCCTCGGGCGCGGGGAAATCGACCATCGCGCGCAAGCTGCTTGCCGCCGATGACGGTCTCGACATGTCGGTGTCCTACACCACCCGGACGATCCGCCCGGGCGAGAAGGATGGTGTCGATTATCACTTCACCGATACCGACACGTTCAAGGCGATGGTCGAGAATCGCGAGTTCCTGGAATGGGCGCATGTGTTCGACCAGCGCTACGGCACGCCCAAGGCCCCGGTCGAGGCGATGCTGCGCGCGGGCCGCGACGTGTTGTTCGACATCGACTGGCAGGGTGCGCAGCAGTTGTTCCAGCTGATGGGCGGCGACGTGGTACGGGTGTTCATCCTGCCGCCGTCGATGAAGATCCTGCACGAGCGGCTGACCAATCGCGGCACCGATTCGACCGAAGTGATCGATCGCCGCATGTCGCGCGCCAATGCCGAGGTCAGCCACTGGGATGGCTATGACTATGTGCTGGTCAACGACGATGTCGAGCAATGCTATGATTGCGTCCACACCATCCTGAAGGCCGAGCGGCTGAAGCGCTCCCGCCAGACGGGGTTGATCGGATTCATCCGCGGGTTGAATAAGTAACCTCCTGAATGGGGAGGTTCCAATGCCCAGACTGATACTCGGTGGCGTGCTCGGCGGCGTCGCGATGTGGCTCGTTGGCTTCATCTTCTGGGGAACGCCCCTCAGCCTTATCGCGCTGTCGCAGACTGACGCAGCGACGACGGCGGCGCTTCATGCAGCCCTTGCCCAGCATCTCGGGCCGCTCGGCACCGGCGCCTATCCGGTGCCATGGCCGGGCACGCCGCAGGGCACCGCACTCTATGGCCAGGGGCCGACCGCAATGGTGCTGTTCAACACGCAGGGCTTTGCGAATCCCGACAGCGCGTCGCTGATCGGCGGGCTGATCCTCGGCATCGTCTGCGTGCTGCTGGCCGGGTTCGCGATGCGGATGGCCGCATCGACCCTGAGCTTCGCCGACCGGCTGAAGCTGGTGGCGATCATCGCGGTGGCGGTGACGGCCTATTCGGACCTGGGCCAGCCGATCTTCAACCACGCACCCTGGGGCTATTTCGTCTATCTGTGGATCAGCGACGTGGCGTCGTGGATCGCGGCAGGTGCGGTGCTGGCCTGGGCATTGCCCACGCCGGTTCCGGTCGCGGTGCCGGTCTCAGAGTAGCGAAAGGAACCGCGCGCCCGCGTCGAAATCGGCGCGGTGCGCGTCGCGGGCCTTGGTGGCGAGATCGTCCTCGCCCCACATTTCGGCCTGCCAGGCTTCATCGATCTGCGCGGCGGTCCACACCGCTTCCGCGTCCGCCGCGCCTTCGATCAGCGCGAGCGCCGCGACCAGCGATCCGCTTACGGTGACCACCGGCGACAGGCCCGCGAGCCGGAACGGATCGAGCGCGGCGACCGCTTCGCCCAGCCGCGCGATGGTGGCGTCGGGCTGCGCCTTGTGCATCACGCCCGCGACCGTCTCGAAATGCACGTCGTAGCGGCCCCGCGCCCAGTCGAGCAGCGGGTCCCATGCCGCTTCCTGCCGCGCGATCAACGGCTCGGGCAGTTCGGCGCGGTAATAGAGCAGGTCGCTCTCACCATAGGCGGCGAGGCCCGCGGCGAATGTCTCCCGCTCGGGTGCGATCCGGTCGATCGCGGCATTGGCAAGGCCGGTAAGCGGCATGGCGCGCGGATCGACCGTCTCGCCCACGTCGCGCCACTCCTGCGCGACCGCCTCGGCAAGTTGCGGCGTCGGCAGCACCAGCGGCGCGCGGCCGGGCGTGCGCACCGGGCGTCCGTCGAGGGCGATGCCGCCATTCTCGGCCGTTACCTCTTTCCAGAAACGTCTCATACCTCGGGCGGGGTCCGCCATTTTTGCGCCATCGCCTTGGGCACCACCGCCATCACGTAGAGCGCCGACAGCACGATCGCACCGCCAAGTGCCTGACCGTACCAGTCGGTCGAGCGGCCCGCGAGCACGAGGCCGAAAAAGGCCCCCGCCGCGCCGAGCAGGTTGACGCCGGTCATCATGTAATAGCGCTTGCGCGCCAGCGCCTCGTCTTCGGTCATAGAACCTCCAGATGCCGGGTGAGCGCGCTCGCATGATCAGCGATGCTGTGCGCGCCGGCCTCCATCAATTCATGGGGAGTGTGATAGCCCCATGCAACACCTAAAGCATGCGCGCCGGCCGCGCGGGCCATCGCCATGTCGAAGCTGGTGTCGCCGATCATCACGGTCGTCTCCGGCGCAGCGCCGGCTTCGGCCATGGCGAGTTCGAGCATCGCGGGATGCGGCTTGCTCGGGTGGCGGTCGGCGGTCTGGAGGGTGACGAAGCGGTGGGTGAGGCCGTGATGGGCGAGGATCAGCGCGAGGCCACGATCCGATTTGCCGGTGGCCACGCCGAGCAGCCAGCCCGTAGCGTCGAGCGTTTCGATCGCCTCGGCAATGCCGTCGTACAGCGGTTCGGGATCGAGGCCGCCATTATGGCGCATCGCGTGGAAGGCGCGCTTGTAATCCTCGGCCAGCACCTCGTGTAGCCGCGCGTCACCCTGTGGCAGCAGCCGGGCGATGGCGGGGACGAGGCTGAGGCCGACGATGCGGCGGATGTCGTTCCGCGACGGGGGATCGAGCTTCGCGGCGGCGAAGCATTCCTCCATCGCGCGGCAGATATTGGCCTGGCTGTCGACCAAAGTGCCGTCGCAATCGAAGACCGCGAGCCGGTTCATTCGGGGTTCCGCATCCAGTGGGCGAGGGCGCGGCGGCCCTGCGCCTCCAGCGCATCGGCGGCGGACAGGCGGGCGGCGTCGGGCTTGTTCTGGCCCAGCTTGCGGGTGCCGCGCCATGCCTGGATTTCCAGCCGGTAGCCGGTGATCGCGCCCAGCATCGCCTCGATCTTCTTCGGGTCGGACTTGGCGCGGGTCCATTCGGGCTTGGGCGCCAGCCGCGCTTCCTGTTCGGCGCTCAGCGCGTCGATCTGGGCGACCAGCGCGTCGCGATCCATCTTCACCATCCGGCCTTCCAGCTCGACGGTCACATAGTTCCAGGTCGGTACTTCGTCGGGACCGAGGTCATACCAGTCGGGGCTGACATAGGCGTCCGGCCCCTGCACCGCGAACAGCGCGGTCGCGCCATCCAGATGCCGGGCGATCCCGTTGCCGCGGGCGATGTGCAGGCCCAGCGTATCGTCGTCGAGCCATACCACCGGCACATGCGCGACGCGCGGCCCATCGGGTGTCGCGGCGAACAGCGCGCCGAAGCCTGCCGCCCGCACGAACTCGCGGATCGCGTCGCGGTCTTCCCAGCGGAACTTGGGGTTGGGGTGCATCAGCGCTTCGAGGGTGCGCCGCTACCCCGGCCGCGCCGCTCGCCGCGCCGTTCCTTGCGGATCGTCTTGGCATGCGCCTTGGCCTTGGCCTTGAGCTGCTCGCGGCTGGGCGGCGGGGGGCCGTCGTCCATCGCCATCGCGTTGCCCAGCGACAGATCGAAGCCGAGTGTCTTCATCGATTCGGCGAAATGGCTCGGCAGATCGGCGGTGACATCGAGATTGCCGCCATCGGGATGCTCGATGCGGATGCGCCGCGCATGCAGGTGCATCTTGCGGCTGATCCCGCCGGTGAGGAACGCGTCCTGAAGCCCGTATTTGCCGTCGCCGACGATGGGGTGGCCGATCGCGGCGAGATGGACGCGCAGCTGATGGGTGCGGCCGGTGAAGGGCTGCAGCTCCAGCCATGCGGTGCGGCTGCCGGCCTGCTCGACCATCCGGTAGCGGGTGCGCGCGGGCGAGCCTTCCTTCATATCGACATGCATCTTCTCGCCACCGGTGCCTGGCTGCTTGGCGATCGGCAGGTCGATGATGCCGTCCTCGATCTCGGGCACGCCGACGACCAGCGCCCAATAGACCTTTTTGGCGGTGCGGGTGGCGAAGTTCTTGGCAAAGAAGCCGGCGGCGCGCGACGAGCGGGCCAGCACCAGCGCGCCCGACGTATCCTTGTCGAGCCGGTGGACCAGCTTGGGCCGGCCCTCTGCTTCATACTGGAGCGCGTCGAGCAGGCCGTCGACATGTTCGGTCGTGCCGGTGCCACCCTGCGTGGCGAGGCCCGGCGGCTTGTTGATCACGATTGCCGAGGCGTCCTTGTGGATCACCATGTCCTGAGCGAACTCGATCTGCTCGGGCGTGAGTGGCACGCGGGGACGCTCGCGCTTCGGCGGGGTCGCGGTGGTCGCCTTGACCGGTTCGGCCGGGGGTACACGGATCACTTGTCCGGCCGAGATGCGGTCGCCCGGCGTGGCGCGCGCGCCGTCGACGCGCAGCTGGCCGGTGCGCGCCCAGCGCGAGACGGTGTTGAAATTGGCGTCGGGCAGATGCCGCTTGAACCAGCGGTCCAGCCGGATGTCGTCATCGTCCGCACCGACGGTGAACTGGCGAACGTCGTTGCTCATGCGATTGCCCTTGTAAGCGACAGGCCCAGCGCCAGCGCCGCGACCGATCCGATCACCGAGACCAGCGCATAGCCGATCGCCGCGATCCAGTCGCCGCGCTCGATCATGCCGAACATGTCGAGCGAGAAGGCCGAAAAAGTGGTGAAGCCCCCCAGTACGCCGACGCCCAGCAGCATCCGCCACGGCTCACTCGCCTCGAACTTCGCGAGATATCCGACCAGCACGCCCATCAGCAGCCCGCCGATCAGGTTCACTGCCAGCGTGCCATAGGGATAGCCCGGCCCGAACCATGCGAGTGTCGCACGGCCGGTCAGATGCCGCGCCGCGGCG
This sequence comes from Sphingomonas sp. AOB5, assembly GCF_029433115.1. Taxonomy (GTDB): domain Bacteria; phylum Pseudomonadota; class Alphaproteobacteria; order Sphingomonadales; family Sphingomonadaceae; genus Sphingomonas. The sequence continues at coordinate 93,110 of NZ_JARNTV010000001.1, read as the reverse complement.
CCGATGGCGCCGCCGAGCATGACGAGAAGAAGATGGGGCATGCCGCGCCCGTTAGCGCGGAATGCAATTTTATTACACCCTTTTCAAAGAAGGGTGCGGTGGCCCTCCAGCGAGAGCAGCAACTGCTTGGCCTCGAGCCCTCCGGCGAAGCCGGTGAGCGATCCGTTCGATCCGATCACGCGGTGGCACGGCGCGATGATCGAGATCGGGTTGCGGCCGTTCGCGGCGCCCACCGCACGGACAGCTTTGGGGCGGCCGATCTGGTGCGCGATCTCGGCATAGCTGCGCGTCTCGCCGAAGGGGATGGTGAGCAGGGCCGCCCAGACGCTCTTCTGGAAATCGGTGCCGTTGAAATCGAGCGGGACGGTGAAGCGGGTGAGTTCGCCCGCGAAATAGGCGGCGATCTGGCGCTCGGTCTCGGCCAGAACGGGATGGTCGCGATCCTCGCGCGTGGGGCCGAGCGGGACGCGGTCCGGGCGGTCGCCTTCCCAGAGGATCGCGGTGAGGCCCTTGTCGCTTGCAACGAGGGTGAGCCGTCCGACCGGCGATGGCATGATGCGATGTGCGTAGGTCATGCCGCCGCTATGGCGCATCCGCGCCCAGCGAAAAATCCGGCGATTGCGGTCAAAGCAATCCCAACTGCACTTCCCCAGCGAAGGCTGGGGCCCAGGTGCGAGACGCATTTGGGAGAGCGAAGCCCTTGGTTACAGGAACCTGTGCAACTGGACCCCAGCCTTCGCTGGGGAGGGCGTCATGGCAAAGCCGCGGATCAGATGCCGTTGTTGGCGACCAGATCCACATCGGTGCCGCCGTCCTGACGCGCGGTCAGGTACAGGACATAGGCGCCGCCATCGCGTTCGCGGGTGCCCCCGAGGATATGCTCCTGACCGTCCACCTGATGCTCGGACGTGTATCCGGCGCGAACCGCCTTGGTGTAATACCAGTCGAGCGTGACCTGCATCGGCTGCGATACCGAGAAGCTGACGACGCGCAGCGCGCAGCTGCCGCCCTGGGTACCCGCGGCTTCGGTTACGCGAGCTTGCGGGAACAGCGGCAGATCGGCGGGCAGGCGCTGGGCCCAGCCTGCGCCATATTCGACATTCGCGGCGCAGGTGCCGGTCTTGCCGCCCTGGCGCGCGGCGAGGCCACCCAAGGTCACGCTCTGGCGCGAAGCCTCGCACGCGGTGCAGTCCTTGGTCGCCTGAGTGGGAGCGGGCGCCTTCATCATCTCGCCGAGATTGGCGGTATCGGTGTTCGCGGCGACGCCATCGGCAGGAACGCCGGCCGAATAGGGCTGGCCCGGCGGGCGGACCGAATCGCCATTGGCCTGCTGGCCCAGCGACGGATCGACCATGATCTGGCTCTGCAGCGCGCTGGCCAGCGCGGGATCGACGCCATTGGCGCTCGCCGCTTCGTCTTCCGCCGGCACGTTGCTGCCGCATCCGGCCAGCGCGAGCGGCAGGACGGCGAGAAGATAGAAAGTGATCCGGCGGACCATTCGGGGACGCTCCTGTGTGAGTGTCCGTCATCGCCGAGGAAGGTTAAGGAAGGATAATCGAACAGGGTTAACCGGCGAAAATCGCGTTAACCATGTGGAACCGGAACGGTCGCGCAACGTTCATTTTTTAGGCGAGACTGTATTATCTTGTCAACACACTTGCTTTGGGGCATAACCGGACCATGCTGAACATCCTCTCGATCCTTTTCGGAATCATCGCGGGCCTGATCGCGTTCATCGGCATCTTCCCGATCCCGCTCCTCCCGCTGGTCAACTGGATCGCGCTGCCGATCGCGATCGTCGGCGCGGCGCTGGGCGCGATGTCGAGCAGCAATGCCGGCCGCAACCTGAACCTGATCATCGTTCTGATCAGCGGCCTGCGCGTGTTCCTGACCGGCGGCTTCATCTGATCTGACGGAAAAGGGCCCGGCGGTTTCCCGCCGGACCCTCTCCTTGCCTGCGTGAGCAAGCTCGTCTTGTCTGTCGCTTAGCGGCAGCGGACCTGACCGCGATCGACCGAGGCGCCGATCGAGGCACCGACTGCTGCACCGAGCAGCGTGCCGATGGTCGCGTTACGGCCGTTCGAGATCGCATTGCCGAACAGGCCGCCGGCAACTGCGCCGACCACCAGACCGGTCGAACCGTCCGAACGGCGGCAATAGTAGCGACCGTCGCGGCCACGATAGACGCGGTCGTTGCGGCTCATGCGGCGCTCGCGATAATAGCGGCCATCGCGATAATATTCGTCGGCATAATAGCCGCCCGCGGGCGCGCGGTTCCAGTCATAGTTGCGGCCCTGGCGCCAGTCGCGGACGTCGCGATTATACTCGCGGCGCGCGTTGCGCATGTCGCGCTCGCAGTCGCGCAGCTCGCGGTTATATTCCCGGCGGCTGTCCGAATTGCGAAGGTCGCGGGCACAGTCGCGCTGGGCGTCGCGCACATTCTCGCGATATTCTTGGCGGGGCGTCTGCGCCATCGCCGGCACGGCCGACATGGCGACTGCCGCGGTAGCCGCGGCAACAAGGATACGCATCTCTCCACTCCTGATTATGATCGAGTGGTTGTTGAACGTCCCGCGGCGGCACAGGTTGCGTGAACGTGAAACTACCTTCTGTTCATCCGCGGGTCAGATGCGGGAGGTGCCCGGATAGGCGAACAGCAGGTCGCTGCCCGCAGCCGCCTCGATCTCCGCTTCGCTGCTGATCGTCAGGCATTCGCCGGCCCGCCACGCGACGCCACCGGCCACGCCTTCGCCGGTGATCGGCACCAGCCAGCCGGTCACGCCTTCGGGCAGCGAGACCTTGCGATGGCCGCCCGGCCAGCGCTCGAGCACGAATTTCGGGCCTTCGACCAGGATGGTCCGCTCGGCCGCGACCTTGCCCGGCATCGGATGCGCGACGAACGGTGCCGGATCGGAAACGGCCACGCCTTCCTCCAGATGCAGCTCGCGCGGGCGGCCATAATCATAGAGGCGGTAAGTGGTCTCGCTGTTCTGCTGCACCTCGATCAGCGTGATCCCGGCGCCGATGGCGTGGATCGTGCCCGAGGCGGAATAGAAGAAATCGCCTGCCTTGACCGGCTTCCAGTCGAGCAGATGCTCGATCGAACCGTCGATTGCTGCCTCGCGCAGGGCCTCGCGGCTCATCGGCTCCAGCGTGCCGAGCGCGATGGTCGAATCCGGCTCGGCGTCGAGGATCACCCAGCACTCGTCCTTGCCGCGGGGCAGGCCGGCGGCATGCGCCTGATCGTCGTCGGGATGGACCTGCACCGACAGCTTCTCGCTGGTGAACAGATATTTGATCAGCAGATCGGGTGTGGCGTCGCCCGGGGTTTGGAACCAGATCTCGCCCACCGGATCGCTGCCGACCGGGGGATCGGGAAAGCCGGGCCACAATTTCATGCGGCCCCAGGGCTTTTCGACGCGGTGTGTGGCAAGCAGCGTTGTGGTCATGGTCACTCCCGAGGTCCCTCCATACCGCAACGCACCATGGCTGTCTTGCGATCCCGCCCCAAAAAGGCCCCGAAAAGGCCGCGTGAATCCAGTTGTTCGGCGGAAACTCGCTGCTAAGAAAGGCGCCATGCGTTATTCCATGACCCGCGCGCTTGCGCTGACCGCGCTTGCCGCCATCGCACTTCCCCTTGCCGGCTGTGCCCGTGGCGGCGGTGCCCGCGCCGATACGCCCTATGTCGCACGCGACGTGGGGACTCTGTATTCGGCGGCCAAGAAGCGGCTCGACCAGCATCAGTACAAGCTGGCTGCGGCGCTGTTCGACGAGGTCGAGCGCCAGCATCCCTATTCGGTGTGGGCGCGCCGCGCGCAGCTGATGGGTGCGTTCAGCTATTATCTGAACAAGGATTACCAGGAATCGATCCGTTCGGCGCAGCGTTTCCTGGCGGTGCACCCGGGCAACCGCGATGCGCCCTATGCCTATTATCTGATCGCGCTGAGCTATTACGAGCAGATCAGCGACGTCACCCGCGATCAGAAGATCACCCAGCAGGCGCTCGACGCGCTGGGCGAGCTGACCCGCCGCTATCCCAATTCGCGCTATGCCGCCGATGCGCGGCTGAAGATGGATCTGGTCCGCGATCACCTTGCCGGCAAGGAAATGGAGATCGGCCGCTTCTATCAGGTGCGTGGCCAGTGGCTGGCGGCGTCGCTGCGTTTCCGCAACGTGGTCGACCAGTATCAGATGACCACCCACGCCCCGGAAGCGCTGATGCGCCTGACCGAAACCTATCTCGCGCTCGGCCTGCCCGAGGAAGCGAACAAGGCGGCGGCGGTGCTGGGCAACAACTATCCGGGCACGGAATGGTATACGCGCGCCTACAAGCTGATGGGCGATCACCAGGACAAGCTGGCCGCCGCCCGCAAGTAAAGGCGGTTCCGTTCGCTCTTCCGTTGCCGTTTCGTTCCTGTATTAAGGGCGCGGCATGCTGACTGCGCTTTCCATTCGCGACGTGGTGCTGATCGAGGCGCTGGACCTCGAATTCGGCGAGGGCCTTGGCGTGCTCACCGGCGAGACCGGGGCGGGCAAGTCGATCCTGCTCGACGCGCTGGGCCTCGCGCTGGGCGGGCGCGGCGAGACGGGACTGGTGCGGCAGGGTGCGGCGCAGGCGGTGGTGACCGCGAGCTTCGATCTTCCCGCGACCGGCGCCGTTGCCGAACTGATGGCCGAGAACGGCCTCGATTTCGACGCCAGCGAGCCGCTGATCGTGCGGCGCATCGTCAAGGCCGATGGCGGCAGCCGCGCCTTCGTCAACGACCAGCCGGCTTCGGCGGGGCTGCTGCGCGAGCTTGGGCCGTATCTGGTCGAGATCCATGGCCAGCATGACGATCGCGGGCTGCTGAACCCGCGCGGGCATCGCGACCTGCTGGATGCCTTTGCCCGGACCGATGCCGCCGGGGTTGCGGCTGCCCATCGGGCGTGGCGCGAGGCGGTCGATGCGCTCGATGCCGCGCAGGCCGAACAGGAGACGGCGGAGCGCGACCGCGACTGGCTGGAACATGCCGTTGCCGAACTGCGCGCGCTGGCGCCCGAGCCGGGCGAGGAGGAGCAACTCGCCGAGCGCCGGGCGATGATGCAGCGCGGGGAGAAGATCGCGACCGAGCTTCAGTCGATCGCCGACTTGCTCGAAGGATCGGATGGCGGCCTGACGAAGCTGCGTCAGGCGGCGCGCATCCTCGAACGTGTGTCTGGCGATCACGAGGCGCTGGCCGAGGCGCTGGCCGCGATCGACCGGGCGATCAACGATGGCGCGGAAGCGCAGGACAGGGTCGATGCCGCGGCCGAGGCGCTGGCGTTCGATCCGGCGGCGCTGGAGAATGACGAGGCGCGGCTGTTCGAGCTGCGCGGCGTGGCGCGCAAGCATCGCGTGCAGCCCGACGATCTCGCGGCACTGGCCGAGGAACTGGGCGGCAAGCTGGAGCGGCTGGAAAGCGGCGGGGCGGGCATCGCGAAGCTGGAGCGTGCGGTTGCGGAGTCGCGAACGGCCTATGCAGCGGCGGCGCAGGCATTGTCCGAAGCGCGGACGATGGCGGCGAGCCGGCTGGATGCGGCGGTCGAGACCGAGCTGAAACCGCTGAAGCTGGATGCGGCGCGTTTTCGCACCATGGTCGAGCCGCAGGGCGAGGCGGGCTGGGGACCGGCGGGCATGGACCGGGTGGAGTTCCTGGTCTCGACCAATCCGGGCGCGCCGTTCGCGCCGCTGATCAAGATCGCATCGGGCGGCGAATTGTCGCGCTTCATCCTGGCGATGAAGGTGGCGCTGGCCGAGGAAGGCGGGGCGCGCACGCTGATCTTCGACGAAATCGATCGCGGTGTCGGTGGCGCAGTGGCGAGCGCGATCGGCGACCGGCTGGCGCGGCTGGCGGGTACCGCGCAGGTGCTGGTGGTGACGCACAGCCCGCAGGTCGCGGCGCGCGGGGCGAAGCACCTGCTGATCGCCAAGAGCCATGACGGGACGGTGACCCGCACCGGGGTGACCCCGCTGGATGCCGGTCAGCGCCGCGAGGAGATCGCGCGGATGCTGTCGGGCGCGGAAATCACCGACGAAGCGCGTGCGCAGGCGGAGCGGTTGCTCGAACCGGCTTAGGGCTGATGCTGCATTCAACTCCTCCCCCGGAGGGGGAGGTGGCAGCCAAAGGCTGACGGAGGGGTATTATCCGCGGGCGGTATAGCCTGTGGAGACTACCCCTCCACCGCTTCGCGGTCCCCCTCCCCCTCCGGGGGAGGATTTTTTGGATTTTACCCTTTTTGGGGAAGGAAAGCCGCGAAGAGTCACAAGAGTCACACTGGCATGGCGTTTTGCGGCCGTCGGCGTTCCGCGGTTGGATTTTACCCGTCCGGAGTAGATTTTTGCCTAGGCGTCGGCATGTCAAAGAGCGGCGGGACAGCGGCCCGGCCTGCCGAGTGCAGCAGCGCAAATCCTACATTGCAACTGTGTTCGGTTGACTGGTCGAAGGCCAATCGGGGGTCAGGCAATCCTCCCCCGGAGGGGGAGGTGGCAGCCAAAGGCTGACGGAAGGGGGAATGCCTCAGGCGATGTCGCTTGGGGCGTCCCCCTCCACCGCTTCGCGGTCCCCCTCCCCCTCCGGGGGAGGATTTCTGAACGTCTTCAACCTTAGCTCGCATAGCCATAGGCGGACGCGATGACGCGGGAGATCCAGCCGAAGGCCCAATAGGGCACCAGGAACAGCAGGGTAAGGATCACCAGACAGGCGATCTCGGCAGTGCGGTTACGCAGCACCAGCAGCGCGGCCATCAGGCCGAGCAGTGCGACCTTGTAGGGCAGATGGAACAGCCAGAAGCCGGCCGGGCTGGTGGTCAGGGTCTTCACATAAGTGGGGTAGTAGACCCAGCAGGCGCCGATCTCGGCGGCGATGATCATCGCGATCGCGAAGCGCTTGCGACTGTCATAGTCGTCGGGCGCGGATGCGGTGCCCGCAGGATCGGGCGGGAAGATCGTGGTCGCGGCGAGATAATAGAAGGTGGCGATCAGGATCGGTACCCACAGGCCGGCAAAGTCGATGGTGACGCCCTGCAGCTTGCTCCACGCGTCGATCCAGGTGGCGCAGATCGCGACGAAGGCGAACAGCGCCAGCAGCATCGTCCGCGGATCGAGATTCTTCGTCGCCCGTACCCGCACGAATGCGCCGAAATTGCCGAGCAGTTCGGTGACGGCCAAGCCCAGGAGCAGGCTGTAAAAGGCGAAGAAGAATTCGAACTTGTCCATGCTGCCCCTTTGGTCGTCGCTACCCGATCAGCTTTCCCAGCGCTTCGAGATAGGCCTTGAACGCCGCGCGGCCCTTGTCGGTGATGCGCGCGCGGGTCAGTGGCTTGCGGTTGAGGAAGCTCTTCTCGATCTCGATGAACCCGGCCTCCTCAAGCTTGCGCAGATGGACCGAGAGATTGCCCTGCGTCGCTTGCAGCAGCGTCTTGAGCTCGTTGAAATCGGCGGCTTCGGCATCGGCGAGATAGGCCATGATCCCCAGGCGCATGCGTCCGTGGATCACATCGTCGATCTGTCCGATGTCGAAAGCACCCATGCGATCAGGCCTGATGCTGTCCGGCGCGCATCAGCACCCATCCCGGCAGCGCCATCAGGCCCAGCAGCGCCGCGGCCAGCACCAGCAGGAAGGGGACGATCAGCCCATCGTCGCCCAGCCCGAGCATGATCGCCAGCCCCAGCGACGTGGCGAACCAGCCCGCCGAGATCAGCCCGTACCAGCCGCGCCGCCGGATCGCGAAGGCGATGTACCAGACGGTGCCCTGAACCACGCAGATCATGATCGGGTGGAGCAGCCAGGTGCCCATATTCTGGGTGCGGAATGCCAGCCAGCCGAAGATCAGCGCGGTGGTGAGCGCGGCCAGCCCGCCGCCGCCGAACGCGGCGTTGATCGCGCGGGTGCCGACGCTGTGCTGGCTGCGGTTCCGATCGCGGATGCTGATGCGGGTGATCAATATGATGAAGATGACGGTGGGCAGGATCCCGACCGTCAGATGCACGAGCACCGGCACCTGGATGCCGGTGGCGAGGATTGCCTGAAGAAGGCACTGGATGCCGTAACAGGCGCCGCCCGCGAGCAGCGCCTGTCCCAGCGAATCCTGAACCTGTCCGCTTTCGCTCATCAGCGCGCGGACGAAGGCGAGATCGTCGCGCGCGCTTTCGGCCCGGTCCTTCATGTCGCCTGCATCTCCAGTTTCGGCTCGGGCTTGCGCCAGGGCAGCTTGCGTCCGTTCAGCCATTTGCCGATCCAGCTGTGCCGCACCAGAAGGTGATAGCTGGCGAGCAGGATAAGGAAAGACGCGCCGATCACGATCCCCCATTTGGCGAGTGCGGGCAGGGGCAAAGTGAACACCAGCACCTGCATTGCCATCACCACCGGCAGATGGACCAGATAGACCCAGTAGGACGCATCGGCGACATAGCGGATCGCGGGCCGTTCGCGGGTGAGGAAGGTAAGCGCCGCGCCGATCAGCCCGAGCGTCCAGGTCCATACCGCCAGCGCATAGCAATAGGCATAGGCGCTCTTCAGATCGCCCTCGGCCATCGGCGTGACGATCGAGACGCCGCTGATCATGATGCAGCAGGCGATGGTCAGCGCGACGGCGCCGATCAGATAGACCGGCCACCAGCGCCGGAGCGCATCGAGCAGCACCGGCTGACGCTGCATCAGCCAGCCAAAGGTGAAGGCGGTGCCATAGGCGATCAGCGCCGCGGCATTGGGGACCAGCCCGGTATCGGGCGTGGGGATGCCGCCCCAGGCGAACCAGTTGTTCCGCATCGCCAGCGCGATCGAGAGCGGCACGGCAAGGATCACCGCGCCCGCCGGGGTCGCCAGCAATGCGCGCATCGCTGCGTCGACGGGGCCGGCGCGCAGGCTGCCGTTGCGGTCGATCGTCGCCACGATCCCGCGGATCGCCAGCGCTGCGATGTAGAAGAGGGTCAGCAGGTACAGGAACCACAAATGGGTCAGCGGGAAGGTGTCGACCGTGATCGGCGGGGGCGGCGGGCCATCCTTTGGCAGGACGCCGCCGTTCATCGCCGCGACGCCCCAGATGAAGCAGGCGATGATCGCGGCCATCACCGGGGTCCAGAAGACGAGCAGCGGCATCAGGATGCGGCTGTTGCGGTCGCGGACGAAGCCCCAGGCACCGCGGCGGTGGAACAGCATCCGCCCGAAATAGCCTGCGATCACGAAGAAGGCGGCCATGCGGAAGATGTGTACGACATAGCCGGTGGTGGCGATCGCCTCGCTCGGCGTGTCGCGCACGACCCAGATCTGCGGGCCGGGCAGGAAGGACAGGCTGGCATGGAACGCCACGCCGAGCAGCAGCGCACCGGCGCGAACCGCGTCGAGCGCGTGCAGCCGTTCCCCCATGGCGGGGGCCGGGGCGGTATCGGTCATCTCACAATCTCCCTGCGCCTCCATGCCGGGCTCCTTCGCCGGCCTGTGAGGCTTCACGACTCGCGATATACATCAACAAGTTTATAATTCAAACTGGTCTATCGATGTCGGGCGATATGCGTGCGGAACGAAGCCGATTCCCGGACATTCTGCTGCGGCGGGGCGCGAACCTGAACGAACTGCTCAGGGTTGCGACAGGCTGCGACACTAAATCGGGTTTTGCGTCACATCGATGCGACAAGCGGCACCCATAAAGGTGTCAGGCCGCAGGGGCGGTCGAGTTTTGTTTGAGGAGACACACGATGAAGAAGTTCACCATTCTGCTCGCTGGCCTGGGTATGGCTGCCACTGCGATCCCGGCCACCGCGATGGCCGCGCCGGCGCCGAACCATGGCTATGACTATGGCTACAACCAGGGCGGCGCGTGGCAGAACATCAATGCGCGTCAGAACCGCATCGAGAACCGTATCAATCAGGGCATCCGTTCGGGCGCGCTTACCCGCGCCGAAGCGCAGCGCCTGCGGGCACAGTTCCGCGAGATCGCTCGCCTCGAGGCCCGCTATCGCGCTTCGCGTCCCGGCCTGACGATGGCCGAGCGCCGCGATCTGGACCGCCGTTTCGACGCGCTGGAGCGCAGCATCCGCGTCCAGAAGAATGATCGCGATCATCGCGGTCCGCACCGCCGCTAATCCCCCAGGCGACGGTGAAACCGAGGAGGCCCCGCCAGCAATGGCGGGGCCTTTTCCGTTTCTGCCCCCTCTCCCGTTTTCACGGGAGAGGGTTGGGGTGAGGGTCTTCTTCTGTCTTGCCCGGGCGGAAGAAGAAGACCCTCACCGCTGCGACTAAGTTCGCTTCGCTCTCTAAGTCTCGCTGCCTCTCCCGCGAAAGCGGGAGAGGGGCGCACTTACTCCCCGCAGGTCATCGCGTTGGAGAAGCCGAGCCAGCGGATCTGGGCGGTGCCTTCGCGGTCGTACATTACCGATAGCGGGGCGCGGCCGGGTTCGCCGGGATGGGTGATCTTCACGCTGGCCGAGAGGAAGGTGACGCCGTCATAGCTGCGCCGCATCCGGATCGGTCCTTCCCAGCAGGCCGAATAGGAGCAGATCGACAGCGTGTTGCCGCTGCGGCGCAGTTCCATCGGGGTGAAGCTGGTGGTTTCCACTTCGCAGCCGGTCGAGACGCAGCGGATCTCGGCTTGCGTGTTGCGGCAGTGGAAGTCCTGCGCGAGCGCGGGGACCGGGGCGAGCAGCAGGGCGGCTGAAACGAGGATGCGCATCCCTGCAGACTAGCGGAGCGGCTTTCCGCTGTCGCGCCATCTGTCGAGAATCTGCGATTCGTCGCCCATCGCCGGGCTGGCCGGTGCTGCGGTTGCGGCCGGAGCGGGGCTTGGAAGCGCGCCGGTCGGCTTGCCGCTGTCGCGATATTCCGGCTGGATCATCTCGCGCGGGGTCTGGCCGGGCTTGGCGGGCGTGGCTGCTGCAGTGGCGGCGGGCGGTGCTGCGACCGGCGTGTGCGGACCCGGCAGCGGTTCGTGACCGCGATAGCGCTGGGTGAACGCCGCAGCGGTGCCCCAATAACCCTTCCAGCGATGGAAGAAATGCGCGCCATAGACGCCGGTCATCACCAAGGTGCGGTTCCACGACGGGGTCACGGCATAGGTGTGATAATGGGTCGCGAGGCCGACCGGCGCGAACACGCTGCCGGTCAGCGCCGCGGCCGCAACCTTCTGGGCGCGCAGCCAATATTCGCGCGACGGGGTGCGCGCCATCGCGCCGTCACAGGCATAGCTGAACTGGCAGCCGCGCCGCTCGCTGCCCTGATAGATCACGCCGCACACGGTTGCGGGGAAAGTGGGATGGCGGACGCGGTTGAGGATCACCTGCGCCACCGCGCGCTGGCCGTCGTCCGGTTCGGTCGCGGCTTCGTAATAGATGGCGGTGGTCAGGCACTGGAGCGCGCGGGCCTTGTCCACTTCGCTGCCGGCGAGATGGAAGGGCTGGGCGGGCTTGATCGATTCGTCGACCACCGCGCCGGCGGGAATCGGCATGTCGGGCAGTGCGACGGTGCCGGTGGTGCCCGCAACCGCAGCTTCGGCCGATGCGTCGTCGACGGCGTTGAAATAGGCGGCGCCGGGGAAATGATCCTCGGCCTCATAGCCGGTGGCGACCACGCGCGGCTTCACCGCGCCGGCTGCGCCGGGGCCGAGTGCCTGGGCGGAGAAGCCAGCGCCGATCAGCGATGCAATCGCCGCCGCCGCCAGCCCCCGAGCCTGCATCCGTGTGAAACGCCGCCAGAACAAGCGCCAAAGCCCCGCTGAACCCGGAGCCAGACAAAGGCTCCGCGGACGCGCGTCATAGCGGATTCGTGCAGGCTTTTCGTCCCCCGATTTTCGGTTGTACCGGGGCGAAACACTTGATGGTTAAGGTAATTTTAGTGATGACCGCCGCGCGGGAACAGCAGCAGGATCGCAGTCAGGTTGATCGCCATGCAGCCGATCAGCAGCGGCGCGACCGGGCGGCCGGGCACCAGATAGCTGGCCAGCGCGATCGAGAAGACGCCCAGCGCATAGGCGTTGGCGGCGATCAGCGCGGTGGGCGCGATGGCGCGGGGCATCAGCGCCGCGATCACCAGCGCGGCACCCAGCGCCAGATCCGCGACCTTGAACAATGGCGCGGTCATCGTGCCGGAAAGGACCTGCCACGCCGTGCCTGCGCCGACGAGGATCGAGAGGAGGCGGAGGACCAGCAACATGGGCGGGAGGATACTAGCTCTCGGGCTTGCTGCAATAGCTGGCGCGGAAGTCGTTCGCGAACATGGCGAGCCGGCCCTCGCCGATCGCCTGGCGCAGATCGGCCATCAAATGCTGGTAGAAATAGAGATTATGCTCGGTCATCAGCATCGCGCCGAGGATCTCGCCTGCACGCACCAGATGGTGGAGATAGGCGCGGCTCCACGTCGCGCAGACCGGGCAGGGGCATTCGGGGTCGATCGGCCCCTTGTCCTCGCCGAAGCGGGCGTTGCGGATGTTGATCGGACCCTGGCGGGTGAAAGCCTGACCGGTGCGGCCGCTGCGGGTGGGCAGCACGCAGTCGAACATGTCGATCCCGCGCTCGACCGCGCCGACGATATCGTCGGGCTTGCCCACGCCCATCAGGTAGCGCGGCTTGCGTTCGTCGAGCTGGCCCGGCGCATAGTCGAGCACGCCGAACATCGCCTCCTGCCCCTCGCCGACCGCAAGGCCGCCGACCGCGTATCCGTCGAACCCGATATGCTTGAGCGCATCGGCTGAGGATTTGCGGAACCCTTCGTCGAGCGCGCCCTGCTGGATGCCGAACAGCGCCGCACCCTCGGCATGTTCGCCGCCGGCGTCGAACGCGTCGCGCGAGCGCTTTGCCCAGCGCATCGATCGCTCCATCGCCGCGGCCTGAACCTCCTTGGTCGAAGTGGTCGGCACCAGCTCGTCGAACGCCATGACGATGTCGGAGCCGAGCAGGCGCTGGATCTCCATCGATCGTTCGGGACTGATCAGATGCTTGCTGCCGTCGAGATGCGACTTGAACGAGACGCCTTCCTCGCTGCGCTTGGTCAGTTCGGCGAGGCTCATCACCTGATAGCCGCCGGAGTCGGTCAGGATCGGGCGGTCCCAGCCCATGAAACCGTGCAACCCGCCGAGGCGATGCACCCGCTCGGCGGTGGGGCGCAGCATCAGGTGATAGGTGTTGCCGAGCAGGATATCGGCGCCGGTCGCGCGCACGTCCTGCGGCTTCATCGCCTTGACGGTGGCGGCGGTGCCGACGGGCATGAAGGCGGGCGTGCGGATCGTGCCGCGGCGCATGGCGATCTCGCCGAGCCGCGCCTTGCCGTCGGTCGCATGGATGGTGAAGTGGAAACGGGGAGGCATGTCGCGCCCTTGCCGCCTTTGGCCGGGGAGCGCAACTTGGCGGCCATGCAGAACCTGTTCGCCGACCTGCCCGATGCCTCAGCGGGCGAAGTATTCACCGAGTTGCTGTCGCGTCCCGGGGTGCGGCTGGAGCGGATCGTGTCGCTGGGCCAGTCGACGCCGGAGGGCGAGCCGATGGTGCAGGATGCGGACGAGTGGGTGGTGTTGCTCGAGGGCGAGGCGGGGTTGCGGATCGGGGATGGGGCGGCGGTGGTGCTGCGGCCGGGGGATCATGTGTTTGTCGCCGCGGGGGTGCCGCATTGGGTGACGTACACGGCGCCGGATCGGCCGACGGTGTGGCTGGCTTTGCATCTCGATGCTGTGCCGTCGCCCTGAACCGACAAGTGACCGTGCTCCGGCGAAGGCCGGAGCGTTGGACGTATGGCGGTACGTTGACTGCCAGCGCTCCGGCCTTCGCCGGAGCACAATAGGCGTCAGTACAAAGCGTCCAGCCGTTCGCCATAGGCCTGTTTCAGCACGTGGCGGCGGATCTTCAGGCTGGGGGTGAGCTGCTCGTTTTCGATCGTGAATGGTTCGTCGGCGATGATGAACTTGCGGATGCGTTCGATCACCGAAAGCTCCTTGTTCACCCGCTCGACCGCCGCGCCCAGCGCCGCCTTGTAGTCCGGATTGTGCGACAGCGACTTGAAGTCGCACTTCTCGGCAAATTTGGCGCACCATTCCTGGGTCCATTCGGGATCGGGCACGATCACCGCGGTCATATAGGGCCGCTTGTCGCCCGAGATCATCGCCTGCACGATTTCGGGCTGAAGGGTCAGCATGCCCTCCACCTTTTGCGGAGCGACATTGTCGCCCTTGTCGTTGACGATGATGTCCTTCTTGCGATCGGTGATCTTGATCCGGCCGCGATCGTCGATGATGCCGATATCGCCGGTATGGAGCCAGGCGCCTTTGTCTGGCTCCGCCGGGTCTGGCTTCAGGACGCGCGCGGTCTCTTCGTCGTTGCGCCAATAGCCGTGCATGACGAGTTCGCCGCGAACCAGGATCTCGCCATCGGGTGCGATCTTGACCTCGACGCCTTCGAGCGGCGGGCCGACCGTATCCATCTTCAGGCCCGCGCGGGGGCGGTTGCACGAGATGACCGGGGCGGATTCGGTCTGGCCATAGCCCTGCAAAAACGTGAGGCCGAGCGACTGGAAGAAGATGCCGACTTCGGGATTGAGCGGCGCGCCGCCCGAGACCATCGCCTTGATCCGCCCGCCGAACTTCTTCGCCAGCTTGGGCTTGATCGTGGCGTTCAGGATCAGCCCCATGGTGCCGTCGCCCAGCGCATAGCTGCCCGCGGCGCGGCGTCCGCCGATGGCCATGGCGCGATCGAGCAGGAAGTTGGCGACCTTGCCCTGCTTCTCCACCTGCTTGACGATGCGGGTGCGCAGCACTTCGAACAGGCGCGGCACGACCACCATCAGCGTGGGGCGGACTTCCTCGATGTTCGAGGCGAGCTTCTCGAGGCCTTCGGAATAATAGATCTGCGCGCCCAGGCCGATCGGGAAGAACTGGCCGCCGGTATGCTCATAGGCATGGCTGAGCGGCAGGAAGCTGAGGAACACTTCGTCGTCCCAGCCGAAATCCTCCGAGATGACGGTGCAGCAGCCCTCGACATTGTGGAGGATCGCGCCGTGATGCTGCATCACCCCGCGCGGCGCGCCGCCGGTGCCGCTGGTGTAGATGATGCAGGCGGTGTCCTCCCGCTTGAAGGTCACGGTTTTGGCGAATTCCTGCGGATCGACCGGATTGTCGGCGATCAGCTTGCGGAAATCGTGGAAGTCCATGCTGCCGGGTTGCCCCGCGCGGACATCGTCGATGCCGATCACCATGCGGGCCGAGGAAGCGCGAAGCGCCGCGGGGAGCAGCACCTTGGCCAGCTTGGTCGTCGAGACGATGATCGCGCAGGCGCCCGAATTCTCGATGATATGCTGGTGATCGCGCTCGGTATTGGTGGTGTAGGTGGGCACGGTGATGCAGCCCGCGGCCATGATGGCGAGATCGCTGATGCAGAATTCGGGGCGATTCTCGGAGACGAGCATCACCCGGTCGCCGCGCTTCAGCCCCATTTTCTGCAGCGCGGTGGCGAGCGAGGCGACCTGCTGTGCGGCCTCGGCCCAGCTGGTCGGCTGCCACGCGCCGCCGGACTTCTGCCACAGGAAGGGGGCGCTCCCCTTTTCCTTCGCACGGGCGAAGAACATCGAGACCAGATTGTCGAACCGTTCGAGCTTGCGGCTCATTGCATCCCGTCCCCTTGCTTCTTCTCTGCTTTGTCGGTGGTTTTGCCCCGAACGACCGTCATAGAATGCTCCTGCCGGTTCTGCCAACTCCAGAAGACGTAACGTCAGCGGGGCGTGGACGGGTCCACCCTGCTTGGGTATCGGGATCGGACGGTTTGCGTTCGGGAGCTTGTATGAAGGTGATGCGACAGGTTCTGGCGGCGCTGACGGTGTTTGCGGTGGCGGCGTGCGCCGGTGCGGGCGGGGGCGAGAAGGTCGCGCCGGCTCAGGCGGCCGAAGCGCCCAAGACGCGGCAATTCTTCGTGGTCGCGGCCAATCCGCTGGCGACTGAAGCGGGGCTCGCGGTGCTGCGCCGGGGTGGCAGCGCGGTGGACGCGGCGATCGCGGTGCAGGCGATGCTGTCGCTGGTCGAGCCGCAAAGCTCGGGCGTGGGCGGCGGCGCCTTCATGACCTATTTCGATGCACGGACGGGCAAGGTCGTCATCTATGACGGCCGCGAGACCGCGCCCGCGGGTGCTTCGGAGACGATGTTCCTCGACGATGCCGGCAAGGCGCTGCCGTTCGGCCAGGCGGTGCTGAGCGGGCGCGCGACCGGCGTGCCCGGCGTGATCGGCGCGCTGGGCATGGCGCATCGCGAGCATGGCAAGCTGAAGTGGAACAGCCTGTTCGGCGATGTCGAGCGGACCGCGGCCGAGGGCTTCATCGTCAGCCCGCGCCTTGCCCGGATGATCGCGGGCAATTTCCCGGAGAACAGTGCGCCCGACGTGCGCGCCTATTTCACCAAGCCCGACGGCACGCTGATGAAGGCGGGCGACCAGCTGGTGAACCCGGCCTATGCCGCGTTCGTGAAGCGGTTGGCGAAGCAGGGCACTGCTGCGCTGTACAAGGGCCCGACCGCCGAGCGGATCGTGGCGCGGACCAATGCCGCGCCGCTGGGGGGCAGCATGACGCTGGCCGATCTGGCGGCCTATCGCCCGGTCAAGCGCGAGGCGATCTGCGGGCGCTATCGCGTCTATCAGGTCTGCGTGCCGCCGCCGCCTTCCAGCGGCGTGGGCCTGTTGCAGCTGATGGCGATCCTCGAGCGGACCGATATCGCGACGCGCGGGCCGAGCGATCCGCAGGCATGGTTCCTCTTCGCCGAGGCGAGCCGGATCATGTACGCCGACCGCGATCGCTATGTCGGCGATCCGGCGTTCACCAGCGTGCCGGTCGCTGGGATGCTCGATCCCGCCTATGTCGCGACCCGCGCCGCGCTGATCGGCGAGACTGCCGGTCCGGCGCCGGTCGCGGGCAACCCGGCGGGCGCGGTGGTCGCGGCCATGGATACGACGCGCGAGCCTGCCGGCACCTCGCACTTCATCGTCGGCGATGCGGACGGGAATGTCGTGTCGATGACCACTACGGTCGAATCGATCTTCGGGTCGGGGCGGATGGTCGACGGTTTCTTCCTCAACAACCAGATGACCGATTTCGCGATGCAGCCACGCGATGCGGAGGGCCGCCTGGCCGCCAATGCGCCAGCGCCGGGCAAGCGGCCGCGTTCGTCGATGACGCCGCTGGTGCTGATCGATGCCGAGGGCCGGTTTGCCGGGGCGCTGGGTTCGGCGGGCGGCAATGCGATCCTGCCCTATGTCGCCAAGTCTCTAGTCGGCGCGATCGACTGGAACCTGCCGATGCAGGACGCGATCGCGCTGCCGAACCTGATCGCGCGCGGCAATGCGTTCAACGGCGAGGTGACCAAGTTCTCGCCGATGCTGCTTGACGCGCTGCAGGCGCGCGGCATCCGGCTGGTGCCGGGGCAGGGCGAGGATTCGGGCCTGCACGGGATGATGTGGCGGAACGGCCGGTTCGACGGCGGTTACGATCCGCGGCGCGAGGGCCGGGCGATCGTGGAGACGGCGCAGTAAGGTTTGGCAACGCCGTGCTCCGGCGAAGGCCGGAGCCCTGGCAATCAACCGACCGGTATGCGGCCAACGCTCCGGCCTTCGCCGGAGCACAGGATCGGCACCAAAACGAGGCTCAGCCCAGCGCCCGTACGATCTCGCGGACCAGCCCCGGCCCCTTGAACACCAGCGCGCTATAGACCTGGACGAGCGTGGCGCCGGCGTCGATGCGGCGCTTCGCTTCGTCGCCGCTGTCGATCCCGCCGGCCGAGATCAGCGGCAGCGCGTCGCCTGCGATCTCGCGCGCTTCGATCAGCTTGGCGCGGGAAAGTTCGCGCAAGGGCGCGCCGGACAGGCCACCTGCCTCGCCCGCGAATTTCGAAGCGAGCGGCGGGCGCGAGATGGTGGTGTTGCTGACGATCAGCGCATCGACATGATGGTCGATCGCGGCCTGGATCGCGCCTTCGAGACCCGCACGGTCGAGATCGGGGGCGACCTTCAGGAACAGCGGGACCGTGCCGCGCGCGGCATGGGAGGCCGCGAGCAGCTCGTCGAGCGCGGGGCGCGATTGCAGGTCGCGCAGGCCCGGCGTGTTGGGCGAGCTGACATTGATCGTGATGTAATCGGCATGGGGCGCGGCCTTGCCCACGCCCAGCGCATAATCGGCGACGCGATCGTCGCTGTCCTTGTTCGCGCCGACATTGATGCCGAGCATGCCCGGCCGCTTGCCCAGCTTCGCGATGCGGGCGAGCGCGGCGTCGATCCCGCCATTGTTGAAGCCCATGCGGTTGATCACCGCTTCGTCTTCGGTCAGCCGGAACAGGCGCGGCTTGGGGTTGCCGGGCTGCGGGCGCGGGGTCAGCGTGCCGACTTCGACCGCGCCGAAGCCGAGCCCAAACAGGCCGGCAATCGCCTCGGCATCCTTGTCCATTCCGGCTGCGAGCCCGACGGGATTGGGAAAAACCAGCCCCGCGAGGGTGATCGGGCGGGATCGCGCCATATCGGACTGAAAATTTATGCCGAGCGACCCGGCGATGCGGAGGGCCGCGATGCTGGTGCGATGGGCGCGTTCGGGGTCGAGCGCGAAGAGGATCTTGTGGGGCTGGATCGGCATCGCCTGCCCTCTCGCATCGCTGCGCACGCGCGTCAAAGCGCCATTTTCCGTAGCGGAGGGCGCCGAATGTCGAATCCTTCCAAGACGGCCCTCAGGGGAAACGCGTAGTCGATTACTGCGACCCGAGGGTCCCGCCGAACAGGGGGATCCTTTCTTCTAAGGCCCGGCCGGCTTGCTGGCCGGGCCTCTTTTCTTGTCGCCGGGCCTACTCCATACCCAAATCGAGCAGGCAGACGGGGCCTGCGGACAGGGGTCATCATGCGGGGCGCAACGCTGCCGGCCGGAAAGATCGCGCCATGAGCGCGGCGCGGCCGGAGATTCAGTTCATTCAGCCGGAAGGGCCGCTGATGCCCTTCGTCGAATCCTTCTACCTGTTCCGCTACGATGCGGCGGTCATCGACGGCGTCGAGCGGGTGGACATGGGGCAAATCCGCTTCATGCTGAAGGGGAGCGGGGTGCTGACCTTCCCCGATGGCCATAGCGAAGCGTCGCGCCCGGTGATGGTCAATGGCGCGGGGACGGCGGCGGCGTCCTATCATGTCGATGGACCGTTCCACTGTTTCGGCGTGTCGCTGCGCGCGATCGGGTGGAAATCGCTGATCGGCCTGCCCGCGCATGAAGTGGCCGATACGATCCTGGACGGCGCCGATGTGCTCGGACCCGAGGTGCTGACCATTCTGGAGCAGTTGCGCGGCCTCGATACGCTGGAGGAGATGATCGCGCTGGTCGAGCCGTTCCTGCTGGCGCGCCGCCGCAAGGTGCCGGCGACCCATCTGGCGCTTGCCCGCGCGGTGCGCGAATGGGCGGCCTCGGGCGAGCCGGGGATCGAGGCGCTTTACAAGCTGGTGCCGATGGGGCCGCGCCAGGCGACCCGGCTGTGCAACGAATATTTCGGCGGGCCGCCCAAGCATCTGGAGCGCAAGTTCCGCGCGATCCGCGCCGCGATGCAGATCTATCAGGGCGTCGATCCGCGCGAAGTGGCCGAGCCGTTCGCCGACCAGCCGCACATGATCAAGGAGATCAAGCACTTCACCGGCCACACCCCGACCACGCTGAAGGCGGGGATCGATCCGGTGCTGGCGGTGACGCTGGACAATGAGACGTTCCATTTCCTTCCGGACGTGATCCCCGAATCGGTTGACGAGGACGACTAGAGCGACCACATGGCCAATCGGAACGATTTGTTCCGATTTGAGAATGGTTCGCAACAGACCGTAGCGCTGTTGCGCGGAGGTCTAACTAGAAACGCATGCGTTTGTCGGCCCAGACAGATTATGCCGTGGTGATGCTTGCCGCCGCCGCGCGCCATTGCGGCGTCAGCGGGCGGCTGAACGCGACGCTGCTGGCGGACGAGACCGGCCTGCCGCTGCCGACGGTGCAGAAGCTGGTCAGCCACCTTTCCCGCGCGGGCCTGATCGAAAGCACGCGCGGCACCGGTGGCGGCTTCCGCCTTGCCCGCCCGCCCGCGGCGATCAGCCTGGCCGATATCGTCGAGGCGATCGAGGGGCCGATCGCGCTCACCGCGTGCGTCGATGGCGGCAAGCAGGATTGCTGCATCGACCAGACCTGCCGCGTGAAGCCGCACTGGAACAACGTCAACGGCGCCGTCCGCGGCGCGCTTGCGGGCGTCACGCTCGCTTCCCTCTCAAAGCTGCCGGAACCCGCCTGATGGCTACCAAGAACGCCGAGGCGCTGGCCGCCGCGAACAAGAAATACGAATGGGGCTTCAGCTCGGACATCGAGCAGGAGTTTGCGCCCAAGGGCCTGTCCGAGGACACGGTCCGCTTCATCTCGGCCAAGAAGAACGAGCCGGAGTGGATGCTCGAATGGCGCCTGAAGGCCTATCGTCTTTGGCTGACGATGACGCCGCCCGACTGGGCCAAGCTGGATATCGACCCGATCGATTATCAGGACGCCTATTATTACGCCGAGCCCAAGGCGAAGCCGAAGCTGGATTCGCTGGATCAGGTCGATCCCGAGATCCTGCGCGTCTACGAGAAGCTGGGCATCCCGATCGAGGAGCAGAAAGTGCTCGCGGGCGTCGAGGGCAGCCGCAAGGTGGCCGTGGATGCGGTGTTCGACAGCGTTTCGGTGGCCACCACCTTCCGCAAGGAGCTGGAAGCCGCGGGCGTCATCTTCCGCTCGATCAGCGAAGCGATCCGCGAATATCCCGATCTGGTGAAGAAGTGGCTCGGCAAGGTCGTGCCGCAGCATGACAATTACTTCGCCGCGTTGAACTGCGCGGTCTTCAGCGACGGCACCTTCGTTTATGTTCCCGAGGGCGTGCGCTGCCCGATGGAGCTCTCCACCTATTTCCGCATCAATGCCGAGAATACCGGCCAGTTCGAACGCACGCTGATCGTCGCCGACAAGGGTGCCTATGTCTCGTACCTCGAAGGCTGCACCGCGCCGATGCGCGACGAGAACCAGTTGCATGCCGCCGTGGTGGAACTGGTCGCGCTCGACGATGCCGAGATCAAATATTCGACCGTCCAGAACTGGTATCCGGGCGACGAGAACGGCAAGGGCGGCATCTATAATTTCGTGACCAAGCGCGCGCTTTGTCAGGGCAAGAATTCGAAGGTCTCGTGGACGCAGGTGGAGACCGGTTCGGCGATCACCTGGAAATATCCGAGCTGCGTGCTGGCGGGCGAGAATTCGGTCGGCGAATTCTATTCGGTCGCGGTGACCAATAATCGCCAGCAGGCCGATACCGGCACCAAGATGATCCATCTGGGCAAGAACAGCCGCTCGACCATCGTGTCGAAGGGGATCAGCGCGGGCCGCAGCGACAATACCTATCGCGGGCTGGTCCGGGTCGGGCCGACTGCGGAGAATGTCCGCAACTTCACCCAGTGCGACAGCCTGCTGCTCGGCTCGGAATGCGGCGCGCATACCGTGCCCTATATCGAGGTGCGCAATCCCTCGGCCCAGATCGAGCATGAAGCGACGACCAGCAAGATCAGCGAAGACCAGCTTTTCTATGCGATGCAGCGCGGGCTGGATCAGGAAGCCGCGGTCGCGCTGATCGTCAATGGCTTCGCCAAGGAGGTGCTGCAACAGCTCCCGATGGAATTCGCCGTCGAGGCACAGAAGCTGCTGGGCATCAGCCTTGAAGGAAGCGTCGGGTGACCGAGGAAGCCGTTCGCCTCCCGCGTGAGGCGCCGCTGCCCGACGAGATGCAGGGCCGCTGGGTCGATATCGACGAGCCGGAATATGAAGTGCTGATCGAAGGCGGCACGATCATCGGCGGCGGTGGCGAGGCCGTGTACGAATATAAGGACGTCGCCCGCAAGGACGGCGCGCTGATGGTCGATCTGGGCATCCACGACCAAGGCATCACCGCGCAGGACAGCTTCTCGCACGCGCATGTCACCCATCTCGTCATCACGCCCGAGCGGGAATTCTTCGCGTACAACGTCAAGTTTGTGCTGAACCTCGTTCGGCCGGAGGCGCTCGTCTGATGTCGCGGCTCGATATCGACCTGCTCTTGTTCGGCATCGCTCTGGCCGTGGCGCTCGTCACTTTCTTGCTGACGCGTGCGCCGAGTGCGGTTCGAAGCGCTCGGGGAAGCCGCGTGGCCAATCTTGCGGCGCTCGCGCTCGTCGGGTTGGCCGGCGCGTGGCTTGTGTTCGAAGCCTCGCATCTGGTGGAAGCGTGATGCGGACACTGTTCCTGATCCTGTTCGCTGCTCTCCTGCTCCCCGGCACCGCCTGGGCGCAGGACGCTGGTGCTGTGGACGAGGAGCAGGGTGAGGAGATCGTTGTGCGCGCCACGTTCGGGCGGACCACGATGCTGTTCGACAAGACCGCGGACGGCAAGCTGCGCAACTGCCGGGTGATGGTTTCCAGCGGCAGCCAGAAGCGCGACAGCGACGCGTGCAAGGCGACGCCGGTCTGCTACGAAAAAACCCGCGACGAAGTGAGCGATTGCGTCGAGCTGACCGCGCTGGAGCAGGCCGCGATCGTCATCCCGCCGCCGGTCGAGACGGGCAAGGACGACAGCGGGGTCCAGACCTTCACCATGCCCGCGCTGGTCAAGCCGGTCGCCCCGGTTTCGCCGACCGCGATCGGCCCGATCACCAATGAAAGCGTCAGCCGCGATACCGAGCGCCAGCGGGTGACCCTGCCGCCGCTGCCCAAGGCGCCGAGCAGCGGCCCGGCCATCACCCTTTCGAACGGGCAGGAAACGCCGCGATGATCGCTACCATGATGGCATTGCTGATGCTGCCTGTGCAGGATGCGGGCGGGGCCCCGGTGCCGAAGGCGATCGCGCCGCAGGTCGTGCGATACAGCGACTGCTTCGTGGAGGAGTACGACAAGATTCGTCCCGCCATGATGCCGGCGCCGCGTTTGCCGCGCGTCCGTGCGGCCTTCGCCGCCTGCGCTTCGGTGAAGGTCGATGCGATGAACCAGTCGGAAAGGCTGCTCGCAGCCTTGCCCGCCTATAGCGATCCCTCGCGCCGCCGGAACGCGATCGTCACTGCGTTTGACGGCTATGAGCAGGTCGAAATCGCCAGCGCGACCAAGTCCGATGAGGCGCCGCCGGCGCGTCGCAACATCGGGTCATCGTCGAACACACGACTGCTGGCGACGTTCAGCTTTCCGTCCGAACTGATGCCGGTGGTGAAGCCCTATATCATGTGCCGGATCGGTGACGGATCGCGTCGATCGCGCGCGCCCAATTGCACAAGGGTGAGAAAGGCGGTGGCCGGCAACCTGGATCATGCTCTGCTTGGCAGCGGCGTCTCCGATGCGGCCGAGCGGAATGCCCGGGTGGAAGCGACGCTGGCCGAGATCGATCGGATCGACGGTGAAGGCGTGCCGATGCCGCCGCCGCCGCGTGCCGCACGGCCGATACTCGCCGAGATCTATAACGCCTATGCGCCCTATATGGAGTGCCGGCTGAAGGGCCGGGAACTCGCGCCCAGAAATGGTCTGCCGACTTATCAATCGCGCACGGCGCTGGAATGCGCGGATACGAAAAGCCAGTCCCGCAAGCGCGCGGATGCCGCGCTGATGGCATCTGGGCATTCGGATGTCGCGGCCCGGAACAAGCTGCTCGATGAAGGCGAGATCGAGATCGACGCGCAATTTCCGGGGGTGGGAAGGTGAAGCCATGACCTTGCCCGGAGAACAGCTTGCGCAGCCGGACTTCAAGTCCGCCCAAATCATCGGACGCCGTGACGGCGGCCCCAAGGAATGAACATGCTGAAGATCGAAGACCTCCACGCCGAAATCGATGGCAAGGCCATCCTCAAGGGACTGACCCTCACCGTGAATGCGGGCGAAGTGCACGCGATCATGGGGCCGAACGGCGCGGGCAAGTCGACGCTGGGCTATGTGCTGGGCGGTCGCCCGGGATATGAAGTGACCGGCGGTTCGGTGACGTTCGACGGGATCGACCTGCTCGAACTGGGCGCGCATGAGCGCGCGGCCGCGGGCCTGTTCCTGGGCTTCCAGTATCCGGTGGAGATCCCCGGCATTTCCAACGTGCAGTTCCTGCGCGAGGCGCTCAATTCGCAGCGTCGCGCGCGCGACGAGGCGCCGCTGTCGGGTGGCGAGTTCCTCAAGCTAGCCCGCGCCCAGGCCGAGGCGCTGGGGATGGACATGGAGATGCTCAAGCGGCCGGTGAATGTCGGATTTTCGGGCGGCGAGAAGAAGCGCAACGAGATGGTGCAGATGGGGATCATCGACCCCAAGTTCGCGATCCTCGACGAGACCGATTCCGGCCTCGACATCGATGCGCTGAAGGCGGTGGGCGAAGGCATCAACCGCATCATGCGCGCGCCGGACAAGGCCGTGCTGCTGATCACCCATTACCAGCGCCTGCTCGATTATGTGCGGCCCGACGTGGTGCATGTGCTGGCCGATGGCCGCATCGTGAAGACCGGCGGGGCGGAACTGGCGCTGACGCTGGAAGCCGAAGGCTATGGGGCGGTGGCGGCGTGACCGAAGGCCTCGTCCTCGACGCGCCGATCAAGGAAGACTGGCGCTGGTTCGATGCCGCGCCGCTCGAGGCGCTGGCCGCATCGCCGCGCGGCGATGCGCCCGATATCGCGCATCTGTGGATCGATGTGCCGGGCCCGCGCCTGCTGTTCGTCGACGGTGTGTTCGATGCACAGGGCAGTGCACCCGGTCCGCTCGAGATTTCCGCGGCCCGGGTCAAGACCCGCGCCAATGCGTACACCGTCCGGGCCTGTGACGATGCGCAGGCGGGCTATGTGCTGCATCTCAGATCCCAGGCCGCGCTCGACGGTCCGATCCAGGTGATCCACGCCACCACTGGCGGTGTCGCGCATCTTTCGAACAAGATCGTGATGCAGTCCGACGCAGTCGCCTCGCTGGTCGAAACGCATGTCGGCACCGGCTGGAGCAATGCCAGCCTGTGGGTCGAGCTGGCCGAGGGTGCGCGGCTGATGCGTGCGGTGCGGGTCCTCAAGGATCGCGGCGCGCATACCGATTATGTGTCGGCGACGGTCGCCAAGGCAGCCAGCTTCACCAGCACCGCGCTGGTGGCCGGATGCCGCACCGCGCGGATCGAGGCGCTGGTGCTGCTGTGCGGCGAAGGCGCCTATGGCGAAGCCGGCGGCGCGCTGCTGACGCGCGGCGACGAGAATGTCGATAGCGCCACCGTCATCGACCATGCCTTGCCCGAAGGGACCAGCCGTCAGGTGTGGCGCGCGGTCGCGGCCGACCTGTCCACTGCCAGCATGGCATCGCGCGCGCAGGTTCGCCGCGATGCGCAGAAGACCGATGGCGAGCAGTCGCTGCGCGGCCTGCTGCTCAAGCGCACCGCGACGGTGAATCTGAAGCCCGAACTGGAGATCTTCGCCGACGATGTGAAGTGCGCGCACGGCGCGACCGTGGGCGAGCTGGACCGCAAGGCGTTGTTCTATCTGGAAAGCCGCGGCATTCCCGAACCGCGTGCGAAGGCGCTGCTGACCCATGCGTTCGTCGGCGATGCGCTCGACCGGATCGGCGACGAGACTGTGCGTGAGGCTTTCGCGGCGGATGCCGAGGCGTGGCTGGAGGCGGCGCTGTGAGCGTGGCCATCGACACCCGCCCGCTCGATCTGCTCGCCGATTTCCCGGCGATCCCCGAGGGTTGGGCCTATCTCGATACCGCGGCTACGGCGCAGAAGCCGAAGCCGGTGATCGATGCGATCCATCGCGGCTATGGCGAGACCTATGCCACGGTCCATCGCGGCGTCTATCAGCGCTCGGCCGACATGACCTATGCGTTCGAGGCGGCGCGTAACCGGGTGGCGAAGTTCATCGGCGGCAAGCCCGAGGAGACGATTTTCGTCCGCGGCGCGACCGAGGGGATCAATCTGGTCGCGCAATGCTGGGCGGGCACGCAGCTGAAGGCGGGCGACCGCATCCTGCTTTCCACGCTCGAGCATCATTCGAACATCGTGCCGTGGCAGATGGTCGCGGAGCGGGTGGGCGCGGAGATCGACGTGATCCCGCTGACCGCCGACCAGCGGATCGATCTCGACGCGATGGCGGCGATGCTGACCGAGCGGCACAAGCTGGTCGCGCTGGCGCATGTCTCCAACGTTCTCGGCTCGACGCTCGATGCGAAGCGGGCCGCCGATCTGGCGCATGCGGTCGGTGCGAAGTTGTTGCTCGACGGGTGTCAGGCCGTGCCGCGGATGGCCGTGGATGTCGCGGCGCTGGATTGCGATTTCTACGTCTTCTCGGGTCACAAGCTGTACGGCCCGACCGGGATCGGCGTGTTGTGGGGCCGCTACGAGCTGCTCGACGCGATGCCGCCTTATCAGGGCGGCGGATCGATGATCGACCGGGTGACCTTCGCCAAGACCACCTATGCGCCGCCGCCGGGCCGGTTCGAGGCGGGGACGCCGCATATCGTCGGCGTGCTCGGGCTGCATGCCGCGTGCGATTATGTCGACGGGATCGGGCTGGAGCGCATCCATGCGCACGAGACCGCGCTGGTGCGGATGACGCGCGAGGCGCTGTCGTCGATCAACAGCGTGCGGCTGTTCGGGCCGGAGGACAGCGCGGGCATCGTTTCTTTCGCGGTGGAGGGGGTGCATCCGCACGACGTCGCCACCATCTTGGACGAAGGGCAGGTCGCGATCCGCGCCGGGCATCATTGCGCACAGCCGCTGATGGACGTGCTGGGCGTGCCGGCCACCGCGCGGGCCAGCTTCGCGGTCTATAGCGGGCCAAGGGATATCGAGGCGCTGGTGAAGGGCGTCGAACGCGTAACGAGGATATTCGGGTGAGCGAACAACCCAAATTCGAAGTCGAGGAAGTCGAGTCGGTCGAGGCTCCGGCGAAGGCACGTGTCGACGATGCGAGCCCGCGCGAGACGTTCGAGCGCAAGCGCGACTATCTCGAAGGCTTCCTGTCGCAGAAGCCTGCTGCCGACCCGCAAGCGGGCGAGGGCGGCGCGCTGCAGGCGGCGATCGTCGATGCGCTGAAGGAAATCTACGATCCCGAGATTCCGGTGAACATCTATGATCTGGGGCTGATCTATGGCGTCGAGGTGACCGAGGACGGTCATGCGGTGGTGACGATGACGCTCACCACGCCG
Organism: Sphingomonas sp. AOB5; assembly: GCF_029433115.1. Classification (GTDB taxonomy): domain Bacteria; phylum Pseudomonadota; class Alphaproteobacteria; order Sphingomonadales; family Sphingomonadaceae; genus Sphingomonas. The sequence goes on along the minus strand of NZ_JARNTV010000001.1, from coordinate 65,953 downwards.
CATTGCCCCGTGGCCGAATCGATGCCCGCCGAAGTCGAGCTGCGCGTGGGTTCGGTGCCCGGCGTGGGCCATGCCGAGGTCAATCTGGTATGGGATCCCGCATGGGACCCGAGCAAGATGACCGACGAAGCCAAGCTCGAACTGGGCATGTTGTGAAAATATCCCCTCCCGCGAACGGGAGGGGTGAGGCGAGAGGTGTCGTCGGAGCGGCAACGCCCCAGCGACGGACCGGGTCTCGCCGGATTTTTGAGGACCGACCATGACCGAGATCAAAACCCGCGCACGTCCAGCCGCGCTGAATCTCACTCCCTCGGCCGAGGCGCGCATTGCCGACCTGATGTCGCGCGCGCCGGAGGGCACGGTGGGCGTCAAGCTCTCGACGCCGCGCCGCGGCTGTTCGGGGCTGGCCTATTCGGTCGACTATGTCAGCGACGCCAAGCCGTTCGACGAGCGGATCGAGACGCCGGGCGGCGCCTTCTTCGTCGATGGCGCGTCGGTGCTCTACCTGGTCGGATCGACGATGGACTGGGTGGAGGACGATTTCACCGCGGGCTTCGTGTTCAACAATCCCAACGCCAAGGGCGCATGCGGATGCGGCGAGAGCTTCACGGTCTGAACGGCTGATAGGCCTTCTGCCCCGCATAATTGCCGGGCGGGGAATAGCGGCACACCAGATAGTCCATCGATGCGCTGCTCGCGACGGCGCAGCCGACATCGGTCGTCGTCGACCAAACCATCTGGGTGTAATGGCCCACGTCCGACCATTTGCCGGTGGTGGAATTGTTGGGTGACGGCGCGTCGCGATAGTAACGTTTCTCGTCCAGCCAGGACTGCGCCATTTCGGCGAAGCGATAGGCGCCGCGTGTGCCGGCCCAAAGATTCTCGCCCTGATTGTTGCGTGCGGTCGAATGTTCGAAGCGGCCGGTGCGGGCCATCCATTCGGCATGCACCCGCGCATCGGCGACCAGCGCTTCGTTCCACTTCAACCGCGGTACGCCGAGCTGGCGCCGCTCGCCATTATGGACGGCAAGCATCGCGTCGCGCAGCGACGGCGATTGCGGCGGCACGGCGCCGGTCAGGGTCAGGAGCGCGGCAAGCGGGAACAGGAAGCTGTGCATCGGTGAAGGCTAACATCGCGGGGCCGGGAAAGGCCAGCGCGGTCAATCCTCGTCGTCGGGTCCGATCGTCGCCGCATAGGTTTCCAGCGCCACGAGCGAATCCTGCCAGCGCGCCAGTTGCAGGTCGCGCGCGGCTTCGCTGGGGAAGTTGCGATGGGTGATGGTGATCTCGGTCCAGTCGCCCAGCTTGAGCAACTGGATCACCAGCCGCGAGGGGCGGGCATTGTCGGTTTCCCAGTCGATGATCAGCGCTTCGCCGCGGATCACATCGCTGAAGATGCCGTAGGTGTCATAGCCCGGACCCTCTGCGGGGCGCACCGGCACCCAGAAGCGTCCGCCGGGTCGTGGATCGAGCTGCGCCATCATCGCGCGGCCCTTCGTCCCGCCCCACCATTGGCGGACATGATCGGCCTTGGTCCACAATGCGAACACGGTTTCGGGCGAAGCCTTGAGGCGCAGCAGCAGGGTGAGCCGCGGCGCGACGGGCATCAGCAGGCGCCGCCTGGCGGAAGGATCTGAAGCGAATCCGGTGCGTGCTGCATCGCAGCAGTATTCCTTCGCAAGCGCACAATATCAATATCCCTCTTGCCATGGCGTTTGAAGAATTGGCGCGGGCGCGGCAGAGATGGATTTTACAGCTTGGAATCAGAGTCATGAGTGTCGCGTTTCGCCGCGAAAGCGATGAGGAACACAAGGAGCCGAAGTTCGAACTGCCGCTGCCGGCCGGTCCGAACATGGTCACGCCGCGCGGACCCGCGCTGCTGGCGGCCAAGGTCGCGGAGATCGAAGCCGCGGTTGCGGCCGAAAGCAACGACGAGGCCCGCGAAGTGCTGAAGCGCGAATTGCGCTATTGGCACACGCGCCAGTCGACAGCGCAGGTTGCGCCGGTGCCCGAGGAGGATGTGGTCGCCATCGGATCGCGCGTGCGCATCCGGCTGGCGGGCAAGGAGCGGGTGATCGACATTGTCGGCCATGACGAAGCCGACCCCGCGGCGGACCGGATCGCGTTCCAGGCGCCGCTCGCCCGCGCGCTGATCGGCGCGGAAACGGGGGAGTTCGTCGCGTTCAACGGCAAGCCCGACGCCATCGAAATCCTGGCGAGCGAAGTGATTCCCGACTGACATTGCGGTGAAATTGCCGTTCCGGAGGCGTAACCAGCGCGGCCTCAAAGATATTCACACGCTTGATAGTGAGTGTTGACATTTGCCGCCCCGGCATGCAGCTTGACCCTCGTAGCGACCGGCATTCACGATCGGCGCTCGCTGGGAGAGAACGCATGAGAGCAATTCTTCTCGCGTCGGCTGCGGCCGGTGCCTTGCTCGTCACCGCCGCGCCGGCAATGGCGCAGGACTCCGCGCCCGCCCGGACGCAGGACCATGGCGAAGACAGCGCCGACAATCAGGAAATCATCGTCACCGCGACTCGCCGCGAAGAGCGGCTGCAGGACGTGCCGTTGAGCGTCACCGCCTTCACCCAGAAGGAAATGACCGACAAGGGTATCGTCGGCTATGAAGGCATCGCCCGCGAGACACCGGGTGTGGTGCTCAACCGCCCGACCCAGAACTTCAACAACTTCACCGCGCGCGGCATCGCGACCAACGGCTACAACGCCAATCTGCAAAGCTCGGTCGCGGTCTATATCGACGAACTGCCAGTCTCGACGATCGGCAACACCACGGTGGTCGATCCCAACCTGTTCGACGTCGAGCGCGTCGAGTTCCTGCGCGGCCCGCAGGGTACGCTGTTCGGATCGGGTTCGCTGTCGGGTGCGATGCGCATCCTGACCAAGAGCCCGAACCTCAACGATTTCGACTATGCGGCGCTGGCCGATATCGGCCTGACCGGTTCGGATTCGCTGCGCCAGCGCTATAACGTGATGGTCAACGTGCCGATCGTCAGCGACAAGCTCGGCATCCGCGCAGTCGGCTTCTATCGCAACGAGGAAGGCTATCTCGATAACGTCGGCACCGGCGTCCACAACTCGAACACGCTGATCGACTATGGCGGGCGGGTGATCGCGCTGTGGCGCCCGAACGACCGGCTCTCGATCCGCCTGCTCGGTTCGTACGAGAATAGCGATCCCAAGGATTCTTCGCTGACCTCGCCGTCGCTCGGCCGTGAGAAGCGCGTGTCGGACCAGCCGGACCGCTTCACCGGCAAGCAGACCGTGCTGAACGCGACGATCGAATATGATTTCGACTTCGCCCGGCTGACCAGCTCGTCGACCTATTCGGATTTCGACCAGCGCTTCTGGGTCGATCTGGCCGGCACCTTCCCTGCGGGCTCCTATGCCGGCGCGCCGATTGCCTTCGGTCTGGACGCCAACGGTTTCGACAAGGTGTTCGTGCAGGAGACCCGGCTGGTCTCGTCGTTCGATGGTCCGTTCCAGTTCGTCGTGGGCGGCTTCTATCTCAACCGCCGCCGCGACGTGGACTATTTCTACCGCTCGTCGCCCAGCTTCCTTGCGGCGCGCGGGCTGACCGGCCTGCCGGACCAGTATTACCAGAAGCAGTACACCCACTCGATCAGCGAGGAACTGGCGGGCTTCGGCGAGCTGACCTACCGCTTCTCCGACAAGTTCTGGCTGACCGGCGGCATGCGCTATGGCCGCACCTCGGCACAGGGCTTCACCGAGGCCGGGGGTTATCTCGCGACCGCGGGCGGCTTCAACTATTTCACCTATGCGCTGCTGGGCATTCCGGTGAACTTCAACACCTTCACCCCCTATGCCTATACCGAGGGCGTCAAGGCGACGGGTTCGAAGCCGTCGTGGAAGTTCAGCGCGACCTTCAAGCCGAGCGATACGGTCACCACCTATGCGACCTTCTCGACCGGCTTCCGCGCGCCGATCGTCAATGCGTTCGCCGGGCGGCCGAGCCTGGTCAATCCGGCCGACATCATCATCCCGAACGGTGCGTCCTCGGACGATCTGAAGAGCTATGAACTGGGCGCCAAGGGCCGCTTTGCGGACGGGCGGGTCAACATCAACCTGGCCTTCTACCTGATCGACTGGAGCAACATCCAGGCGCAGGCCAACCGCGTGTCGGACTCGGTCCAGTTCGCCACCAATATCGGCGCGGCGCGCAGCAAGGGCTTCGAAGTCGAGATGAGCGTGGTGCCGACCACCGGGCTGCTGATCGGCTTCAACGGTTCGTACAACGACTCCAAGATCACCAAGCTTTCGCCCACCGAAGCGGCGATCTCGGGCGCGGTGCTGGGCCATCGCCTGTCCGCACCACGGCTTCAGGGATCGATGTACATCGCCTACACGTTCGACATCGGCAGCGATGCGAAGGGCACGCTGGCGATCAACGGCCAGCATGTCGGATCGTACAACAGCTCGTTCCCGAACACGCCGGGCGCGCCGACCGTCCGTCTGTCGACCTTCGGGGTGACCGACGAGTATAACAACGTCAACCTGAGCTTCGGCGTGAAGAAGGGGGCGTGGTCGGGTCAGCTCTATGTCGAGAATGTCTTCGACGATCACTCGGTCACCTATATCCATCCGGAGGCATTCCTGGTGAGCCGCTTCGGCACCATGCGTCCGCGCACCTTCGGCATCCGCCTGGGTTACGGCCTGTGAGCGGGCCGGCCGATCCGATCGCTGCTGCACCCGCGGCCGGATCGGCCGGACGGCCGGCGCAACCCGGCCCCCGGGCCGGCTTCGTGCTTGGCATGCTCTGCTTCGTCTATGTGCTGAATTTCCTCGATCGCCAGCTGATCGGGATTCTGGCCAAACCGATCCAGGATTCGCTGGGCGTGACCGATGGTCAGCTCGGGCTGATCGGCGGCCTGTATTTCGCGATGTTCTATTGCTTCATCGCCATCCCCGTCGGCTGGTTCGCCGACCGGACCAACCGGGTCGGCGTGCTGTCGCTGGCCTGCGCGATCTGGAGCGGGGCGACCGTCGCCTGCGGACTGGCGTCGAACTATACCCAGCTGGTCGTCGCGCGGATGATGGTCGGCTTCGGCGAGGCGGGCGGCGTGCCGCCTTCCTATGCGATCATCACCGACACCTATCCGCCCGGCAAGCGTGCCGCGGCGCTGGGCATCTTCAACCTCGGCCCGGCGATCGGCGCGGCGGCGGTCGTGGCGATCGGCGCGGCGATCGCCGAGACCTATGGCTGGCGCATTCCCTTCATCGTCGTCGGCGCGATCGGCATCGTCACCGCGCTGGCGGTGTGGCTGCTGGTGCGCGAGCCCGAGCGCGGCGCGACCGATCCGGTACCCAAGGCGGCGACCGCGGAGAAGGCCGCATTCTGGCCCACGGTCGGCATGTTCCTGTCCAATCCGATCCTGATGCTCGCGGCACTGGGCAGCGGCGCGACGCAGTTCGTCACCTATGGCTTGGGCAATTTCGCCGTGCTGTTCCTGATGCGCGAAAAGGGCATGGTCTTCAGCGAAGTCGCGGTCTGGTATGCGCTGGTGCTGCTGGTCGGCATGGGCGGCGGCATGGTCGTTTCGGGCCGGGTGATCGACTGGATGACGAAGCGGTCGCGCGCCGGATATGCGATGGCACCCGCGCTGTCGCTGGCGGTGGCGATGCCCTTCTATCTCGGCTTCGTCTGGGCGCCGGGCTGGCCGCTGGCGCTGGCGCTGCTCGCCGTCGTGATGGTGTTCAACTATTTCTACCTCTCCGCGTCGGTGGCGCTGGTGCAGGAAGAGGTGAAGCCCAACCAGCGCGTGCTGGCGGGTGCGCTGTTGCTGCTGATCATGAACTTCATCGGTCTGGGCCTCGGCCCGACCTGGGTCGGCTTTGCGAGCGACTGGTTCAAGTCGATGGGCAATCCCCATGGGCTGCAGACCGCGCTCTACACGCTGACGCCCTTCTACCTCGTCGCAATCGCTCTCTTCCTCTGGCTCGCGCGGATTCTGCGGCGCGAGGCCGGTACCAGGCAGGTGTCCGTATGAAGCTGCTTCTCGCTGCCGCGCTGGCGGCATCCATGACCGTTCCCGATCTGGCGGCAGCGCAGGCGCCCGTCGTCGCGGCGCCCGCGGGCAAGCTGCGCGGTGAGGCGGCGAACGGGATCAACAGCTTCAAGGGCATTCCCTATGCGCTGCCGCCGGTCGGCCGCCGCCGCTGGACGCCGCCGGTGGCGATGCCTGCCTGGAAGGGCGAGCGGGCGGCGAGCGATTATGGCCCGGCCTGCATGCAGGCCCGGCCGCGGGTGCAGAGCATCTATTCGCAGACCTATCCCGCGATGAGCGAGGACTGCCTGTCGCTCAATATCTGGATGCCGGCGGACGCGAAGAATGCCCCGGTCTTCTTCTGGATCCATGGCGGCGCGCTGTCGGGCGGATCGAGCCGCGAGAGCCTGTATGACGGCGCGGCGCTGGCGAAGAAGGGCGTGATCGTCGTTTCGATCAACTACCGGCTGGGCGTGCTCGGCTATATGGCGCACCCCGAGCTGAGCAAGGAATCGGCGCACGATATCTCGGGCAATTACGGCCTGCTCGATCAGATCGCGGCGCTGCAATGGGTGCGCAAGAATATCGCTTCGTTCGGCGGGGATCCCGCCAACGTCACCATAGCCGGGGAGTCGGCGGGCGGCCTGAGCGTGATGTATCTGATGGCCTCGCCGCGCGCGAAGGGGCTGTTCGCCAAGGCGATCGCGCAGAGCGCGTACATGATCTCGACCCCGCAGCTGCGGAACTCGCCGCATGGCGATATCCCGGCCGAGGGCGTCGGCTATTATCTGATGGGCAAGCTGGGCGCGGAGAATATCGCCGCGATGCGCGGTATCGATGCCGAGGCGCTGATCACGGCGGCGGGTGCCGCGGGCTATGCGCCCTGGGGCACGGTCGACGGGAAGATCCTGCCGCGCCAGCTGGTCGATACCTTCGATCGCGGCGAGCAGGCGCGCGTGCCGATGATCGCCGGGTTCAACAGCGGCGAGATCCGTTCGCTGCGCATGCTGATGGCGCCGATGCCTGCCGATGCCGCGGCATACGAGACGCAGATCCGCGCGCGCTATGGCGATCTGGCCGATGATTTCCTTAAACTCTATCCGTCCAGCGACCTGCCCGGCAGCATGCTCGCCATCCCGCGCGATGCGCTGTATGGCTGGACGTCGGAACGGCTGGTGGCGCGGCAGACCGCGCTTGGCCTGCCGGCATTCCTCTATTATTTCGACCATGGCTATCCGGCCGCGGATGCGCTGGACCTGCACGCATTCCATGCCGCCGAGCTGCCGTACATGTTCGGCAATCCCGGCCGCACGCCGCCCAACTGGCCGAAGATCCCGGACACTGCGGCGGAAGCGAAGCTCTCCGACGCGATGATGGATTACTGGGTGTCGTTCGCGCGTGACGGTGTGCCCGCGGCTGCCGGATCGGCGCGCTGGTCGGCCTATGGGTCGGACCGGGCGTACATCACCTTTGCCGGAACGCCGAAGGAAGGCACGCGCCTGCTGCCCGGCATGTACGAGCTGATGGAGCAGCTGATCTGCCGCCGCCGTGCCAAGGGCGGTGTGCCGTGGAACTGGAATTACGGGCTGCTTGCCCCGCCGATCCCCGAGCCGGTGGCGTCGTGCCGATGATCGACGGCAGCATGCAGTCGTTCGCGCTGACGCTCGACAAGTTTCTCGAACACGCCGCCAAATGGCACCCACGCGCCGAAGTGGTCACTGCGCGCGAGGGCGGGCGGATCGAGCGGATCGGCTATGCGGACCTGATGGCGCGCAGCAAGCGCGTGTCTGTGGTGCTGGAAAGCTTCGGCACGCGCCGCGGCGACCGGGTCGCGACGCTCGCCTGGAACAGCCAGGCGCATGTCGAGGTGTGGTACGCGATCATGGGCATTGGCGCGGTGTGCCATACGCTCAACCCGCGGCTGACCGGGGCGCAGCTGGCGTCGATGGCGGCGCAGTCGCAGGTCCGCACGCTGGTGGTGAGCGCCGATCTGGTGCCGCTGGCGCGCGAGATTGCCGAGCGGGTCTCCGCGATCACGCAGATACTGGTGATCGACGCGCCGGGCGATTTCGTGCCCGCCGCCAATGTCCGTCCGCTCGAGCCGCTGATCGCCGAAGCCGATTGCGACATTGTCTGGGGCGAGTTCGATGAGACCGCGCCTTCGGGCCTGTGCTTCACCTCGGGCACCACCGGTGCGCCGAAGGGCGTCACCTACACGCATCGTTCGAGCTATCTCCACACGCTGCGGTTGTTGCAGACCGATGTGATGGCGGTCTCGGGCATGGACGCGGTGCTGGTCGTCGTGCCGATGTTCCATGCCAATGCCTGGGGCCTGCCCTTCGCGGTGCCCGCTGTTGGCGGCAAGCTGGTGCTGCCCGGGCGGCAGGCCGATGGCGCGAGCCTGGCCAAGCTGATCCGCGCCGAGGACGTGACCGTCGCGGTCGGCGTGCCGACGGTGTGGCTCGGGCTGATCGAGCATCTCGAAGCGACCGGCGGCGACGTGCCGTCGCTCAAGCGGATCATCATGGGCGGCGCGCCGCTGCCGCCCGCGTTGATCGACCGGATCGAGTCGCGGCTGGGCGTGAAGATCCAGACGAGCTGGGGCATGACCGAGCTTTCGCCCTCGGGCACCGTTTCGCCGCCGGGCGATACCGGGCGTTCGGCCGCGCTGTCGGGCCGGCCCGCAATCGGCGTCGACCTGTTGCTGACCGATGCGGACGGCGTGGCGCTGCCCGAGCAGCGCGATGTCGAAGGGCATTTGCGGGTGCGCGGTGCGGCGGTGATCGATCGCTATTTCGGGCATGACGAAAGCGCGCTGGATGCGGATGGCTGGTTCGGCACCGGCGACCTCGCGCGGATCGACGGGCACGGCAATCTGATCATCACCGGGCGCGCCAAGGACCTGATCAAGTCGGGCGGCGAATGGATCAATCCGGCCGAGATCGAGGCGGTGGTCGGTGCGTTGCCCGAAGTGTCGCTGGCGGCGGTGATCGGCCGGGCCGATGCCAAATGGGGCGAGCGGCCGATCCTGCTGGTCGAGACGCGCGGCGAGGAGGCGATCAGCGACGAGGCGCTGCTGGCGCCGCTTCAGGCCCGGTTCGCGCCGTGGTGGATCCCCGACGCCATCTATCGCCTGCCCAACATGCCTCTGGCGTCGACGGGCAAGATCGACAAGATGCGTCTGCGATCCGAATATAGTGAAGGCTGAGCGCGGAACCGGCCGCGACGTCCGCCACCGAAAGGCTGTTTAGTGCCCGAAACCGTGACTCCCCGCCGTCGCACCACCAAGGCGGAACAGCGCGCCGAGATGATGGAGCAGATCCTCGACGCGGCGGAATATCTGTTCTCGAAGCACGGGCTGTACGGCGTCACGCTGAAGGACGTGGCGAAGCGGGTGGGCGTGCATCACACGCTGCTCAACTATTATTTCGAGGACAAGAAGAAGCTGTTCGACGCGGTGTTCGCGCGGCGTGCGGTCGTCACCAGCGAGCGGCGGATGAAGGCGCTCGACGAATATGAGGCGGCGACCCGGGGCAAGCCGACCGTCGAGGGCGCGCTGCGCGCCTTTCTCGATACCGATCTCGATCTCTATATCGAGGGCGGCGAGGGCTGGAAGAACTACGCCGCACTCGGCGCGCAGGTGGCGAACGCACCCGAATGGGGCGCCGACCTGATGGACGAGCATTTCGATCCGGTCGTGTTGCGGCTGATCGAGCTGCTGAAACGCGCGCTGCCCGATTGCAGCGAAGCCGATGTCTTCTGGGGCTATCACTTCGTGACCGGCGCGCTGATGCTGACGCTGGCGCGGACCGGGCGTATCGACAAGCTGTCGGGCGGGCTGTGCCGGTCGGACGATTTCGTCGCGGTGAAGGACCGGATGGCGTCGTTCATGGCCGCGGGTTTCCTGGCGGTTTGCGCACAGCGGGCCGCGAACGGCTGAACGTGGCGAACATCGCCTAGGCCAAAGCACGATCAGAAAACTAACTCACTTGTGAGTGAATTCAACTTTGGCTAGTCGCATATTGCCTGCCGGGATGGGGCAGGCGGGATGGGAGAGAAGTCTGATGTCGCTCGAAACCGCAGCGCCGCTGAATGGCCGTATCGCAATCGTGACCGGAGCCGGGGGCGGGCTGGGCCGCTGCCATGCGCTGTTCCTGGCGCGTCAGGGCGCGAAGATCGTCGTCAACGATTTGGGCATCGAAGCGGCGCAGGCCGTGGCGGACGAGATCGTGGCAGCGGGCGGCGAAGCGATTGCCGCCGCCGGGTCGGTGACCGACGAAGCCGCCGTCGCGGCGATGGTGGCGGACACGATGGCGCGCTGGGGCCGGATCGATATCCTGATCAACAATGCAGGCATCCTGCGCGACAAGAGCTTTGCGAAGATGAGCCTCGACGATTTCCGGCTGGTGGTGGACGTGCACCTGATGGGCGCGGCGATCTGCACCAAGGCGGTGTGGGAGATCATGCGCGCGCAGAATTACGGGCGCATCGTGATGACCACTTCGTCATCGGGCCTGTACGGCAATTTCGGCCAGGCGAATTACGGCGCGGCGAAGATGGCGCTGGTCGGGCTGATGCAGACGCTGGCGATCGAAGGCGAGAAATACGGCATCCGCGTGAACTGTCTGGCGCCGACTGCGGCGACCGGCATGACCGAGGGCGTGCTGTCCGGCGCCAGCCTCGAACTGCTCGATCCGTCGCTGGTGAGCCCGGGCCTGCTGGCGCTGACCGGCGAGGAAGCGCCGACCCGCGCAATCCTGTGCGCCGGTGCCGGCCATTTCGCGACCGCGAGCGTGACCTTGTCGAATGGCGTGTATCTCGGCGCGGGCGATCAGGCGGGCGCGGCGCTGGTCGCTTCATGGGACTCGGTGTCGGATCGCAGCGGCGAGATCGTGCCGGACTATGGCTTCACCCAGTCCGAGCGCGAGCTGGCGAGTGCAGGCGCCGCGGTAACCGCCGACGCCTGAGCAGGCTCAGTTGAAGCTGCTATAAACCGCCACGCTCGGCGCGACGGCATCGAAGCGCACCCATAAAGCGATGCCGAGCGCGAGCAGGGTCAGCACCGCTGCTTCCTTCATCGCCCGCGCCCGGTCGATCCGGGCGAACAGCGGCAGGAGCAGCAGCGCGCCGAGCGTGAGCGGGATCACCATCGCGAAGGGCAGGTCGGCGCCGACCGCCTGGAACAGCGCATGGCCGAGCGTGAGCAGATAGCCCACGCCCAGCATCGCGGCGATGGTCAGCGCCCAAGCACCGGTAGCGCCGCCGCGCCAGCGCATCACGGCGGCACCGATTCCGCCGAGCAGCAGCGGGATCTGGAGCGGGAAGGCGGCGGTAGGTGCGACGGCCTGTGCGATGGCGGCCAGCAGCAGGAACGGCGCGGCGATCGGGTGGAGCAGCGGCAGGACCGGGCGCCGGTCGAGCAGCAGGCCTGCGACCAAAGTCGCTGCGGCGAGGCACAGCAGGACCGCCTGAATCTCCAGCCGGGGAATGGCCGCGAGCCGGTCGTAATAATTGACTGCGCCATCCGCGCCCGAGGCGAGATTGCCGAGGAACAGCAGCAGCGCGCCCAGCACGGTCAGGGCCAGCGCAGCACCCGCACCGCGCCCCATGCCGCGAAGCGTCGAGACGCCCCAACCAGCATAGGCATAGCTGCCCGCCGCGACCACGAGGATCAGCCAGCCGACCCAGCCGGGATAGGCAAGGAAGACGAGGCCGAACAGGTCGTAGAAGACGCGATCGGGCGCCTTGCCCGGCAGCGCGGGCGCATCGAGCAGGCCGCGGCTGAGATCGAGCACCTGCCGCCCCATATCCTGCAGCGATCCCTGATCGAGTGCCTCCGGGGTGATCAGCGGCGAATGATAAAGGCCGGGGCGGCCGATAAAGGCGAAGTTGAAGCCGGGAACGCCCTGTTCCTTGGCGACGGTATAGTCGGTGTAGTTGGGCAGATTATTGTAGACGAATACGCTGAGCGAGGTGCCGACCGGGCGATCGACGTGGCGCGCGAAGAGATCGATCATCGCGCCATTGGCATCGCCGGTTTCGAACATCGAAGTCCGCCCGCCGCCGCCGCGCGCCTCCATATTGACGATCACGCCGACGCGCTTCCGCGCCGGATCCCGGGTGAAGAAATGTTCGGCGCCGTCCAGCCCCAGTTCCTCGGCATCGGTGAGCAGCACCATCAGCGTGCGCTCGGGCTGTTTCCCGCTCGCGCGGATCGCCCGCACCGTTTCGAGAATCGCCGCGACCCCTGCTGCATCGTCCGCAGCACCGGGCGAGCCCCAGACCGAATCGTGATGTGCCATCAGCAGCACGGCCGGTTTGGCGGGATCGCGCCCTTCGAGCGTGGCGATCACATTGGTCGCCTGCGCGCGGGCCGGGCTGCCCCGCCACTTGTCGAGCCGCGCCTGTGCCTTTTCGGCGAGCGGCATGCTGACGCTCGTCACCGTCATGCCGAGCGATTCGAGGCGCTCCGTCAGATAGGCGCGGACACGCCTGTTCTCCTCGCTGCCGGTCGGGTGCGGCGCGCGGGCGATCTCGCGCACATCGACCATGGCGCGCGTGGCGGAGAAAGCGGTGGCCGGCGCGTCGGCCGGGGCGGGCGACGGCGTAGTGGTGGCGATGACGGTGAGCAGGATCGCGCCTGCGATCGCCACCAGCAAATTGGTCCAGCCCTTCATGCGCCCCTCCCGTTCGACGCGGGAGCGTATCGGCCGGGCAGGGGCGTCACAAGCCCGGGGCGGACCTGGAATTCGATCCTGACAAGAAGTGGTGCGCGGCGCAGTCGCGAGCGGACCGGTCTCACCCCGATAACAGGGAAAATCGCGCTTTGTCGGCGTAATTCTCCACGGGGCTTTCACAATTAGCGTTAAATTATCAATGGCTTGCTCGGCTATTCGCGGCCGTGGCGCTATTCCCATTGCCCCTGAAACAGGGAATTTCAGGTCCGAAACAGGCAACCAAAAGCAGCAAACAGGGAATGCGACACCCCGATCAGGGTATCGAGCCTGGCGACATCGAATCTGGGTGGCTGGGGACGTTGACCGGCGTCACCGGCTTACCGGCGCGCCAACGCACTGAGTGCAATCCCGGCATAACCGGCTATCAAGCTGACTATAGTGGCTTAAACAAATCACATATTGGCATATTAGTTGGCTTATATTCCGGCCAATACCAAGATGAATGGCATTCAAGCTGCCGATTATCAGCAATTGGTTGTGCGAGATAATGGCAAGTCTATTTTGCAGTGCTTCAAGCTAATGATATAGAATCGCGTGACGAGCGCGATATTTCCGTTTTCTGTTGACGATTATTGTTAGGCATCGATATTCATCGGCCGAACGGTGAGGCTGGGATTTGGCGATGTACGACGTGAAGCTTGAGGTGGTTGAGTGGGACATCGGTGTGCTCGTGCCGCATCCGACCAACGCCCGGACGCATCCCCGCCGTCAGATCGAGCAGCTAAAGGCGTCGATCCGTCGGCATGATTTTGTGAATCCGATCCTGATTGACGAGAACGGCATCATCATCGCCGGTCATGGCCGAGTGCAGGCGGCGCGGGAGCTCGGCATGACGCGAGTGCCGGCGATCGTGTTGCGGCATTTGTCCGAGGCGCAGAAGCGAGCGCTCCGACTCGCTGACAACAAGATTTCGCTCAATTCTTCCTGGGATCCCGACCTGCTTCGCATTGAGCTAGCCGAGCTGAGCGCGATGGAAATCGAGATCGACTTCAACGATCTGGGTTTTTCGGAAGGCGAGGTCAACGTCATCCTCGATCCCGGCGCTGATCCGGATGACGAGGTCATTCCAGCGCTGCCAACGCAGCCGAAAACACAGCTTGGCGATATATGGCAGCTGGGCGACCATCGCATTGGTTGTGGTGATGGGCGTGACTTGGCCTTCGTGCAGCAGGTCCTGGGCAATGGCATTCAGGCTGACTGTGCCTTCCTCGACGCCCCCTACAATGTGAAAATTCAGGGTCACGCTAACGTCAAAAGCAAGCATCGTGAGTTTGCGATGGCATCGGGCGAGATGACCGATAGCGGCTTTCGTGACTTCCTGGCTGACACCTTTGGCGTTTGCGTCAAACTATCGCGCGACGGTGCCGTGCACTTCCTGTGCATGGACTGGCGTCACGCCGACGATGTCTCGGCCGTGGCGAAGGTACTGTATGGAGAGCAACTCAACCTATGCATTTGGAATAAGTCGAACGCCGGCATGGGCTCGCTCTACCGGTCGAAGCATGAGCTGGTCTTTGTCTACCGCGTTGGCGATGTGCCTCACCTGAATACGGTTGAGCTCGGCCGCCACGGTCGCAACCGCACCAACGTGTGGGATTATGCCTCGGTCAATACGTTCAAGGGCACGCGGGACGACCTCGACCTCCATCCGACGGTGAAGCCGGTCGCGATGGTGGCGGACGCGATTCAGGACGTCACTCGCCGGGGCGATGTCGTACTCGACATCTTTCTCGGCTCGGGCACCACCCTGATTGCATCGGAGCGCACCGGTCGCCGCTTCCGGGGCCTGGATATTGACCCGGCCTATGTTGATCTTGCGGTTGATCGTTGGGTGGCGATGACCAATGGTACTCCGCGGCTGCTCAAGGGCTGGGATATCTGATGGCCCAGTCTCCAAAGCGGAAGCCAGCGAAGAAGTCGGTGCAGTCAGCATATGCGCTGGTTGCGCAGCGCCAGGTCGGCGTTGAGCTAGGCGGCAAGCCAAAGAAACTGGGGGCGAAAGAGGCCCTGGAGCTGCGGACCTACCAGGACGCGGTCAACGGCAAGTATCGGGCGGCGAAGACAGTGCTTGGCTGGATCGACGAGCGTGAGGTCGCGAAGAGTCCGGGCCAGTCAAAGGTGCTTCCCGTCAAAATCGTGATCGAGAATAGTCGCCCGGTTCCGATGGATGACGCGTTGGTGCTGCTTGGGATCGTGACCGGCAATGGCGAGCTAAACGAGGACGGCGGCCCCTATTTCAAGCTGCAGGCGTGGGCGGTGCAGGAGGCGCTGGATCGGCATGCCGATCTGCGAACTCGCCGCGACCTGGACAAATTGGTCCGGCAATTTGATCTGCAAGATCGCCGCGGACTCGAGGACTTGGTCCGTCACACCGACAATCCCGATGCCGTGCGTTGGCCGAAGGGTTCTCGTGATGGCTGACGAACCTCCTTACGAGATCGGCTATGGTCGCCCGCCCAAGCGCACGCAGTTCCAACCCGGTATCTGCCCAAACACGCGGGGCAGGCCGCGGGGGCGCAACAAGCCGCTGCCGTACGACACAGTGTTGGGTCGCGAAGCGACGATCGTCGAAGACGGCGTCCGCAAGAAGGTCACTGCGGACGTGGCGTTCCTGCACTATCTGATCAACGAGGGCCTCGCGAAGGACGGGCCGCTGCGATCGCTAGCGCTGCGGGCATTGCAAAAGCCTCAGGCGACGGCCACCAAACCCAAGACCCAGCTTGTCGTTTACACCTGCTATGCGCAGGACGGCGAGGTCGATAAGCCAATGCGCAATCTGGGCATGGCGCATTTGCTCGATAGTTATCGCCCAACGGCGAAATTGGTCATCGAGCCATGGCTGGTGCAAGCAGCATTAGCTCGGCTCGGGGATCGTCCTCTCACGATCGCCGAGCAGGAGACGATCGTCGCGGCGACACGCAAACCGCACAAAGTTGACTGGCCGGAATGGTGGGAGGTACGGATCTTCTAGAGCCTGGGCACGCCCGCATCGGATCACTGTGGCGTCATTTGTCTCAGCACGACGAAGCGAACTCCGGTGTTCGAGACCTTGATGATCCTGATCCGAGCGCCCTTGAACCCGATCTCGTTGCCGTCCGCCAAATCGTATGACAGCTCCTGCGAGAAGGCAGGTCGCGCGGTGTTATTTACATATTCGCGGTACTGCAGCGTGATCGTTCCCTTCGAGCCGCCGGAGTAAAGGATCTCTCTTCGCAGCCCACCGCCAGGTGCCCACATGCACCGATCGATTTGGAACTGCGCATCTGGGATCGGGACGTCCAGTTTGGAGAAGCCGAACACCAGGCGTGCCACCAGCCGCCGATCGTTGGTGGGATCCACATAGACGCCGATGTCGGGCTTTGAGAGGCCGCGACGCTCGCCCTTCTCACGATCGTATCGGAACGTCGCGCCCGTCACCATAAACAGGTCGCGCCCATAGCCGGGGCTTGGCAGCGTCCCCTCGGGCAGATTCACGGTGAAATCGGCTCCCGCGCGTTTCCCGTGCACCGCGGTATTTGCAGTCAATCGCAATCCGGAGAACGATATCCCAGCCTCGCCGGTGGAAAGCATCACGCTCCCAACCTCGACCTCCCGTTCTTCACCGACCGCCGGCACTGCTATCGTCTGCATCGATCTAGGGGCGGTACTATTTGGACTACATCTTGGCAGGTCAGCCACGGATTGCGCATGTGCGTCTGGAAACGTGCCACACATTATGGCGATCGCAATTGTCGCCGAGATGCCGAAAGTCGGATGCCGCGCCGGGCGAATTATGAAATACATACTATAGTTGATAAACTCGCACGGCGTTGATCGCCAGTGGTTTGTGCATGGACATGCGCAAACTTGTCGGTGCGAATGTCGCGCGGATTCGCCGCGAGCGAAATCTGACACAGGAAGCGCTCGCTGAGCTTTCCGGGCTCAGCCAACAGTATTTGAGCGGCCTGGAACGCGGGCAGCGAAACCCGACAGTCGTGACGCTTTATGAACTGGCGACCGCGCTCGGCGTCAGCCATGTTGAGCTAGTTGCCCCAACGCTGTGTTCCTGATCGGCCGAGTAAATCTTTCAGCGACCGCTCGGCATTGGAGAATTCGGTAGCGCTCACAGCCGAGGCACCTTCTATGAGCTTGCGACCCTGAACATAATCTTTGGTGGCGTTGACGCAGTCGAGTGCGATGAGCTGACCTTCCTTAAAATAGCCGATGCTGAATGTGCAGGTCGCCGGGTCCCCACGGATGACCGCGAGATCATGGCCCGATGAAAGGCCTACAGTCTGCAACTTTAGATCATATTGGTTCGACCAGAACCAGGGCGTAGCCTGATAGGGCGCGTGGGCACCCGCAATGGTGCGCGCCGCCGTGGTTGCTTGATCAGTGGCGTTCTGCACGGATTCTAGCCGGATCCGTGCCCCGCCAGCGAAGGCATTGATGTGTGCAGCGCAGTCGCCGACAGCGAAAATATCCGGCAATGTCGTTCGGCAATGGTCGTCGACATCAACGCCATTGCTGCCTTCGGCACCGGCAGCAATCAGCGGCCCGACGGTCGGGACAATGCCGATCCCGACGATCACTGCCTCGCAAGCGATAAGCCTGCCGTCGGCTAGCCGGACACCTTGGGCGCGTTGATCGCGCCCCTCGATCGCACTGGGCGAAGGCCCACCATAGATGCCCATCGGCAAACGTCACCCACAGGCACTTCTCGTCGCGTTCGAAAAAGTCCTTGAGTTCACGTACGCCTTGCGTGGCGCCCGCCGGGCTACGGCCCGCAGCGACCAATGCCTGCCGCACCCTATCCCAATTCCCTGTCAAGCATGACGTGTGATCAACCTGCTCGAAGCCGAACGGTACGATCCCATCGCAAAGGGCGCAGACCATCGACCGTTCTGGCCGAGCTTAATGTAGCGAACGGCAGAAGGGGCGGCGATGAGGGCGTCGGTCGCCGAGGTCGATTGCCCCGGCCGATGTTGGCTGTTTGGATGCTAGTGGCACGATAGATGCGACCCCGGCTGCGCATGCTGTACTCGAGCCATATACATACTATAGTAGATAAACCATGGCCGCGTAGGTCGCCAATGGTTTCCGTATGGATATGCGGAAACTTGTCGGCGACAATTGCGCCAGAATCCGCAAGCTTGAAGGGCTGACCCAAGAGCAACTGGCCGAGAAGTCGGGGCTCACTCAGCAATATTTAAGCGATCTCGAACGCGGCAAACGCAACCCGACGATCGTCACGATCTATGAAATGCGCTGGCGCTCGGCCTGTCGCACCTAGATTTGGTCCAGCCTTAGCGCGCTTTCGGGCTTACGACCGGACGAAACCCGAACCGGTTTGTCCTTGCTATTGGCGTAGTGCTGCCGCCAAAGAAATCTCTCCGCAGATGCCCGACACGGAACGTACCCCCTATCCCGTTGTTGAGACATCACAAAATCGGAGAATGTGATGAGCGACACGCTCGACCAGACGTCACGGGACGATGCCCCGCTGGCGACCTCGAAACATGCCTCTGCTGCTGTGGAGGCAGCGACAGGCGGTCTGATCGAACCGCGCGGCGATACCTTGATCGCGCGAGCGGTCACGATCAACCGGCCTCGCGCTGAGCTGTTCGCTTACTGGCGCGACTTCGCGAACCTTGCGAGCTTCATGGACAATGTCGAGCGCGTCGATGCGCTCGACCCCGACCGGTCGCACTGGGTGGTCAAGGCGCCTGGCGGCAGGACCGTCGAATGGGATGCGACCGTCACCGAGGAGGTCGAGGGGGCAGTGCTCGCCTGGTCTTCGGATGAGGGCGCTGATGTACCGAATAGCGGACGGGTGGAGTTCCGCGATGCAGGTGCGCGAGGTACTGTCGTTACCGCGACCATTCTTTACGACCCGCCCGCGGGCGTGATCGGCAAGGTGATCGCCAAGATGTTCCAGCGCGAACCCGCGATCCAGGCGCGCCGCGATCTTCGCCGCTTCAAGCAGCTTATGGAAACCGGCGAGATCGCCACATCGTCGCGCACCCGCGCTCAACTCGAAGAGGAGCGGAACTGATGCGCGCACTGGCATGGCACGGGAAGCACGACGTTCGCGTCGATACGGTCGACGATCCCGAGATCCTGAACCCGCGCGACGCGATCATTAAGGTGACGGCGACGGCAATCTGCGGTTCCGATCTGCATTTGTACGACGGCTATATCCCGACGATGCAGGCGGGCGACATCCTCGGTCATGAGTTCATGGGCGAAGTGGTCGAGGTCGGCGCGAAGTCCACGCTCCAGATAGGGCAGAAGGTCGTGGTGCCGTTCACGATCGCGTGCGGCAGTTGCTTCCATTGCGGCAAGCATCAATATTCGGCGTGCGACAATGGCCTCCCTGCCGACAATCAGGACATCGGCCAGGAGTTGTACGGCCAGCCTATGTCAGGCCTCTTCGGCTACAGCCATCTCACTGGCGGCTATGCCGGGGGCCAAGCCGAATATGTCCGCGTGCCGTTCAGCGATGTCGGCCCGATCGTGATCCCCGACGGTGTTCCCGACGAGAAGGTTCTGTTCCTTTCCGACATTCTCCCCACCGGCTGGATGGCGGCGGAGAATGCCGGCATCGAGCCGGGCGACACCGTCGCGGTCTGGGGCTGCGGGCCGGTGGGGCTTTTCGCGGTGCAATCGGCGTTCCTGATGGGCGCCGAACGCGTGATCGCGATCGATCACTTTCCACATCGGCTGGAACTCGCCAAGCGCTTCGGCGCAGAGACGATCAATTTCGAGGAAAGCGCGACCTATGAGGCGCTGATGCTGATGACGGGCGGAATCGGCCCCGATGCCGTAATCGACGCGGTGGGGCTCGAGGCGCATGGCTTCTTCGTCGATAACGTCATCGACCAAATCAAGGCATCGACCTTTCTCGGCACCGATCGCATCCATTCGATTCGGCAGGCGATCCTTGCCTGCCGCAAGGGCGGGCGCGTCTCGATGCCGGCGGTCTATGGCGGCTTCGTGGACAAGTTCCCGCTCGGTGCCTTCATGGAGAAGGGTCTGACGCTCAAGACCGGCCAGACCCACGTCCAGCATTATATGCCCGGGCTGCTCAACGCGATTATGGAGGGGAAGATCGATACGACCTTTCTGATCAGCCACACCCTTGGGCTCGAGGACGCACCCAAGGGCTACAAGATGTTCCACGACAATCAGAACGAAGTGACCAAGGTGGTGCTCAAGCCCGGCCTGGCGCTCGCAGCGGAGTGACACGCATGGCAGACAAGCTCGCAATCATCACTGGTGCCTCGACGGGCATCGGTTTTGAACTCGCAACGCTTGCAGCGAAAGACGGATATGACCTGATCGTGGTCGCGGACGAGGCACTGATCGATGCTGCAGCCGCCGATTTTCAGCAGTTCGGCACTGACGTGCAGTCCGTTCAGGCCGATCTTTCGACGATCGACGGCGTGGACACGTTGCTCGCCGCCACCAACGGGCGCCGGATCGATCTGCTCGCTGCCAATGCCGGCATCGGTACGGGCGGGCCCTTCCTCGACCAGCAGGTCGCGAATTGGCGGCATTCGGTCGATACCAACATTACCGGTACGGTGTATCTGCTCCAGAAGGTGCTGAACCAGATGGTGACGGCCGGCGCCGGCAAGGTTCTCGTAACCGGCTCGATCGCGGGATACATCCCCGGCAGTTTCAACGCCGTTTACAACGCCACCAAGGCCTTCGTGGACAATTTCACCGAAGCGCTGCGCAATGAATTGAAGGATGTCGACGGCGTCACGCTGACGACGCTGATGCCGGGCGCGACCGACACCGAATTCTTCGCGCGTGCCGACATGCTCGACACCAAGGTCGGGCAGGACAAGAACAAGGCGGATCCCGCGAAGGTCGCCAAGGACGGGTGGGATGCGCTCATGGCCGGTAAGGGCCACATCGTGTCCGGCCTTGCCAACAAGCTGCAGGTCGCTGGCGCTGGAGTCCTTCCGCAATCCACGCTAGCGGAAATGCATCGCGGCATGGCGGAACCCGGCAGCGGCGACGCCTAGTGTCCAGTGGCGGGCCGTGCGGAACAGGTTCACGCCCGCCGCATTGTTCGCACATGATCTTGTTAGAACCATCATGACGACGGCCCGCTGGCCCGAACGGCTTTGGCTGGTTCGCCATGGCCAGAGTGCGGGCAACGTTGCTCGCGATCTCGCGCACGCGGCCGGGCAACATCGGATCCCTCTTAACCTGCGCGACGTGGATGTTCCACTTTCTGGCTTGGGCGAGCGCCAGGCGGATGCGCTGGGACGTTGGTTCGCCCAGGGTTTAGGAGGCGGTGTGCCCGACGTAATCCTGTGCAGTCCATACGTTCGGGCGCGGGACACGGCGCGGCGCTTTTGCGATGCGGGCGGTGCGCACGCCGAAGAAGCGATCTGCGGTGACGAGCGATTGCGTGAGAAAGAGTTCGGCATTCTGGACGGCCTGACGACCGCAGGTATCGTCGCAGAGGAACCGCGTCAGGCAGAGTTTCGCCAATTGCTCGGGAAATTCTATCATCGCCCGCCCGGCGGTGAGAGTTGGTGCGACGTAATCTTCCGCCTGCGGTCGCTTCTGGACACCGTATCGCTTCATCATGGCGGACGAAAAGTGATGATCGTCGCTCATCAGGTCGTGGTGTTGTGTCTTCGCTACGTTATCGAGAACCTTTCGGAAGAGGAGATTCTCGCGATCGATCGTCAAGGCGATGTCGCCAACTGCTCCGTCACTGAATATGCCTACGATCCCGCCGTGGGACAGGACGGCGGCTTGGTCCTGGTCCGCTACAATGTCACTTCGCCAGTCGATGAGGATCCGCAAGCCGAAGTGACCCACGAGCCCGACGCGATGGTCGGCGCGCGGGGATGATCGTACTGGACCAGACGTGGCTCCGGCTGCATCCCTTGCCTCAGCCTGAGGCGGACACGGACAAGAATAAGCGGGGGCGTGTCCTCGCCGCCGGGGGCGCAGAGACTGTGCCCGCCGCATTGCTGCTGACCGGCGAAGCCGCCTTTCGCGCCGGTGCTGGCAAGGTTCAGTTGGCAACGGTGGAATCAGTTCAGCTCGGTTTGGGTTTGCGAATGCCCGAGGCCGCTAGCTTCGGGTTGCCGTCGAACGATTATGGGGAACTGGCGGCGGAGGCGGGGGTGGTTCTGGCCGGCATGCTTGAGCGGTGCGATGCGCTGGTGCTTGGTCCGGGGATGGGATCCGACGCAGAATCCGGGGAGATTCTGGGTTCTTTGTTTTCCGGAGCGGGACAGCACGTTCCAATGCTTCTCGACGCAGCCGTCATCGCGGCGATGGCGAACTTCGTTACGCAGGCGCAAACCTGGAACGAAGCGCTGGTGATGACGCCACACCCCGGTGAGATGGCCGCTTTGATGGGCTGTGATGAGACCCAGGCGTCAGCCCGCCTCGCTGAGGCAGCTTCGGACAAATTCGGAGCGACCATTGTCTTGAAAACTTCGGAAACGTGGATTGCCACACCGGGCGCTGCAACGCTGCATTATCCCGGCGGTGGTCCCGGTCTAGCGACCGGCGGATCTGGCGATGTCCTGGCCGGTTTAATCGCCGGTCTGATGGCAAGAGGAGCAGAGCCTATGACCGCCGCGGGCTGGGGTGTTTGGCTGCACGGTTGCGCCGGCTCGATGCTCGCGAAGCGCGTTGGGCCGCTTGGGTTCATGGCAAGCGAACTTCTCGCTGAAATTCCGGCTTTGATGGCGGCAGTCAGTGTGCCGAATGACTGAGTTGCACGGCGCGATGGCGGCGGAACAGCTGCTGCGCCGAAACGTCTGTTGGGCGTGAAGATCGCGACTTACAATGTGAACGGCGTCAACGGGCGCCTGCCGGTACTCCTGCGCTGGCTGGCTGAGCGCGAGCCCGATATCGTCGTGCTTCAGGAATTGAAGGCACCGCAGGAGAGGTTTCCGGAGGCTGCGATCCGCGACCTTGGATATGACGCCATCTGGCACGGGCAGAAAAGCTGGAACGGCGTCGCCATGCTGAGCCGGGTCGGCGAAATTCATGAAACCCGCCGCGGGCTACCGCTAGACCCAGATCCCGGCCAGAGCCGCTACATCGAAGCGGCGGTGAACGGGCTGCTAATCGGCGGCCTGTATCTGCCCAATGGCAATCCTCGCCCGGGCCCCAAGTTCGACTACAAGCTGCGCTGGTTCGACAAGCTGATCGAGCATGCCGCTGGGCTGCTGGAGTCGGGGCTGCCGGTAATGCTGGCGGGCGACTTCAACGTCATGCCGACCGAGCGCGACGTCTATAAACCCGAGCGCTGGCTCGACGACGCGTTATTCGCGCCGGAAGTGCGCGAGGCCTTCTTCCGCCTGACTGGGCAGGGCTGGACCGACGCGCTGAGAACGATCCATCCCAACCAAACGATCTACACGTTCTGGGACTATTTCCGGAACGCCTATGGGCGCAACGCGGGACTCCGGATCGACCATCTCCTGCTCAGCCCCGCACTTGCCGGCCGGCTCGTGGACGCACAGGTCGACATGCATGTTCGCGGCTGGGAAAAGACCAGCGACCATGCGCCGGTCTGGGTCGAGCTGGCGGACAAGCCGAAGCGGACGCGCAAGGCATGACCGACAGGATGCACCCGCTAGCCGCGACCGAGCCAATGGAAGCCAAGCTGGTAGAAGCGCTGCCGCAGGAGCCGGGCTGGCAGTTCGAACCCAAATGGGATGGGTTTCGCGCTATCGCATCGCGCCTGGGCGAAGCGGTTGAGCTGCGATCCAAATCAGGCGACCCGCTGCGACGACTATGTCCTCGATGGCGAGTTGATTCTGCCCCTCAGCGGCGCGCTGTCTTTCGACGCTCTGCAGGCGCGGCTGCATCCGGCCGAGAGCCGAATCCTCCGGCTTTCGCGCGAAACCCCTGCGCAGCTGATGCTGTTCGATTGCCTCGCGCTGGAGGGCGCGGCACTGATCGACTGTCCTCTCGCCGATCGGCGGGCGGCGCTTAAGCGCTTCCATTCGCGCGATGGCAGTGCAGTGCTTCTGCTCTCCCCTCATACCGCGAGTCTCGCAGGGGCCGAGGCATGGCTCACGGCGAGTGGCGGCGCACTGGACGGTGTCATCGCCAAGCCTCTCGACGAACCCTATCGGCCCGGCGAACGCGCGATGCTCAAGGTCAAGCGGCACCGCACCGCGGACTGCGTGGTTGGAGGATTCCGCCGCGCCAAGGACGGACCGCTGGTCGCATCGCTACTGCTGGGGCTTTACGACGATGCAGGCTTGCTCAACCATGTCGGCTTCACCTCCGCGCTGGCCAAGGCTGACCGCGCCGAGCTGACCGAACGGCTGGACGCACTGATCGCCGCACCCGGATTTACCGGAAAGGCACCGGGCGGACCGAGCCGGTGGAATGACGGCAAGGAAAGCGAATGGATTCCGCTGAAGCCCGAACTCGTCGTCGAGGTCAGCTTCGACCAGGTCACCGGCGACCGCTTCCGTCACGGTACCGGGCTCGTTCGCTGGCGGCCCGACAAGGCGCCCCGGCAATGCCGTATGGAACAGCTCGACTATGCGCTGCGCCCATCCGAGCTTGCCGATATCCGTTAGCGGCTGGGGCCAATCGCTAGTCGCCGCTCGCGCCGGCCAGCTCCTCCAGTAGCGAGCGCACCCGCTCGAGCCGCTCGTCGGCAGCGTCGATCCTGTGGGCGAGGATCAGGCGGCCGTTGCGGTCTTCGAGCGCCGTCGCGGCGGTGTCGATCAAGGTGCCGGGCCGCGGCGTCAGCGCGATCGCGGCCGGACCGGCATCGATTCTCCCAATCCCCATCTCGCGCGCCAACAATCTGACATGGGCGATGGCGAGCATCCTCTGAACATCGTCCGGCGCTGCGCCGAACCGGTCCTCGATCTCAAGCTCGAAGGCATCGAGGCCCGCCGCGTCGCTCAGGCGCGCCAGCCGGGCGTACAGACCGATCCGCGTGTCGGCCTCCGGAATCCAGCTCTCCGGCAGGCGTCCGGCCACGCCGAGGTTGAGCTCGGGCGACCAGACATCGACCTGTTCGCCGCGCGCAGCCCGAAGCGCGCCGCCCAGCAAATGCTGGTAGAGGTCGACTCCGATCAGCTTCATATGCCCGGCCTGTGCGTCGCCCAGCAGATCGCCCGCGCCGCGCATGTCGAGATCGCGGGCGCTGATCGCGAAGCCCGCGCCCAGGCGATCGAAAGCCTGAAGCGTGCGCAGCCGCTTCAGCGTCGCATCGGCGATCGTCGCATCCGGGTCGGTCAGCAGCAGGATCTGTCCGCGCCGGCTGCCGCGCCCGACGCGCCCGCGTAGCTGATGAAGCTGCGAGAGGCCGAAGCGGTCGGCGCGCCACACGATCATGGTGTTGGCGCGCGGGACGTCGAGCCCCGCTTCGATGATGTTGGTCGCGAGCAGCACATCCCCGTCACCGTTTGCGAATGAGACCATCGCCTCGTCGATTTCGGCGGCCGGCATCTTGCCGTGCGCCTGGGCAATGCGCAGATCGGGGACCAGCGCCGCCAGCTTCTCGGCCATCGGCGCCATGTCCTCGATCCGCGACACGACGACGAAGCTCTGCCCGCCACGCCCCTTCTCGCGCATCAAGGCAGTGCGGACCGTCGCAGGCTCGAACACGCCGACGCTGGTGCGGATCGGCTGGCGTCGCGCAGGTGGCGTTGCGATCACCGATACCTGTTGAAGGCCGACCAATGCCGTCTGCAGCGTCCGCGGGATCGGCGTCGCCGTCAGGGTGAGGATATGACAATCGGCCGAAAGCCCGCGCAACTTGGCCTTGTCGGCCGTGCCGAAGCGCTGTTCCTCGTCGATCACGACAAGCGCGAGGCTGCTATAGTCTGCACTGGCCACCGCCCCGGTGCCAATGACGATATGCACCGAGCCGTCCGCCAGTCCCTCCTTGACCGCCTTTTTCTCGGCAGCGCTCGACAGGCGCGAAAGACCGGCGACGACGATGTCCGTACCTTTGAACCGCCTGCGGAAACTTTCGAGATGCTGACGGACGAGCACGGTCGTCGGGGCGGCGACCACTGCCTGCTTGCCTGCCAGGACCGCCAGCGCCACTGCGCGCATCGCGACTTCGGTCTTGCCGTAGCCGACATCGCCGACGACTAGCCTGTCCATCGGCTTGCCCGAGGCCAGTTCGCCGCGGACCGCGGAAATCGCGCGCGCCTGATCGGGCGTCTCGGTGAAGGGAAAGCCCGAAACGAAGCGCTCATAGGCGGCCGCATCCGGATCCAGCACCGGGGCCGAGCGGCCATCGCGTTCGACTGCCAGCGCCGTCAGGCCCCGCGCGCTTTCCGCAATGGCGAGATCGATGGCGCCGCGGCGCTTCTCCCAGCTCGAACCATCCAGCTTGTCGAGCGTCACCGCTTCCGCATCCGCGCCATACCGCCACAGGCGGTCGGCGTCCGTGACAGGCATCAGCCTGCGGGCACCGCCGGCATATTCCAGGACTATGGCTTCTCCTGCATCCTCCGCATCGCCATGCATAGCCTCGAGGCCCGCGACCTTGCCGATCCCGAACTCCTCATGGACGACGACATCGCCGAGGCGGATATCGCCCGTCTGTCCGCGCAACACGTCCGCATTGCTATGGGAAGCGTCCGCGGTGTGGGCCCGGCTGCCGAGCAGATCGCTGGCCGCAACGGCGAGCAGGCCCGGCACGGTCCAGCCGCGGTCGAGCGGCATCTCCAACAACGCCAGCGTGCCGGGGTCGACCGTCTGGAGGTCCCGCCACTGTGACAACTGCACCGATGAAGCGCCAGTGACCTTGGCCAGACGCGGAGCGAGGAAGCGAAGATCGCGCGCCGCGCCCAGCACCACGACGCGTCCGCCCGCTTCGAACGTCCTTGCGGCTGCGCGGGCAAATGCGCGGAGCGGTGCCTTGCGTTCGACGAACCTCGGCGCATCGGTCAGGTCAGTATCGCCAAGATCGATTTTCCGCCGTGCCGCGGTCGCCGCTTCCCAGACCGCCTGGTCGACGACCGGAGCATCCCGCCCGGTCCCGGCAGGATCGCGAGCAAGTGCGACGAACCGGTCCCGGCGCTCCCCAGCGTCCGGATCAGCCGCGATCGCCGCGTCGGGCATATGGTCGAACAGCGAGGTCCAGTCCCCGCCAAGCGACGGTTCGGACGCCCGCCCGATCTCGAGCATATCCAGCGGATCGTTGCCCAGCTGAGTGACGGGGTCATAGGTGCGGATCCCCAGGATACGGCCATCGTCGAGTTCAATGCGGGCCGGGAGAATGGCGTCGGCGGGAAACAGGTCGATCACCTGTCCGCGAACGGCCATTTCGCCAGGCTCATCGACGCGGTCATCGGCGAAATATCCGATTTCCTCCAGCGTCGCCGTAAAGGCTTCTGCATCGAGTGCGTCGCCTGCACGCAGCGCGGGCGGCGCTGCGTCAAATGCGAAAGGCGGAGCAACCGCGTTGGCGGCCGCTTCGGCCGTGGTAATCAGGGCGACCGCCCGGACAGCATCCGCATGGGCTTTGCGCGCCCGGCGCAGCGCGGCTACCCGCCGGCCGACATTCGCGGGCGAGGCAGGCGATGAATCGCCCGGGAGCGCATCGCTCGAGGGGCAATGAATCACTTCCGCGTCCGGGACGGCGCAGCGCAGCGCCTCCGCCACCGCTTCGGCGCGTTGCTCGTCGGAGGCGACGAACATGACATTCCCGTCCAGGAGCGCGTTCGCCAGTGCGACTGCCACCATGCCGACAGGCGTCAGCACGCGCTGGGACGAACTGGCATGGGTTTCGCCCGAACTTTGGACACCGACGCGCATTTTCTTCCTCGCGCCGCAGGACGGCAATGATGCGGCGATCATTCGCCGAGCACGGGCGCACAACTTCGACCACGGTCCTTCGTTCCCCTCATCTGAGCGGTATGAAATTCAATTACTTAGGCCGGAACCCTGGCGTGCGAGAGCTGTTCAGGCTGGTCACCGCAACACAGGAGGACAGTGTGGCTTCGACCGGGATCGATATCGAACCAGAGGCAAATGAAGGTTCCGCACCTGACGGCGCGGCCAATCGCCTTGTAGAACAAGTGAAAGGCCAGGCGGGCGGGCTTTCCGAGTTGGCCTTCGCCAAGGCCGGTGAATTCGCCGATGGGCGGAAGCAGGATGCGGTGCAGAAGCTCGGTATCGTGGTGGAAGTCATCCGTGACCTCGCCGACGGCGCCGGCGACCAGTTCGGCAGCGGGGTCGGCGGCCTGGTTCATCGCGGCGGCGATGTGGTGGAGACTGTCGCCCAGAGTCTGGATCGCCAAAGTGTTGGCGATATGGTCGATGGCGCGCGCTCGCTGATCACCCGGCACCCCGGCGTTGCGATCGGTGTGGCCTCGATCGCAGGACTTCTGATTGGCCGCATCGCAAAGGCGGGAATGCGTCAACCTGTCGCCGGAAAGGTGCCATTTGAGATGGAGGCGGCGGCATGAGCACGAAACCAGTCAAATCCGCGCGACCTGGCTCTGCGAAAGCCGGAGGCCATGCCGCCACGCCAGCCGAACCCGGCAACGTTCGTCCGGGGCCGAAGAAGTCGGCTGCGCGCGGCGTCGCCCAGCGATTGGGCGACGTGGTTCAAGCCGGTGCGAAACAGGTTGGCGCTAATCCCCTGGCTGCTGTTGCGGGTACGGCCGCGGTCAGCGCCGGTATCGCCCTGCTCCTTCCTTCAACACGTCGTGAAGCCAAGGTGATGGGCGATGTCGCCGATAAACTTGGGGATGTGGCGCGTGAGGCAGCCGACAATGCGGTGGAAGCCGGTCGCAAGCAGGTGGAAAATCTGGCGCAAACCGCCTTGGCTGGCGTAGGCGGAGCTCTTGTGGAGGCCGCTATTTCGGGCGGCGAAAAGTCGGTCGACGATAGCGATGCTCGTCTCAAATCATCGACCCCTTAAGCGGATCCTGACCGCCGGCTTCGGCGAAATTACCGCAGCGGCGACTGCGCGAGGGCGGCATTGGCGTTCCGGTTGCGAGCGGTCCGTGGCGGGCGACTGGATTAACGGTGCTGGTTAGCGACGAAGCGGGCGGTTCTCGGCAAGGTCGTTGCGGATCGTGGTCGCTGCGACGCCCGCTTCCCCCATGGCATGGCTGATCTGGTCGAGGCCCTTCGCAACGTCCCCCGCCGCGTAGAGGCCGGCGATGCTGGTGCGTTGATGATCGTCGACCACAAGGCAGCCATCGGCGCTGGCCTCAGCCCCGAGTTGCACCGCCAGTTCCGACCGGATGACCGATCCAAGGGCCGGGTAGAGCGTGTCGAAGCCATGGTCGCCGCTGGGTGTGGGGACGATAATGGTTCGGTCCTCCAGGCGGAGCGACTGACACGGACCGTCAATGATGGCGACCCCGGCGCCCTCCAGCGCCTCGCGTTCCGTATCGTGAAACGCGTGCGGTCCGCCGGGTGCGATCAGCGTCACGCGGCTGGAAAAGGAGCGCAGGAAGATCGCTTCCTTGTGGCCGTGCGTACCCGTGCCGATCACGCCGATATTCTGGTCGGTCGCTTCATACCCGTCGCAGATCGGGCAATAGCGAAGCAGCCCGCGCTCAAGTGCGATGCCATGAAGCTCCGGCGAGATCGGGGGCGGGTTGTTGACCACGCCGGTGGCCAGCAGCACCGTCCGCGCGAGAATGGTTTGGTCGCCGAGGGTGGCGGCAAAGAGGCCATCGTGCTGTTCAAGTCCCTCGATGACACCCTGGGTTATCGCGGCGCCGACACCGGCCGCCTGCTCGTGCATGCGCTTGAGCAACTCCGTTCCCTTTATCCCGCCCGGGTACCCGGCATGATTATGCGTCATCGGGATCAGAGCCGCCCGGCTCTTGCCGGCGTCCACGATTTGCACGCCCAGGTGGAAGCGGGCGAGATAGATAGCGGCGGTCAGTCCGGCAGGGCCGGCTCCAATCACCAGGCAGTCAAGCGGGGTGCTCATGCGGCGGCAAAGCCGGACGCGTGCGTCCGTTCCGTCGTGCGCATTTCCGGCGTGAATGCAGCAGGCCAGGCACCGGGTGACAGGATCGGACGCCGTTCGAGATCGGAGGCGCTCAAGGTGCAGGCAACGCCGTCTTCGGATAGCTGCAACTCATCGGGATGCAGGGCGTGGAGCCGTTCGCCGACACCGCCGATACCACCCTCGCTGACGACGACATAGGCGATCCCCGCATCGGAGCAGCGAAGCATCGCCTCCACAATCACGCCGATCGCCGTGCCGTCCTTGCCGATCAGCCTCGAACCTGCGAACGAGCCCAGCGCGTAGAGTGTCGGCACACGCGTGGCGGCGCTGCGTCTGGTTGCGGTCGCTCCGCCGTCCTCATAGCGCGCCTGGCGGCCTAGCCATCGCCAGATGCCAACCAGATTGACCAGCGTGAGAAAACCGTTCGTGAGCAGCAGATTCTGCTGACCGCTCGATATAGCCACGATCGACCAGCCGACCGACCCGACGGTGAAGATTACGAACCCCCAGCCCGTGATGCGAGCGCCAAGATTGGCGGCGGTCATCATCGCTGCGATCATCGTCGCGATCGGTGCGACCCAGGCCGCTGCGGCTTCCATGTGCCTTGTCTCCCCGTGCAGCGCTGGGCCAGGTCAGGCCAGGCGGGTGCTATCGTCCCCGACCGCACCGCCGGGCCAGGCGATCCGGTCGAGGAGCGTTATCAGGTGCTCGAACATGTTGTCGTCCGCGATCGCATAGGCGCGATCGAAGCCAGACCCAAGGCGCTCGAGATCGCGCGCCGACAATAGGCCCACCGCCACGATTTGATCCTTCTCGGTCATGGCGACCAAACGCGAGGGGGAGGCAGGGGGTGCCAATTGTTTCGCGTCGTGACCGCAATTCTCTTGCAGCACCGAGGCAGCAGACACGGATACTGCCGGAAGATCGCGGGGCCATGGCATCCAATTCAAATCCCGGGAGTTTTTCGCTCGCCAACAAGGGAGAGTGGATCATGGCCGACAATAAATCCGCAACCGGATCACCTGACCGTGATCGTATCAACATGTCCGAGGATTATGAGGTTCGCGACTGGACGGAGTCGCTCGGGGTAAGTCGCGAACGCCTCCAGGAGGCCGTGGATGCCGTGGGCAGCTCGGCGGACAAGGTGCGCGAGTATCTGAGCAGATAGGATCGATCGACGGCCAGGGGGCGCGCGATATGAGCGCGTTCACCGGCGGCCCTTGCCCCGGCGACTGGCGCCCTTCGTCATCGGGTCGGGCTTGCGCGGCGGCTTCCAGCCCTGCGGGGGCGTGACGCGCTGCTGACTGGTGCCGATGCCCATGGCGCCGGGTTTTTGTCGGACGAGACCTGCGGTATCCGCCTGCTCCGCGTCTTCCCGCGACGCTCCGCCGCGCATGAGGTTGATCCGGTCGCGCAGCTTGCGCGCCTCCTCGAAATCCAATGCGGCTGCTGCCGCATCCATCCTGTCCTGAAGCTCTGAAATCGTCTCGCCCATCGTCCTGCAACGCGCGGGCTGTCGGCAATGCTCCAATGGATGGGCCGTGCGTCCGTGCGGGCAACGATACAAAGTCTGGACCGTTAGGGTGGCTTGGGAGACTGGATGATGGACATTGCGACGACGCCCGCGATCGAGCGGATTGCCCGGGTACTGGCAGGCCAGCGCCTCAGCGCTAATGCGGATGGGGAAGATGCCCACGCGGCGGACGCAGTCGATTCGACCTGGCGAGAATTCGAAGGCGATGCCGTCGCGGTGCTCAAGGTGCTGCGCGAACCTGACGAGGCCATGGAGCGCGCTGGCGACATTGCCGTTTGGCAGCGAATGATCGCAGCGGCACTAGGCGAGTAGCAATGCCGCGTGCTCGCATGAGCGCACGGCATATGCATTTGATTCTGATGAATTTGTTGCGAGTCGTTAGCAGGGAACGTCGCCTGCCAGCGCCGGTTTAGTCTGGGCCGAACCATTCGGCGCTGGAGGACGGATAATGTCGATATTGGACAAGGCGATAGCGGCGATTACACCGCCCGAAAGCGACGAAGCGCGTGCCGAAGCACGAGCAAAGGCGGAAAGCCTGGCCAAGCCTGGCGACTGGCTGGACCAGATCCTTGGCCATCACCGGGAGATCGAAGCGCAATTCGCCGCGGTGAAGGCCGCCGGCGACGCGACGTCGCGGCGCGCCGCGCAGGAGAAATTGGGCTTGCTCCTGACTGGTCACTCGATCGCCGAGGAAGCCGCCGTCTATCCCGCGCTCGCCGCCGACCATCAGGTCGGGCATGCTGAGCTTGCGTATCAGGAGCAGTCGGCCGCCAAGATGGAGATGGGCCTGCTCGAGCGGCTCGACCCGATGAGCCAGGACTATCTGGACAAGCTCGGCCATATCGAAGGCGCGGTCGCGCATCACGTTTATTCCGAGGAAGGCACCTGGTTCGCCGAGCTGGCCGAGTCCGCCGACCCTGCCGACCAGGCGCTGATCACCCGGCGCTATACCGAAGAATATGAGCGCTACACGGGCGCTTCCGCCTGAGACCATGAGCGCCGCCCGGTCATTCCGGGCGGCGGACTGGCATGGTGATTGTTCAGGTCACAGGTCGGGAAGCACCTGATTGGCGCGGCCCCAACCGGCTAGAGCCTTGGAGCCCGCGCGTTTCACCAGCTCAGCGGGGTCGCCGATGTGATAGTGCGACGGCTTGTCGATCGTCTCCATTTCCTTCCAAGTGATCGGCGCAGCTACCGGTGCCTCCGGCCGTGCGCGAACCGAATAGGGCATCACCGCGGTCGCGCCGCGCTGGTTGCGCAGATAGTCGACGAAGATCCGCCCCTTGCGCTGCGCCTTGGGTAGCGCGGCCGTGAAGTTGTCCGGATCGCTTTGGGCCACGGCTTGGGCGAGGCGATGCGCGAAATCCTTCACCTCCGGCCAATCGGCTTTCGGCACCAGCGGCGCGATCACGTGGATGCCCTTTCCGCCTGTCGCCATCGGGAAGGTCTCGAGCCCGATCGACTTGAGGATATCGCGGAAGTGAAACGCGGCCTTGCGGACCGCCTCGAAATCCAGCCCCTCGTCTGGATCGAGGTCGAACACCAGCCGGTCCGCCTTCTCGACATCCTCGATCCGCGCGCCCCAGCCATGAAATTCGATCGTTCCCATCTGGACGCAGGTCACCAGGCCGTCCGCGGTATCGATGAAGAGGTAGGGCTCCTCATGTCCGTCCTTCTCGAGGATGCCGACATGCTTGACTGCGTCGCCGAAGCTCCCGGCGTCGTGCTTCTGGAAAAAGCATTTCTTGGCGCGTCCCTGCGGGCACCGCACCAAGCTGATCGGCCGGCTCGCGACCCACGGCAGCATGACGGGCGCGACGGCAGCATAATAGTCAGCCAATTCGCCCTTGGTGATGCTGGATTCTGGAAAGATCACCCGATCGCGGTTGCTGATCTTCACCTTGCTGACCGCGGGGGCGGCGATCTCGGCGACATTCGCCTCGGTTTCCAGCACGACTGCCTCGGCCTTCTTGTCCTCGCGGAGTCCAAGATAGCTGGGGTGCCGGAGCGTCCCCTCGTTGGTCATCTCGGTATAGGCGATCTCGGCGACGAGCGTCGGGCTTAGCCAGTGCGCGCCGCGCACCTCCGCGCGCGGTGCCTCGACGGTTGGCTCCTTGCGCTCGAGCGGAGCCATGATTTCCATCAGGCGGAATATCTCGTCATTGGCGAAGCCGGTCCCGACCTTACCAGCATAGCGGAGCTTGCCCTTGTCATGGATGGCGAGGATCAGCGAGCGGAAGGCGCGGGACTTGTCCGAAGGAGTCCAGCCGACCACGACGAATTCCTGGCGTTTGATGCATTTGGTCTTGAGCCAGCCGCCCGAGCGTGAACCGATATAGCGGGCATCGGCGCGCTTCGAGATGACGCCTTCGAGACTCGCTTCGCAAAAGCTGTGCAGCAGCTTTTCGCCGCTACCGACGATATGCTCGGAATAGCGCAGGCGCGGATTCCCGTCGGGCAGGATATCGCGGAGCCTCGCCTTGCGTTCGGCAAGCGGACGACCTGTCAGGTCTTCGCCGTCCAGTTCGAGCAGGTCGAACGCGAAAAAGTCGATCGTATCGGGCGCGCCCTTGAGCGCTCCCTGCAAAGCCTGGAAGCGCGACCGGCCGTGCATGTCCATGACCACCGCTTCGCCGTCGAGCAGCGCCGAGCGGACATCGAGCGCGGCCGCGGCGGCGACGATGCCCGTGAACCTGTCGGACCAGTCGAGGCCCGAGCGCGTATAGGCGCGAGCCTCGCCGGCGCCGACCGCGACCTCGAGCCGATAGCCGTCATATTTCATCTCGTGGAGCCAACGGTCGCCGGTCGGCACGCTGTCGACGAGAGTCGCAAGCTGGACCGGCCGAAAGGGCGGGAGCGCAAGCCTCTTCCCCTTTCTCGGGGAGGATTGCGCGGGACTTGTCGTTCGCATGCTGGACATCAAGGCTAGACTCGCGCTGGACGTGACTCGTTCCCTGAGCGCTTAGGTGCCGGTGCTGGAATGAGGTGCCGCGACCGGCTTGGATTCAGGGGATTCCCGCTGCCGAAGATAGATGGAGAGAACGACGAGGATCGCGGTCGACAGGAATTCGCTCTGCCAGTTCTGGAAGGATTCGAACCAGAGCTGGGGGTCGAGCAGATAGGCCAGCGTGTCCACCGCCGGCTCGCCATGCTCGCGCGCTTCCGCGGCCGCCGCACGCGCGCTCTGAGTCCAGTGTAGGACGAAGGAGGCGGCGAACAGGAGCGCCAGTGCGATTCCCAGTGAGCGTGCATAGAGTGCGCGCCAGAAGGGGCCTTTGCGCAGAATTACAGGTGCGCCGGGCTTTTCGGCCTGCGCCGCTAGATCCGCGTCGCGGGGCTCGGTATCGTCCGGATCGTTGGACTCCGACGAGCCGCGCTGGAAGAGCGTCGCCGTCAGGACGACATAGGCGCCCGTCTGGAGAAACTCGCTTTCCCAATTCTCGAAAACCGAGGAGAGGAATTCGGGACTGATCGTATAGCCGGCGAGCGACATTGCAGCCTTCCCGTGCCGGATCGCATCCTCGACTGCGACGCGCCAGCCGGTGAGCCACTGGCCGCAGATACTGAAGGCGAACAGGAGCAGGAGGACGATGGTCAGACCATTGTCTCTCAGAATCCGGCGCATCGCGACCTCCCGCTCCTTGATCCCTTCATTCGCCGTTGGCGGCGTCCAGATCGACCGTCAGTTCGCGCGGCCAGAACCGCAGCGCACGGCACGCTTCGATGAAGGTCCTTGCGTCGGCCGCCTTGCTGAGGGGCAGGCAGGCCTGATCGAGATCGTCGGCGATTCCTGCGGCGACGAAGAGCGCCTCGGCCTCCGCGCTGATGCCGATGAACTTGCAATGCGCGAACGCATCGGTCGCAAAGTCCTTAGCGGCAGCATCGAGCGAGAGCAGGGACGCGCCCTCGTCTGAGACGAGGATAGCGACGGCATCGAACAGGACGGAGGGGCCGCCATCGATCTTGTGCTTCGCGGCGACCTTCGTGCCGTCGGACAGCGTCACGCCGCCGATCTTGGGGGCGACGACTTCATATACCGCACCTTCGGCATCGACTGCCTTGAGCAGCGCCTTGAACAAGGCAGCATCGGCGTCATTGCTCAGCAGAATGCCGAGCTTCCGGCCCTTGAAGCTCTCGGGGCCATTCTTGATGATGCTGAGCGGGTCGGATGGCGGCAGGTCGGTGATCGGCTTGCGCGCCGCGACCGCTGCATCGGGAATGGCGAGTCCGAGCCCGTCGGCGACCGCTACTGCAAGATTCTCGTCGATGTTGAGGAGGTGCGAGACCGTCCGCGAGCGGATGTCGGGACGCTCGACCTTGCTCAACTCGAACACCAGTGCATCGCCAATATGCTTTTGCTCGATCGGGGTCTGGCTGACGAAGAACTGCCGTGCCTGGCTATAATGGTCGGCGAAGCTTTCCGAGCGCACCCGCTGCTTGGGGCCGTCGGCGACATCGGGGAAGCTGGTAAAGCCATGCACCGGATCTTCGCGCGGGCCGCCGATCGTCGGTCCCCAGCTGTTGGGCTCGTAGTTCACCCGGCCCTTGGGATTGCGCATCGCCATGTGCCCGTCCTGCTGGAAATGGGCCATCGGGCATTTCGGCGCATTGATCGGGATGTGCGTGAAATTGGGTCCGCCCAGCCGTTTGATCTGGGTGTCGAGGTAGGAGAAGTTGCGGCCCGCGAGCAGCGGATCGTTCGAGAAGTCGATGCCCGGCACGATATTTTGGGTGCAGAACGCAACCTGCTCGGTCTCGGCGAAGAAATTGTCGACCACGCGGTCGAGCACCAGCCGGCCGACGACGCGGACGGGCACCAGTTCCTCGGGGATGATCTTCGTCGCGTCGAGCACGTCGAAGTCGAAGCTGTCGGCGAAGGCGTCGTCGAACAACTGTACGCCCAGCTCCCATTCAGGGAAGTCCCCGCCGTTGATCGCATCCCATAGGTCGCGGCGATGGAAGTCGGGGTCCGCGCCGTTGATCTTGACCGCTTCGTTCCAGACGACCGACTGCAGGCCCTGCTTCGGTTTCCAATGAAACTTAACGAAGGTCGACTTGCCCTTCGCGTCGACCAGCCGGAAGGTGTGGACGCCAAAGCCTTCCATCGTGCGGAACGAGCGCGGGATCGCGCGGTCCGACATGGTCCACATGATCATGTGGAAGCTTTCCGGGGTGAGGCTGATGAAGTCCCAGAAATTGTCGTGCGCAGTCTGCGCTTGGGGAAAGTTGCGGTCGGGTTCCGGCTTGGCCGAATGGACAAGGTCAGGGAATTTGATCGCGTCCTGGATGAAGAAAACCGGTATGTTGTTGCCAACAAGATCCCAGTTGCCTTCATTCGTATAGAGCTTGACCGCGAAGCCACGGACGTCGCGGGCCAGATCGAACGACCCCTTCGAGCCGGCGACGGTCGAGAAGCGGACGAACGCCGGGGTCCGCTCGCCGACGCGCTGAAAAATGTCTGCGCGCGTCACATCCGCCAGGCTGTCGGTGAGCTCGAAAAAGCCGTGCGCGCCATAGCCGCGGGCGTGGACGACGCGCTCGGGGATGCGCTCATGATCGAAGTGAAAGATTTTCTCCCGGAAATGGAAATCCTCGAGGAGTGCTGGACCGCGCGCGCCCTGTTTCAGCGTGTTCTGGTCGTCGGCGACCGGCGCACCCTGCTGCGTGGTCAGTGTTGCGACATCGCCGCCCGCGACCTGATGCGTCTCGCCGCCATCGGCCTGGGGCTCGCCGAACGCGAAGGAGATATTGGCATCGGCCGGGACGGGGGATGCCTTTTGCGGCGATTCCCCTCCGATATCGGCACCTGCGATGTCGGGAGGCGTCAGCTTGGCTTTGGATTTGGGCGCGGGCTTCTTGGCCATGATAAGTTCCTCGGAAAGACGTGAGTTGGGACGCGCGGGTCAGGCGGCGCTGACGGCCAGCTTCGGTTCCAGTTGGGGAGCGGCCATGTCGCCAAGGTCGTGCTTGGCGAATGCCGCCGACATGCGCCGGTAAGTGGCGAGCGCCTGGCCCACGACCTGGTCCATGTTGTAGTACCGGTACGTTGCGAGCCGCCCCACGAAGGTTACGTCACGCGCGGCCAGCGCCAGCGCTTCGTAGCGTTTGAAAAGCGCCTGATTTTCAGGCCGCGGGATCGGATAATAGGGGTCGCCGGTCGCGCTTGGTATTTCGTAGGTCAGGCTGGTGCGTGGCGCGGTTTGACCGGTGAGATGCTTGTACTCGGTGATCCGCGTGTGCGGCACGTCCTCGGATGGGAAGTTGACCACCGCCACGGGCTGGAACCACTCGCGATCCACCGTTTCGTGCCGGAATTCGAGACTGCGATAGGGCAGCTTGCCGTACCGGTGCCCGAAATATTCGTCGATCGGACCGGTGAAGACGAGGTGATCGTGCGGATAGGCGTCGCGCGCTTCCTCGAAATCGACGCCGAGCAGCAGGTCGATATTGGGATGGTCGAGCATGCGCTCGAACATCCGCGTATAGCCCTCGAGCGGCATCGCTTGAAAACTATCGGTGAAGTAGCGGTCGTCCTCCGACGTCCGCGTCGGCACACGCGCCGTCACCGACTTGTCGAGTTCGCTCGGGTCCATGCCCCATTGCTTGCGCGTATACCCCTGGAAGAAGGTCTCGTAGAGTTCGCGTCCGACCTTTGAAATCACCACATCGGCGGACGTGACCACCGGTTCGACCGGCTCGGCGCGGCTGGCTAGGAATGCTTCGGCTTCCTCGTCGGTGGTGAGGTCAAGCCCGTAGAGCAGATTGAGCGTCGTGCGGTTGATCGGCATCGGCACGCGCAGCCCGTCGATGTCCGCGAGCACCCGATGTTCGTACGGGCGCCACTCGGTGAAGCGCGACAGATAGTCGACGATATCGCTCGAATTGGTGTGGAAGATGTGCGGGCCATATTGGTGGATCAGCACGCCCGCATCGTCGAGGCGGTCGAACGCATTGCCGGCGACATGCGGCCTGCGATCGACCACCAGCACGCGCTTGCCGCCGTCATTGGCCAGTCGCTCGGCCATGACCGCACCGGCAAAGCCGGCACCCACAACCATCACATCGTACCGCTGCGGCCGCTCGGCGGGCCAGCTCGTCGGGGACACGACCGGGTGCACCTGTTCGGCCGTTCGAATCGCCAGCGCGATCAGCTCGTCCATTTCCCGGAAAGTCCGGTCCCATGACATGCGGGCCAGCAGACCATCGACCTCTTCGAGCCATCCGCTCGGACCGTGCGCGAGTTCGAGCGCCGCATCGCAGGCTGCGACAAAGGCTTCGGGCGTATCCGCGATCTGCACACCACCGACCTTGCCATAGTGGCGGACGACGTCGGTGATCGGGGTTGATACGACGGGCCTTCCGGCGGCGAGATATTCGGGGGTCTTCGTCGGGCTGATGAATCGGGTGGAATCATTGATTGCGAACGGCATCAGCGCCACGTCCCACGCGCCGAGATAGGCAGGCAGTTTGTCGTACGTCTTGCCGCCGAGATAATGGAGGTTTGGCCGCTGCGGCAGGTCGGCCGGGTTGATCTTCACGACCGGGCCGACGATCATCACCGACCAGTGCGGGCGGGCGTCGGCAAGGTGCGCCAGCAAGGCCAGATTCATGCGCTCGTCCACCACGCCATAGAAGCCGAGGCGAGGCCGCGGCAGGTGGGCCTGATCGTCGGGATCAAAGGCGTGCGTGCGCGCCGCCGTAAAATGCGCGACATCGACGCTGGACGGGAAAGGATGGATGTTGCCATGCCGGGCGCGCTTCGCTTCGTAGAGGCTGTAGCCGCCGGTGAAGACCAGATCGGCCTGGTCGAACAACCGGGTTTCGAGCGGCAGCAACTCCGGTGGGGCGCCGAGGAAATTGGCCAGCTCGTCCATGCAATCATAGACGACGCAGCTCGCTTCGACATGCTCCGAAAAGGGCAGCATCATCGGCGTGTAGTACCAGCGCGTCACCGGATGCTTCACGTTCAGCAGATAGGTGTCGAGCAGGCGGCGGAGCATGGCGTGCTCGGTTGCCTGAGATTCGTCCGGCGGGAGTTGGGGGATTGCAATAATTACCCCGGTCACCGGACAGCTCCGGGTTTCCAGCCTCGGCTGCTCGCCTTGGGCTAGATAGAGCGGCTCCTCCCAATACACGACCTCGCCGGTCTTCGCGAAGCGGCTCATCAGGTGCTGGGGCCGCTGGAACACGAATGCCCAGCGAAGATGGCTGAAGCAGAGCAACGTCCGCTGGCCGACGTCGCCTGAACGCACGTCATCACTCTCCGGCGCGTCGCCGAAGGCCATTACTCGGCCCATGCAAAATCCTTAGATAGTGGAAGTCGACAAAAGAAAGTCGCCCGGAGGGTGAACTCTATTGCCGAGCGGACGTTCCGCTAAAATCCTTTAGGATATCAATAATTTCCCCAGCATAATCTGGGTTATGCTTTGCCCATGAATTTTCGGCGACATCGGAAGCGGCGCAGGTTTTCGATCTGCGGCAAGTAGCGTGAAGGCTATTATTTACGTCCTTGGCTGATCCTGAATTTGGGACTCATGCGCTCGAGCTCTGGGGTGGGCACGAATGTACGGTCAACCGTGTCCAGGACCGGTTCACCGATCAGTCGGTGGTAAGCGGACACGATGCGCGGCCCGGTGACCTCGCGCTGTTCGCCCGCCTTGGGATCAAGGCACTGCGCTACCCTCTCTTGTGGGAACGGATTTCTCCGGACGGCGAGGGGATTTTCGACTGGCGCGCGACCGATGCGCGGCTCGCGGAGCTGGGAGCATCTGGCGTGCGGCCGATTGCGGGCCTCGTGCATCATGGCAGCGGCCCGCATTACACCCACCTGCTCGACGACCGCTTTGCTGCAAAGCTGTCTGATTTCGCCGGCGCGGTCGCGGCGCGCTATCCGTGGATAGATGATTGGACGCCCGTGAATGAGCCGCTGACCACGGCGCGCTTTTCGGCGCTCTATGGGCATTGGTATCCGCATGCTCGCGACGAGCGCGCCTTCTGGCAGGCGCTGCTCAACCAGATCGACGGCATCCGCCTGTCGATGCGCGCAATCCGCCGCATCAACCCCGCCGCCCGGCTGATCCAGACCGAGGATCTGGGACGCAGCTGGGCAACCGTACCGCTGCGGCATCAGGCCGGGTTCGACAATGTGCGGCGATGGATGAGCTGGGACCTGCTATGCGGGCGCGTGGTTCCCGAGCATCCGATGTGGGATCGGCTGACGGGCTTTGGGTTGGGCTCGCGGCTGGCTGTGATCGCCAACGATCCATGCCCGCCGGACCTGATCGGCGTGAACCATTACCTGACCAGCGACCGCTTTCTCGATCACCGCATACGCCGTTATCCGGCGCATGCGATCGGCGGCAATGCCGAGCAGCGTTATGCGGATATCGAGGCTGTGCGGGTGCTCGACCCTGCGCCCCCCGGCCTTGCCGGCGTCCTTCACGAGGCGTGGCAACGCTATGGCATCCCGCTGGCGATTACCGAGGTTCACAACGGCTGCTCGCGGGAGGAGCAGATGCGGTGGATGGGCGAGGCCTGGCGGACAGCGCAGAAGCTTCGCAAAGAAGGTGTGGATATCCGAGCCGTTACCAGCTGGGCCCTGCTCGGGAGCCAAGGCTGGAACACGCTGCTGACGGACCGGGGGCATTACGAGGCGGGAGCCTTCGATACGCGAAGCGGAACGCCGCAGCCGACGGCCCTGGCATCGATGCTGTCGGACATCGATCGCCCAGAGAATCAGCATCCGGTGGCACAGGG
The DNA here is from genome assembly GCF_029433115.1 of Sphingomonas sp. AOB5. Classification (GTDB taxonomy): domain Bacteria; phylum Pseudomonadota; class Alphaproteobacteria; order Sphingomonadales; family Sphingomonadaceae; genus Sphingomonas. Next base: position 24,964 of record NZ_JARNTV010000001.1, on the reverse strand, counting down.
CAGGGGATGGTGGCGACGCCCGATCCGCCTTCTCTATGCACCCGTGCCACGAACGGCCCCGTTGACCGATACCTCTCCGGCGCCGGATTGGCGCGCGAATGGGGATCGGCCGCTGATGATCTGCGGCGCGACGGGCACCCTCGGGCAGGCGCTGGCGCGAGCATGTGCGCACCGGGACATCGGCCATGTCCTGCTGGATCGCAGTGCTCTCGATCTCACTGATGGTGCGACAATTGCCGCTGCGCTGGATAGGCATCGGCCATGGGCCGTGATCAATGCCGCTGGGTGGGTGCGGGTTGATGACGCGGAGCGCGACCCGCAGGGATGCAGCGCCGCGAACCTGAAGGGTGCGGTCGATCTTGCCCGCCACTGCGATGACCGCGAGATATCGACGGTCAGCTTCTCGAGCGACCTGGTGTTCGACGGTGCGAAACAGTCGCCCTATCTCGAAGGTGATCCGCCCGCGCCGCTCGGAGTCTATGGCGCGAGCAAGGCGCTTGCGGACCGGTTGATACTGGAACTCGCGGGCTCGCATCTGGTGATCCGGACAGCCGCATTCTTCTCGCCACTGGACGCCCATAATTTCGCGATGCAGGTCGCCACGCGCCTCCTCGCCGGCGAGCGTTTCGCGGCTTCGGACCAGCACATTGTCTCACCCACCTTTGTCCCGCATCTGTGCGACTCTGTGCTCGACCTGCTGATCGATGGTGCAAGCGGCCTCCGGCACGTCGCTGGCGGCACAGCGCTATCGTGGTACGACTTTGCTGAGCGGATTGCTGACCGTTGCGGTCTGCCGCGAGGGTTGCTCGATCGGGCGTTGGCCGAGGACCTTGGGTGGGTGGCCGAACGGCCGCGCCACGCCGCGCTTGCGACGGCGCATGGTACGCAAATGCCTTCGCTGGACGTCGCACTCGATCAGTTCCGCGATCATCTGCTCCGGGCTTCACCGCGCGAGGACGTATTCACGCGGGTCTGCTGACGGTCGCTCCGCAGCCGGTGAATTCGACATATAGTGGATCAGGTCATGCAACCCGTTTCCCACCCGCTCATTAAAACGGCATGGCGAGCTATTATTTCGATCTCTACAATGACGTTGTCACGATTGGGGAGGAGGCTTGGGAGTTCCCTGACCTTGCTGCGGCTCGTGATGCAGCGATACTTCAGATCCGCGCCCTCGCGGCGCATTCGGTTCAGGAGCATGGTCACTTGATCCTCAGTCACAAATTAGTGATCCGCGACGAGTCTGGTGAGGTGGCCCTGATCACCGTCGGCGAAGCGATTGCGGTTCGCGACTGAATCGACGGAATTTTCCGCCGTCAGCGCGTGGCATCGACATAACCCATTATAATTGTTGGGAAGCGCTTTGCGCCTAGGCCGGTTTCGTTGGGTCGGAGGAGGGCAAAGCAATGACCACTGAACAGGATGGCGAATATTACGAGCGCCGCGCTCGGCAGGAACGCGAGCGCGCAGAGCGTACGGGCAACGCCGCGGTGCAAAAAGTGCATCGGCAGCTTGCCGATGCTTATGAGCGCCGGATCGAGGATAGCGGAACCTCTGGATGATACCGCTTGTTGGCAATGCATCACCGGGCTCGGGATCCGGATCTTTCGGTGAGGCCTATGCTCGATAAGCATCTGATGAAATTGCGCGCCCGAGACACCGTCTCGGCAGATGAGGAACGCGTCGTGCGCGGCCTGATCTCCGAGACGCGCGTTGTCCCCGCCAAGACGACCATCATCCGCGCCGAGCAGAGATTGGCCACCTCCACAATGCTGCTGGACGGGTGGATGTGCCGGTACAAGGACCTGAGCAACGGCCAGCGCCAGATTACCGCGTTGCACATTCCCGGCGATTTTGTCGATCTGCACAGCTTCACGCTAAAGCAGCTGGATCATAATATCATGGCGCTGACGCGGTGCCGGATCGGCGTCGTCCCCCATGACCGCCTTCTCGCCATGTGCGAAAGCCACACGCATCTAACGCGCCTCTACTGGTTTGCGACGAATATGGACGCGGCGATTCACCGTGAATGGGAATTGTGTCTCGGCCGGCGTACCGCGATCGGCAGAATCGCTCATATCCTTTGCGAGATGCACGCCCGCCTGAAGCTCATAGGCATGACGCACGGAAACTGGTTTGCGTTTCCACTGACTCAGCTCGAACTCTCCGAAGCGACCGGCCTGACCCCGGTTCATGTCAATCGCATGCTAAAGGAACTTCGCGAACGCGGGATCGCCGAGGTTCGCGGTGGGGAGGCAGTGCTGCACGATGCCGCAGCGCTGGAAGCGCTGGCCGATTTTAACCCGACCTATCTGTATCTGAACCCCGAGCCGCAATAACCGCGCCGGCCTCATCCGCTTATCGCATCAGACCGGCGGCGCGCAGTGCGTCCTCGATAACCTTTCCCACGGAGGCTGCTGGGGGAGCCCGATCTGCGACGGGATTTGCACGATGCTTCGCATGGGCCTTCTCCGCCCAGGGAAGGCGAATGTCTCGATCCCCCTTGATCACTGGCTGCGCGCTAGCGCCCGAACGCGCGGGCGCGGTTGCCAGTCCCCAGAAATCGGCAAGCCGCCGCGTCGAGGAAATGCCTGCTTCCAGCATGTGCGGGCCAGCTTTGCCACAGGCGTCGGGTCCAGTTGCCGAAAGCGGTGTGCCATGGCCCATGCCGGATATGCGATAGTCCTCGATCATGATCGCGCCATCAGCGTCACGCCAAGTGCGGCGTTCATGTCCTGCCACCGCGTCGGTGGTGTCGGCCGGGCCCAGTAGGCCATGCACCGCCTGCCATTGCGCCAGGCTCGCGTCTGCATTGGCCGGGGTGACCACATGATCCGCCGTTCCGTGCCACAGAGAGATGGTGGGGCGCTTCGCGACGCCGGGAGACGCATTCAGGACGGCATCTGCGAGGATCGCCGTGCTGGGCCCGCCATGCCCCCGCATCCGCTCGAGCGCCTGCGGAATCGAGGAGGCGGTCCCATAGGGCAAGCCGGCGACGATCGCGCCGCCCGCGAACACTTCCGGGTAGGTCGCGAGCATCACCGACGTCATTGCTCCGCCTGCGGACAGCCCGGTGATGAACACGCGCGACGGGTCGAGTTGATAAAGCTGGACCATATGCTCCACCATCTGGACGATCGACAGCGGCTCGCCGCCGCCACGGCGGCTGTTGGAAGGTTCGTACCAGTTGAAGCACAGGTTAAAATTGTTGGACCGGGTTTGCTCCGGATAAAGGACCGCGAAGCCGAGTTCGTTGGCGAGCTGCGTCCAACCCGAGCCTTCGTCATAGCCATGGGCATTCTGCGTGCAGCCATGGAGCACCACGACCATTGCCTGAGGTTCGCGACGACGCGCCGGCATATGGAACCATGCTTTGAGATTACCCGGGTTTGTGCCGAAGTCGCTTAGTGCCTTTAGCGACCCTGTCCGCGGTGCGGCTGCGTCGGATGATTTGCTCCGAAATGCGGAAAGCCGGGCGATAGATTTTGACAGACGGCGCATGAACATTCCTTCGCGGCCGGAAACTTGGCCGAAGGCTATCAACGCGGGCCTGACGGGCTAAGTTGCTGCACTGCAACAATATTTGATTGGTCGCTGATCGGCGGCGGGAGCGGAACGGGGTGCATGGCCAGATGTTCTGATGCGGCAGGAGAATGGCGATGACTGACAAGCAACCGATGCAGGCCGATGGCGGTGGTACGAAGCAGCGCGATGACGGCGTTGCCAATCCCGCGTCGGAGGGCGAAGGCTCTGGCGGCGCCTATCCGAACCCGCATAGCGGCAAGGAGCCCAAAGGCTTTGATGGCGGTCAGAGTGACAAGGCCTATCGCGGCCCCGACAACCCAAACGCCACGATGAAATAGTCGATATGCTCGAACACGTGCCCGAATGGCTTGGCAGTCTGTTGCGGAATATCCGAGCCGGCCATGCCAAGCTAATCGTTGCAGATCCAGATATCGCGGCAGGTGCTACGCGTTTCGACCTGAGCAGCCCGGCCTTCGCAAACGGCGCTCGACTGCCTGAGCGATTCACCGCGGACGGGGATGGCGTCTCCCCGCCGCTGGTTTGGGGCGGGATGCCAACCGGCACCCGGTCGCTCGCCTTGATCGTCGAAGATCCCGACGCGCCCGCCCCCCGGCCACTGGTCCATGCCTTGGTCTGGGGCATCCCCACCGACGAGCGCCGGATTGCCGAAGGTGCGATCGTGCGAGACGGCGAGGGCCACGCGGACGGCCGCGATGTCGGGCGCAACAGCTTCTTCGCCGAGGGCTGGCTGCCGCCCGATCCGCCGACCGGGCACGGCGCGCATGACTATGTGTTTCAGCTTTTCGCGCTAAGGGAGGCGCCGGTGCTGAGTGCCAATCCCGGCCGCGGTGATTTCATAGATGCGATCAGAGGGCGCGTGCTTGGCGCGGGCGTGCTGGTCGGGACCTATTCGCGCGGCGAAGGCAGCACCGCTGGCCTTGGGGATTTTCAGCCCGCGCCCGCCTGACGTTTCAGGCTCCGAAAGGTGATCGACCAGCGCGGCACGTCCATTGGCGCGATGCTGTGCTCCCAGTCGTGCCGAGCCTCCCCGGAAAGGTGATAGAGGGATCGTGGCAATAAGGGGATTGCGACGCGATCGAACCCGTTCGCGCCGCGACGCCTGAATCGCATCATCGCGGCATTACCGAGCGAGATGCCCACCACTTGCTCGAACACCGGTCGGTCCTTGTGCCAGCCAATGCCCGCGCCCGGGTCGTATCTAATCAGCAGCGTCTGGACGAGGTCGCCAGGCGCCAGTCCCGCGAACGTAGCCGCCTTGCTACGCACCGCTTCCAGCCAGCGGGGGATCGGATCGGTCTCGGCGAAACTGCCATTATCGAAATCATAGGCCCAGCCAAACGACCGCGTGAGCCGCTTGCCCAGCCAACCCTGGAAGCGAAACGGGGACAGCGGCTCCGCGTCGATCCGGGCGATCAGCTCGGCTTCCTCGTCCACGCCCAGCACGTCAGCGCCGGCGGCAAGGCCTGGGATGGCGGTCGAACCGAACAAGTCTGGCGTGGCGATCGCAGGCATCATCGCAGCTGGCTGTCCTTGCTTCCGCGCCGGTTTATCCCGCCAATGACGCGCCGGGCGTCGCGCCCGCTCTGACAGGCGATGCAGGTGCGAACGCCCGGCAACGCCTGCCGTCGTCGCTCGGGGATATCCTCCCCGCACGCCTCGCACTCTTCCAGGCTTTCGCCGCTGGGCATTCGGGCACGCGCCTCCAGCACCGCATCCGCGATGCTGTCATCGATCTGGTCCTGAACCGCGCCATCCGGCGCCCATCCATTGGCCATGGAACCTCGCGATATTTCCGTTTTGATTGAATGCCCTAAGTGGGGATGGCCAGCGCAATTTCATCCCCTTGCCCCAAGGTTTCGTTTCCGCTCCAGCGGCTAAATGCCAAAAAAGTCGGCGGAGTAAGGAAGCCACCCGAACCGGCCCCGAAAGCCGATCTGGATCGTTCAGCACCGACCACTCGGAGCATTTGAATGAACGAGGTCCAACGCGGCGCCGGCCGCAAGCTGCTCCTTATCCACGGTCTCGGCGGAAGCTGGCGATCGTGGAGCACGATCATAGGTGCGCTCAGCGCTGAACGGACGGTGATCGCCATCGACCTTCCCGGTCACGGCGCTACCCCGGCCGAACAGGATAGCGGGACCTTCGATGGCCTCGTCGGCAGCGTCGACCGCTACATCGCCGACAACGGCTTGGACGGAATTGACGTTGTCGGAAGCTCAATGGGTGCCCGGATCGTGCTGGAACTTGCACGGCGTGGCCGTGTCGGCAACGTCGTAGCACTTGATCCGGGCGGCTTTTGGCGCGGTTGGGAACGCACATTCTTTAAGAGCACCATCGGCGTTTCGGGGCGGTTGCTTCGGGCAATCCGACCGTTCCTGCCGTCGTTGAGCAAGAACGCCGCATCGCGCACTGCATTGCTGGTGCAGCTATCTGCGCGCCCCTGGGCACTTGATCCAAAGGTCGTTGAGACGGATCTGGTAAGCCTGAGTAAGACCCCGACGTTCGATGCTTTGGTCCATGACCTTGCGAACGGGCCTGAGCAAACGGGTCCGGCTGCCGATCCCACGCGTCGCATTGTGATAGGTTGGGGCCGCCATGACCGGCTATGCCTACCGAGGCAGGCAGCGCGGGCAAAACTCGCTTTTCCCTCCGCCGACCTGCACTGGTTCGAAGCCTGCGGACATTTTCCAATGTGGGATCAGCCAGACGAAGCGATTGCGGTTATACTGGCCGCAACCAGCGGCGATTCAACAGCGGGACGCTAAGGTACGGATATCATCGGGCCCCGGTATTCGGCGGTTGCTTCGCGCTGCACATCCCAGCAGCGCGTTGCGCACGCGCACGTAGCTGCCGTCAGGTAAGGTCCGCGAACCAGCCAGCGTAGGGCGTGTTCCGCGCCATATACTGGTTATAGTCCGGCGCGCCATCATTCCACCAAACCGGACCACGTTCGCCGAGCGCCACCTTGGCGGCATCGACCGCCGCTCTCGCTGCCTTCTCGGCACGTTCGTCACTGCGCCGTTTCGCCGCGCCGACCGCACGGCGCGCATCCATCAGCGCATTGACCAGTGCCTGCCGTTGAACGTTGCCCAATGCAGGATTGGACGTCCGCCACAGCCTGCCGCGTACGACGAAGTAGCGGCCATCGGGTGTGACGGGATGGGTCATTCTGTAGGCTGCCCTTCGGTCTGGAAATTCATCGACAGCTGAGTCGAGAATCGAGACGCATCCTCCATCGGGTGAAGCTACCGTCTTCAGCCAAACATGACACCCGTTATGGCCTGCGGATCGATGACCGAGAATGAACTCGACTTCGTTGCCGAACGGAGCATTGGTGTTTGTGTGAGTCGCGGTCCCGGACCGCCGCCCGGAAGGTGAACTGACCGGGCTGTGGGTGGTGGAGCAGCACGAGCTGCTCGCTCGAAGGAAAACCACCATGACCAAGCTTAGCGATACCCAGATTATCCTGCTTTCGGGCGCCTCTCGTCGCGAGGACGGCAGCCTTTACCCCTATTCCTCCTCCCTGACGTCGCCGGCGACGGCGATCGCCAAATCCATAGCCTCGTTGCTAAAGCAAGGCCTGGCCGAAGAGCGCGAGACGATTGCCGCCAGCGCGTGGCGCACCGACGGCGATCTTCGCTATGGCGCCTTCATCACGCCCGCTGGCTTGTCGGCCATCGGCATTGGTGAGCCGGGGCCTGCACCGGAACCGGCGTCGTTGCCGCCGGCTCTATCAGCTCAGCGCCAAACCAAGGCGGCGCTGGTCCTTGAATTACTCCAACGCGATCAAGGCTCGACCCTCGACGAACTGATCGAGGCGACCGGTTGGCTGCCGCACACCACGCGCGCTGCGCTGACCGGCCTGCGCAAGAAGGGCCATGCCATCGCCAAGACCAAGCGTCGCGACGTTACCTGCTACCGGATCGAGGCTCAGGCATAATGCCGGCGAGCCTCAATGATCGTCTCGCAACGCTTACAACCATGCGCGCGGCAGAGCTTCGCGCCGAATGGGAGCGTGTCTATCGCGCTCCCGCACCGCCCCTAACCGCGGACCTGCTCCGGCGTGGCATTGCGTGGCGGTTGCAGGAACGGGTTCATGGCGGTCTGCCCACCGCCATTGCCCGCGAGCTTCAGCGGCTGAAACGCCAGTATGAGCGCAGCGGCACGATCAGCGTCAACGTCAATGACGGGCGCATCAAACCCGGTACGCGGCTGGTCCGGGAATGGGGCGGGGCGAGCCATCATGTCCTGGTGCTGGAGAGCGGGTATCAATATCGTGATCGGCGCTATTCCTCGCTGTCGCAGATCGCGCGAGACATCACCGGCGCACATTGGTCGGGTCCGCGCTTCTTCGGCCTGAAGCGAGGATCGGCGGATGCGTGATCCGCGTGATGTCACCGGCCGCACATTCCGCTGCGCAATCTATACCCGCAAATCGACCGAGGAGGGGTTGGAGCAGGACTTCAACAGCCTCGACGCCCAGCGCGAGGCATGCGCTGCCTATATTCTAAGCCAGCGGCACGAGGGTTGGGTGCAGGCGCCCGGCATCTACGAGGACGGCGGCTTTTCCGGCGGCAATATGGAGCGGCCGGGGCTAAAACGCCTGCTTGCTGAGGTCGAAGCCGGCAAGGTCGATGTCATCGTCGTCTATAAGGTCGACCGCCTGACCCGCAGCCTCGCCGATTTCGCCAAGATCGTGGAGGTCCTCGATGCGAAACAGGCCAGCTTCGTGTCGGTCACGCAGGCGTTCAACACCACCACGAGCATGGGGCGGCTGACGCTCAACGTGCTCCTTTCCTTCGCCCAGTTCGAACGGGAGGTGACCAGTGAGCGCATCCGCGACAAGATCGCCGCGTCCAAGGCCAAGGGCATGTGGATGGGCGGCAACCCGCCGCTCGGCTACGACATCGTCGATCGCCGGCTGGTCGTGAACGAAGTCGAGGCCGAGACGGTCCGTCTTATCTTCCGGCGCTATGTCGAGCTGGCTTCCGGGACCGCGCTTCTCATCGAACTCGATGCCCATGGCGTGACCAGCAAGCGCTGGACCGGCAGCAACGGCATCATGCGTGGTGGAAAACCCATCGGGCGCGGCGCGCTATACCAGATGTTGCAGAACCGGATCTATGTCGGCGAAATCGCGCACAAGGGCCGTGTCTATCCCGGGCAGCATGATGGCATCGTCGACGCCGATATCTTTGCAGCCGCGGTGGATCAGCTGGCAAAGGGTAAGGTTGAACGCGTGCTGGGACATGGTGCCCCCGACCCCAGCTTGCTCGCTGGGCTGCTTTGGGATGGGCATGGGCGCCGGATGTCTCCCAGCAACACCAATAGGGGCGGGCGGCGGTATCGCTATTATGCGTCGCAGGTCAGGGACGCCGAACCGAAGTGGCGCGTCAGCGCGGCGGACATCGAAAAGCGCATCCTGGCATCCGTCGCCAATGAACTGACCGCCGCAGAACGCGCCGTTCTAGAATCTGGCGCACCGGCTGCGGTCGATATCGAGCGAATGCAGGCGGTGGTTCGTGCCGCCGCCGATCGGCTCGCCAACGGGACTCCCCGCGACCAGCGGCAGCTGATCGTCGACTGTGTTGAGCGGATTGAACTCGCCACCGACGCCATGACTGTACGCTGCAAATTCGGGTCGGTCGATGACCTGCTCGGTGATGCTCCAGTCGATATCATCCTCCCAATCGCTTGCGTGCGATCGGGCAAGCAGCTCCGGCTGGTGATCCCGACGGTGGAAACTGGAACGGCGACCCGGAAAAATCCGGCGCTGATAAAGCTTGTCGCTCAAGCCATGGCTGCGCGTGAAGTGCTGGCGACCAGTGGCGCGGCAGAGTTTGAGGAACTGGCTGCCGAGATCGGCTACGGTCGCGAGCATGCCGCCGATCTGCTCAGGATCGGATATCTCGCGCCCGATATTGTTTCGGCGATCGTCGAAGGCCGTCAGCCCGAAGGCCTGACCCGGACCCAGTTGATGCGATGGGCGAGCTTACCACTGGAATGGGCGGGACAGCGAGTTGAGATGGGGTTCTGACACCGTGCGCTTGCCGGCATGCTCAGAATTCCGCTCCAGTTACAAAGCTGCGTCTCGACTTCTCACGGCATGTCGCGCTTCGTGACAGCCATGGAAGACCGAGATGACCTCGTCGATCGCCTGCTCACCTTGGCGGGCACAATTATGGAAGATGTTGCGCCGACGGCATTAACCTCAAGATTGTGTGACAGCGCAGCTCACCGTGCTGCCGTGATCCGGGACGCTGGCGACGCCATATACAAATTGGCGCTTGCCGCGGAAGTCGCTCTGAAGGCGTAGCGCGATACGCAACTATGGTTGCTTCCGTTCGGGGATTTGCGGGCCTTCCTCAGGACGTACGGCCGCACCGGTCCACCGACCATCTTCCGTCGTGGCAGTTCCGGTTACATTGCGGGAGTCCTTCGGTTCGAGCTCACCGCCATGGCCGGATTCGGGCCCATCACCACTCCAGCGACCGTCCGGCGTATGTGCAGTACCAGTCACGTTGCGAGAGTCCTTGGGCTACAATTCACTACCGCCGGCCATATTGAGTCTCCTTGATGTAAGCGCCTTGAGGCGCCTTCATCGTAACCCTCGCCTGTGGAGACGTGTTCCTACTTGCACACGGCGTGTCCGCATTGCGCCCCATTGCGGTCGTTCCGACCAGGCCAGTTCATTCCTGAAAGCAGTCGTTCGATCGTGCTCGACTGCTCGGGTCATGGAACCCTGCACTGGAGCTTTCCGCATCCGCTCGATCACGGTCGCTCACTGCCCAGTCGGCGCGAGGGGAAACGCTAGATGAACGGCCTCGCGAGCCCTTCCCTTTATTAGCGCTTTCTGCCGGTCCTGTGGTCAACGCGGAAATGGAAGCCACAACCTCTTCGGGAACGGCATAATGCACGAAGTGCCCCTGATGCGGCACTATGCGCAGCTCGGCACCGCAACTCACGGGCAAGCCGTTCAGCGTGCTTCGGCGCATGCGTGACGAGGTCGCCCTCTCCCGCCATGACGATCACCGGCAAGGCCAGATCGCCATCGCGGCGAACCAGTGCGATCGCTCCAGGCACCATCATTGCGCCTTCGGCGGCCGCAGCGCGCTTCTTTGCCGGGCGCAGAGCCAAGCCCCCGGAAAATCGATCATCTTGTCGGACACCGACGCGCGAGCGAATCTGAACTTCAGCGCCGCCGGTCCGGTCGCGATTCCCAGAAGCGGGGATATCGTCATCGCCACCAGGTCGCCGGGGACCGGAAGGACGGAGAGCGAGGCAAGGAGCGGATCCTGCTCGACTGGACGACCGCGCGAATTCGCTTCGCTCCCGCGTTCGCCGCCTGGTACGCGAGGCACCGACGCTGGCGCGGGGCGGCTATCGCGACCTGCTCCAGCGACGAGCGTAAGCGTCGGATGCTCGGATCGGGGGTGTCAGAAACTGAGGCTGGATCGGCGGCGACCGATCGTGCCCGGTTGCCGGTCATGACGTTCGCTCCCGTCGCTTTCGCGCGGCCCGGCGCACGAGCGCATTATTCGCAAGCGTCCAAACGCATACGCCGACGAGTAATGCGATAGCGCTTGTAAGAATGTAGGTGATGAAGAGGTGCAGCTCGATATATAATTCCCACGTCCCCGCTCGCGGCGCACGGGGGCGATTAGAGATGGACTAGAACGCAATCTCCAGAGCGGCGGTTTCCCGCCGCTCTCGCTGCTTGCTCTATCGGCAGCGGACATTACCGCGTTCGATCGCCCGACCTGCAACGCCGCCGGCGGCGACACCAACAAGGGTTGCGAGGACCTGGCTGTCGCCGCGCGCGATGGTGTTGCCGAGTAGCCCGCCGGCGGCCGCGCCGATGATCAGCCCAGTGGTCCCGTCCGGACGGCGGCAATAATAACGCCCGTTCTGGCCGCGGTAGACGCGGTCGTCGGCGGTTAGCGTGCGGGCCCGATAGTAGCTGCCGCTGCGATAATAGCGCCCGGCATCATAGCCATCCCTGCCGGGCTCACGACGATCCCAATCATAGTTGCCGTATCCGCGCCAGCCGCGATTCGCCTGCCGCGCGTGGCGATCGGCTTGCGCCAGATTGCGCGCATACTCGCGCCGAGCCTGTCGAACCTCACGCGGGTTGTCCGCATCGCGCATATCCTCGCGATACTGCCGGTCGGCCGCGCGGACGTCCTGGCGTTGTTCGCTGCGAGCCTCATCGGACTGCGCCAACGAGGGCACAGCCGGCGCCGCGACCGCCAATATGGCGGCCGTCCAAAACACATTTCTCATGATTGTTCTCCTGACCTCATATAAGGTCGTGGATAGAACGAACGTCGGTAAGTTATGTTGCGGAAAACAAACTAGGTCGAAAATATAAATGTTTTCGGCTATTAAAAGTCTTAGTTTCATCAGTCGTGAAACCATTTAATATAAGACTCTCTTATATTTATCTCAATTGAACATATAGAATTCTCAACGTGCCAATATTATCCTGACGAGGTCGGGTGCTAAAGGGCCTCACATGGGCGGGCCGCAATGCCCCACCGGTCAAGAAGGTCGCTGCAATTGGGATGCCGACGCGATGGCGCGGTTCGGCTCCCGCTTCAGGCGTCCGACAATTCCGTATGGCTGACCGAGACCGTCGTGCCGGGATATCCGCCCTCCGTCTCGACCGTGGCATCAAGCTGGTTGGCGAGCGCCTCGACGATGCTGGTGCCGAGGCCTGGCCTGGCCGCCGCCAACGCTTCCGGCGTGCCAACGCCATCGTCGCTGACCGACAGGGTCCAGTCCGGCCCATGCGCATGATAATCGACGAGGATCTTGCCGCTGCGTTCGCCTGGGAAGGCATGCTTGAGCGCGTTGATCACCAGTTCGGTGACGATCAGTCCGAGGCTGACCGAAACGTCCGCGTTCACGCTGCTGCGATCGGCAGTGACCGCGATCGCGATCTGATCATGATCATGGATCATCGATGCACCGAGGCTCTCGCAGAGTTGTGAGAAATATCCGCGAAGCTCCACATCGCCCAGTCTCGACGCGGCGAGTTGCTGCTGGAGGGTGGCAATCGACATGACCCGATGGTGGGCATCGTGGAGGTGGCTGCGCACCTCCTCGGACTGCACCCGTCGCGCACTCTGCATGAGCACGCTGGCGATGATCTGCAGGCTGTTGGCGACGCGATGTTGGAGTTCCTGAAGCAGGATCGCCTTCTCGCGCAGCAGATCGTCCTTGAGCTTGGCACTGAGCCGCGCCTCGGTGACGTCGCAGATCGTCAGGAGTAGGCGGACCTGCTGGGCAGCGCCATAGTCGAGCTTCCGGGCGTTGAGGACGAGCCGGCGCGGCGCGGCATCGCCTTTGAGATCCATCTCATAGGCGTCGATCCTGGCGAGATCCGCAAGGGCGACGCCGAGCAGCGAGCGGAGCTGCGGTACGTCCCACTCGCCTGCGCCGAGGTCGAACAGGGGGCGTCCGGCCACGTCTTGCGGCTCGAGCGCGAAGGCGCGGTAGAAGGTGTCGCTGGCGGCGATGACGGCGAGGTTGCCGTCGAGCAAAAGCGCAGGCGCGTCGGAGGAGGCTAGGATCGCCAACGCCAGATTGTGCGCGACGTCGGGATGAGCTGTCGGGTTCATGGAATTCCCCCTTCCGGGGAAAACCGGCAAGCTCTCGGGAATGAAAGCTATTCCGGATAGTCGCGAGCCGTTCATATCTCGGCCATATCGACTCACGGCTACACCATAGCATGGTCGGCGCTCCGCCCGGCATGAATTCGGCAACGGCCCAGACCGCCGAGGCGCGGGCGCCGATCAGCACCGCTCAGGAGCCGTTCAACGTCGATGCGAGCTGGTTCGACGAGGTCGCCGTTTCTCCCATGCCGATCATCAGGCCACGGATGATTTTGCGATCCGGCCTTTAACTCCGTCGTGAGACAGTCCGGAGGGAATCACCGTGGCCGGTTGGCCCAGCCGGAGGAGACCACTCGAGTTATCGCGGGATCTCGCCGCGGCGTCGCTGCCAGCGATCAAGCAGCCGCAGCGCCGGTGTCACGGTGATGCCGTGCAACAGGATCGAGGCGAGCACGACGCCACCCACCATCGCCCAGAGCCGCTGAGGCTCCGCAAAGGAGGCGTGATTGAGCGCGAAGGCGAGATAGTAAATCGAGCCCATCCCGCGGATGCCGAAGAAGGAAATCACCAGCTGCTCGCGCCAGGGCAGCTTCGATCCGACCAGGCTGAGCAGGCCCGCGGCGGGGCGCGCCACCAGCAGGACGCCGGCGACGAACACGAGCATCCACGCGTCGAACGCAGCGAGCAGGCCCCCGAAGACCACAATGCCGCCGAACAGGATCAACAGCAGCATCATCAGCAGCCGCTCCGCCTCTTCGGCGAACCCATGCAGCCGGTCGTGATAGTCATGATCGCGACTGGCGTTGCGGAGCGCCAGCGCCGACACGAAGACCGCCAGGAAGCCGAACCCGCCCAATATCTCGACCACGCCATAGGCAAGCAGCGTCACCGCCAGCGCCACGAAGCCGTCGCCGGTGCGAGACAGGCTCGCCCGCGTCGGCAGGTGGAAAGTCAAGTAGCCGAGCCCGCGTCCGATGGCGTAGCCCCCGACCGCCCCGAGGAGTGTCTTCCACAGAAGGTCGTGCCCGAACCACGCGAGCAGATCGCCGCGCCCGAACGATGCAGCACTGAGAGCGATCGCAAGATGGACGAAGGGGAATGCGAAGCCGTCGTTGAGACCGGCTTCCGACGTCAGGGCGAACCGCGCTTCGTCCTCTTTCCCTTCGCCGGGACCGCCCACCTGGACGTCGCTCGCAAGCACCGGGTCGGTCGGCGCGAGCACCGCCGCGATCAGCAATGCCGCCGCCAGGCCAAGTCCCAGCAGCCCCAAGGCCAGCCCCGCGACGATCACCATGGTGACTGGCATCGCGATCCCCAGCAAGCGCCAGGTCAGCATCCAGCTACGCAGCCCAATCATCCGGTCGATCTTCAGACCTGCGCCCATCAGCGAGATGATCACGACGAGTTCGCTCAGTCGCTCAACCAGGATCGGGAATTGCAGCGGGTGAACCGCGAAGGGTCGAAGTGGGGGCAGCGCGAACAGCGTAGCACCCGCGCCCACGCACAGGATCGGCAGCGACAGCGGTGCCCTGCGCAGCAGCATCGGCAACCACGCCGTCAACAGCACCAGCACGCCGCCCCCTGCGAGCAGCAGCACGTACAAGTGGTGCGAAAGCTCCAACGAATTTCCTTCCGCCGCGGCGCTCAGCGCATCAGGCCCGCGGCGCGCAATGCATCTTCGATTATGCGTTCAACGTGGCGGGAGGCCCTCTGGGGCCGAGACTGCGCTTCGCGATGATTGGCGGGCACGGCCATGCCCGGGCTTGGCGGCAGCGCCGGCTCCGGTCGCCTTTCCGCTTGCGCCGTGACCAGACCCCAGAAACTTGCGGTGCGCCGGGTCGAGGAAATTCCGGCCTCGAGCATGTACGGCCCAGGGACCCCGCAGGCATTGGCGCCCGAGGTGCTGAGCGGAGTGCCGTGGCCGAGGCCGCCGATGCAATATTCCTCGATCACGTCGCGCCCATGGGCATCGCGCCAGACATTGCGAAGATGGCCGTCGACGTGCTCGACGGCGGTCCGCTCGCACGCGATGCCGTGAATGGCTCGCCATTGCTCGACGATCAGCGCCGAATTCGCATGGCTCACGCTCGCGTCGCTGTCGCCATGCCACACCGAGATTCTCGGCCATGGGCCCTTGTGTGGTGATGCACCGGTTACAAGCCCGCCAAGCGCTGCCGCCGGAGGCCCGCCATGCGCTCGCATGCGATCGAAGGCCTCGGGAATCGACGCGGCCGTGCCATAGGGAAGGCCAGCGATGATCGCGCCACCGGCAAACACGTCGGGATAGGTGGCGAGCATGACCGACGTCATCGCGCCGCCCGCCGAAAGTCCGGTGACGAAAATGCGGGCGGGATCGATTGCGTGCTCCGCGACCATCGCCGCGACCATTTGACGGATCGACAGCGCCTCACCGCAATCGCGCTGCGTGTCGCCCGTATTGAACCAGTTGAAGCAGAGATTGGGATTATTGCTGCGCTGTTGCTCCGGGTAGAGCAGGGCGAACCCCTGTTCGTCGGCGAGCTGGGACCAGCCCGATCCGTGGTCGTAGCCGGCGGCGTTCTGGGTGCAGCCGTGGAGCACGACCACGAGGGCCGCGGACGAACCTAGCGACTGAGGAACATAGAAGCGACCTCGAAGCGCGCCCGGATTGGAGCCGAACGCGGGGAGGTCGGAGAGCCGATCTGCGCCGGCGCACCCAGTCGCACCGGGTGCGATCTT
Source organism: Sphingomonas sp. AOB5 (assembly GCF_029433115.1). Classification (GTDB taxonomy): domain Bacteria; phylum Pseudomonadota; class Alphaproteobacteria; order Sphingomonadales; family Sphingomonadaceae; genus Sphingomonas. Next base: position 9,083 of record NZ_JARNTV010000001.1, on the reverse strand, counting down.
GCTTCGCAATGCGGAAAGGCGGTTCAGGGTATCGTTCAGATTTCGCACGCGGCGGTCTCCTGGCCACGGCGGAAGCCCTGACGTGCGTACAATCCTGGAGTGAATTGCTGCACTGCACAATGTCGTGGCCAGGCGTGCTGCCGACAAGGCGGCAAGCGAACTATTTCTCGATCAACGCCGACGCGCCGCGATTGTAAACCGCTAGCTGCGGCCTTCGATGCGTAGACGAAGGCGCAGGACCATCGCACGGGTGTCCTCGACGGTGCGCCCGAGCGCCTCGGCTATGCCCTCGATTTCCACGCCGCCAGCGACACCACTCCGCAGATCGTTGATGTCCGTTTGTGTCCAGCGCTGGTGCTTGTCGGTCACAGGGGTTTTTCCGCGGAGGCGGCGTCAGGCGACGCTCTGGTAGCAAGCTCCCATTTGCATCGATCACCCAGCCCTGACGACGTCCGCATTTCGGCGAGCCCGGCAACCACCTTGATCGAGCAAGGGAGCGCCGGCCTGTATACGAACCGCCAGCACCAGCGGCATTCGGCCGACCCTTGATTGGATGGTGGCGTGGTCCAAGGCAACGGCAGTTCCTCGCCGGCCTGTGCGTCGCGGTCGTCGAGGAACATCGGCTTGTCACCTTGGTCGCCGTGCAGCCCGGTTCAAAGGCCGACGCACTCAGCTTCAGGATCGCCCCGACAATGTTGTGTCCGGTCGATTGAGTCACAAGGACACGGCTCAAACTATTCGCAGATTCGACAAAGGGGGATGGCGCCGCAGTGTGTCCGTCCCCATATTACAGTTATCGCAGGCCGTCTTCTCGAGCTTGGCCGCGACTGAGAGTGCTTCATGCTCCCGCTCTGACGCGGAGCCTTCTCATGCCCTCCATCCCCGACGCCCGTTTCGCCCGGCCCGCACCACGCATCAGCCATGTTCGCAGCCCGAGCATCGACGCGAAGGCTGCCGCGCACGCGCAGGTTCGCAGCGGTCGCCAAATAGCTGCAGTTCGTCCGATTCTGTCGCTGTTCGGCCGCTGAGCGTCATCCCCGGCCCGCCGGGCCCGCATCAAGGAGATCACGACATGGCCAAGGGCCAACAACGCGGCAACCGCGAGGCGCGGAAGCCGAAGAAGCCGGAGCCGCCGAAGCAGAACGCTTCCAATCCCTCGCTTAAGGGCACGCCCCAGGCTCAGCCGCTCAAGAAGGGCTGACCTCTTCCCCCAAACCGAAAGGCCCGTTCCATGCAGCCGTCCTCGATCCTTTGCCGCGCCCAGGAAGCGCATCACCATGCGCTTGCCCGCGCCGCCACGCTCGACAATGTCCGGCTGGTCGCGAACGCTGCCGCTGCCGCCTGGGCGAAGGAAGGCATTGCAGCCGACCTGCGCGAAGATCGGAAGCTGCGCACCCGCGCATTCGCGGAGGCGCAGGTTGCGCGGAGCGAACCGCCCGCGGCCGGCCTTCGCGAGCTGAGCGAAAATCCCGACAGGGGACACGCCGACCGCGGGTGATGCCACGCTCGGGACTTCGAGTCCTTAATTCAGGAGGTGACGGAATGAGGCTGCAAATCCTGCACGTCACCACCTATGCCTACCGGGCTCCCGTCGCGCTTCTCGCGCATCGGATGATGCTGAGCCCGCGCGGCTCGCATGCACTCCGTCCGATCTCCGCCGACCTCAGCTGCGAGCCCCCGGCGGAGTTCGAGTGGACGCAGGATGTCTTCGGCAACCTTATCGCCACGGCATCCTTCCCAGACCCCACGGCGCGGCTGGTGATCACCAACCGGGTGACAGTCGAACAGACCGCTGCCGCATGGCCCATCCTCAAGATTGCGCCGCATGCGCACTACTATCCGTTCGACTATTCGCACGAGGAACGCACCGATCTGGGTGCATTGCTGGTTCCCGAACATCCCGACCCGGAGGACCGGCTTGCCGACTGGGCGCGCGCTGTGGTGCTTGGCGGCGATACCGACACGCTGTCACTGCTGCAGGACGTGAACGCGGCCGCCCGGATCGGCATGACCTATGTCACGCGCGACGAAGTCGGGACGCAGCCTCCGCACCTGACACTCGATCTCGCTTCGGGCTCGTGCCGCGATCTCGCCACGCTGTTCATCGAGGCGGTCCGGCACCTCGGCTTCGCCGCGCGCGCAGTGTCGGGCTATCTCTTCGATCCGCCGATTTCGGGCGATCCCGCCGATCGAGACAACCAGCATGGCGCGACGCACGCGTGGGCCGAGGTCTATTTGCCGTGCGCGGGGTGGATTGCGTTCGATCCCACCAACGGGCGCATGGGCGAGGCGCATCTGGTGCCCGTCGCCGTCGGCCGCAGCATCGGTCAGCTGAGCCCGGTGGACGGCCGGTACATTGGCGCGGCTGATGCCTTTCTCGGCATGACGGTCGAGGTCACCGTCTCCGCGGCCAGGCAGAACCTCGAATTCGACGCAAAGGATGCAGCATGGAACTTCGATTGATCATCGCCTACAGCATGATGCTGGTCTTGACGCTGCTGTTGGCAAGCTTCGTGGCGTATCGAACCTATCACGCGCGCGATCGCTCATACCGTCGTCGAGTGCGCAAGGAAAATCGCATCTACGAGGATCGTCGGGCGCCGCCGGGCCTGTGAGCTTGTGGGCGGCAGCCCGTATCCGTCTATCCAGGCTCGCCAGAAGCTGCGTTCCCGTCGCGCTTGGCCTGGGCGAGCGCGTCGCTAAGCCTAGTATAGCGATATTCCCGATAGTGGAACATGTCTGCGGGCACCCGAGTGATCGCGTACCGCGCCATCTCGGCACCTGCGTCCTCTGGCGTGGACATCAGCCCCTCGCGAGCCTCTTCGCGCGGGCTCACGACACCGTCACCGCGTCTTGCGCACGCATCGCAGCGAGGCTTTCCGTCATCTGGCGCAACACGCGCGAACGGTGCTCGAAGGTGTTATGGTGCTCGCCGACCCTCCCGTTGACGAAATCGCTGGAAAATGCGGCGGTCATGTCCGAAAGCGCCGCCTCCAGCGCGTCCGCCTCAGATCCAGACCCACCCGACGCTATGACCGATGCGGGTTGCTCGCTATCAGCCGGCGCAATCATCTGGTGAATATTCATAACGTGTCTCCTCGGTCGAGCGGGAGCACGAAGCATCTCTCAGTCGCGGCGGCGCTCGTGGCAGGGGCCGCGATACCCATGATATGGGGTGGGTAGGGAGCGGTTGATAGAGACGTCACAGAATCTTGTGCGAATTGACCGCGTCTGACTCATCGATGAGCGCCAGGCCCCCTTCTCAGCCGCGCAGGCGCTTCGGGGAGGACAACTTCGCTGGGCGTCAATCAATTGCAAAGCGCGGAGAGAGACGCTGACTCCCCGCCCGTCCGCTCTTACTGCAACAAAAGCTGTTCAACCCACGGCCAATCAAGGCCGTGGAGAATGACCATGGGTTACTCACGTTTTGATCCCGGCGTTCAATCGCGACCTGCATGGAACGCAGGTAAGGCGGTGGGGACGAAGCGCCCGTTGACGCAGAAGCAAATATGGGCCGTCCGCTTCTTCCTGGACCGCGAGGGGCGCCTTCGCGACAGAGCGCTCTTCGACTTGGCGATCGACAGCAAATTGCGTGGCTGCGATCTGGTCAAGATCAAGATCGATGACTTGGTGTCCGGAGCCGAAATAAGAACCAGGGCGATCGTAATTCAGCAGAAGACGGGCCGACCTGTTCAATTCGAACTCACTGCTGATGTCCGCGCGAGCCTCCATGCATGGCTCGGATGCCGGGGCGGCACCAAGAGCGACTACGTTTTTCCAAGCCGCGTTGATCGCGCGGGGCATCTCAGCACGAGGCAGTACGCCCGGTTGGTAGATGAATGGGTCGATGCGATTGGCCTTCGACGAGCCGAGTACGGTACACACTCTCTTCGCCGGACCAAGGCGTCCATGATATACAAGGCGACCGGGAACCTCCGTGCGATCCAGATCCTGCTGGGACACACCAAAATCGAGAACACGGTTCGATATCTCGGCGTTGACATCGAGGATGCCTTGCTCCTCGCCGAGCGAACGGAAATCTGATCTCCGAGCGGCCCATCGGGACTGTAGATGGGCCGCTCTCATGGTCGGCAAACGCCACTTTTCGGGGGCCAGCCGGCGGTTCGCGATGGGTAAATCTGCCGATCGACAGCTCTCCTCACGCGCCGTGCTGCAACTGACGTGTTTGGCCAAGCACGTCTGCTCTCGCCGTTCGCACGCCGAAAGCGGACCGACGGCTGTCGGCCCAATGCCTGCCATTCCGACAAAGGCGGAAGTCCAGTTCCGGTTTTAGGAAGCCTACTTCCGATTTTTCGGTCGTGTCCCTCCCGCTGCCGTCTGCACGCTCCAGACCAAGGGGCCGAAGGAAGTCGGGGCCACTTTTCCTGCGGCGGGAGATAGGGCCGTTTCAGCCGGAGAAAAATCGTGCAGAATTGGTCTCTGATTGGCGTAGCCAAGATCGGTGCCGGAATAAGTGCCTAACAAAACGGTGCTATTCCCGCGCCATTCTCGGGCACCCGGTGCTTCTCTGTCGCTATCGGAAAAGTGGTGCCCGGGGACGGAATCGAACCGCCGACACTGCGATTTTCAATCGCATGCTCTACCAACTGAGCTACCCGGGCGCGTCCGGCGGGGCCGGAGCTTTCTCTCCGGCGAACGCCGGAAGGCGCGCTCTTAGTCGGCGTCGTTCGCGGTGTCCAGTCCAGTTTGCGCTTCTTCGTCAGCGGGTCCGGCCGGAATGCGATAGCCTTCGCCCAGCCATTGCAGCAGGTCGCGATCCTTGCAGCCGCGGCTGCAAAAGGGTGTGAACGCCGCATCGACGGGTTTCCGGCAGATCGGGCAGGTATCGCGCTTCAATTCGTCACTCCTTGGCCGCGACCAGCGCGACGCTTCCGCCCATGCGGCGCGCCAGCTCGGCGCTCCAGTCGGGATGGGCGGCGATGCGGCGGGCGATGCGGGCACTCACCATATGGGAAGCCGGGTAGGGCGGCGAAAGGCGTTCGAGACGGCGCAGCTCGGCGCGGGCTTCGGCACCGGCGGGATCGGCCAGCAGCAGTTCGGGCAGCGAGGCGCGGGTGCGGCGTCGGACGATCTGGAGGAAGCCGAAGCCGTTGACCGCGGTGCGCTCGAACGGCCGGGGCAGGTGCGCGTCGATCATCTCGCCCAGTGCGAGCCGCTCCGCCTTGTTGGCCAGCGTCGGGAAATCCACGCCGACCGAACCGGTGACCTCGTGGCGCTCCATCGCCAGCGCGGTGGCGCGCGCGGCGGCAAGGGAGAGCGGGGAGAGCGGGCCGGTGCCGTCCACGTCGAACAGGGTCATGGCCGGGGTCACCGCCATGCGCAGCGCGCCGCCGGGGAAGGCGATCTCGCCGGTGGTCGCCTCCTCGAGGATCTCGGACCAGCCCGCGGCTTCGAGCGCATCGGCTTCGTGCGGGCGGGGCTGGCGGACGGGGATGCCGGTGGCGGCGATGCGGGCTAGCAGATCGGGGCCGGGGGCGGGCGGCTTGTCGGTGACGATGGCCTTGGGCAGCTTGGCGCGGCCGGGTTCGGGAATGGCTTCGCGGGCGATCTCGACGATGAGCTTGGCGCCCTGGGTGACGCCGGGCGGGGCGCGATCGAGCAACAGGTCGCCCTCGGCGGTTTCGACGCGATTCTCGGCGCGCAGACGGCCTTCGATGACGGCGCCCGCGCGCAGGCCGGGAAGCTCGATGCGGGCCTTCAGGATCGCGCCGTTCTCGACCAGCGCTGCGCGGGCTTCGCCGATGCCCGCTTCGTAGAGCCACTCAGGCAATGAGCAGGCCCGCGCCGATCAGCAGCGCGCGAGTCTCGTACACCGGCAGGCCGACCACGCCCGAATGGCTGCCCGCCAGATAGCGCACGAACCCCTCGGCGCGGCCCTGAATGGCATAGCCGCCTGCCTTGCCCATGCCTTCGCCGCACGCGACATAGGCGTCGATCTCGGCTTCGCTCAGCCGCTTGAAGGTGAGTATCGTGTCGGAAAGCTTGGTGCGTGCCTTGCCGTCCAGCCCGATCAGGCAGACCGCGGACAGGCAGTGATGGCGGCGGCCGGAGAGCAAGGCGAGCATGCGGCGCAGATCGGCTTCGTCCTCGGGCTTGCCCAGGATGCGGCGGCCGACGGCGATGGTGGTGTCGCCCGCGAGGATGATCTCGTCCGCGGCGCGGGGGACGGCATGCGCCTTCCCCTCGGCGATGCGCTGGACATAGGCGCGGGGCAGCTCGGCCTTGAACGGATCCTCGTCGATGTCCGGGGCGGCCACGCGCGCAGGTTCGACGCCGATCCGCTTGAGCAGATCGAGACGGCGCGGCGAAGTGGAGGCGAGGACGAGCCGCACAGGCGAGCCGGACGAGTCCGCTTGCGCGGACGGCATCACTTGAAGCGGTAGGTGATACGGCCCTTGGTCAGGTCGTACGGCGTCAGTTCGACGAGCACTTCGTCGCCGACCAGCACGCGGATGCGGTTCTTGCGCATCTTGCCGGCGGTGTGGCCGAGGATCTCGTGATCATTCTCAAGCCGGACACGGAACATCGCGTTGGGGAGAAGCTCCACAACCTGTCCGCGCATTTCAAGGAGTTCTTCTTTGGCCAAACATGCCTCTGTACGTGCGAGAAAAGTCGCGGTGCCTTACTCCTGCGCGAACAAAAAGGGAAGCGGGGGATCGCGGCCTTGGTTTTGGCGCAATGCAGGTGTCATCTGAAAGACATAGCGTGAGTTGTTGCAGGGGAGAGGCACGATGATCCGACGCTGGCTGGCCGCATTGGCGCTGATGGTGCTTCCTCTGGCTGCGCAGGCGCAGACGGCGAACCCGAGCCTGACCGCTCATGCCGGCGGCGTGCGCAGCGACGAGGCGGTGCGCAAGATCACCCTGCAGCGGCTCGATACCGTCGTGAATGTGCGCGGCGCGGTGGCGGAGACCAGCGTGACCGCGGTGTTCGCCAATCCCGGCAACGATATCCTTGAGGGCGATTTCCGTTTCATGCTGCCCGAAGGGGCGGTGGTGACCGGCTATGCGCTCGATGTGAACGGCCGGATGATCGAGGGCGTGCTGGTCGATCAGCCCAAGGCGAAGGCCGTCTATGAGGAGCGGGTGCGCCAGCGCGTCGATCCCGGGCTGGCCGAAGTCACCAATGACGGCGCGTTCAAGACGCGGGTCTTCCCGATCCCGCCGCGCGGCACGCGGACGATCCGGCTGCGCTTCGTGGCGCCGCTCTATGCCTCGGCGCAATCGGACGAAGTCTGGTTGCTGCCGTTGAGCGTGCAGCCCGGCGATGGCTGGTCGATCACGGTGCGATCGAGCGATGCGGTGGCGCCCGGCGTGACCTGGCCCGGGCGTGCGCCGGGGCCGATGACGCGCGATGGCGCGGGCTGGATCGCGAAGGGCGAGGGCAAAGGCGAGTTGAGCGGGCCGCTGGCGATCAGCCGGGCAGGACTGCCCGCGGCGCTGCTGAGCCGCAACACGCTGGGCGAGCGGTTCGTGCAGCTTTCTGGTGCCAGCGGGCCGGCGGGCGTCGGGACGGCGGGCAAGCTGCGCATCTATTGGGATCGTTCGCGCTCGCGGCTGCAGGGGCGGCATGACGACGAACTGGCGCTGCTGCGGCGGACGCTGAACGCGTTGCAGCCGCGCAGCATCGAGATCGTGCTGTTCAATTCGAGCGGGGCCGAGCGCAAGACGGTGGCGAGCGTGGACGCGGCGATCGCGGCGCTGAAGGCGGTCCGCTATGGCGGGGCGAGCAGCTTCGCCGCGCTGGGGAACGAGACGGCGCCTGCGGACCGGTGCCTGCTATTTTCCAACGGGCGGCCTTCGATCGACCGGGCGGCTACGCTTTCGGCGCGGTGCCGGCTGGATGCGGTGACGACCGAGCCCGATGCCGACATGGCGTGGCTGCGGCATGTGGCGGCGAGCCATGGCGGGCGGGCCTTCGCGCTGGGTGCCGACGGATCGGCGATCGAAAAGGCGCTGGCGGCTGCGGACGCTGGGGTGACAGGCGTGTTCGATGCGAGCGGCAGGCGGCTGGACTTCGTACCGGTGGAGAGCCGCGCGGGACGCTGGATGGTGATCGCGCGAGCGCCCGCGAGCGGCGGCGTCACGGCGCGTGTCGGATCGGCCGAGACGCGGATCGCAATGCCGGAGGACCCGGCTTCGTTCGGGGGCGAGGGTCAGTTGCTGGCGGTGGATACGCTGGCGACATTGGGCGCGAGCGAGCAGCGCGAGGCCTATGTCGCGCTCAGCCGCCGCTATTCGGTGGCATCGCCCAGCCTGTCGTTCCTCGTGCTGGAAACCCCGGCCGATTATGTGAACGCCGATATCGCGCCGCCCGAGGGCTATCCCAAGGAATTGCTCGCCCAGTATCGCGAAATCCGCAGGGCCACCGATGACGGTGAGGCGAAGGCGCGGTCCGCGCGGCTGAACCAGGTCGCGGGCATGTGGGCGGAGCAGGTCGCATGGTGGAAGCGGCGCTTCCCGGCTTCGGCGCCGCGCCCGCCCAAGCAGGAGGGGAGGGCCGTGCCGGTGTCCGCGCCGATGCCGGCACCGACGGCAACGCCCATGGCCGAGCCGGTTCCGGCACCGCCGCCGCCGACAATGCGTGCGAACGGTGAGTCGGGCGGCGATGTGGTGGTGACCGGCGCGCGCCGTGCGCCGGTGACGATGGAGTCCTCGATGGCGGTCACGACGATCGTCGCCGAGGATATCGGCAGCCTGCCCGATTCGAACGCGCCGAAGATCGCGATCGACGCGTGGCAGCCCGACCGGCCCTATCTCAAGGCATTCGATGCCGCGCCGAACGCGTTCGCGATGCGGTTTGTGGCCGAGGAAGCGACGCATGGCGGCGTGCCGGCCTTCTATCTCGACACCGCCGAATGGCTGCGCAAGCGCGGCCGCACGACCGAAGCGGTGGAGATGGTGACGGCGGCGCTCGACCTGCCCTCGGCCAACAGCGCGACCTATGGAATCGTGGCGGCGCGGCTGGAACGCTATGGCGCGATCGACCGGGCAATCGAGTTGCGCGAGCGCGTCGCGGCGCTGGAGCCGGACCGGCCCCAGCCGAAGCGGCTGCTGGCGCTG